>JAKAHR010000019.1 GCA_021825365.1 Nitrospirota bacterium | reverse complement strand
CTCTCCTAATCCCATCAACTGCCGATACAGTTCCTTGTCTTGCATGCCTCTACCTCCTTTTGGGAGATAGATTGCTATATCTCTATGATTTCAGGCAACCCCGCCCCACAGTCTTCCCGGAAGAGCCCCTTTTTTTTCAGAGGGTCTCTGCCTTCAGACGGTTGTCCGTGCTGCTTCATTTTTTCCTATTGACAAGGACTTTTTCGAAGGAGCAATATACAAGTCAGGTAACGTAACCATTTAATATTAAACGAAAATTATGGTTATTAGTCAGGCTTATAACTGAATATTGAGGTGCTTATGTCTTCCGGTCCATAAGACAGAATCCGTCAAGGCATAGAGTGCCTTACAACCGCGTTCAGAATACCCGAGGAGGTATACACGATGAGTCTTTCGAGGCGAGATTTCTTAAAGGTTTCAGGCGGAACGGTTGCTGCCGGCGTGATGTCTGCGGGTGTTGACGCGGGCGAGGCGGCGGTAGCGACAGAGGAGAAAGAGGTACGGACCAAGGGATCACAGGAGACGAAGAGTATCTGTCCTTACTGCTCTGTCGGCTGCGGCATAATTGTCCAGACCAGGGATGGCAAGCTTGTTAACGCAGAGGGAGATCCTGATCATCCCATTAGCGAAGGGACTCTCTGTTCAAAGGGCCAGTCCCTGCCCCAGATCGTTAACAACCCTCTGAGACTCACCAAGCCGAAGTACCGGGCCCCAGGCTCAACTGAATGGAAAGAGGTCGAGTGGGGGTGGGCTCTCGACGAGATCGCCAAGAGGGTCAAGAAGACGCGTGACAAGACCTTTAAACTCACCTCGAAATCAAAGGTGAAGGAGAAGCAGCCTGACGGCACAGAGAAGGAAGTACTGAAAGATTTTACGGTCAACCGGACGGATGCGATTGCCCATGTGGGCAGCGCCGCCCTCGACAATGAAGAATGCTACATGCTGCAGAAACTGCTGCGCTCGTGGGGGCTTGTCTATATAGAGCACCAGGCCCGAATATGACACTCCGCAACGGTAGCGGCTCTGGGAGAGTCGTTCGGTCGCGGTGCAATGACGAATCACTGGGTGGATCTCAAGAATTCCGATGTCATTCTGGTCATGGGAGGCAATCCCGCGGAAAACCATCCCATATCGATGAAATGGATGATGAGGGCGCAGGAGAAGGGCGGCAAGCTCATCGTCGTTGACCCCCGCTTCACGCGTACGGCCGCAAAGGCGGATATCTACGCGCCGATGCGCTCCGGCACGGACATCGCGTTTCTCGGCGGGATGATCAAGTACATTCTGGACAATAACCTGTATTTCAGGGAATATGTCGTCAATTACACGAATGCGCCCTTCCTGGTGAACCCGGACTTCAAGGGGCCCCGGGACCTTTCAGGTCTCTTCTCCGGATACGACGCAGAGACGAGAAAATACGACAAGAAGACATGGTCGGTCCAGATGGACGAAAAGGGCTTGCCCAAGAAGGACGTTTCCCTTAAGGACCCGCATTGTGTCTTCCAGCTTCTCAGGAAGCACTATTCGAGTTATACGATCGACAAGGTATCGAGCATAACCGGCACCCCCAAAGAGAAGCTTGCCGAGGTATACAAGGTGTACGCCTCAACAGGAAAGCCGAACAGGGTGGGGGCCGAATGTTACGCCATGGGCTGGACCCAGCATACCGTGGGGACTCAGAACATCAGGGCGATGTCGATCATTCAGCTGCTCCTGGGCAACATGGGTATGGCAGGGGGTGGGATCAACGCCCTTCGGGGCGAGTCGAACGTACAGGGTTCGACAGATCACGGGCTGCTCTTCCATATCCTGCCCGGGTATCTCCCCGTGCCGACAGCCTCGGTCGCGGATCTGAAGACCTACGTCGAGAAATTGACTCCCAAGACCAAAGACCCAAAGAGCGTCAACTGGTGGGGGAACCGTCCCAAGTATATCACCAGTTACCTCAAGGCGATCTACGGCGCGAATGCGACGAAAGAAAACGACTTCGCGTATTCGCTTCTGCCGAAGCCGGATGAGGGCATGAACGCCTCGTGGCTCATGCTCTTTGACCAGATGTTCAGAGGCGGGTTCGAGGGCTTCTTTGCATGGGGGCAGAACCCGGCCTGCTCGGGGGCCAATGCCGGCAAGGTCAGAAAGGCGCTGGCGACACTGAAATGGATGGTGAACGTCAACCTCTTTGACAATGAGACCGGCTCTTTCTGGAAGGGTCCCGGCGTGGACCCCAAAGCGATACAGACTGAAGTATTCCTGTTGCCCTGCGCATCGTCCGTCGAAAAAGAGGGAAGCATTACCAATTCCTCGCGGCTCGCCCAGTGGCGGTATAAGGCGGTCGAACCTGTTGGAGAGTCGAAGGCCGACTCCGACATCATGAACGAACTATATGTAAGGGTCAGGAGACTCTATCAGACGCAGGGAGGTGCCTTCCCCGAGCCGATCCTGAAACTTACCTGGGGGTACGGTGATGCCAGGACCGGGAAGGTCGACATTCACCGGGTTGCCAAAGAGATAAACGGCTACTATCTCGAAGACCTCTTCGACAAGAAGGCTACCCCGCCGAAGCAGTTCGGCAAGAAGGGCGAACTCTGCGCCAGCTTTGTCCATCTCCAGGCCGACGGGACAACCTCCTGCGGAAACTGGCTATACAGCCAGAGCTATACGCAGAAGGAGGGAAAGGTCATCAACATGATGGCCCGGAGGAAGACGGACGACCCTACCGGACTCGGTCTCTTCTCCGAGTGGGCATGGTGCTGGCCCGTCAACAGGCGGGTCCTCTACAACCGTGCATCCGTAAACCTTCAGGGTGTGCCCTGGGATCCGAAGAGGCAGATACTGAAATGGAACGCGACAAAACTGGACAAGAATACGCAGAAGCCGGGCGTGTGGGAAGGCGATGTGCCGGACGGACCGGCCCCGCCCATGGCAGACGAGAAGGCGGGCAAATATCCGTTTATCATGCGGGCAGACGGCAAAGGCGCACTCTTCGGTCCCGGTCTCGCTGACGGACCTTTTCCCGAGCATTATGAGGCTCTCGAATGTCCTCTGCAGGCCAACCTCATGTCCAGGCAGAGGATAAACCCGGCGGTCAGGCTCTTTTACGGCAAGAAAGGCTCGCAGGAGGCTGATATCTTCGTCTCCTGCGACGTCAGATATCCTTTTGTGGCAACAACCTACCGCGTGTCCGAGCACTGGCAGACAGGCGTCCTGACGAGACATCTTCCGTACCAGCTCGAACTGCAGCCGCAGCAGTTCGTGGAGATCAGCGAAGAGCTGGCAAAGGAGAAGGGCATAGCGAACGGACACAGAGTCGTCGTCAAGTCGGCGCGGGGAGAGGTGAAGGCAGTTGCGATGGTCACGAACCGTTTGAGGCCCTTCAGGGTAGCTGATTCAACTGTTCACCAGGTGGGGCTGCCCTGGCATTTCGGCTGGCAGTTCCCCGAGGACGGGAGCGCAGGGGATTCCGCTAACCTCCTTACCCCGACCATCGGCGATGCGAACACGATGATACCCGAGACAAAGGCCTTTATGGTCAATGTCGAAAAGGCATAGGGGGTGAGGTAATGTCGAGAAAAGCGCTGCTCATTTCACCGGAATTGTGCATAGGATGCAGGGGATGCCAGACTGCCTGTAAGTCGTGGAATCAGCTCAGTGCCGAGAAGACCCAGAACAAGGGGACTGCGGAAAACCCTCCTGACCTCTCCCCGAACGTATACAACAGAATCAGATACGTGGAGGTGCCTTCAGCGGCCAACCCGGTGCGCTGGCTGTTTGTCAGTCAGAGGTGCATGCACTGCGGCGACGCCGGTTGCATGAAGATATGCCCGGCACCGGGTGCGCTGTACAGGACAAAGGAGGGGGCCGTAGCGTTTAACAAGGAAAAATGCATCGGCTGCAGGCTCTGCATCGGGGGCTGTCCCTTCAATGTCCCGCGATACGACGCAAAGGACAAGATCGCAAAATGCACCCTCTGCTCGGACAGGATCAGCGCGGGGCTTGCCCCTGCCTGCGCAAAGACGTGTCCCTCGGGCGCGATCAGGTTCGGGGACAGGGACGCGATGATCGATCTTTCCAAAAAGACCGGATATGCAAAGGTCTATGGAGAGGCGGACCTGGGCGGCCTCGGCACGTTGTTTGCTTTCAGGGACGCCCCCGCTGTCTATGGCATGGAGGAGAAGCCGGCTATCCCCGAATCGGTCATATTCTGGAACCGGATATTGAGGCCTCTTGCTTACTGGGGGCTCGGCGCCGCTGTTGCAGCCTCCCTGCTGCATTATGTTGCCGTTGGACCCAAGAGGGACGAGGAGGTGAAGAAAGATGAGTAATATGATAAAAAAGGCGGATGCCTTTGAGATCGTAAACCACTGGACGACCGCGATAAGCTTTTTCCTGCTCGTTGTCAGCGGTTTCGGGTTCCTGTTCCATATCGGACAGGTTGGCTCTGTCTTCGGCGGCTTCAGCCAGATGAGGGTCATTCATAACTACGCGGGGCTCGTCTTTGCGGCCTCGCTCCTGCTCTCCGTCTTCAGCTACCTCGGGGAGGCGCTTATCTTTTCCGGCGAGGACGTGATCTGGCTCATCAAGGGCGGAGGATACCTGTCGAAGACAGGGAAGGTGCCGCCGCAGGGCAAGCTCAACGCAGGACAAAAAGGTTTTTACCTCCTCCTGTTGCTCGCCGGCATCGTGATTTCAGCCTCAGGCCTGACTATATGGCTGATGCCGGGCATCAGGAAGTGGTTGCTGCTGTCCCATCTCCTTCATAACATCAGCTTTGATCTCCTGCTTATCGCGGTTACAGGCCATATCTACCTGGCGACTCTCGCCAATCCGGGCACCTTCAGGATCATGATATACGGCACCGTGCCGCTCGAATGGGCCAGGAAGAGACACGCAAAGTGGGTCCAGAAGATGGGGTTTTGATCCGGGCGCTTGATGCGGGGACAGCCGTGAATGGCTGTCCCTTTTTTTTGTCACTTTTTTTTGTTGCCCTGAAGGTGATTCCGGGGGACAATATGCCATGAAGACGAATCTTGCTGCAGCCCTCATTTTTCTCTTTGCCGTTTCCTTCGCCTCTGCCGAGGAGAAGAGATTCACCGTCCCCGTAGATGGCTCACCGGTCTGCGGCCCGCCGACTGCCGCCGTCACCATTATAGAGTTCATCGACTTCCAGTGACCGCACTGTGTTGCGGCCGGTCCGGCCGTCAAGAAGATCATGGAGACCTACAAGGGGAAGGTACGGCTTGTCATAAAGAATTATCCGTATAAATACCGCGACTATTCCCATATGGCTGCAGAGGCGAGCCTTGCTGCCGGCGACCAGGGCAAATACTGCGAGATGCACGACCTGCTCTTGAAGAACTCTCCGAGGCTGGACCGGGACAGCGTCATCAGATATGCGAAGGAACTGGGACTGGACATGAAGGCCTTCACCGCATCGATCGAAGGCTTCAAACACGCGGCGATCATCGAGCGGGACAAGAAACTCGCCGTTGACATGGACCTGTACAACACGCCCACCTTCTTCATCAACGGCAGGAAGGTGATCGGCAACAGGTCCTACGAATATCTCAGGAAGATTGTGGACGAGGAGCTGAAAAATGCGAAAAGATAGCATCAGCCTTTTAGTAGCGCTTCTCTTTGTATTGATGACCTGCGGGACGGTATTTGCCGGCCACCTGGAGCCCTTTGCGGGCGTTCCGGTGCAGGTGAAGAACCCTCAGACCCCCGAGAAAACAGAACTCGGGAAACAGCTCTTCTTCGATCGGAGACTCTCGGGTGACGGCACGATGAGCTGTGCTACCTGCCATATGCCTGAGCTCGCCTTTACCGACGGCCAGGACATATCCCTGAGCTATCCGACGACGAAGAACTGGCGGAATTCACCGACCCTCATCAATGTGGTCTTTCAGAAGTATCTGTTCCACGACGGCAGGTCGAAGACTCTGGAGGACCAGGCGCTTTTCCCGATGATGTCGGCCTTTGAGATGAACAAGAACCTGGACTTTCTGGAGGAGCAGCTGAGGCAGGTGCCGGCATATGTGGATTCGTTCAGGAGGGTCTTCAACGGCGAGATAACCCGGGAGCGTATCGCCATGGCGATAGCTGCCTTCGAGCGCACCCTTGTTTCCGTCAACTCGCCCCTTGACCGGTTCCTGCGGGGAGATCAGAAGGCCCTGTCGGATGAGGCGAGGAAGGGATTGGAGGTCTTTGAGGGAAAGGGAAAGTGCGCCGACTGTCACTACGGGGTCAATCTCAGTGACGATAAATTCTTTGCCCTCCATGTGCCGGAAAACCAGGCCCTGCTGAATGACCCGAGAGTGACCGCGACGATGCGTTTTGTCGCGAAAGTCTATCATTACAAGGACTACCGTGACCTGAAGGAGGACCCGGGCAGGTATCTCATCACGAAGAAGAAGCAGGACTGGAAGGCCTTCAGGACCCCCACCCTCCGGGACATCGCAAGGACGGCCCCCTATATGCACAACGGTGTCCTTGCCACGCTCGATGAGGTGATCGACTTCTTTGACAGGGGAGGGGGAGAGGGAAACAAGGCCCTCAAGCCGCTCGGGCTGACGGATGACGAGAAAAAGGCTCTCAAGACCTTCATGGTGGAGGCGCTGTCAGGAGACGAGATCAGAATAGCCTATCCGGCTGTGCCATAGCCGTCAGGCGGGAGCGGCTCCTGATCGCCCTCTGAAACCTGACCCGCAGGAAACCGATGATTATTCTGCCAGGTCTGCCTCGATGTCCAGAACGATTTCAACGTCTTTGCCGACCATAAACTTGTCGGCGTTCAGGGGGATATTCCAGATCACTCCGTAGTCCTCACGATTGATGGTGAGGCGGGCGGTAAAACCGATGCTCGTCTCTCCTCCGAGGTCAGCGGGTGTCTTGATCGGCCCGAAATGTTCGACATCCATGGTCACCTGGCGGGTTGTCCCGTGTATCGTGAGTTGCCCGGTGACCTTGCCGCGGTTCGGCGCAGTCAGTTCCACCTTTGTACAGGCGAAGGCGATGGTCGGATATTTCGCAACATCGAAGAAATCGGGGCTCAGCAGATGGTCGTCGCGCTGCCTGTTTCCGGTAGTGATCGAGGAGACGTCGATCGTCGCTTCGACCGTGGCGGATGAGGGGTCGGAGGGATCGAAGAGCAGGGTCCCCGCTATTTTGTTGAATTGGCCTCTGACGTTGGAGATCATCAGATGGCGCACCGAAAAGGCCGCCACTGAATGATCAGGATCGATGTTCCATTTTGCCATTGATTACCTCCCTTTTTTTTAAAAAAGTATATCACGGCCATCAGCCATTGCAATGCATCCCGGTTGCCATCAGGCTGACGACGACAGGCGCGCCTGAAAGTGCTTGTCTTTCGTTATTCCCTGTTGTATATTACGCATATGGCGAAGGATCACCCACTGAAGAAGACAACAAAAGGGGGGGCTGCCGCCGGTCTCCGCGGCCGGATATGGATTGACGGAAAAGAGGGGACCTTCCTTGGTTACGGACGCGCTATTTTACTCGAAAGGATTCGGGAGCACGGCTCAATAACAAAGGCCGCGAAGTCGATGGAGATGTCATACCGGCATGCCTGGCAGCTTGTTGATTCGATGAACAGACAGTGTTCGAGGCCCCTCGTTGAGTCGGCCACAGGAGGCAAGGGTGGCGGCGGGGCCCGGCTGACCGAAGCAGGAGAAAAGGCATTAATGCTTTTCTGGGAGTTCTATGCCGATTTACAGGAATTTCTCACCAGGGAGGAAAAGGTGTTCGGTGACACCCTTGCAGGCATAACGGCACAGACAGGAGGAAGAGGGTAGGATGAGAATAGGAAGAAGTCTTCATGCAGCTCTTGTAGCATTTTCAGCTGTTCTCGCTATGGTCGCCTGGGGCAACTCAGCCGTGGGTGCGGAGCCGACCGGACAGACCCGAAAGATAATGCTCGCAAGCACGATCGGCCCGATTGACGCCGGAATCGTGGGGGCCCTTGAAGCCGCGTTCACGAAGAAGACCGGCATCACCGTGGAACATGTGGGGGCCGGAACCGGCAAGGCCATCAAGATGGCCGAAACGGGAAAGTTCGACCTCGTGCTGGTGCACGCAAAGGCGCTTGAGGAGAAATTTGTTGCGGACGGTTATGGAACAAAGCGCTACGACCTCATGTATAACGACTTTGTGATCGTGGGTCCTGCAAAGGATCCGGCGCGCATTCGGGGCGAAAAGAATGCGGCTGCTGCGCTCCGCAAGATCGCTCAAGCCGAGGCCGCTTTTGTATCAAGAGGCGACAAATCAGGCACCCACGTGAAGGAACTGGAGGTCTGGAAGACGGCCGGGATCGATCCGAAGGAGGCATGGTACGCAGTCTTTGAGCAGGGCTCGAAGGGTAATGCTCCCACACTGGCCTATGCAAATGACAAGCAAGCCTACACCATTATGGATCGGGCAACCTATATCACCATGAAGCCGAAGATAAGTCTCCAGGTCCTCGTCGAAGGGGATGAAGTTCTCCTGAACTACATAACGCTTATACCGGTCAATCCCGTCAGGTTTCCGCAGGTGAACAGCCAGGGAGCCCTGCAGTTTGTAGAGTGGCTTCAGGGAAGGGATGCCCAGATTATCATCAGGGATTTCGGAAGAGACAAGTACGGCGAATCACTATTCTTCCCCAATTCAGCAGAGGGAAAGAAGCTGTAGACATATCACAAGGAGGTTATCTCAATGAAAAAGGTCGTGACCCTGGCAGCATGTCTTATTCTTCTGTCTTGTGCGGGCAGTGCATGGGCAGCAGCTGAAATCATCTGTTCGTCCACGACGAGCACCGAGAACTCGGGATTGTTCGGCTATATTCTGCCGATGTTTGAGAAGAAGACGGGCATCAAGGTGAAGGTGGTTGCGCGCGGCACCGGAGCGGCGATAGAGATGGGCAAGCGGGGCGATGCCGACGTCGCCTTTGTGCATGCGAAAGAGCAGGAATTAAAGGCGGTTAATGAAGGGTTTTTCGTGAACCGGCACGATGTCATGTATAACGATTTTGTGGTCATCGGACCCCCTGATGATCCCGCGAAGATAAAGGGGATGAAGTCGACTGCGGATGCATTCAGGAAGATCAGCGGATCGGCCCAGTTTGTTTCCCGCGGCGATAACTCCGGCACGAACACGAAGGAGCTCTCCCTCTGGAAGAAGCTCGGCATCGAGCCGAAGGGCCAGAAGTGGTATCTGGAGGTCGGTCAGGGCATGGAAAAGACGCAGAGGATCGCGAATGAGAAGAGGGCTTACACCCTTACCGACCGCGGCACCTGGCTTGCAACAAAAGACAAGGACAAGCTCGACATGGTGATTGTCCTGGAGGGCGATCCCGTCCTGTTCAACCAGTACGGCATCATGGCGGTGAATCCCGAGAAATTCAGGCACGTGAAATACAGGGAGGCGATGGAGTTTGTCAACTGGCTTATATCCAAGGAAGGCCAGCAGGCGATCGCCTCATTCAAAGACAAGAACGGCAACGCCCTCTTTATACCGAATGCAAAATAGCGATGCTCCGCTTCCGGAGGTTGAGAAGGTAAGCCGTCTGATCGATGCCATCAGGGAGTACGCGCTGAGAGATGCGAGGGAATCCTGTAACGGGCATGGGGCTGGTATATATCATGCCCCATGCCTTGCTTCCTGGGACGCATTCGCCTGGTTTGAACTTGTCAAAGACTGGGAGATCGTAGATTACCTTCTCTCCGGTTCAGACAGGTCAAAGAGATTGTTGAGGAGTCTGCAGGCGTGCGTCCAGTGGTATGGACAAGGAGTTGTTCATGATCTTAACCGGCGCATGGGTATGATAAACTGATGTCTGAAGGGTTCCCGTGTTCCTGACGGAGAGTTTTAAGACCGCGTTTTCACTGATCGTCCATCTGAATGCCGAGCTTCTGGGGATTATCTTTCTATCCCTCAGGGTTTCGGGCTCAGCCCTTGTCATTTCGACGCTGATCGGCCTCCCCCTTGCCGCGTTCCTGGGGTTCAGAAAGTTCCCTCTGAAGGGGACCTTCGTCAGCCTGCTGAACACCTTTATGGGCCTGCCGCCGGTGGTCGTGGGACTGCTTGTTTACCTTTTTTTGTCGAGGAGCGGTCCGCTTGGCTTCCTGGCCCTGCTGTATACACCAGCGGCGATGATCGTCGCACAGAGTATTCTTGCGCTGCCGATCGTCGCCTCGCTGAGCTACTCGGCCATCGTCGGCGTTGACCCTATCATCTCCCAGTCGTCGAGAACCCTCGGCGCAACCCCGTATCAGGTCTCCCTGACCATCATGAAGGAGGCCCGGTTTGGGATCATGTCGGGCGTCATCGCCGCATTCGGGAGGGTGATGGCCGAGGTGGGGGCAATACTGATTGTCGGAGGCAACATCGCGGGGTACACCAGGGTGATGACCACTACCATCGCCCTCGAAACGGACAAAGGCAATTTCGAGCTGGCCCTCGCGCTGGGCATCATTCTTCTTTCGATATCCCTTGGCATCAATTTCCTCCTCCATCTTATTCAGAAGAAAGGGACAATACGGGCGTGAGCCTGGCGCTGACTGCATCGCATGTAAGGAAGTCCTATAACGGCAGGCCGGTGCTGGAGGATGTCTCGATGTCATTCGACAGACATGGTGTCTATGTCATGACCGGCACAAACGGATCGGGCAAATCGACATTTCTGCGAATCTCCGCCCTTATAGATGATGCCGATTCCGGTGAGATAGTCTTTTCATCCGAAGAGGGCATACTGAAACACGATATCCGTCTGAAGCGCCGGATCACCCTCGTATTGCCCCAGATCGGGATCTTCAATACCACTGTCTTTAAGAACGCTGCATACGGAATGAACATCAGGGGCGTACCGGGCGCTGAGACAGCAAAGAAGGTTGAGGAGGTGCTCGCCTTCGTCGGGCTGGCTCACAAGAAGGATCAAAACGCCCTTACCGTATCGAGCGGGGAGAGGCAGCGGCTCGGAATCGCGCGCGCATTGGTGATAGAGCCGGAGATCCTTTTCCTTGACGAGCCGACCGCTTCCATCGATGAGAAGAACTCCGGCATCGTGGAGGATATTATCATGAAGCTAAAGGCCGGCGGCAAGACGACGGTCATCATGACTACGCATGATAAAGACCAGGCCGGCCGGCTGGCTGACACATGGCTTATCATGCACGAGGGGAGACTTATTCCGCATTCGTAACAGGCCCTTTCAACGGCACGGAAAGACCGTTCGACAGTTAGTAATCCGGTATGACAATTGCCGGAATTTCTGATATTGTATGGCATGGAAGCATTCTCAACCCTAAGGGATCACTTGGGAGCCGTGGCACCTGGCCGATGAACCGGCGATCACCAGCAAGACCTGATCTTCTTTTCGTTCTTATCCTTATTGCCTTTGCATCTTCCTGTTCCTCCGGCCGGAGGGAGGCGCGTCCTGATCTGCCCCGTGACGGAGGAGCGGTCGTGGCCTCCTGGTACGGAGCGGACTTCCACGGACGTCCGACCTCTTCAGGGGAGATCTTTGATATGTACTCGAAGACCTGTGCCCACCGTGAATACCCTTTCGGCACGCGTCTGAAGGTGACGAATTCCTCCAACAGCAAGTCCGTGGAGTGCATCGTCAATGACCGGGGCCCCTTTGTCGAAGGGAGGTCATTAGACCTATCCTATGCGGCTGCAAAGGAGATCGGGCTAATCGGTCCGGGGACAGGCACCGTCTCCCTTGAGGTAAGCGGCAGGGACGCTTCGTATGTCAAAAAGGTGAGGATACAGGCTGCTGACCGGAAGGGGCCCTTTGCGATCCAGATAGGGTCTTTCGCGGAGAGCATAAACGCGATCAGGCTGAAACGGGCTCTTGCCCTCAAGTATGGCAATGTGTACATCCAGGAGGTCGAACTCAGGGGGGTCACCTATTACCGGGTGAGGATCGGGAACTTCGACACCATCACCGCCTCCCTTCCTACTGCCGGGCAACTGGGACAGGAAGGCTACCCCGCTGTCGTCATGAAGGCTGATGTGAAGATATAGTCTCTTCCGTTGAGTGAGCAGCCGGGACGGTCAGAATTTCTTCAGGATGAAAAGGGCGAAAACGAGGTAGAAGGACAGACCGGTCACGAGCGCCGGCAAGACTCCCAGGCGCGGAGTCAGGAAGATCACTGAAAAGATGTATACGAGCCAGGGCGCCAGCATGATCAGCAGGCCCTGGGCATACGGCACGACGGCCTTTTCCCCTGCCTCCCGGTAGATCATCAGAAAGGTGATGAGCGTCATCACCGGCAGGTTCGCGAAGAAGGCGGCAAGCAGCGTCCTGGCGTGGCTTGCGTAGTACGTGACGATACTCACGACCGCACCGCCGATCACGAAGTAGAAGACATATTTCAGTTCGATCATGGTGTCTATACTATTATAGCAACACCCGCATCGACGGATTCGCAGGCCGCTGATTTCATTTGTACGAATAACGACTTTTTGTGTACAATCCCTGTATGAAACGCTTTGATGATGTGATCGAATTCCATGGCCATGCCTGTCCAGGTCTCGCGCTTGGCTACCGGGTGAGTCTCCGGGTCCTCAGGGAATTCGGCGGCCGCGCCGGGGATGAGGAACTCGTGGCCGTGGTCGAAAACAGCTCGTGTGCCGTGGACGCGGTGCAGGTGATGACCGGCTGCACCTTCGGCAAGGGTAACCTCATATTCAGGGATTATGGGAAACAGGTCTACACGTTTTATACGCGACCGGCCGGCAAGGGTATTCGCATCGCCGTCAACTGGACCAAACCCGCCGAGACACCGCAGGAGAAGAGGATGTGGGACCGGTACATGAAGGGTGACCGGTCTAAGCAGGTGGCGGCATATGTCCACGACCGGAAGGCGGCGAAGATACGCAGCATCCTGGAGGCTGATGAGAAGGCAGTATTGACGGTCAGGAGGATAAAGGAGCAGCTGCCGCCCGAGGCGAGGATATATCCGAGCGTCACCTGCGAATCGTGCGGGGAAAAAATGATGGAGCCGAGGGCGAGGATGAAAGAAGGCAGGGTGGTATGCATCCCCTGTTTCGAGAGGGAATAGATAGATATGGAAGAGATCATAAAGAAGGCCGAGATACTCATCGACGCGCTGCCGTATATCCGCACCTTCTGCGGCAAGACACTGGTGATCAAATACGGTGGTGCTGCCCAGACCAGGGACGACCTGAAAGAGTCCTTTGCCAAGGACGTGGTCATGCTGAACTTCATCGGGATCCGTACGGTGATCGTGCACGGCGGGGGGCCGAAGATATCCGCCACCATGGAGAAGATGGGCAAAAAGCCGGAGTTTGTGAACGGCCAGCGTGTCACCGACCAGGAGACGATGGATATCGTCGAGATGGTCCTCGGCGGCCTGGTGAACAAGGAGATAGTCTCTCTGATAAACCGCCACGGCGGAAAGGCGATTGGCCTCTCGGGCAAGGATGGCGGGCTGATCAGCGCACAGAAGAAACTGACCAGGCGGGCTACTCCCGAGACCGGCACGGACGAGATCGTCGATCTGGGCCTGGTAGGAGAGGTGTCGGCCATTGACCCTGGCATCATCGCAAGCCTTCATGCATCCGGCTTCATACCGGTAATCGCGCCCATTGGCGTTGGACCCAAAGGTGAGACGCTCAATATCAACGCTGATTTTGTGGCAGCAGCGGTGGCCTCCTCGCTGGAGGCGGAGAAACTGATCCTGCTTACGGACGTTCCGGGCATCCTCGACAAGAAAGGCCTGATCATGTCCACCCTGAAAAAGACCCAGGTGGGCAGGCTTGTCAAAGATGGCACGATCAAGGGCGGCATGATGCCGAAGGTGCAGGCCTGCCTCGATGCCCTGGATGCCGGGGTGAAGAAGACCCATATCGTCGACGGCCGCGTGCCGCATTGCCTGTTGCTTGAGATCTTTACCAAAGAGGGCATCGGGACCGAGATCCTCGCCTAGAACACCGGCTGTCAGGTGAACGCATTTGACGGCTTGCTGAAAGCCGGATCAGTTCAGGTTTGCTGTAACCGCTCTCTGACACTCCTGAGAAATACATTTTCCGTACTGTAGAGGGCAGGGAATAGACAAACAGCAGGATAATTGCCCTGCATAGTTTGAAAGAATTAAACTCGCGGGAAAGGGGTCTCCTATGGATGATAGCAGCGAAGCATCCCATGGATTGCGATTCGACCGTGTCGAATTAGCCGGTTCACTCGGTGATCTTGGAACGCTGTTGCCGATCGTAGTGGCAATGATTCTGATCAATAAACTGAGTCCAAGCGCGGTGTTTCTTTCCTTCGGATTGTTTTATCTCATCGCAGGAGTGTACTACCGTCTTCCGGTCCCGGTTCAGCCACTGAAGGCTGTGGGCGCCATCGCCATCGCTTCTCCCGGGCTGATTACAGAGCCTGTGATAGGCGCATCGGGCATCATATTCGGGGTCATTCTCCTTCTGCTGGCGCTTTCCGGGACCGTAGATAAGATTGCAAAGCTGTTTACCCAGCCAGTTGTGAGGGGAATTCAACTGGCCCTTGGTCTCGTCTTCCTGAGAAAGGGAGTAGAGTTGATAATAGGAAAGAACCTGTTCCTCTCCGGTCTTGCCGGGAAATTTGCCGAATTCAACATAAACCTTATTATAGGAGTGGCAGTCTTCCTGCTGGTCCTGGCCCTTCTCGACAACAGGAAGCTGCCTGCCGCCCTTGCCGCTCTGGTCGTGGGCATCGTCTCCGGTCTGGTCCTTGGCGGCTTCGAAGGTCTCAGGTTTTCCATGGGCCCCACCGAAATCCGTCTTATTTCGCCGAATCCGAGGGATTTCTGGACCGCCTTCATCATGCTCATCTTGCCTCAGATCCCACTGACCATAGGAAATGCCTGTGTGGGCACTGCCGATACCTGTTATTCTCTCTTCCCGAAGAGTCACCTGCTTTCCAAAGCAAAGGCGGGCAAATTCGCTCTGACTATGGGTATCGTCAATCTTCCCGCCGGGTTTTTGGGTGCCGTACCCATGTGCCACGGCACAGGGGGGCTTGCTGCTCATTACCGTTTTGGGGCAAGGACGGGCGGGGCTCCCATTATGATCGGCGCTCTTCTCGTGGTCATGGCACTGGCCTTCGGGGAGTTCGGGTTTACCCTGCTTTCCATAATCCCGAATTCGGTGCTGGGGGTCCTTCTCGTATTTGCCGGTCTGGAACTCTGCCCTCTGATACGCAGTCTCAAGGCAAATGAGGAGTTTTTCGTGGCCCTTCTCATCGCCGGCATCGCACTCTCCGTGACCAATATGTCATGGGCCTTTGTGATAGGTATCGCCGCTGATCTGTTTATCCGGAAAATGAAAATCAAGATATAGCCTCACGAGCGATAATCATGTAAGAGTGCCTTTCCGGGAATGCGGACTCGCTGGTAAAGGCAACAGCACGCCGATCATCGGGGGCGATGCCGGTATCTGAGCTGCTCTGACTCCCCTCTGCCCCCTCTTGCCCGCAGAGGGGAACAAAACTCCGGAAATGTTTTACAATACCTTCCATGAAGGCGAAGAAGAACATCATCGTTGTTGGTGACAGGGTCCTGATCGATCCGGACGACAAGACCGACCGTACCAGCACCGGCCTGTACCTGCCGCCGACCGTCAAGGAGAAGGAAAAGGTGCAGGGCGGTTATGTGGTGAAGGTGGGGCCGGGCTATGCGGTGCATGACCCGAACGCGGGTGAGGAGCCCTGGACGCCGAAGAAGCCCCAGAGGCTCAGATACATCCCGCTTGAGGCTACGGAGGGGGATTATGCGATCTTCCTTCGGGAGGCGGCGGTGGAGATCGAGTTTGAGGGCAAGAAATATCTGATCGTTCCGTACTCATCCATTCTCGCTCTGATGCGGACCGACCTGGTGAGCGAGGAGGAGGGCGCATGACAGATGTCCTGTATCTTATCATCGGCCTTGCCATCGGCGGAGCGGCTGCCTGGCTCATCGTGTCGTACCGGCTGCGGGCAGAGCGGACATCAGAGATCACGAGGATGCAGCAGGAGTGCGGTTCCCGCCTGGCCGAGATCGAGGGCAGGTCGAAGGCTGCCGAGGCGGTAGTGCAGGAATTGCGGTCGCAGGTGCAGCAGAGGGAAGAGGCCGCTGCAAGGCTGTCGTCCGATATCGCGGCAGAACGGCAGGCAAAGGTGGAGGCGCTGACCCGGCTCGATGCGGCCCAAAAGGGATTCGACGAACAGAAGGCGCTGCTCGAGGCGATGAAAAAGGAGATGACCGACACCTTCAATGCCCTTTCCTCGGCAGCCCTGAAGAGCAGCAGCGAGGATTTTCTCCGGCTCGCCTCCGAGTCCCTCGGCAGGGTCGTATCCGACACCAAGGGGAAGCTGGGAGAGCATCAGGTGGCGATGGACGGCATGATCAAGCCGCTGTCAGATGCGTTGAAGCGCTACGAAGAGCAGATACGGATCATGGAGGACGGCCGCCATAAGGCATACGGGAGCCTGGAGGAACAACTGAGGGCCCTGGCCTCGACCCATGAGAGCCTGCAGAAGGAAACCTCCAACCTCGTATCCGCCCTGCGGAGGCCCGAGGTCCGCGGCCGGTGGGGAGAGATGCAACTGCGGCGTGTGGCCGAGCTGGCCGGCATGTCGGAGCATTGCGACTTCGAGGAGCAGGTCTCGGTTGACACGGAAAAGGGAAGGCTGCGGCCTGACATGACGGTGAAGCTCCCTGGTGACCGGCGGATCGTTGTGGATTCCAAGGTATCGCTCTCCGCGTACCTTGAGGCGGTTGCCGCGGGCACGGATGAAGAACGGAAGGCGCGCCTCCTGAAGCACGGCCAGCAGGTGAGGGCGCACATGATGAAGCTCTCCTCCAAGGAATACTGGAACCAGTTCGATCAGTCTCCTGAGTTCGTGATCCTTTTCATCCCGGGGGAGTCCTTCCTGGGCGTTGCCCTCGACTCGGACCCCACCCTCATCGAAGACGGCATTGAAAGAAAGGTCATCATCTCAACACCCACGACGTTCATCGCCCTGCTGCGCGCCATCGCTTACGGCTGGAGGCAGGAGCAGGTGACGAAGAACGCCCAGCAGATCGGCGTGCTCGGCAAGGAGCTGTACGAGAGGATGAGCACGCTTGCCAGGCATTTCAGCGAGCTGGGCACTGCCATCGAGCGTTCCATCTCTTCGTATAATAAAATCGTCGGCTCGATGGAATCGAGGGTCCTTCCCTCGGTGAGGAAGTTCAGGGAGTTGGGCGTCTCCGGCGCAGAAGAGGTCCCGGTTATCGAACAGATTGACCAGAAGCCGCGCAACCTCAGCCTCCTCGATTTCGAATGAAGAAGGGGAAGTCCCGGCTCCGTCGTCTTATTTTTATCGGTATCGTCTGCATCATCGGCCTTGTCGCCTCCCAGTTCGTCTATCCCGACGTCTCCAGGCTGAAGAAGGAAAACCCGAAGAAGACCGCGATGATGGAATACCGCGAAAGGGAATGGCAGCGGGAACAGAAGAAATACCGGGTCAACCAGAGATGGGTCCGCCTGGGGGCGATATCGCCGTACCTCGTCAAGGCGGTTCTCATCGGAGAGGACGACAAGTTCTGGCAGCACGAAGGTTTCGACTACGAGGCGATGCAGAAGGCGATCGAAAAGGACATCAAGTCCAAGAAGTTCAAACTCGGTGGAAGCACGATCAGCCAGCAGCTGGCCAAGAACCTCTACCTTTCTCCCTCGAAGAACCCGGTCCGCAAGATCAGGGAGGCGATCATCACCTGGCGGATGGAGCGGGCGCTCTCGAAGAAGAGGATACTGGAGCTCTATCTGAATGTGGCGGAATGGGGAGACCGGGGGATCTTCGGCATCGAGGCGGCGTCCCGCGCCTATTACGGCAAGCCCGCCTCGGCCCTCGGTCCTGAAGAGGCCGCCCGCCTTGCGGCAGTGCTCCCCAACCCGCGCAAGTTCAACCCCCTCGGCGAACAGCGCTACGTCGTTCACCGGTCGCACCTTATCTACAACATTATGGTCAGAAGGGGGATCGTGGTGCCCGAATATGACGAGATTGAGGCCGACACGGAAGGATCAGCGCCCGGTGCTCAGTCTCCTGTCGAGCAGACCAGGCCTGCTGAATAGCAGGCGCTGGTCGGGAATCTGACGGCCGCGGCCTGCTCAGGAATTCTTCTCGGCTATATCGCCGATAACCGGCAGCTTGAACCGCTCGCCCTTAAATGCCTTGAAGATCAGAAGCAGCCAGAGGACCAGTCCGCCGAGGCCCACTGCAAGGTACGCTATGGCGTTTATGATCCAGCCGATAAAGGGGATGAAGACCAGCATCATCATGAGTATCGCCAGGGCTATCCAGAGCACGATCCAGGCCGCCCCCAGGAGGATCGCCTGCATCGCATGGAACCGCACAAACTTGTTCTCCTTCTCGATCACATAGAAGAGAATCCCTGTCAGCACCGTGAGCACGTATGCCAGTGCCGCTGCCACGTTCGGCTGCAGGCCCATGCTCGTTGTCCCCAGATCCGTCTGCCCCTGTTCTGAATTCGCCATCCTCGCCTCCTTCTATATTCTTGGAGAAACGTAATTGTTATTCCCCATAGTACGGGTGTGTTATTCAAAAGTCAATAATGCAGGACAGCGGTCTCTGAAGGCCTGATGACCCGCCACGCGCACCAGGGGTGTGAAAAAATCGGAATGATGCGACTATTCAGGCGGACAGGAGATCTTCTCCCTGCCAAAGGGCGAGAGTTGCCGGAGCTCTTTGATGACCCCGGGCACGACCTCGATCACCCGGTCGATCTCCTTTTCGGTGTTGAATCTGCTCAGGGAGAACCTGACAGAACCATGCACAGCGGTGTAGGGGACCCCCATGGCGCGGAGCACGTGGGAGGGTTCCAGCGACCCTGACGTGCAGGCAGAACCTGACGAGGCGCAGATGCCGAATTCGTTGAGCCGAAGGAGGATCGCCTCGCCTTCGACATATTCAAAGCTGATATTGGTTGTGTTGGGGAGCCGGCTGGAGGTATCACCGTTCACCCGTACGTTGGGACAGCACCCCAGGAGGGCGGTCTCCAGCCTGTCCCGCAGGCCGCTCAGATAGACTATCTCCCTGTCGAGATGGTGTGCTGCCAGCTCGCAGGCCTTTCCCAGGGCTATGATAGATGCGACGTTTTCGGTCCCGGACCTGCGGCCCCTTTCCTGGTGGCCGCCGATGACGTAGGGATGAAAGCGGGTGCCCTTGCGCACGTACAGCACGCCCACGCCCTTGGGAGCATGGAGTTTGTGCCCCGAAATGGTGAGCATGTCTACCGGAACCCTCTGTACGTCAAGGGGGATCTTTCCGGCCGCCTGGACCGCGTCGGTGTGAAACAGGATACCCCGGTCGCGCAGGATACCTGCCAGGGCATCGACAGGAAAGATAACACCTGTCTCGTTGTTGGCGTACATGACGGAGACGACAGCCGTATCGTCATCCAGCATTTTCAGGAGGTTGTCCATGTCCAGCTGCCCCTGTCTGTTGACCGGCACGAAGGTGACCCGGTATCCCTTCCGGCCGAGATGCTGACAAAAATTGAGCACCGCGGGATGCTCCACCCGCGTGGTGATGACATGCCGCCTGCGGGGTTGTGACTCGACGGCGCTCATGATGGCGGTGTTGTCGCTCTCCGTGCCGCAGCTGGTGAAGATGATCTCCTCGGGGTTCGCGTTGATCATGGCCGCCACCTTCTCGCGTGCCTCCTCGATTTTGCGGTGTAGCTGACCGCCGAAGGTGTGCATGCTGGAAGGGTTGCCGTAGAGGTCAGTGAGGTAAGGCAGCATCGCGTCAAGCACCTCGGGCGCAACGCGGGTCGTTGCGTTATTGTCGAGATAGATCGTGTTCACTGCAGGGCCTCCACCACGATGTCTTCGCTCACCAGTTCCCTCAGTTTGGCTTCTATGCCCTTTACCGTGACATCCGCCATCATGCAGCCGGTGCACATGCCGCGCAGGGCGACGATCACCTTGTTGCCGTCGATGTCGATGAGCTCAACGTCGCCGTTGTCGGCCTGCAGCCCCGGCCGGATCTCCGTCTCGATGATCTCCTGGATAAGCGCTATCTTGTGCAGATTGGTCAGCTTCTTCGGCTTTGAGGGTTTTTCGACCGGCTTCAGCGACCAAATGTCCTGGAGGATCGCCTCGATCGTGGGGACGCATTCCCCGCAGCCTCCGCCCGCCTTGGTGAAGTTGGTTATCTCGTCAACAGTCGTCAGGTGGTTTTCGACCGCCACCTTCCGTATCTTCTCCTCGGTTACATCGAAGCACTTGCAGACGACCTTCCCCTCTTCCTCCTTCTTGAGCGGCTCTCCGCGAAAGTTCGCCACCGCCGCCTCAAGCGCTTCCCGTCCCATGACGGAGCAATGCATTTTCTGGTCAGGGAGTCCGCCGAGGAAATCGGCAATGTCCTGGTTTGTCACCTTCAGCGCATCATCGAGTGTTTTGCCTTTGATGAGTTCTGTCAGCGCCGAGGAACTGGCTATGGCGCTTGCGCACCCGAAGGTCTGGAACCTGGCGTCGATTATCCTGCCGGTCTGTTTGTCCACCTTCAGGTAGAGCTTCAGCGCATCGCCGCAGATGATGCTGCCGACTTCTCCCACCGCATCGGCATCCGCAATCTCACCGACGTTTTTCGGCTTGAGGAAGAAGTCTTTTACCTTCTCGGTATATTCCCACATGCCCCCATTTTTGCACGGAGTCAGGGTCATGTCAATCGCGCGGAAGAGCCGGACGGGCCGAGAAATTCCGTTGACAAGGTGGGGGAAAGATAGTATAAGGAGAGGTAGTGAGAAATATATTCAGAGCGAAAGGAGAATCTGTCCATGGCGACGTACGTTATCCTCAGCACGCTTACCGACGAGGGAAGAAAGACGATCAAGGAGAATCCCAGCCGTATTCTTGAGGTGAACAAGGAATTGGCCAAGATGGGCGTCAAGGTGAAGGAGCAGTATGCGGTGATGGGTCCCTATGATTTCGTGAACATCGTCGAGGCGAAGGACAATGAGGCGGTGATGAAGATGTCTCTTGAGCTGGGGTCGAGGGGTTCGGTGCAGCTCATGTCAATGGCGGCGATCCCTGTATCGGAGATGGTCAAGAAGATGAAATAGAAGGCTGTGCGGGTCGACGGCATTCGTTCTTGACAAAAGAGATGAATATTGTTAAATTGTTTATAAAGTTATTGACAATATGTCACAGGAGGACAGGATGAGTATCAAGGCGGATGCGGTGCTCGACGCGAAGGGGATGAACTGCCCCATGCCGGTTTTAAAGACAAAGAAGGCGATCGACGGAATTCAGTCAGGCCAGGTTCTTGAAGTGATAGCAACTGACCAGGGGGCCAAGTCTGACATCCCTGCCCTGTTACAGAGGCTGGGGCATGAGCTTCTCGAGACAAAAGAAGAGGGCGGGGTCATCGAGTTCTACATCAGAAAGAAATAGACTTCTTCCCTCGGCGCAGAAATGCGAAAGCCGGCCTTTTGGCCGGCTTTTTTTATCTCACCGGTGACTCTCGGTTCATTGTCTTTTGTCCTTGTTTGCTGTATCTTAATACTGCCCTTCAGGCGCCGGAGTGGCGGAATTGGCAGACGCAAGGGACTTAAAATCCCTCGGGGGCAACCCCGTACCGGTTCGATCCCGGTCTCCGGTACCATCCTGATAATTTCTTATTTCCATAGCGCCGCCTCACCATTCCAGCCCTTCCCGCTAGCCCAACGATATTCGACAGTTTTGTCTTGACTGAGAAAGGGATAGCGGGTTATAAAATAGCATCGTCATGGAGGGATCAATAATAACGATGTCGAGCGATGACCGAAGAATAAGGACGGCCATTCGATTAAGTAGCCTGTCCCCTTTTTCTTGTCGCTGTTGATAGCTGATGGGACCTAGTACCTGTCGAACCAGGGCAAACTTCTTGGTGGTGAAAGAATTTTCAGTCGTATTTAGATATCAATGGGCAAAATCGTTGAATTAAGAAAGCGTAGAGTCATCTGTTACCACTGCAAGAAGACGATGTTAGAAGTGGTTGCTAAAGTTGATATCAAGACTGACAAAGTACTGAAGTATGCTGAAATACATGGCGGTGCCCCCAATTGCTATAACGGATGCTTCGACGCTTTATATTGTAACAGGTGTATTACGGTCCTTGAGTCCAAAAAAGAACACATCGAAAAGACATCCCCGAGACTTAGCCATGCGGAGTTTGTTAGAAGATTCATCTTGGAGCTAGAAGGACATCAATATATTGATATTATATCGTCGGGCTTTTGTGAAGCATTCAAGAATCACTTTGATATATTACCAGATGCGGTATTAAGCCGTCTGTTCAAGGAACGACAGATAGTTCTCAAGAAGAAAGACAATCGCTGGTTAATTTGCTTGCCTGAGGATCGCCCGACGCCAGATCAAGTGCAGAATAGACCGGATAGAAAACATAATCGTATGTCGCCTGAGGAATGGGCGAGCATGGTATTCAGACAGTTGGTAAAAGCAGAAAAGCGGGCCAAACTGGATGATGAATACAGGTAAGTGGGTTGGCTATTTCTAATAAGGAGCTTGAAAAAATAGACCTGTGAAGTCAGAAGCAGAGAAATTTGATCGTGAGATTATTTGGCCTAAGCTTGAAGCAGTTTATCAAGACTTTATTGAACATGCCGCGCCTATCAGGGGGTTATTGCCACATCTTAGAAGAATATATGGTGAAGATATCGCTTTGCACTTTCGATTATGGCGGGCCGAGAAGATTTCTGATCTCTTTTCTTCGTACATAGAAGCAGACCACGAAGATGAGAAGAAGCCGTATGGATGGTGGGTAGGTGTATTGAGACTTAAGAAAGATTTACCAGCTTTTGAAGCGAATCTCCTTGCTGAACTTAGCGAGTACGGTGATTATGAAGAATGCAAAGACTTCCTTGATTTCCTAGATGGTGAGGTAGCCGGTTTAGATGATGCTGTGTTAGATAGAAATTACGTTTTGAAGATAAGCTTAGGTAAGCTTTCGGGCGGGTGGAAGATGTCTGAAATCACAGGCCATATCGAGTACGTTGGCATTGCGGATTATGTTAGGGAATAGAGTTCCTTTATGCGCAGAGTTAGGCGGAATAAGGGGGACAAGCGGAGAAAATGGGGCCACCCATTAAAGGCCACCTGTAGATAACGGAATGGAAAAAGCAGCTTCTTGAGAGGGCGGAAGACGTATTCTCCAAGGACAGGAAAGCGGAAGCTGGGCCGGACATCAAAGAACTGCACACCAATTGGCGAATAGAAAGCGCCGAGGCCAGTGAGGGGATGAAGGTATGCAAAGAATTCGGCTGGAATCGACAGCCATAAAACATGAAGGCTAAATCTCCATCCTCTCCAGCGCCCTGGCTCCCCTCTTCATCGACAGATAGAACGTCCCGGCATTGAGCAGGATGACCGCGCTGGCGACGGCGGAGATTCTGATCATATCTATCGGCCCTGATGCACCGCCCTTGATTATCGTATAAAACACCCACGACACCGCCGCCAGGGTGGCGAGGATGAGGCTGAAGGACAATACCATGAAGGTCATGCCCCCCATGCTCATCGAGACGGAGGCGATGTTCTCATATTTGAACTTCGGATATATGGCCCCGAGGCCCGCGCCCAGGCCGCTCACCGATACGCAGAGCATCACCACTGTCGCCAGGGACAGGTACATGAGGCCGCCGCCCACCTCCAGGGCACTGTTGGTCAGGAACACGAGGAGGACGATGAGGAAGGTGACAGGAAGACAGCCCTCGAAGAACTTCGACCAGAGGAACCTCACCGGGTCCACAGGTGCGGTACGGACGACCCAGAAGGCCTGCCCCTCGAGACTCACCGAAGTATAGACAAAACGGGCGGATACAGCCGAAAGTATGAGCCCTGCCAGGGTCAGGTTCACCAGCACCATTATCTCCTTCAGAAACGGGATGCCGGTGAAGGTGGAAACAGGCACGGTGCGGAAGTTGTATACATATACCATGACGAGCGCCAGGATGATGAATACCTGGGACCACTGCCCCGCATCGCGAATAAAGACGCGCAGGTCCTTATACAATAACGCAAAACGCCTGGCTGGATAAATCCTCCCCAGCATGCCCGCCCCCGAGGCGCTTCCGGAGGGCTGCATCCTGCCAAGGTTCGTGTAGTACACCCCCGCACCTATGGCGGAAGAGACGAGGAGAAAAAAGGCGCCGTTACTCACGAGGACCGCGGCATAGAACAGGTCCGGCCCCTTCTGCCTGAGCGTCGGAAGCACCGTCCTCAATAACCATGTCCCCGGCAGAAGGGGGGAGTCAGCCCTGAAGCGCATGAACGACCCCAGGAGGTCTTCGGGACCGGACGGGTCGGAGGGGATGGATGACTTCATGATGTAATAGGCTGCCAGAAAAAGCACCAGCCCCAGACCGAAGAGGATGTCCCGCGACCTGCCGGCAGGGAATATCCGGGTGAGCAGATGGGCGAGGGAGATGCCCAGGCCCGCGGCAAGCATTACCAGCAGTATGAGACAGCCGAATACGGTGAGGTAATAGACATACGAAGCGCCGTACGCCACGCCGTATGCGATGAAGACCGGGGGGGCGAAGGAGAGGACCATCCATGATGAATTGAGCACCGTCTCGAAGGTCTTGAGACTTATGATCTGCCTCACCTCGATCGGCTTCGACAGAAGAAAGGGGATCTCCCTAGACAGATAAAAGGATGAAAGGCCGGTGATGATGTTGCTCATCGCCAGGAACCCGGTGAGGCTGAAGAAGATCATGGCGAGGAGCCTCTCGCTCACCGCGTCTCCGATGAACCCCAGTCCCTTCAGGTACCCGAGGGTCTTTATGCTTCCCAGATAAAAGAGCGCCCAGAACCCTATGCCCAGGCCGATGAAGGGAAGCCTCCTGAGGAAGACCCTGAAGGAGAGGGTGTTCCTGATCGCAAGGAGTCTCTGTCTCAGGAAGAGAAGAAGCATGCCGCTGTCAGCCGCTTATCCTGAGGAAGAGGCCTTCGAGGCCCCCTTCGGCAGAATGTATCTCGGAGCTGTCCCTCACGGCGACGAGCCCGCCCTTTTTTATGAAGCCGACCCTGTTGCAGAGTTCCTCTGCTATATGGAGGCTGTGGGTCGCCAGGAATACGGTCACACCCGATCTGCCCAGGTCTTTGATGACGCCCTTGAGCAGGCGTATGCCGAAGGGGTCGAGGCCGACAAAGGGTTCGTCTATGAGCAGCGCCTTCGGTCCATGGATGAGTGCGGCCGCAAACAGGAGCCTCTGCCGCATGCCCTGGGAGTATCCCTCGATGAGTTCATGCTCGGCGTCTCTTATCCCGAAGAGATCGAGCAGTCTGTCCGCCCCTTTGCCGGCGGAATCCTTCTGCATGCCGTAGAGCGAGGCGGTGAATAGCAGGAACTCCCTGCCGGCGAGCTTGTCATAAAGGAAGGGCTTGTCCGGCACATACCCCATGACGGACTTCGCCCTGACCGGATCGCTGACTATGTCGTGGCCGCAGATGAGGACGCGGCCGCTGTCGGGCCGCGCGAGGCCCGTCATCATCCTGATGGTCGTGGTCTTTCCTGCTGCGTTGGGACCCACGAGGCCGAATATCTCCCCGGTTGCGGCGGTCAGCGACAGGTCCTTCACCGCCGGGATGTTGTTATAGGACTTGGTCACATTCTCGATGGCGATCATATGGTATATCTTACCGCAACGGGGAGGGCGGGAGTTACAACGAGGGGGATATGAGGGAGCTGTCTGCCTTCAGGATACGGACGACAGGACGGTGCCTGCAAGCTCTGCCATAAGGTCCTTCACCGGGATGATCCGGTCGATCCTGCTGGCGTTGGTGCCGACGGTGTAGAGGGGTTCCTCCTTGTCAGGGTTGTACCCGGCGGAGCTGAGGAGACCGTTACAGATGCAGAAGCATGCCTCGTTGCTCTCCTTTGCAGGGCAGCGGGTGAATTTCCCCTCGGCATCCTTGAGAAGGACGTACCCCTTGTCGCACTTCGGCTTTCTGAGGCGCTTGGCCGCAGACACATACATTGGTGACTGTTTGATGACTCTGAATGGCAAGCCGCACGGCGAGCCCGGCTTATGGGCGACGATGATGTCTTCGTCTTTTGCCGCCACGACCGCTTCCTTGTAAGCTGCGGTTGCGCTGCTCTCCTCGGTGGCGAGAAAGCGCGTGCCCATCTGAACGCCGTCAGCACCCATCTTCAGGTACCTCATGATGTCCGCGTGGGTATAAATGCCGCCCGCAACGATGACCGGTATGCCGCCGTATTTCATCGCCATCTCCTTCACCGGGGGCAAGAGGTTTTCCAGTTTGTTCGCTTCCGTATCTATCTGGTCGATCTTGAACCCGAGATGGCCGCCGGCCAGGGGGCCTTCAAGGACGACCGCATCCGGCCTGTAGCCGTAACGCTCCCACTTCTTGCAGATGAGGTCCAGGGCCCGCGCTGATGAAACGATAGGAACCAGCGCCGTATCCTTGGGAGGGGTGATCGCGGGAAGACTCAGGGGAAGACCCGCCCCGGAGATGAGCAGATCAGCTCCCGCGTCTATCGCCCCCTTTACCGAATCCTCATAGTCCCGAACAAGGGCGACCATGATGTTAATGCCGGCGATGCCGCCTGCCGCCTTGGCGAGGGATACCTCTTCGTAGGCAGCTTCATACGAGTTGAATTTCTTCCCGGTGCGCTTGGATACGAGTCTGTCGAGGCAGGCGCTGGAGACGATGCCGACCCCTCCCTCCCTGGCGACGGCGCTGGCAAGAGGGGCGAGGGATACGCCAACTCCCATGCCGCCCTGTATGACAGGCAGGGTTATGTTCTTTCCTTTAATAGTAAGAGGCGGCAGCGTTGACGAAGCTTCTAACAAATATACTCCTCAATAACAGAAGGCGAAACGCTTAGCAAAGAATCCACGTTAGGGAAGGCCTGCGTTGTCCATTCCTGAGATAAACTGCATGCTGTTATAATTACCCATAAGCGGGCAATTAATCAAGAGCAAATATGCGGTGCATATGAAAATGCCTCCGGATGACGTGCGCGGTTTCAAAAAGGGCGGGATTTGATTATAATCAAACAAATAAAATAAATAATAAAACAGGCGGGGAACAGACGGAGGCAGAGTGGAAGAGATCGCAGCGGACAAGAGGATCAATATCAAGGGATTCGTCTGTCCCTACACCTTTGTGAAGGCGAAGCTTGCCATAGAGTCGCTGGAGGTGGGACAGGTGCTCGAGATACTCCTCGACTCTGAAGAGGCTTCGAGGAACATCCCGAAGTCCATGGAGGACCACGGGCAGAAGATGCTGAAGAACGAGAAGATTAACGACACCGATTGGATATTGGTCGTTCGGAAGGAGAGGGAATGATGGACTTCACCGATGACCAGTTACAGCGATACAGCAGGCATATCATCCTGCCCGAGGTCGGCGGAAAGGGACAGGCGAAGATAGCAGGAGCAAAGGTCTTCATTGTCGGCGCCGGTGGGCTGGGCTGCCCGGTCGGCTATTACCTGACTGCTGCAGGCGTGGGTACCATCGCGCTCGTTGACAACGACTCTGTCGAGATGAGCAACCTGCAGAGACAGATCGCCCACAGCGTGAATACCATCGGGATGCCGAAGGTGGAGTCCGCGAAGAGGACTTTCGAGGCCCTTAATCCCGATGTGCGGGTGATCGCGATGCAGCGGAGGCTTTCCAAGGACGACATCCTCGATCTCATCAGGGACTATGACGTAGTCGTGGACGGCAGCGACAATTTCCCGACGCGATACCTCGTGAACGACGCCTGTGTCATGGCGGGAAAGCCGCTGGTGAGCGGGGCTATTCTGCGGTTCGAGGGACAGGTCACGACCATCGTTCCCCATGACGGTCCCTGCTACCGCTGCCTCTTTGAGGAGCCGCCGCCCGCCGGCCTTGTTCCTTCCTGCCAGGAGGCGGGGGTGCTGGGAGTCCTTCCGGGTGTCATCGGCGCCCTCCAGGCGACGGAGGTACTGAAGCTGATCCTGGGCAAGGGAGAGGTGCTCAAGGGAGAACTGCTGATCTATAATGCGCTGAAGACCGAATTCAGAAAGGTGAAGGTCCCCCGGAACCCCTCCTGCCCGCTCTGCGGGGAACACCGGACGATCACGGAGTTGGTCGACTACAATGAAGGCTACTGCTCCATGCCGTAGTGATGGACAGGCTGATTGTCGCTGAAGAGCTGATCGAACAGATGGTGTCCCACTGCAGGGCGGGATATCCCTATGAGGCATGCGGCATGCTTGCCGGAAGAAACGGCAGGGTGGAGAAGGTCTATGCGATGACCAATGACGAGCCTTCGCCGGTGAGCTACCTGATCAATCCGAGGGAGCAGTTTCTGGTGATGAAGGAGATGAGGGAGAAAAGGCTCGAACTGGTCGGCATCTTCCATTCCCATCCAAGCTCTCCTCCTGTCCCTTCTGCAAAGGATGTGAATCTGGCCTTTTATCCTGATTCGGTATATGTGATCCTCGGCCTGAGCGATCCCGGACATCCGGAGATCAGGGCATATGAGATACGGGATGGGCGGGCTGTTGAATTGCCGGTTGAGCCGGTGCGATGATGCGATATTTCCCGGGGTGCAGTGGACGGAGTTATCCGGGGCCTCTTGGAAAGGGCGGTCATTGACGCTGGCTCTGTCTGTTGATTAAAATAAAAGAGGAAGGATGGGGTGCTCCGGTTCGGCCCTGTCCCGCGAAATGGTTTGGTGAGAGGGCCTTTATTCCGGTTGTGAGAGTTTTCTTGTGACATCGGGATAAGGGTCTTTTAGTCGGTATCCAAGGAGGATATATGAACGGATTCAAGACGATGATGCTCATGATGTTGCTGACGCTGCTTCTTGTCTGGGGTGGGGCTGCGATGGGCGGCAAGTCAGGGATGACGATGGCGCTCCTGATCGCCTTTTTCATGAACTTCATCACGTATTTTTTCAGTGACAAGATCGTACTGAAGATGTACGGCGCCCGCGAAGCGACCGAGTCGGAGGCGCCGGTCCTCCATCGGATCGTGCGGAGGCTCAGCCAGAAGGCGGGGATCCCGATGCCGAAGGTATACATCATCCCGGACATGTCGCCGAATGCCTTTGCCACGGGCCGCAGCCCGAAACACGCGGCTGTAGCCGCGACCGAGGGTATCATGCAGTTGCTGAGCGAAGAGGAACTCTCCGGCGTGATGGCCCACGAGCTCGCCCATGTGATGCACCGTGACATCCTTATCGGCACGATCGCGGCGACGATCGCCGGCGCGATCAGCTACCTGGCCCAGATGGCGCAGTGGGCTATGATCTTCGGCGGCAGCCGCCACGATGACGATGAAGGGGGCAGCCCTGTGGCGTCCCTTGTCATGATGATCGTGGCCCCGATAGCGGCGATGCTGGTTCAGATGGCGATTTCCAGGTCAAGGGAGTATTCGGCTGATGAGGGCGGGGCAGAGCTGCAGGGCAATCCGCTGTCGCTCGCCCATGCCTTGAGAAAGCTCGAGAAAGGGGCACAGGCGATACCCATGGAGGCCAACCCGGCAACGACTCATATGCTTATCGTGGCGCCGTTCAGCGGCAAGGCGATCATGAAGCTCTTCAGCACCCATCCCCCGATCGAAGAAAGAATCGCCCGGCTGGAGGCGATGCGTTTCAGGGGATAGACGATGCGGCGTGCGACGACCTGAGGTGTCGCACGCCTGGTCTCTGCGGGCCGGCCGGGTGATCCCGGCATATTGCATCGTCCTTCCCGCTTGCCGTATCATCTATAGCATCCCGTACGGGACCGATCGAGCATACGTGAGGAGGATATCATGACTGATGTAATCCGGGAGACGAAGCTGGGAGATCTCAGGCTCCTGAGACGCGGCAAGGTGCGGGACGTCTACGAGGTCGGCGAACAACTCCTCATTGTCGCAACCGACAGGGTCTCCGCTTTTGATGTGGTCCTCCCCGACGGGATAGAGGGGAAGGGCAAGGTCCTGACCCAGATATCCCTCTACTGGTTCGGACAGATGAAAGACATCATCAGGAACCACGTGGTCGCGGCGGACGCAGGGACATATCCCGCTGCCCTTCGGCAATATTCGGGTATTCTGGCCGACAGGAGCATGCTGGTAAAGAAGGCCGAGCCGATGCCCGTTGAATGCATCGTCAGGGGATATCTGTCAGGCTCAGGATGGAAGGAATACCGCGAGAGGGGAACGGTCTGCGGCATCAGGCTTCCCGAGGGACTGGTCGAATCGGACCGGCTCGAGGCCCCCATTTTTACGCCGAGCACCAAGGCGGATGAAGGCCACGACGTTAACATCAGTTTCGATCGCATGCGGGAGATTACCGGGAGCGACACAGCCGAAAGGCTCAGGGACGTCAGCCTGCGCATCTACGGCAGGGCCCGCGAACTCGCGGAGAAGAAGGGGATCATCATCGCGGATACCAAGATGGAATTCGGGATGCTCGACGGCGACCTGATCCTCATCGACGAGCTGCTTACCCCGGATTCATCCCGTTTCTGGTCCATGGAGAACTATTCCCCGGGCAAGGGCCAGGACAGCTATGACAAACAGATCATACGGGACTACCTCCTCACCCTCGACTGGGACATGACCTATCCGGGGCCGCATCTCCCTGAAGACATTATCGCCAAGACGATCGAACGCTACCGGGAGATATACCGCATCATCACAGGCTGAACTGCCGGTCGGGGGAAACCTGCCCTAACGGCCGACTACTTCGTCGGTTTGGTGATGAGCATGCCGATGTATTTGTTGATGAGGTTGGTCCTCTTGAGAAAGGGGAGCGGCGGCTTTTTTCTCGTCCCGAGTTTCTTCAGCTCCCAGAGAATGTCGTGATTATCCGGGTCATGCTGCAGCCCGATGTGAAAGGCATCGACAGCCTCCTTCTTGTTCTTACTCTTCAGGTATGCCCTTCCCAGGTTGAGATAAAAGAGGGGATAGAAGAACTCGCTCCCGAAGGGCAGGCTTTTTTCGAGTTTGCCGATCGCGTCCCTGCATGTCTTAATCCCTTCCTGCGTCTTGTTTTCGACGACAGCGATGAGGCAGCCGTAATAGGAAAGGAAGAAGGGGTCGTCCGGGAACTGCTCCATCGCATATCGGAGGGTGGTGAGGGCGGACTTCGCATTTCCCCTCCGCAGGAGTTGCCTGATTTCATCCGCATAGTGCGACTTCTGCTTCTGTTTGGCGGACTGATCCTTGGTGAACATCTGTATCGTGGACTTGTGATGGCTGTCCATAAGATTGCCCAGCCGGGTGGAGAAGTCCTTCAGCTTCACCAGGTGGGAGTAGTCGGATGTCCGTGCATAGACCACCTCTCCCTCCCGGTATACCCGGGAGCTGATCTTGCAGGTCTTTATGCCCATGTCTTCGGTCTGGACATGGAAGGTGATGTTGTCAACCGTGATGTCGCTGCTGAATTCCTGGACAAAGCGGGAGGTGATCGTGATTTTTGACTTTGAAACCATGCTTAATATTACCAGATAACCCGCGGCCTGTACATGGTGGAACGCCGGCAGGGAGGCTGCGGAAGGTGTATTTTTGGCCTGCAGGGCTTATACTATGAGCACTACGCCAACGTAAAGGAGCATGTTATGGCAGAGATCGAACTGCCCAACCCTGAAGAGATCGAAGAAGTTCGTTCAAAAAAGTTTACGCGGCGTGTTGCCCTCACTACCGCGATCTTCGCCGTGATGCTCGCCATAACCTCCCTGGGAGGCAACAATGCGATGAAAGGCATGCTCCTGTCACAGCAACAGGCTTCAGACCAGTGGGCCTTTTATCAGTCTAAGGTGATCCGGGAGCATCTCTACCGCCTCCAGAAGATGCAGCTCGAGGCGGGGACGGCCGCTTCTTCAAAGGCGCCTGCAGCCGATCTCCAGCGGTCGCGGGAGCTGCTGAAGGACCTGGGAAAGGAGGAGGCCCGGTATAATTCCGAAAAGAAGATGATAGAACAGGAGGCTCGGCGGCTCGAGCGGGAAAGGGACATAAACAATGCGAAAGACCCTTATTTTGACTACGCCGAAGTGATGCTCCAGATTGCGATCGTGATGGCCTCCATTTCGATACTGTCTTTGTCAAGGCCTGTCTTTTATTTCAGCCTGGCGGCAGCGAGTGTCGGAAGCCTGCTCTGCCTGAACGGCTACCTCCTGGTCGTCCGTATCCCTTTTTTCCACTGAGACGGCTGATCTTCGAAAATACCTCCGCAGAAAATCATGAGCCAGGCTTTTCGAGGTATCCCTCGACGAGAAAATCGGCGCCGACTTTCTTCATCTTCACCTCCTGAAGACGCAGCGCCTCGGCAAGCCGGAGGAAGTTCTTGCCGCCGACGGCTGGTATGGATTCCCTGCCGCCGATGATCTTGGGAGCTATGAAGAACATCACCTTATCGACGATCCCGCCCGCAAGGCAGGAGGCGTTGAGGGATGCCCCCCCCTCGACCATGACCGAGGTGATGCCCGCCTTTCCCAGCTGCCTCATCAGCCAGGACATGTCCACGCGGTCCCCCTCGTATGCAAGGGTGCCTACGCCTCTTTCAGAGAGTTCCCTTCTCTTGATCTCCCCGGCTGCCGACACCTTCGCGACGACGATCGTCTGCGGGGGAGTTGAGAAGACCCTGGCGCTAACCCCTGTTTCCAGATGCGGGTCGATGATCACGCGCAGGGGATCCCTTCCGCCCGGGGCCCGGCAGGTGAGAGAAGGGTCGTCCGCCCGGACCGTGCCGACCGCGGTCAGGACAGCATCCACGCTCCCCCTGAGCCGGTGGACCATCTTTCTGGCTGCCTCGCCGGTGATCCACCGGGATTCGCCCTCAGGCGTGGCGATCTTTCCATCGAGTGTCATGGCAACCTTCAGGATGACGAAGGGCATGCCGGTGGTAATGTGCTTGATGTAATATTCGTTCAACTGCCGAGCCTTTTGTTCGAGTATGCCGGAGACCACCCGTATGCCTGCCCGCTCCAGTTCCTCCACTCCCCTGCCCGAGACCTTCGGGTTGGGGTCCTTCATCGCGATCACCACCTTCCGTATGCCTGCGGAGATGATCTTCTGGGTGCAGGGGGGCGTGCGCTTGTCCTTGTGGCAGCAGGGTTCCAGGCTCACATAGAGTGCAGCGCCCCGGGCCTTTTCTCCGGCACGGTCAATAGCGATGACCTCTGCATGGGGGGTACCGGCCTTCTTGTGATAGCCTTCGGCGATGATCTTGCCGCTCCTGACGAGCACTGCGCCGACCAGGGGATTAGGACTCGTCCTGCCCCGGGCCCGTGCGGCGATGCTGAGGGTTCTCCGGATGAGAATCTCATCGGTCATGGCGATACAGGATACCATAAATCCCTTTACTTGTTACACGGGGGACGCTACAATGGAGGGTAATTGCGGCCCGTGCTGGCGTTGATTCCTGTTTGTGATATAATTTTTCTGGAGGCATGATGAATACGGTGGTGCTTGTCATAATCGCTGCTGCGGTGGTAGGGATCGCGGCCTTTCTCATCCCGCTCCTGATAGAGCTCAGGCAGACGGTAATCTCGCTGAGGAAGACGGCCGAGGACCGGCTGAACCCGGCGCTGGATGAACTCCAGGCTGTCCTCAGGAATGTCAACGGCATCACCGGCAATGTCAATGAGGTGACCGAGGATGTAAAGAGGCTCTCGAAATCGGTCGGACAGATCGGCGATACCGTAAGCGGCATCAACACCCTGGTGGGAAGCGTGGGCTCCTCGGCTACGGTAAGGGTGATCAGCCTGAGGGCGGGCATCAGGGCTGCACTTGAATATTTGATTGCACATCTGATTAGGAAAGGAGACAGACATGAAGGATGAGGGTTACAGCGCGGGATCTGTGCTCGTGTCGTTTCTTCTGGGCGGGGTCGTCGGAGCGGGGCTGGCGTTGCTGCTTGCCCCCCAGTCGGGAAGGGAGACGAGGCAGCAGATCAAGGATCTTGCGGACGATGTGAAGGACAAGACGACCGGGTACATGGACAAGGCGAAGGAGACCGTGGCGACCTATGTTGACCAGGGCAAGGAATTCTATACAGAGAAGAAGTCCCTGGTGGCGTCCGCCATCGATGCCGGGAAAGAGGCATTCGAGAAGGAGAAGGAGCGGTTGTCCAAGGGCTAGGATGCATGAGGTTTCGATAGCGCAGAGCATCATCGAGATCGTATCAGGACAGTGCAGGAAGGGCGGATACAGAAGCATTACATCTATCCGTGTGCGTATCGGCAGGGCGTCGGGCATCATGCCCGACGCCCTGCTTTTTGCGTTCGATGCGATCAAGGCCGATTCCCCGGCGAGGCAGGCCGTGCTGGAGATCGAAGAGGTCTGCGTCTCCGGCAGATGCCGGGACTGCGGCAGGGATTTCTCGGTTGAGGGAGAATACGTGTTGGACTGTCCGCTCTGCGGGGGGCTTGCCTTCGAAATAACGGCGGGACGCGAGATGGATGTGACCGACATGGAGGTGGAGGAGTAGCTCGGGTACGCATCTTCGCCGCGCGTTTGCGGGAGATGACGGGTACCGTGGTAGAGAAGATAACGAAGGAGGACGGGCGGGTGAAGGTAAAGGTCGTAACAAAGATACTCGAGGCGAACGACAGGATAGCCCTCGAAAACAGGAGACTCTTTGACAAGGCGCGGGTCTTTGTCGTCAACCTCATGAGCGCCCCGGGGGCGGGCAAGACGTCTGTTCTTGAGAAGACCCTCGCGCAGGGGACGGGCCTTCGCATCGGCGTCATTGAGGGAGATATCGCAGGCAGCGATGATGCCGAGCGCGTCGAAAAGTTCGGCATCCCGGTCGTCCAGATCAACACCGGAGGCGCCTGCCACCTTGACGCCAATATGATCTACGAGGTTATCGGCGACCTTCCCCTCGCGGAGCTTGATCTGCTCTTCATCGAAAACGTGGGGAACCTCGTCTGTCCGGCCGAGTTCAAGGTGGGTGAGGACATGAAGGTGATGCTGCTGAGCGTCACGGAGGGACATGACAAGCCCCTGAAGTATCCCCTCATGTTCCAGGAGTCTTCCGCCCTCATCCTCAACAAGATGGACCTTGTCCCGTACACGGATGTGGACATTTCCAAGATCAGGAAGGACGCGCTTTCTCTCAACCCGAACCTGAAGATTTTCGAGGTATCGTGCAGGACAGGGGCGGGTATCGCAGAGTGGACGGCCTGGCTCGGAGAACAGGCAGGGAAGGGGTAAGGGAGCGGTCCTGCCTCCTTGACTTTCGTTCTTTTTTTCCTATATCGTCTTATACAAAATCATCTGTTCAAGGAGTCCGTATGGCCAGGATAAAGATCGGCATTATCGGCGGCTCAGGGCTTGATGATCCGAGGCTCATGAAGGACATCAGGGAGAAGACGGTGAAGACCCCTTACGGGTCTCCGTCATCCAGCCTTACCGTCGGCAGGATGCAGGGGATCGATGCCGTCGTCCTCTCCCGCCATGGAAAGAAACACTCCATCTATCCGACCGGGGTCAACTACCGCGCAAACATCCATGCCTTGAAGAAAGAGGGCTGCACCCATATCCTGGCGACGACGGCGGTCGGCTCCCTTCGCGAGAAGATCAGGCCCGGCGATCTCGTCTTTGTCGACCAGTTCATCGACTTTACGAAACACCGGCCTCTTACCTTTCATCAAAAAAAAGTGGTCCATACGCCGATGAGCGAGCCGTTCTGTCCCCAGCTGCGTGCGGTGCTCGCTGCGGCTGCGAAGGAACGGGGATTCAGACATCACAAGGCGGGCACGGTCGTCACGATAGAGGGGCCGCGTTTTTCGACCAGGGCCGAATCCCACATGTTCAGGATGCTCGGCGCTGACGTGATCAACATGTCGACAGTCCCGGAGGTGATCCTCGCGCGAGAGGCGGGTATCTGCTACCAGACGATATCCATGTCAACGGATTACGACTGCTGGAAGGAAGGGGAGGAGCCGGTCACCTGGGACATGATCGTCGCGATCATGAAGAAGAATGCCGAGAATGTAAGGAAACTGCTCCTGACAGCCATCAGCAGGATACAGGAGACGAAATGCTGCGGATAGGAGAAGACCCGTGTCTATAAAATCACGCATCAGGACGATTCCCGACCACCCTAAGAAGGGGATCATGTTCAGGGACATCACCACCCTCATCAAGGACCCTGTCGGCTTTAGGCTGGTGATAGACGGCTTCACCCAGCGGTATGTCAGGGGAGATATCGACTTCGACGTAATCGTCGGGATAGAATCCCGCGGGTTCATTATCGGCGGCGCCCTCTCTTACACCCTGGGTAAGGGTTTCGTCCCGGTCAGAAAGGCGGGCAAGCTGCCGGGAGAGACGATCAGCCACGAATATGCTCTTGAATACGGCACCGACAAGATCGAGATCCACCGGGACGCGATCAGGAAGGACGAGAAGATCCTCCTGGTCGACGACCTCCTGGCAACAGGGGGGACGGCGATCGCCGCGGCGGCGCTTGTCGAAAAGCTGGGCGGCGTTATCGCGGAAATGGCCTTTATCGTGGACCTTCCTGATGTGGGAGGGTCGAAGAAGCTTGCGGCGAAAGGCTACCGGTTCTTTGCTCTCACGGAATTCGAAGGGGACTAGCACTCCGCTTCTTCGACCGGAAGATCACCGGCGGCCCTGTTTCCCGTGGCAGCCGACGCACCGGCTGTCGGATGTCTGCTGCACCTTTCTTTCTTCAGGGGAGTTTCTGAGACCCTGTCCATGACATTTGAAGCAATCCCTGTATCCCAGTTCCCGATGCATCGCCACCATCTTCGGATCCCTGCTGTGACAGACGGTGCAGCCTCCGGCAGGGAATGCCGGGGCGAGGAGTAGTGCAGATGCGAGCAGCAGGGAGCCGACGGGTATCTTAAACATGGAATTATCTTAATGAAACTGCTTGGATATGCACATGATTTCGGTCATATTCCTTAAAACGCCAAGCAGTTTCTCAAAAGGGGATGCAGCGGGCGGACTGAGGGGCGGGGCATGGCGTATTTCATTGATATTGCCTCTGGCATGTCTTTTGTATATAATACTCACGTTTGCAAATTCGATTTGCAAAGAAATCAAGTGAAAGGTGGTGAAACTGATGAAGAAGATTATCTCCCTCGTAGTAGCGATCCTCTTCGTATTCTCCGTGACCGCGTTTGCAGCCGAGAAGGTGGCTGATACCAAGGCAGCTGAGAAGGGCGCCAAGGTTGAGGAGAAGAAGGACGCAGCCAAGGATGCAGCAGCAACCGACAAGTCCGCTGACAAGAAGGTCAAGAAGACCAAGAAGGTCAAGAAGGTCAAGAAGGTCAAGAAGGCTGAAGAGAAGGCAGCTGAGAAGCCGGCCGAGAAGGCGCCTGAGAAGGCAGCTGAGAAGGCAGCTGAGAAGCCGAAGAAGTAATTTCTCTGCAGCGTATCACAAAAAAAGGCACCGGGATTTCCCGGTGCCTTTTTTTGTGTCCGATCGTATAGCTTTTTCAAAAGCACCCCTGCTTGGTTTTTTTACACGAGGGTCGCGATAGTCACGCCTCCTCCGCCTTCAGGCTGCCTGCCCTGCCTGAAGCCTTTGATCAGGGGGTGGCCCGTGAGGTGTCCCCGCACCGCCTTTGACAAGGCGCCCGTTCCGATGCCGTGGATGATCGTCACCTCGCTCAAGCCTGCAAGTGAAGCATGGTTCAAAAAGGGTTCGAGAAGGGAGAGTGCCTCATCCACGCGCATGCCGATGAGGCTGATCCGCGAGACGGATAGCGCCTCCTGTCCTTCGCTCCCTGCCCTGGATGCCGTCTGTTCCCGTTGCCTTCCTGCTCCGCGCCGCAGGTCAGAGAGGGGGACCTCGATCTCTGTCTGACCGGAACGCACCCTGATCCTGTTGTCCCGCCGCATGATCGATGAAACGGCAGCATCAAAACCGAGCGATGAAATGAAGACCATATCCCCTTCCTTTATATCATCAAGGGATATCTCTCCTCCTTCGTCCCCCTGGACCCTCCGCGCCTTTTCGGCGATCTGCTGACGGACAGCCTCGACCTTTTTCAACACCTCGCGGCGTTCAGTCTTTTCCTTCTTCTTCAACTCTTCCAGGAAGGTGTTCATCTGTCTTTTTACATCGAGCACCGTCTCTGAGGCCTCTGTGTAAGCCTTTGCCAGCATATCCTTTTCCTTGCGTGATGCCTCTTCCATCCTCTCCTGAAGGAGTCTCTCCTGAGCCGCCAGTTCTTTTCTCCGGAGCTCGAAATCGCAGAGTTGCTCTTCGACGAGGCTGCGCTTTCTGTTGAGGTCAGCCACGAGGTTATCAAACTCGACCTTCATACCGCCCAACATCGACCGGGCCGCTGCGATGACCCTGTCCGGCAGGCCGTAGCGACGGGCGGTCTCCAGAGCGTACGACTGGCCCGGCTCTCCGGTGCGCAGGCGGTATAGGGGGGTCAAGGTCTGCTGGTCAAACTCCATGGATGCGTTTATCATGCCTTCCGTCCTGTGGACGTACCCTTTGATGTCCGCAAGGTGCGTTGTCGCAAAGACCAGGCCCCCCCCTGTCCGCAGCTCCGACAGGACTGCGCAGGCAAGGGCAGCGCCCTCTGACGGGTCCGTCCCTGTCCCCAGTTCGTCTATAAGGACGAGAGCCGCGGGATGGGCGCGTTCGAGGATCGAGGCGATATGCTCGATATGGGCGGAGAAGGTGGACAGGTTAGTCTCGATCGACTGATCATCACCGATGTCGACGAGAAGTTCGCGCACAAGCGGCACGCTGGATGAAGATGAAGCGGGTATCGGCATTCCGGAAAGCGCCATGGCGATCAGCAGGCCGATCGTCTTGATCGCGATCGTCTTGCCCCCTGCATTCGATCCGGTTATGACCATCACCGTCGTTTCTCCGCCGAGACTCACATCCAGGTGCACCACCTTTCGGCCGGAGCCCGATCGCAGGAAGGAGAGCACGAGGAGGGGGTGCTTCGCCTGGACGAGCCGGAGCACCGCTGAGTCGTTGATCTCGGGTATCGACATCGAGAGGGCTTCCGAAAAACGGGCGATTGAAGCGAGTGCGTCAAGATCAATGAGTATGTTGAATTCGCGGGCGATGCCGTCCGCCTCGTTCCGGATTTGCGCCGAGATCTCCCTGAGGATACGGATCTCCTCCGCCTTTTGCTCTGCGATGAGGTTCTCGAGCTCATTAGCCAGGTTGATGATCGCCAGGGGCTCCATGAATGCCGTTTCCCCTGATTTCGATACATCGTGGACAACGCCCGAGACCTGTCCCTTGGAGTCCATCCTTACCGGGATGACCCACCGTCCCGACCGCTTTGTGATGAAATCGTCCTGAAGAAAGACCGAGACCCTCTCGTCCCTGACGATCTCCTCGAGTTTTTTGACGATCTTCACCTCGAGCCTGCGGATGCGCTCGCGCAGGTCCTTCAGGAGGAAAGAGGCTGTATCAAGGATGTTCCCCTCCTGGTCTACCGATCTTTTTAGAACGCGGAGGATCTCCGGGAAACCGGTCAGACCTTCCGTCATCTTTGCCAGGTGGGGCAGGTCGTCGTGTCCCTGTATCTGGGCCGAGGCAGAAGCGGTGATCGAAAGGACCGGGATAAATCCTGCCAGCTCAACCGCCTCCACGACGGCGCCGTCGGGTCTTGCCTTCAGAAGCGCGGGAGAGATGTCCCGGAACGGGGACAGCCCCAGCGGCGTGCCCTCCTGCGACATCCGCATGATCTCGCCGATCCGGGACTGCCGGACCCTCACCGCATGGATGTCTTCGAGCGGCATAAGACCCGTCACAACCCTCTGCGAGGCGTCACAATTTGCGCCTTCCGCCACCTTGGCGAGGAGTTTAGGAAATTCGATCGGATCGAGGGAGATTCTGTTCATATGGAAAGAAATACTAGAAGAAACGCGGCTGTCCCGGGACCATCCCGGCGACTACCCCTTCGGAGTATTTCACCTGTCACCCCCTGGGGAAGCTTCCCCGATCACGGCTGCAGGCGGCTGCTTCATCCGCCTGTTCGCCCTCACCCACAGCCAGACCCCGGTCAATGCGATCACCAGGCTGAGGAGATGTCTGGCGGTGAGTCCTTCTATGAAGTGATCCTCAACCGCAGGGGCGAACTCAAGGCTTCTGAAGAAAAGGATGCGGGGAATTGCGCAGCCTGATATCAGGGCCAGGCTGAATATGGCCACGCGGGACAGAATGTGGTGGATACGCACGACAGGGGGCGGTGACGCGGCCGGGGCTGTATTCCCCTGTTTCCTCAGGACTATCCAGACGACAGCACCGCTTGCCGCAAGCGTCACGATCGCGACGTCCTGGATATAGTTATTCAGTGCGATAAGGACGGAGAAGGACGAGTTCACTATGCCGTTGGATATCCAGTCATTTGGTTGTCATCCGCAGCGGAGGCGGTGTCAGTCATTCTATCGCAGGCCTCCGGACGCGGTCAAGGAAGCCCTTGGCGCCCCTTTCTGCAGTAGTCACGGCACAATAAGAATTACTTATTAACCTATAGGTAAATTTTTAGGTAACCTGTTATTTCTAAATGGAGATTCTCCTTGACAAAGAATTTTGCCTATGATAATCTCCATACGTTTCAGAACACAAAAATTTTTTGTCGAAGGGGCTACGATGCTGGACATTCACTTAAAATGGCTTTTGGTTCTGACAGCAAACTTCCTCGGACTGATGTTTGTCCTCAATATAATCCTCTTTAAACCCCTCCTCAAGATTTTCAAGGAAAGAGATGCAGCGACCAAGGGTTCTCTGGATGCGGCCCGGGAGATGCAGGTCCGCAAGGACGAGGGCATGGCGCAGCTCAACAAAGATATCGCCGATGCGCGCCACAAGGCAAAGGACATCTTCGAGACCCGGAGGACCGAGGGGCTCGGCAGGCAGAAAGAGATGCTGTCGGAGGCTGAGGCGAAGGCGTCTGCCATGTTGCAGCAGGCGCGGGCAGAACTCCAGGCCGAGGTGGAGAAGGCCCGCCGGTCCCTCAAGGCTGACGTTGAAAAATTCTCTGACGAGATCGTCAGGAAGATGGTAAAGGCATGAATATCATGAAGAGCTCAAAAAAGGGCGTTTCTGTCAACATCCGAACGGTGGTGGGTCTTTTGCTGCCCCTGTTGTACCTCCTGCTCGCAACGGCGGTCGCCTTGGCAAGCAGCGGCGGAGGGGAGGAGGGCGGCTCCGGAAAGTCCATCTTCATGGCATACTTCTGGTCGATCATCAATTTCCTTATCCTTGTCTTCCTCTTGGCCTTTATGCTCAAGAAGATGGATATCAAGGGATATTTCAGGAAGCGGACCGAGCTTATCGAGCAGTCGATCAGGGAAGCACGGGAGGCGAAGGAGCTGGCACAGAAGGCGCTTGCCGAGGTCGAAGAGAGGCTGAAGATGAAGGACTCCGAGATTTCTGAAATTATGAGCGCCGCGAAGGCCTCGGGCGAGAATGAAAAGACCCGGCTGGTCGAAGAGGGAGACCGGCTGCAGGAGCGGATACTCGATCAGGCGCGGGTGAATATCGATTACGAGCTGAAGCGCGCCAGGGCGGCCATCAAGGAAGAAGCAGCGGTGATTGCCATGGAGTTGGCTGAAAAGAAACTCAGGGAGAAGCTCACGAAGGAAGAACAGATGAAGCTTCTTGAGGAATCCGTCGCAAAGATAGAGGGTAAAAATTGAAACCGGTCAAACAAGCCAACAAGTATGCCAAGACGTTGATCAATATCGTCGGCATGGACAACGCCCCGGCCGCCCTTCAGGAACTCGCACTCGTGGAAGGCCTTATGGCCCGCAGCAAGGAGTTCAGGAGCCTGCTGATCAACCCGGTCTTTTCCCAGGAGGAGAGGGCGAAGGCTTTCAACCAGGTGGCTGCGAAGGCGAACCTCTCGGAGCAGGTGACCAAGTTTGTCATGCACCTCGCCGAGATCAGGGTGGCTGCCGCGCTTTCGGAGATCATCAAGCGGGCGACCGCCATCTATCTGGAGAAGAAGAAGCGGGCCCGGGCGGTGGTGATGTCACCGATAGAGGTGACGCGGGACTACCAGGAACGACTGAAGGCTTCCCTCAGGAAGGTGACCGAGAGGGACGTTGATATCGAGTACGTGGTCGATCCGTCGCTCCTGGGCGGCGTGCTGGTAAAGGTGGGAAGCACCATGTACGACAGCAGCATCAGGGGTCAACTCAGATTATTGAAGGATGAACTTATAAAGGGGTGATGACATGGAGATCAAGGTAGAAGAGATCAGCGAACTCTTAAGAAAGCAGATAACCGACTTCGAGAAGAAGGTCGACGTGAGCGAGATCGGCACGGTCGTGTCCGTTGGTGACGGTATCGCCCGCATCTACGGCCTCGAAAAGTGCATGGCGTCGGAACTCCTCGAGTTCCCCAACGGCATTATGGGCATGGCTCTCAACCTCGAGGCCGAGACTGTCGGCGCCGTCCTCTTCGGCGAGGACTCTCTCATCCACGAAGGCGACATCGTCAAGCGGACCGGCAGGATCATGTCCGTTCCCGCGGGCGACGAGATGCGGGGCAGGGTCATCAACGCCATCGGCCAGCCGATCGACGGGAAGGGACCTATCAACACAAAGGAGTTCCGCATCGTCGACGTCGTGGCGCCCGGCATCATCGAAAGAAAGTCGGTGCATGAGCCGCTGCAGACCGGCATCAAGGCGATCGACGCGATGATACCCATCGGCCGCGGACAGCGCGAGCTGATCATCGGCGACCGCCAGACCGGAAAGACGTCCGTTGCGATTGACGCGATCATCAACCAGAAGGGCGGCGACGTCACCTGCATCTACGTTGCAGTCGGGCAGAAACGCTCGAACGTCGCCCGCACCATGAAGATACTCGAGGAAAACGGGGCGCTGGAGCATACGATTATCGTATCCTCTACCGCCAGCGAGCCCGCTCCTCTGCAGTACATTGCACCGTACACGGGTTGCGCGATCGGCGAGTTTTTCCGTGACAACGGCAAACATGCGCTGATCGTCTACGACGATCTGTCGAAACAGGCGACCGCATACCGGCAGCTTTCGCTGCTGCTGAGGCGTCCGCCCGGACGTGAGGCTTTCCCCGGCGACGTGTTCTACCTCCATTCGAGGCTTCTCGAAAGGGCGGCGAAACTCTCCGATGAGCGCGGCGCAGGCTCCCTTACCGCGCTGCCGATCATCGAGACCCAGGCGGGCGACGTCTCCGGGTACATCCCGACGAACGTCATCTCGATCACGGACGGCCAGATATACCTCGAGCCGGAACTCTTCTACGCGGGCCAGCGGCCTGCGGTCAACGTCGGTCTCTCCGTCAGCCGCGTCGGCGGAGCCGCACAGACGAAGGCGATGAAGCAGGTTGCCGGTACCCTCAGGCTCGATCTCGCTCAGTTCCGCGAACTGGCGGCCTTTGCCCAGTTCGGCAGCGATCTCGACAAGTCGACCCTGCAGCAGCTGGAACGCGGCAAGAGGATGGTAGAACTCCTGAAGCAGGACCTCTACGTCCCGATGTCCATGGAAGACCAGGTTGCGGCGCTCTTCGCGGCTACCCAGGGCTTCCTCGACGACGTGCCTGTCGAGGCGATCAAGAAGTTCGAGTCCGAGTTGCTCAGGTACCTGAAGGACCGCAAGGCAGATCTCCTGAAGACGCTGAAGGAGAAGAAGGCGATTGACGACGACCTCAAGGCAAAGCTGACCGCAGCGGTTGAGGACTTCAAGAAGGGCTTCCAGGCATAGACTGCCGGATACCGGATAAAGGAAAGACATGGCGACACTACGGGACATACGGAGACGAATAAAGGCCGTCCAGTCCACCAGCAAGATCACCAAGGCCATGAAGATGGTGGCTGCGGCGAAGTTCAGGAGGGCCCAGCAGAGGATGTTCGAGCTGCGGCCGTATGCCGAGCGCATGCAGTTGATCCTCTCGAGCCTGGCCGGAAGCGCGGAGGGCGAGACCCATCCGCTCCTTGCCGTGCGGTTCAAGAAGAACGTGGAAGTGCTCGTCGTCACGAGCGACCGCGGTCTCTGCGGCGCGTTCAACGCCAACATCATGAAGGCCGCCTCGAGGCACATCGCAGAGCTGAAGAAGGAAGGATTCGAGGTAACGGTCAGCGCCGTCGGCAGGAAGGCACGGGACTACTTCAAGCGAAGGGGCGTCGAGATGCGCAAGTCCTGGACAGGCATCTCCGGGAGGATCTCCTATGCCAATGCCCAGGAGATCGCCGCCGACATCATCGAGAACTACACCGCCGAGGTCTTCGACGAGGTTATCCTCATCTATAACGAGTTCAAGACAGTCGTGCAACAGAAGGTGGTAGTTGCCCGTCTCCTGCCGCTCGCACCGATAGAGGCGGCTTCTCAGGAGTCCCTGCCCGTGTATAACATGATTTACGAGCCTTCGATGCAGGAGATCTTCAACAGGCTCCTGCCGAAGAACGTCGAGATCCAGGCCTTCAGGGCGCTTCTCGAGTCGCAGGCGTCCGAAGAGGCTGCCCGTATGTCCGCCATGGAGAATGCGACAAAGGCGGCGAACGAGATGATCGACAGCCTCACGCTCCAGTACAATAAGGCCCGCCAGGCCTCTATCACCAAGGAGCTCATGGATATCGTCGGCGGCGTAGAGGCGTTGAAGGGATAAAGACGAAAAGGAAACAGAAATGAAAATACATCCGGGGGTTACAGAATGAGCAATACAGGAAAGGTCTCACAGGTCATCGGCGCAGTCGTTGACATCGAGTTCGAGGAGAAGATGCCGGATATCCTCAACGCCGTCAGGGTCGTCCATAAGGGCGACGCGGCAAAGGGTATTCCGGACATCGACGTCACCCTTGAGGTTGCCGCGCATATCGGCGACCACCTGGTCAGGACAGTCGCCATGCAGCCGACTGACGGCATGGTGAGGGGCATGGACGCGGTCGACACCGGCCAGCCGATTATGGTCCCCGTCGGCAAGGGCGCGCTCGGCAGGATACTGAATGTCATTGGCGAACCCGTGGACAAACTCGGGCCGGTGGCCTCTGACAAGCGGCTCCCGATCCACAGGCCTGCACCTGACTTTGCTTCCCAGGAACCGGTAACCCAGGTGTTTGAGACGGGCGTCAAGGTCTTCGACCTGCTCGTGCCCTTTGTCCGCGGCGGAAAGATGGGCATGTTCGGCGGCGCGGGCGTCGGCAAGACCGTCGTCATCATGGAAATGATCCATAATATCGCCATGAAGCACGGCGGCGTCTCGGTCTTTGCGGGCGTCGGCGAGCGGACGAGGGAAGGAAACGACCTGTACGGCGAAATGAAGCACTCCGGTGTTTTGGAAAAGGTCTCGCTCATCTATGGCCAGATGAACGAGCCGCCGGGGGCCCGGGCAAGAGTTGCCCTTACTGCCCTTACCGCAGCGGAGTATTTCCGTGACGAGGGGCAGGACGTTCTTATCTTCATCGACAACATATTCAGATATACGCTTGCCGGAGCTGAGCTTTCCGCTCTCCTTGGCCGCATGCCCTCTGCAGTCGGCTACCAGCCGACACTCGGCACGGACATGGGCATACTGCAGGAACGTATTACAACGACCAAGAAGGGCGCCATCACGTCGATGCAGGCGATCTACGTGCCTGCGGACGACCTGACAGACCCGGCGGTCGCGACCGCCTTCACGCACCTCGACGGCACGGTCGTTCTCTCGCGGCAGATCTCGGAACTCGGCATCTATCCGGCTGTTGACCCGCTGGATTCGACCTCCCGCATCCTCGATCCCAAGGTCATCGGCGATGAGCACTACGCTGTTGCGCGTTCGGTCCAGAAGATACTCCAGCGGTACAAGGAACTGCAGGACATCATCGCGATCCTCGGTATGGAAGAGCTCTCCGAAGACGACAAGATTACCGTCTCCCGGGCCCGTAAGATACAGAGGTTCCTCAGCCAGCCGTTCCATGTTGCCGAGGTCTTCACCGGCAGGCCGGGCAAGTACGTCAAGGTCGCGGATACGATCAAGGCGTTCAAGGCGGTTGTTGACGGCAAATACGACGACGTGCCCGAGCAGTGCTTCTACATGTGCGGCGGTATCGAGGACGTCGAGGAGAACGCAAAGAAGCTCGGCATAACGAGGTAATTTCCATGGCTGAAGGCAAACTGCTTCTTGAGATAGTCACCCCGCAGGGGCTCGTGTTCAGTGAGGAGGTGGACGAGGTCACCGCTGAAGGCAGCGAGGGTGAGTTCGGCGTGCTTCCGGGGCATGTACCCTTTGTCACCACCCTGAAGATCGGGATGCTGACCTGCAAGAAGGGAAGCGAGTCGATCTTCTTCTTCGTCAACTGGGGCTATGCCGAGGTGGGGCCGGAAAAGGTGCTCGTGCTGGCGGACAGCGCGGAGCGCTCGGATGAGATCGACGTCGAGCGTGCGAAGGCCGCGATGAAGCGCGCTGAAGACCGGCTGAAGGCTGCTGCTGATGTGGATTTCGCCCGCGCAGAGTCGGCCCTTGAGAGGGCGGTCGCCAGGGTCCAGATCGTGGAGCTGAGAAGGGCGAAGTAAATTTGCTCATATATAGTATGGAGCGATATAAAGGCCCGCAGAAGTGCGGGCCTTTCTTTGTACGTGTAATAACCCCACTCCCGCTCTTCACCCCACTCTCTTTTCTTTTTATATGGAAATTTTTTTATAGAATATTTATACTTTCTCAAAATATGGCCAAGACTGCAGCCGAAAAGTGCAGTTTCAAAACCTATCTCTTTTCCCTGGGGGGATTTCCTATGTCATTGCGTCGTGCCGCCGCATTGCTGTTTGTCTGCCTGTTCCTTGTTCTCGATGTCAGCCAGGCCTTCGCCATCTCCGAGGCGGAGAAGACCTTTCTCCAGATGTACTTCAAGGACGAGGAGCTGGTCGTCATCTCCGCCACGCGGAGTCTCAAGTCTGTCACGCGCGTTGCAGAGAATGTCGAGGTGGTGACAAAGGAAGACATCGAACTGATGAATGCTCATACCGTGGCTGATGTACTGAATACGGTGAACGGAGTTATTGTATCTCCCCGCACCTCCAGCCCGGGCGGTCCCTCGGTCCTGAGCATTCAGGGTTCCGGCCTGGAGCATGTGGCGGTCTTCATGGACGGCATCCGCGTGAATTTTCTTGAAACCGATGTCCCCGACATTGGAAGCTTCCCTGTCCAGATGATCGAGAAGATCGAGGTTATCAAGGGGCCGGCGTCGTCGGCTTGGGGATCGTCCCTCGGCGGCGTTGTGAACATCATCACGAAATCCCCTGGAACCAGGCCCGGCAGCGGTATGGCCTCAGTGTCGTACGGCGAGAGAGGCACTGCCGATATGCGTGCAGAGCTGACCGGAACAACATCCGGTATCGGATATTATCTTTCGGCCGGACACCTCCGGACAGCGGGATTAAGGCCGGAGGAGGATGGCAGGGTGACGGACATCTATCTCAAAGTCAGCCATGACATCTCGAAAAAGACCAGCATCGGCTTATCGCTCTTTTACGATAAGGTCAGGCGGGAAGAAGGGGAACTGAGCGACCTGGATCTCTTCAGGAATTCCAAAATGGAGTACCTCCTCGCCAATCTGAGTGTCAGAAGCCAGTTGACCGACGAACTGGCATTGTCGGTCAATGCCCGTGCCAGCCGCCAGAGATCTGATCTGTATGTGGGTATCCTCAGCAGCGGAGAGGCCTTCGAGCCGGGACGGTCTGATGACAGAAAATACGGTGTTAGCGCTACCTTGACATGGCGGCGTGCCATTCACAATGTTGTGGTGGGCACTGACTATGACTACCGCAAGGCCGTCACCAACAACCTCGAAGGCGTGCACCCGTCCCAGAATGTGGTGGCCATTTACGCAAATGATACCATCTCCCTCGGCAGGTTTGCGGTGACACCGGGGATTAGATATGACCATACCGACCGGGTGAGCGATTTTACGAGTCCGAGCCTCGGCGTTACCTATGAAGTTGCGGACAAGACGATCCTGAGGGGCTATGTTGCCCGGGGGTTTAATCTCCCGCCTATCAGCTCGACAATTGGCGATGCCACTTTTTTCAGGCATAATCCCGCCCTCGGCCCGGAAAAGGTCTGGTCATACCAGGCAGGGATCGAAAGCGGACTGCTCCAGTATGCGTGGGTGAAGGTCTCTGCCTTCAGACATGACATCAGGGACGCGATTGTTATTGCTGATGTAGACCCCAGTGAGGGGACCTGGACCGCTATCAATGCCGACAAGGTGAGGAGGCAGGGGATAGAGGTTCAGATACGATCCATGAAGTTTGATAATTTCACAGTCTCCGCCGGTGCTATGTTTATGGATTCAAAGAACCCGACAACGGGAGCGGACATACGCCAATGGCCTTCGTATACCTATGACGTAAGTCTGAAATATGACGACGAGAAGTCATTCAGGGCTCTCCTTAAAGGCAGATATGTATGGTGGCACGTGGACAGTGGAGCCAAAGCAAAATATGACTCCATGATCTTCGACATTAACCTCATAAAGGCGGTACTGAAGAAACAGGAGAGGTCGTGCGAGGTCTTCCTGACCGGCCACAACATATTCGGCGGCTCTTTGTATGAGGATTCCCTGTTCAAGAATGCCCCAAGATGGTTTGAGGCTGGGCTCAGGTATAATTTTTAGCGGCATTGTCACCCCTTTTGGGGTGTATTTTCCATTTCGAGGAGGGCTGAGGATATGAAGAAGGTTGCAGCTAAGAAGCCGGCAAAAAAGAAGACGGTTGCCAAGAAGACGACAGCCAAGAAGTCCACGGCAAAAAAGAAGACGGCCACAAAGAAGACGGAGGCCAAGAAGACCACACCCAAGAAGACCACGGCAAAAAAGAAGACCAGCGCCAAGAAAAGAAGCATTGGGGTTAGCAAGGCCGAAGTTGCCGGCGCGGCATGTTGTATGGGCAAACCATACGTACTTAAATAGATAGAAAAAAGTTTGTCTTTATGGGAGGGCCTGCGCCCTCCCTCCTGTTTTTATGCATCTATCGAAATACTCCAAGACATACCTTTCCGATGAATCTGAAGATTCCTTCTTTCTCTTTTCCACGAAGCGGGCTTCGATAGCCGAAGTCCCTGCAGCCCTGATGCGCCGGATCCGTCGCGGCCGCCCGATACCCGCAAAGGACGAACGGCTCCTCCGGCGGCTGGGGTTTATCGTTTCCGATCCCAAGAAGGAAGAGAGGAAGATGCTTGCGTATATCGATGAACTGAATGCGGTGAATCGTACCCTCAGCGTCAAGGTGGTGATGAGCCTCGATTGTAACCTGGCGTGCCGATACTGTTTCGAGGGCAATCGCAAGGGCAAGTACTACATGTCCAGGGAGACTGCTGACGAGCTGATTGAGTTTGTGAAAAAGAGGAGAGGGCTGGAGGAAATCCACCTCGTTTTCTATGGCGGGGAGCCGCTCCTAAGCAAGGAGCTTATCATCTACATCGCAAAAAAGGTGAAGGCCCTCGCGAAAATACGGCGGCTGCGTTTCGGATTTTCGCTGCAGACAAACGGCACTCTTCTGACGAAGGCAGTAGCGAAACAACTGAGACCTCTGGGGCTCCAGACCGCCTTTATCACCGTCGACGGACCCAAGGAATGCCATGATCAGTCTCGGCCATACAAAGTGGGAGCAGGCAGTTTCGACCGGATTATGGGCAATGTCAGGGATGTCTGCAAGGTCATTGACGTGCAGATCAGCGGCAATTTCACGAAAGACAATTATCAAAGGTTCCCCCTGCTCGCGGATTTTCTGATTGAAAACGGCCTCGGCCCCGGGCTGGTATCCTCTCTCCGCTTCTTCCCGGTGGCCTCCGAAAGCCCTGAATACTGTCCTCCTGAATTCAATGACGGCTGCTCTTCGGTGAACGAGCCGTGGTTCTCTGGTGCCAGCCTGTTTCTCAGAGAAGAGATTCTGCAAAGAAGGTATTCGGGTGAGAGAATCGCGCCCGGTGTCTGCATGATGGAGCACAGAAAGAATATCCTCGTCAATTACAACGGAGACATCTATAAATGCCCGGGACTGATCGGCAGGAAGGAATTTTCCGTCGGCAATCTGAGAGATGGCATCGCAGACTACAGAGCATCCCATCACCTCGACAACTGGAAGAACGATGAATGCCTTGGCTGTGCCTATCTCCCCCTGTGCTTCGGCGGCTGCAGGCACATGAAGCTCGTGCGCGAGGGGACGATGGACGGCGTTGACTGCAAGAGGCCCTTTTATGACGCCACGCTTGAGGCCCTGGTTAAGCAGGACATGAAGTACGACCTGATAAAGAAGTGATACGGGCAGCCCTTCCGTGAGCTCTTCGTGAAGCACGACAAAAGAAAATCGTCCCTGAATTTCCATAATATCCTCGGCAAGGAAGGCCTGTCTTCCCTGACAACGAGGAAGTATGACAAGGCCATCCTTTTTCACGTGGAGTCCCTTCTGAAGAAGAATCACAAGATACTCGATGTCGGCTGCGGGTACGGGAGGATCAGCCTTCCGCTCCTGAAGAAGGGATATGACATCTGGGGTATAGACCTGAACAAGACGTACATAAAGGAGCTGAGGCGACAGTTGTCCGATGTCGAATCCAGGGCCAGGTTCACCGTGGCCGACATGTGCGATCTCCCCTTTGCGGCCCGGACCTTTGACGTCGTATTATGCCTGTGGTCCGCATTCGACGAGCTACTGCTGGTGAAAGACCAGGTAAAAGCAATCAGAGAGATGCACAGGGTGCTGAAGGGGGGTGGCTTTGCCTTCATCGAGGGCCACCTGTACGACGAGCCGACCCCTGAGCAGATCCAAGACGGGGCTGTGACCGGAGAGGATGGGCGGGTCGTCAGACATGATGTGGCAGGGGGCGAGTATTATCTGTTCAACCACGACAGCGAGTCGCTCAAGAATGCCCTTATCATGTCCGGAATACAGAATTTTTCCGTGGGAGTAGAATGGTTCGGCTGGCGGAACAGGATGATCGTGAGATTCAGCAAGTGAGGGGAGCGGGACAGGGTTGTGCGCCGAGGAGGAATGAGATTGCAGTGGTATTTTTCCTTCCCATGCGATATCATATCCGAAACGATTGCCTCTCCTTTGAGGCGCAATTCCGTGGGGACGGATGACCAAGCGGACCGCGTTATTTATAGTGACCTTTCAATGCCTCCTTCTGTGCGCCTGCGCACTGTCCTGGGCGGGTGAAGTCGTTGTTGTCAAAAGCCTCGACATACGGCCGTACAACGAGGCTGTGGCCGGGTTCAAAGCCTTCTGTGGTTGCGAGGTGCAGGAGCTTACCCTTACGGAAGACCGCAACGATATCGTCCGCCGCGTTCTTGCCGGCAACCCTGATGCTGTCCTTGCCATAGGTCTCGACGCCTTTGAGAAACTGAAGACGATTCGCGACCTTCCGCTTCTCTACGCGATGGTCCCGAGTTCGCAGTACATACCCGCGGGCCGTGCGAATATATCAGGGGTGAGCATGTATGTCAGCCCAGAACGAAACATGGCTGCCATTCTCGACGTCCTCCCCCATGCCAACAGGATCGGCGTTGTGTACGATCCCCGGAACTCCGAACAGTTCGTGCGGGAGGCGGGACAGGCGGCGCAGGCGAGGGGCGTGGAGATCGTGGCGCGGAAGGTGGCCCGTCCGGCGGACGTGCCACCTTCCGTTGAGGGCCTTAAGGGCAAGATCGACCTGCTCTGGATGATCCCCGACGCAACGGTCATTAACCCAGAGGCGGTGAAGTACATGCTCCTCTTTTCCTTCCAGAACAGAGTACCCCTCTTCACCTTCTCGAAAAAATACGTTGAGATGGGAGCCGTCGCGGGTCTGACCGTCTTTCCCTACGACATGGGCGTGCATGCGGGCGAGATATACCGCAGACTGATGCAGGACAGTGACGCCGGCCCCCTGCGGATGGACAGCAGGAAGAGCTCCATGGTGATCAACAGCAGGATCGCGAGGAAACTGGGAATAAAGATACGCGAAGAACTGGTGAACAGGCTTGAAGACGTCAGCAGATAATTTCAGGAACAGCTTCGGGTTCAAGGTCTTCAGGGCCTTCGGTCTTACGCTCCTTGCGGTTTCGTTCGTGTTTACGTCTTCCCTCGTCTACTACCAGAGCAGGGCGGTGAAGGAGAGCCTGGTCAAGGAGGGAAATATGCTGGCAGGGCTCCTCTCCTACAGCGCGAGAACCTGGGTCTTTGCTGAAAACAGGGAGATGCTCCAGACCGAGGTGCAGGGCTTCATGGGACAGAAGAATGTCGTTGCCGTCCTCGTCTACAATGCCGAAAGATCCCTGATCTATGCTGACCAGAAGAAGGCTTTTGCAGGCAGGTCCCTAATCGAGCAGTCGCGTGACAAGATCACGGCTGTGAAGCCGTCTGCGGAAGGGGTGTCTGTGGTGGAGGGAGGCCATGTCCTTTTATTTATCACGCCGGTTGTCCTTGAGCGTTCCCCCAGCCCTGAGGAGTTGATCTACCTCGACGAAGCCGCGGCAAAGGCCGAATCGTCTCTCATAGGATATGTGGCGGTGGTGCTTGACGCTAGCGTTTTGCAGCAGGAAATGAGGGGGATACTCCTGAAAAACGCGCTTTTTGCACTCGCCTTCCTGTTGTTTGGGGGGATAGCGATCTACGTTGTCGTCAGCAGGGTGACTGCGCCCCTGACGAGACTGACCAGCGCCGTACAGGAGCTCGGCAGGGGCGAGACGGTCGAAAAGGTTCCTGTGGAGTCTCGCGATGAGGTCGGCAGACTTGCGATGGATTTCAATACCATGTCCGAAAACCTTCTGAAACGTGAAGAGGAGAAACGGATGCTCGAGGAGAGGCTCCGGCATGCCCAGAAGATGGAGGCGGTGGGGACCCTGGCGCGAGGGATAGCCCATGACTTCAACAATATTCTCGCCACGGTGAGGGGATCGCTCTACATTATCGAAAGGCGGATGCCGATGAGCGACTCTCTGCAGCCCTATGTCGAGAAGATCCATACGTCCATCCACAAGGCGCAGTCGCTGATCCAGGGTCTCATCACCTTCAGCAAGACGCTGACAGCGAACCTTCAGCCCCTGAATCTGAACGCCCTGCTGCTGAAGGCCCGGCCGATGCTCGCGGGCATTGTGGGCAATTCGGTGGAACTGAACCTCTCCCTCTGCGAAGGCGAGGTCACGATACTCGCCGATGCCTTTCAGATGGAGCAGGTCCTGATGAACCTGAGTTCCAATGCGCGCGATGCGATGCCTGACGGCGGCAGGATCTCGATTGCCACGGAACGGCGGGCATCGGCCCTGCAGGTCCCTGCCGACGGCCGGACCGTCTGGCGGGATTGTGCCGTCCTTACAGTAAGCGACAGTGGGGCGGGCATGGACGACGAAACGAAGAGCCGCATCTTTGAGCCGTTTTATACGACGAAGGAGCCCGGCAAGGGGACCGGACTCGGTCTCTCGATCGTTTATGGTATCATTCAGCAGCACCGCGGGCGCATTGAACTGCAGACCGGAAAGAGTTGCGGCACGGTCTTCTCGATCCAGCTTCCGCTGGCCGCCCCGACGGGCGATGCACTGTCGCAGACAGATGGTACTGATTTTGGCGGAGAGGTGTAGGAGATGGGAAAGGTTCTTATAGTCGACGATGAGGGCGACCTCAGGGGTATTGTCAGGGACGTACTGAAGGACGAGGGGTTTCAGTGCGCGGAGGCTGCCGACGGAATGAAGGCGATGCGTGCCTTCCGAGCGGACATGCCCGACGCCGTGCTCCTTGACCTGAACATGCCCTACCTCAACGGCATCGACACGATGAAGGAACTCCATAAGATCGACAGCACCGTACCGGTCATCGTGCTGACGGCATTCGGCGATATCCCCACCGCAGTCGAGGCTATCAAGGCCGGGGCCTACGATTTTATGGTGAAGCCCCCTGAATTCGACCGTCTCATACTTACGCTGAAAAGGGCGGTGGAGCGGCGGCTGCTCGAACAGGAGGTGGAGCGGGCGAATGATGCCTTTGAATCCTCGCTTGAGCATCTCTTGGGCAGGGGCAGCGCTATCAAAGGGGTGATAAGCCAGATCAAACAGGTGGCTCATACCGATTTTTCGGTCATCATCCAGGGAGAAACCGGCACAGGGAAGTCCGTCGTAGCCGGGGCGATACAGGATATCAGCAGGCGGGCGAGCGGGCCCTTTGTGAGTGTCGATATCAGCCTTATCCCCGACCATCTGGTCGAGAGCGAGCTCTTCGGCTACCGAAGGGGGGCCTTTACCGGGGCGGACAAGGACAAGATAGGATATTTCGAGACCGCCCACAGCGGAAGCATCTTTATTGATGAGCTTGAGAATATGTCAGCCCAGGTGCAGGCAAAACTCCTGAGCGTCATAGAGCGGAAGAAGGTCTATCCCCTCGGCAGCACGACGCCTATTGATATCGACATCCGGATCATTGCCGCGACAAACAAGGACATCCGTACGAGCGTCCGCGAACGGGAGTTCAGGGAGGACCTCTTTTACCGCCTTGGAGAGTTCATCATCACCCTGCCGCCGTTGCGGGAGAGGATCGAGGATATCCCCTTTTTCGCACGCAAGTTCGTCTTCGAGGCGTCTGCTGAACTGAACAAGCAGATCCGGGAGATATCGGACGATGCGCTCGCCGCGCTCGCCAGATACTCCTGGCCGGGCAACCTGCGTGAACTCAAGAACGTGATGAGACGCGCTGTTCTCGCTGCAGAGGGGGACACCATCGACCATGGCTGCATCTCCTGCCTGCTCAGCGGGGAGGGGTTCGGCCAGGAGGTGCCTTTTCTTTCCCTGAGGGAGGCGGTGAAGCAGCTGGAGCGGAAGATGATCGCCCAGGCGCTCATCAAGACCGGCGGGAACAAGAGCAGAGCAGCGGAGCTTCTTGACATGAGCTACAAGAACCTCTTCGACAAGGTGAAGGAGTACAATATCAACGGCAGTCCCTGATGCCCCTGATGGCGCATCAGGACTTATTCCCATCCCGCGGTCCAAACCTTCCTGGATTTTTTCATAGGCAGAGCTTTCTTCTTATGTATTTTTTATATAGTCCTTCTATATTCTGCCGTGGGACCGCTAGATTATCCTGATAAATCAAGAGGCTCAACAATATGACCGACTTGGCATCTATCTTGCTAAATTGATGGGTGGCGAGGACCGAGTACCAATGAAAAGGGGATCGCAGGGGAAGGGGATGAAGCACCGCAGCACACTCACACCGCGCGAGGTTGAGGTGCTGCGGTGGCTTCGAAGCGGCAAGACGTCGTGGGACATATCGGTAATCCTCAGGATCAGCGAACGGACGGTGAATTATCATGTGGGCAACATCATGCAGAAGCTGGACGTTACCAACAGGATGCAGGCGGTTTCCGAGGCAGCTAACCGGGAGCTTGCCGGCCGGTAGCAAGGTGAGGGACAACTGGTGAAGAACCTGCTGCCCCGGAGGGAATTAGGCCGGCTATTCGGAGACGTGACCTTCCGTGAGTTTTCTCATAAGGACATGGAGGAGATCAAGAGGATGAAACCCCAGACGCTCTTCGGGCTGGCGCTCAGCACCTGGAAGCGGATCGTCCAGTTCAATCTCCTGCCCGTCAGCCCGGAGGCGCTTGCCGGCGACATCGAAAGAAAAGACCCTGAGGTGCATGCGAAGATATCAAAAATCATCGGCGCCCCGGTCATAAAGGATATTTCGTATGTGAGCGCTGCTGTCAACGGTCAGGGCAGGAACCAGCGGACAGTCGCCGAGATCTTCGCGGTGCGCGTGTATCCGAATAACCTGCACCTGGCGGATGTTGAATTCGAGCGGCCGGTGCGGCCTGCGGATGGCGGGGCGTACAAGGATATGATAGGAGAATATACGGGTTTGTTTACCAAAGTGGCAAAGAACGCGATCAGGTACGGTAAGTCGCAGGGCTGCAATTACCTCCTTCTTGCCGCCCGTTCGCCCTATCATGCGGAGATCTTTGCGAAGGCCGGCTTTCTGATGGAGGACCACATAGCAGAGAGCCGTGCGCAGGAACTCGGCATCGGCATCCCGATGATCCGGCAGTTGTGAGAAAGGAAGTCGCGGTCTGGTGAAAGACATGGAAACGATCAATAGAGGATCTCACTGCATCGGAGAGACGGGCCTGACGCAAAAAAAAGTTGTCGACATCCATGCCCACATCGTCGGCCCTGGAGATTCCGGAAGAGGGTGCAGCATGTCCCGGGAGTTCAGGTTCGGTCCGGCCTTCGCCTCGATGCTCATGGGGCTCAGGATCGGTCCGCTGGAAGCGACTGACGGAAAGATCAGGGAGGCGGTGCTCGCCTCAATCGAGGCATCCTCCAGTATCAATCAAGCGGTGATTCTCGCGCTTGACGGGGTTTATAAGAACGGTTCTCCCTCGGGGGCGGAGACCCATGTGGTCGTCAGTAATGATTATGTCATGGGGCTGGCGGCTGAAAGCAGAAAGGTGCTCTTCGGAGCCTCGGTGCATCCCTACCGCGAACCAAAGAACTTGCAGGCGGAGACGAGGAGATGCCTGGACGCAGGGGCGGCGCTCTTTGTCTGGGCCCCGGCCTCCCAGCAGATCAATCCGGAGGACGACCGTTGTATCCCCTTTTATCTCTGCCTGGCCCGCGCCGGCATTCCTCTTCTCTGTCATGGGGGGACTGATTTCACGACGCGTTCTTCGGCCGCGAAGTTCAGCGGGTACAATGAATCCAGGAGGCTCACCCGGGCGCTGGATATCGGGGTGAAGGTGATTGTCTCATACTGTCACGCCTCTTTCGGCGGCGTCTTTCCTCCCTATGATTATGATTCAATCGATGATCTCGTCGAAATGCTCAGGGCGGCTGATGAGAACGGATGGGAACTCTACGCAGACATCTCCGCCCTTTGTTCGCCGTCCGGGACGAGTTGCATCGAGCGGATCAAGCGGGAGATCGCGATGCAGAAGGTGCGGCCGGAACGTATCCTGTTTGGCAGTGATTTCCCCCGCCCGGTGATTGATATCAGTTCGATAAGGCGGGGTATGACTCCTGATGAGCTGAGACAGCGTATTGTTCAGGGGGGGAATATGTTCGACAGCGCCTTCGACACACTCATGAAGTTCGGCATGGACGAAGCGGTCTTTACCTCTGCCGCAGATCTCCTGAATATCTGATCCCGCCTTTCCGGCTCCTGCCGGAGAACAGTCTGACTCTTTCCCTTGCCTTTATCCGCCTGCAGGAACTCATTGAGTTGGGCCTGTCTCCTGATATATAGTAAAACAAGGTTTGTGTCAGGAATGAATACAGGGTGCCATGAAGTTTCTTAAGAGCGGTTCTATCGCCTTTCCCCTGACCCTCGTTTTGTCTCTTATTGTCCATGCGGCTGCTGTCAGCTGGGTAATTCGTCTCCCTGCCCCTGATCTGGCGAGACTTCTGACCAGTAGTCTTGTCACGGCAACGCTCGAAAGCGGCGCAACGGGGGGCGGGGGAGGTTATGCGGGCAAAGAAACATATGCTGCCGGCGACGGCCGGAACTCTGCTGCGGGCACGGGGACTGGAAAATCGTCTGATACGGGACCGGAGGAGCAGCCTCCGGATAAGCTGACCGGACCTTCACCGAATGGTAGTGCAGGAGATGACGCCGTTGCTGGACCGGTTGATGCGCCGGAGGCAGCCGAACAGGTGGAGGCGCGGGCGCAGGCTGCTGATCCTTCCGCTGCTGAAGAGGTCTTGCCTGTGCAGCCGTTGAAAAGTGCTGCCTACCCGCAGGGGATTGTTTCAGCGAGGAGGGAGAGGTTCTTTTTTGAGATATACTGGCTCGGCGTTTATGTCGGCAAGGCGGTCCTCGACGCTTCCCATCAAGACGACACCCTCAAGATAACGTCACAGGTCCATTCCGCTCCGTTCATCTCGACGTTTTATAAGGTGGACGACTTCGCGGAGAGCACGGTCAGGGGCAACGTCCCGGTGCGCTTCAGGATCAGGCAGAGGGAAGGGAAATACCGGTCAGACAAGGAGACGATCTTTGACAGTGATGGCGGGAGGATCGTGTATTTCGACTATCTCAAGGGCACAAGGGTCGAGCATACGGTTGCGGATCGGATACTGTGGGATGTGATCTCCGGTTTCTTTTATCTCAGGACCTGTTCGATGGAGGCAGGAAAGACCGTGAACATAGATGTCTTTGACAGTAATAAGTTCCTTACGAGCGAGGTAGCCGTACTGGGGAAGGAGAGGGTGCAGGTTGCCGACAGGGGAGAGGTCGACGCGATTGTGGTGCGACCTGTCCTGAAGTCCGAGGGCCTCTTCCAGAGCAAGGGAGAAATCCGCATCTGGCTCTCGGACGATGAGGACAGGGTCCCCTTGCGTGTCGAAACAAAGGTCCCCATTGGCAAGGTCGTGGCTGAACTGAAACGCATGGAGCGGGAGCCGTAGCGGGCAGCGGGAAACGGGTGCACCCTACTTCCCCAGGAGTATCGATCCCCCGGTAAAAAACGTTCCAGCCACCGACGCGGTCATGAGACAGGCGAGGGTGGCCGCGATGAGCGCCCTGAACCCGATATCCGAAATGTCCCTGGTGCGCTGCGGCACGAGGGCGGCTGTCCCTCCCACAAAGATGGCGAGGGAGGCGAAGTGGGCAAACCCGTTGAGGGCATAGGCGGCGAGCACCGCGGAACGCATATGCTGCAGTTTCCCCTCTGAGAGCAGCACCGCCAGGTCCTGGTAGGACTTAACCTCGGTCAGCACCGCCCGCTCGCCGATCAGCTTCGAGATCTCCATCGCGTCGGGAACCGGCACGCCGATGACAAGGGTGAGGGGATAGAAGAGATATCCGAGAAGGCCTTTCAATGACCAGTCGAGACTGATCCCGGCGAGGCCGTTTACCCTTGCGCCGAGGCTGTTGAGGATGAGGTCGACCATCGCGACGATACCGAGGAACGCAAGGAGCAGGGCCACGATCCCCACGATCATCTTCACCCCTTCGTTCGCCCCCTTTATGATCGACTCCATCAGGGAGGATTCCTTTTCATAGTAGGGCTCCACATGGAGGCCGAGCGTCTCCGGGGCTGCGGTCTCCGGCATGATCAGCTTCGACATGACGATCGCTCCTACCGCTGAGAGGATCGAGGAGGAGACGAGATGGCCTGCTATGGCAGGGAACTTCGCCTGCAGCAGGAAGACGTAAAGGGCGAGGACATTCGACGCGGTCGTCGCCATGCCTGCCGCCATGATCGTGCATAATTCCGAACGGGTCATCCTGCCGAGATAGGGCAGTACCGTCATGTTGGCCTCTACCCCCACGAAGATGTTGCTCGAAACGCTCATCGACTCTGCCCCGCTGATCCGCATAAGCCTCGTGAAGGTGCGCGAGAAGAGCCCGATGAGCCGTGGCATCAGACCGATGTAGTAGAGGACCGCCATGAGGCTCGCGAAAAATACGATGGTGGGAAGGGCCTGGAAGGCGAGGATAAAGCCGAGGGATTCCTCCCCTGCCTCGTTCCGCGTCCCTGGAGGCAGGGCGAGCCTTCCGAAGAGAAACCGCGTCCCCGCTGTGGCGCTGTCGAGGAGTCTCACCACCGCGTCATTGATCAGAAGAAATGCCGTCGAGCCCGCAGGGATGATGAAGATGAACAGGGCAAAGACGAGCTCCAGGGCAAGGCCCCAGAGCACCACCCGCCAGTTGACTGTCCTCCTGTCAGACGAAAGGAGCCAGGCGATGCCCATGAGCACAAATATCCCTGAAAGACTGATGAGGTTATAGTGCATAGTCAGCGTCTCCCGAAAGAATTATCCCTGTAGCCGCAGACCAAAGAGGGCGGGCATGCATAAAAAGACCATTTAGGGCGGCAGTATCGGCTCTGAGCACGAATACGCGCCCTCTCTTCCGGATATTTATGCAACTGCAGGGTCACGACATGATAACAGGTCTTAAAGGTCAGCACAAGGGGAGAAACAGCGTTTTTCCCGCCTTCGGATGCAGAAGTATTGCCTCTCCGGGGGTATGCATGCTACCGTAGTACAGTTCTCTTTTTCAGAAGGTGAGGCGATGAAACGATTGATACTGGCGATATGCTGTTGTACCGTGTTTGTCTGCGCCGCTGCATCCGGGGCTGGTGCTGCCGATAAGGTCGTGTTTCAGAAAAACTCGCTCTACCAGTATATCTCCGTCATCGAAGACCCGGCAAAGAGGGAACGCTATATCATCAATAACCGCAGGGACCTGATCCAGGGAGGCATGGCGATCGACGCACCTAACAGGCTGATCCTCGAATACACGAGGATGGCCTTTATGACCCTCGCCTATCTCGGTAGGGAACCGCGGAGCGTCCTCTTTGTCGGCCTTGGCGCCGGCTCCATGCCCCGGTATCTCAACCGCCACTACCCTGAGGCCGAGATCGACGTGGTCGAAATTGACCCTGACATGGTGGAGGTTGCGAAGAAATACTTCAGCTTTTCAGAGGGGCCCAGGATGAAGGTGACGGTGAATGACGGGAGGGTCTTCCTGAAGCGCACAAAGAAAAAGTACGATATCATCTTCCTCGACGCCTACCAGGGTGGCGAGATCCCCTTTCACCTGACAACGGTGGAGTTCCTGCGTGAGGTGAAGGCGAGGCTGAAGGACGACGGCGTTGTTGTCTCGAATATCATCTCCCCGTTCAAGAACAAGTTCTTCGATGCGATGATCATCACCCATGAGGCGGTCTTCCCTCAGCTGCATATCTTTAAGGGAAGACAGTCGGATAATTTTGAATTTATCGCACCGATGAAGCCGCATGACCTCGCAGGCATCGCGGTCACCGCGCAGAAGATACAGGAAGCAAAGAAGCTGGACATCAATCTGGCGATCATCGCTACGAGCGGAGGCGAGGCATCAGAATACCGGACTCATGCAAGGGTGCTGACCGATGACTTCGCTCCGGTCAACCTGTACCAGCATATGCAGAGCCCCGGGAAGTGACCGAGAGGGACGGCCGGGTATGATCAGGTTTATCGTCTTTATCTGCGGGGCTGTGGTGATGTCCTTCGAGATACTCGGAAGCAGGGTGCTCGCGCCGAATTTCGGCAACTCCATCTTCGTCTGGGGGAGCCTGATCAGTGTGTTTCTCGCCGGCCTTTCGGCAGGGTACTTCCTGGGTGGCAGGGCCGCTGACATCAACCCGTCGTCGCGGAAGCTGGGCCTGATTATATCCGCGGCTGCCCTGCTGCTGGTCACCTTTCCCCTGTATGGAATACCGGTATGCGACCGCGTCTTCGAGCAGGTGCCGGGGCTGCGGTCCGGACCCCTTGTCGCTTCGGTGATCCTGTTCTTTGTCCCTTCGGTCTTCCTCGGCGCGGTCAGCCCGTATACCGCAAGGCTGATGATCTGCAGCCTGCATACATCCGGAAAGACGATAGGCTCCCTCTATGCCCTGTCGACCCTTGGCAGTATCGCCGGAACGCTTCTGACGTCTTTCTATCTGATCACCCTCGCCGGCGTGCAGACCCTGATCGTGATCCAGGGGATTGTCCTGTTGCTCGTCTCTGTACCCCTTTTTTTCATGAAGCTCAGCTGCCGCATCGGCCGGACCTCCGGCGCGGAGTAGCCTGCGGAAACTTCTCCGGCCAGGAAACAGGACCGGGACTCAGAGAATCGCCATCACCTGTTTTGCAGCCCGCCGGCCCTCGTCCACCGCGCCGAGCCAGTGCTGATGGCCGTTGAGTTCCGAATGGCCGAAGGCGATCCTGCCGAACCTCTTCCTGATAATGCTCCTTGCTGCAGGTATTCCCTCCCTGTTGAAGTAAAAGCCAGGCTGGGGATTGACAAAGGCGTGGCCCCAGCGGTTAAGGATGATACCCGCTATGTCCCTCTGCGAATCAAAACCGGAGCTTCCGAAGAGCCGAGTCATCTGCTGCCGGATCTGTTTCTCGTAGTCGGCAAAGGAGGTGGCGAGCAGGGTCGTCCTTCCCTTTATCCCCTGATCCCTGGCCGGAAGTCCCGGATAGTAGAAAGGCACATAAAAGGTGATGACCGCGGGCCTGTCAGGGTCGAGGGCAGGCTGATACCCGCCAATGATCATCTGCCTCTTGATATTACAGCTGAACCCGAACCCTTCGAACCAGCGGCATGCGGTCAGTCCGAGCTTGTAAAGGAACCTCCAGTTCGTGACAGCCACATTCACGACGAGCATGGGGGAGCGAAGAAATTGCGCATACGCGTCACGGTATTCTCCGGGTAAATCCTTCACAATCCTCTTCGCAACCCAGCCTCCTGAGGCGATGACAGCGGACCGGGCCTTCAGGCGGCGGACCTTTCCACCCTGCACATAGGTGACGGAGAGAAAGTCCGACCGTTCCGGGCCCGCGTCGTGGCGTACTCCGACCGCGAGCGAGCCGAGGCGGATGCTGACCGGGTTTTCAGGACGGTCGAGGCGGGCGAGATCCACCTTTCCGTTCATGATGTCCCCGAAGCTGTTCCTGCCGCTGATCGAATCCGGTATCAGCCTCTTGAGAAAGTGGCGGGCGAATCCATCATTGCCTCCTGGAAAGGAATGCCAGTCACTGTCCGCTGTCTTTGCCCTGCGGGTGAAACCGCCGGGAAACCCCTCGAAACCGGGCATAGCTACCTGGTATGCCCCAAAGGCCGATACCGCGTCAGACCCCAACCCGATAGAACTGGCGAGCACCGGGTCGACGAAGCGAGCCACATCGGGACCTACGCCCATGATCTTTTCGAGGTAGTCGCTGTATGTCATGGTATCGAGCCACGGTTCAAAAGTATCTTCAGAGTAATATCTCTTGCCCGAATTCCTCCAGGCAAGGAGGTCCCGCTTCGCACGCTCAGGCAGGGGCACGTCCCTGAAGCCGGCGGACCAGAGGCGCGACGCCCAGGTCCCCCCTGAGGCGCTGTTCTCAAAGAAATAGCCGAAGCTCGGGGAATCGTCGTACCACAGCATGAATCCGTAGTTTGTCCTGTCGAAGAGGAGGCTCTTCTTCAGTCCTGAGGTCGACTGGTAGGAAAACGACCGGGGGACTCCCAGGTCCTGGTAGATATCGTATCCCGGCACATCGGGGTCATCTAGGACGACAAAGGAGTTGGACCCCTGCGGCCCGATGAGAAGCTGCCCATTCACGAGGAACTCGTTCCTCTTCGACTCGCCGCCGGGGAAGGAGTGGTTCTCGATGACAAGACATCGCTGGTCCTTATTTCGGACCTTCGTGAAGTAATGCGCAGCGCCGAGGCCGCTGAGACCTCCGCCTATGACAACGAGATCAAAGACTTCCCCCGTATCGCTGATAGTGGTGCCGGGGGAGTCAAACCTGCCGTCGCGCAGGGCATGGCCTGTGCTCACCACCTCTGCCGTATTACCGTTGGAGAGGGTATAATCGCCTGTGCCGCCATATCCATCCCATGGGCTCTCGGCCGCGAAGAGGCGCATCGGAGCGGGAAGGTCGAGCAGCAGCGCCCCGGCGCCCAGGAGCGTGCCGTTGAGGAAGTCCCTGCGTGTTATTCCCCCTGCAGACCCGGCAGGTCGGCTGCGTGAGCCGCCGGGCCGGTTGTTGCGCTGTCGGCCTTTCATCCTCTCATCTTATCACAATGCATTATGCGTCTTGACGGAAAGCCTGATTCGATCGAGTTCCTCCGGATCGTAACCCGAGTGGAGATACGAGAAGATCGTGTTGTTGGTCAGGAGGGGATCGGTGTTGTGACCGACGATGCCTTCTGCAGCAAGCTCTTCCCAGCATCGAGTTCCTGGAATCGGGGAATATTCGGTCAGATGTATCCTGACATCGAGTTGCCTCAGGAAATCAACCCCGTGTTTCACCTCATCGAGGCCCTGGCCGGGCAGGCCATACATGAGGTAAGCCCCGGCCTCCTGCTTCGCAAAACCGTTCTTCCTGAGCGAAACCACCGCCCTCTCGAAATCAGAAGAGGAGACCTTTCCCCCGGTCTCCCCCTGGCGCCTCTCATTCAGGGTCTCGAGGCCGAGGCGTAACGTCGTGAACCCTGCCGCCTTCATCAGCCCTGCCAGGCCGTTGTCGATGAACCTCGCATGCAGGCCGTTGGGGCAGTGGAATCGGGCGCTGATCCCGGAGTCGATAACCCCGCGGAGGATCGGTTTGATATGGGCATCAGCATCAAACAAGAGCGCATCGTCATATAGTACGAAATCCCGTATGCCCTCATGATGGCGTTCCCGGATCTCCCTCACGACCTCTTCGGCAGGCCGCTGGACAAAGGTCCTGTTCAGAAGACCCGATCCGCAGTAGGAGCAGGAATAGGGACAGCCTGAACTTGTCAAGAGCGGCCAAAAGGGATGCGGGCGATGGATCGGCAGCCTATGGAAGGGCAGGGATGCTCCCCTTCGTTTCACCCTGAATCCAAAGGTATTCAGGATGACGCTGATCTCTTCCCCGAGTTGACCCGTATGGACATAATCAGCCCCTGATGTCTCAAGGGCATGCCGGTGCCAGAGCGTAGCATAGATGCCTCCCAGGACTATCGGCATGTCCCTTCGCATTTCCCTCAGCATACCGATGACCTTCTGCACGCCGGGATACCAGTAGGACATGATCGAGGTGACGAAGACGATGTCAAAGGGGGCCTTGCCCTGCAGTTCATTTCTGAAGTCATCGACAGAGATGCCGTACCTGCCGTAGACCCTCGGGATTCCCTTCAGGCAGACCGGCCTATTGACCTCCTCTTTGGGATATTTGCCCTTTCCAAAGCTGCCGCTGCCGGATGAAATACAACAGTCGATAAAGGACAGGTCCATGTCGAACCCGCTGAGGCATTCCGCTACCCTCATCAGGCCGAGCGGCCGCGACCAGAGGTCCGTTGCGGCGAAGTCGTATATCCAGGGGTTGACGAGGAGAACGCGCAAACGCATCGCACTATAGTAACTTAAATCAGCGATAACCGTTACAATAGAAGATATGAGTTACCGCATAGACCTGCATACGCATTCCTGTTACAGCGGCGACACCGATGCCGACCCTGAGGAGATGATAGGCCGCGCCATCGAGAGGGACCTTCACGGCATCGCCTTCACGGAGCATTACTCATACGCAGCATCAGAGCCGGTCGAGCAGCTGAGGGAAAAGTTTGGCAACCGCATACGCGTCTTCCGGGGTGTCGAATTCTCGGCGGCTGAGGGGCATTGCCTCATCTTCGGCGTTGACACGGACAGGCTGGCTTTAAAATATCTTCCCGTGGCCGAGATCGTCAAGATCGTCGCACCCCGCGGCGGCGTCGTCATCCCCTCGCACCCCTTTCGGCGGGGAAACAGCCTGGGCGACCTGATTTATGAGACAGGGGGGATCTGCGCTCTTGAGGGGTACAATGGCGCCAACCTCCACAATGCCAATCTCCAGGCGATTCAGGCGGCAAGACAAATGAAAATCCCCTTTACCGGGGGCTCGGACGCACACCTTCCATCCGAGGTCGGGTCCTGTTTCACTGAATTCGACGACGTCGTCAGTCAGGAGAATCTTGTCGTACTCCTTCGGGTAGGGGGCTACCGGGGCATTGACACCCGGAAGATCAGCCGCTGGACCGGCTTTGGCGGGTCTTCTTCCTGACCAGGGAGGCCTGGCGGACTTCCTGGTCAGGGCAGGGCATGTTTTTGTGAACGAGTCTCTGCCTGAGTCCGCAGTGGAGCGCCGCAAAGGTCCTGCAGCTGCGCGAACCATCGACAGCGTCCATTTTCGGGAAGGAGGCGTGTATTCGAGGTCGCAGAACTCCATGTCAGGCGAGCCTGATGCCAAAATAGTAGCAGCAGTGCTGATGGTCCATGTCGTTGATGAAAGTCCGTTCCTGACCGTCATCGAAGAGAATCCTGACCATGCAGAAGCCCCCGGAAAGGGTTGAGTGCTTCTCCTCCACTACCCGTCCCTTGCCCCAGACATGGTACTTCCTGTGCACCACGATGTCGCCGAGCTGAAGAAACAATCTCTGCGTCATGCTCTATAGTACAACGAAGCCCGGGCAAGTTTCCGCTGTGCCTGGTTCCCGTTACGTTGCGAAGGGCGCCGGTGTCCGTACGCACCATTCGGCCCGTACCTGGCCTTTTCAGGTGAGTATGATATGCTTTTTTTAGGCAGGGAGAGCAGTTCTATAGGAAGGCGGTTTATTGATGGCTGTTGCTGCGATCGGCGTTGTGCTTGTGATGGTCATCCTCTGGGATGCCTTCGAGACCATCGTGCTGCCCCGGCGGGTGACGCGCAAGTTCCGGCTCACGAGGTTATACTACCGTAATGCCTGGCGCTTCTGGTCTGCGGTTGTCTCGGCTCTCCTGAGGGGTAAGCGGCAGGAGACCTTCCTCAGCTTTTTCGGCCCCCTTTCTCTCCTCCTTTTGCTGATCATCTGGGCGACCGGGCTCATCGTCGGTTTTGCCCTCGTGAACTGGGGGGGCGGGATGCCGATACGGTCTCCCGAGGGGACGACCGGGTTCTTCATCTACCTCTATCTAAGCGGCACCACCTTCTTCACCCTCGGGTTGGGTGACGTGGCCCCTGTCGGCACGGTCGGCCGTATACTGACCGCGGTAGAGGCCGGTCTGGGCTTCGGGTTCCTCGCACTTATCATAGGGTATCTTCCGGCCCTCAATCAGTCTTTCTCGAGGCGGGAGGTGAACATCTCCCTTCTGGACGCCAGGGCCGGTTCTCCTCCTACCGCTGCGGAGCTTCTGATGAGACGGTGCCGCGACGCGGACGCATCCGAAGCGCTTCTTCAGTACCTTATCGCGTGGGAGAGATGGGCTGCCGAACTGCGCGAAAGCCATCTGTCATATCCTGTTTTGGCCTATTTCCGTTCCCAGCATGACAACCAGTCGTGGCTGGCCGCCCTCACCGCCATACTGGATACAAGCTCTTTTGTGATAGCAGCGATCGAGGGACCGTGCGCCCGGCAGGCGCAGCTGACCTTTGCGATAACACGCCATGCGATCGTCGACCTTGCACTCGTCTTCAAGCGTGCACCGCTTAAGCCCCGGCATGAACGCCTGCCTGCGGAGGCGTTTGCGCGTTTGCGCGAGACGCTTGCTGAAGAGGGCCTGCCGATGAAAGAGGGGGAGGATATTGAGAAAGAACTCGCGGAGCTGAGGATGCTTTATGAACCCTATGTCAATGCCCTTTCCCGTTATTTCCGTCTCTTCGTGCCGCCGTGGCATCTGGAGACGAAACGTCGGGACAACTGGATGACAAGCGCCTGGGAGAGGGGGGAAAAGGCGGCAAAGGCGGTCGGACTGGATGAGGAGGATGAACATTTCTGATTCCCATTTGTTTGTCTTGGATGGCAGTGAGCCAGTAGCTACCCATGCCGCTTGACATATTACGCCTCACGTAATAGACTATGGCTATGATCCGGTCTTTCCGTGATGCCAAGGCCGAGGCGCTGTTCAATGATCGGGACGTGCCGAGGTTTCGCTCGATAGAACGGGTTGCACGGCGAAAGCTCCTGTACCTTCACCGGGCCAGGCACCTTGAGGACCTCAGGGTCCCTCCGGGCAACCGTCTGGAAGCCCTGAAAGGCGATCGCAGGGGGCACTATAGCATACGGATTAACGATCAATGGCGAATCTGCTTCTCATGGAGAGACGGAGACGCCCATGACGTGGAAATAACCGACTACCATTAGAGGTGCGCCATGACTGCAAAACAGAAACTGCTTGAACCCATTCACCCGGGTGAGATCCTCCTTGAGGAATTCATGAGGCCCATGGGGATCAGCATCAACAGGCTCTCACGCGACATCGCCGTGCCCCCCGGCCGCATCAGCGCCATCGTCAACGGCAAGCGGGCCATAACCGCCGACACGGCCATGCGGCTCGGCAGGTACTTCGGCACTTCGGCTGAGGTATGGATGGGCCTGCAGGCGGACTATGAGCTTCGTGTTGCTCAGCGCACCATCGGGCCTGAGATCGAGAAGCGCATCCATCGCCACGCGGCGTAGCGGACAAGCGTTCCAAAATCATTGCCGTTGTCTTTGAACATTTCCAACTGGCCTTCTGCCGAATAAAGATGGAGTTCTGGGAATTGACCCCCGTAGACTCTTGCTCAATGACCGTCGGGCAAGGTTTTGCCGAGAGTGGCGAATGGCGGGGCGGACGGGGCTCGAACCCGCGACCTCCGGCGTGACAGGCCGGCGTTCTAACCAACTGAACTACCGCCCCCGCGAACTGATGAGGAATGAAATCTTTTTTTCCACCTCCGGCCAGGAGATGGTAGGCGGAACAGGGATCGAACCTGTGACCCCAGCCTTGTAAGGGCTGTGCTCTCCCAGCTGAGCTATCCGCCCGGAGACTAATTTTATACACCATTACCGGAAGCTTTGTCAACAAAACCGGGGAAATCCGGAGTCAGCACGGGAAGTACCGGCAGGAAGAAATTCCCTGATTTGCTCACGGGTTAAGCCATGGAGGAGGGCTGTTTATATTGACAGCAGCAGCCTGTCATGTTAAGATTTTTCATGTACGTGAAAGTGCTTGTGGTACTGTTGTGCGTTGCCTTCGGCAGCATGTCGGCCTTTGCCGATGTCTACAAATATACCGATGAAAACGGTGTGGTCTGCTACACCGACGCGCCTCTCCTTAAAAAGGCCGAGACGGTCCATCGGGAAAAACCGTCCTTCACTCGTGAGAAGAAGTCCGCCGGCAGGATGAGGAAGGCGTCCCCTTCCGCAACCGCGTCCTGGACTCCCTCTGGCGACTATCACGGTTATGTTGCAAATACCGCATCGAAGTACGAGATCGAGCCGGAACTTATCAAGGCGGTAATCAAGACCGAATCCAACGGCAACCACCGGGCGGTCTCACGGAAAGGGGCGATGGGACTCATGCAGCTCATGCCCTCGACCGCGGTCGACATGAAGGTGATCAATCCGTTCAACCCTGAGGAGAATATCGAGGGCGGCACGCGGTATCTCCGGTATCTCCTCGAAAAGTTCAACGGCAACGTCACTCTTGCCCTTGCCGCCTATAACGCAGGACCCAAGACCGTCGAAAGATACGGCAGTGTCCCGCCCATCTATGAGACAAAGGAATATGTGAAGAAAGTTCTCTCCCTGTACAGGGGCAAACAGAGCTACTCCCTGTCCGACTCTGTCAAGCCGGGTGTCCCGACACAGATATTCAAGGTCGTCCTCGATGACGGCACGGTCCTCTTTACCAATTCATCCATCGCAAAGCAAGGCAACCTAAGGTTTTAGATGTCTTCAGAGCTTTCCTCCCTTCAGGAACAGATTCTGAAGCTCAAGGAAGAGAAGCGCGCCATCATCCTCGCTCACAACTACCAGCGCAACGAGGTGCAGGATATAGCGGATTTTGTGGGGGATTCCCTTGAGCTGTCGCGGAAGGCAGCCACCATCGACTGCGAGATGATCGTCTTTTGCGGCGTTCACTTCATGGCTGAAAGCGCATCGATCCTCTCCCCGGACAAGACGGTCCTCCTCCCTGAGGCCGAGGCGCTCTGTCCCATGGCCGACATGATACAGGTTGACTCCCCGAGGCCCGTGCGGACGCGATTCCCGGGTTTTGAGAACCCCCCTCCGTATATATTCCCTCCGGAATTCACCCTGCGGGACATCAAGGCGAAATATCCCGGCGTTCCGGTCGTCGCCTATGTCAATACAACGGCTGACGTAAAGGCGGAGAGCGACATCTGCTGCACATCGGCGAACGTGGTGACGGTAATCGAGTCTCTTCCCGGCGATTCGGTCATCTGTATCCCCGACAAGAACCTCTCGATGTGGGCTGCCAGGAACACAAAGAAGAAGGTGATCGCCTGGGACGGATACTGCAATGTGCATGAAAGGGTGACCGTGGAGGACGTGAAAAAGGCGAAGGCGGAGCACCCGGGAGCCGTTGTCGTTGCCCATCCCGAATGCCGGATCGAGGTCCTCGACATGGCCGACCACGTGACGAGCACCTCGGGCATGCTCCGGTTCTGCCGCACGTCTCCTGCGGCCGAGTTCGTGATCGGCACGGAGATCGGGCTGATGCACCGGCTGCGGAAGGAGAATCCGGGAAAGGTCTTCCATGCCCTGAGGAAGGACATGATATGTCCCAACATGAAGAAGACGACCCTGGCTTCCGTGCTTCGCGCCTTCCGGGAAAACGTGCATGTGGTGAAGGTGCCTGATCATATCAGGGTGCCGGCAAAACGCGCACTCGACAGGATGCTCGCGATCCCCTGAACGATCTTTCCGCCGCATCTTCGATGAAGAGGATCATCGTCTGGCACCAGGGCGCCCTCGGCGATCTCATCCTTTCCCTGCCTGCTATCAGGTCGATACGCAATGGCGGTGCAAACGTTTTTCTCCACCTTATCTCCCGCACGGACCTGGCTGACATCATCATCAGTAACGGGATTGCCGACCGCGTTTCATGCTCCGGCAGCGCCTTATTCGCCGGGTTCTTTGGTGCTGATTCCGCGCCTGCCGCTGATCTTCTCAAGCCGTACGATGCGGTGTTTGTCTTCGCCCGCGCAGGAGGCGATCTCCTTGAGACCGTCGGCAATCATGTACGGCGGACTCTCCTGATCAGGACTGTCCCTCCTGAGGGTCTGCGCATGCATGTCAGCGAATTTCAGCTGGCCCAACTGAGGGATGCGGGGATCCGGACGGATGAAGCGAAGATGCCCCTGGAATGGCCGGGCGGGGTTGCGGGAATGGCCGGAAAGAAGGTCGTCAGCATCCATCCGGGAAGCGGCGGCAGCCGCAAGTGCTGGCCCCTGCGGAGATACCTCGAACTGGTGGATAACCTGCAGGTGAGCGGTGACCTCTCCTTCAGGATACTGCTCGGACCTGCAGAGGGGGATAGTATGCGGCATGAGGTCGCATCATTCATCAGAAGAAGGTCTCTGCCTGCTGAGATTGTCGGCAATGAACGGGTCCCTGCGATCGCCTCGATTCTCAGGAACTCGGCCCTTTACCTGGGAAACGATTCAGGGGTGAGCCATCTTGCAGCGGCTCTGGGAGTTCCTTCCGTCGTCCTCTTCGGCCCGACTGACCCTGCACAGTGGCGGCCGTGGGGCAGCCGGGTGCATGTCATCAGGGCTGCTTACCCCTGCTCTCCCTGCGGAGACGGGTACAGGCGATGTCCGGAGCAGGCGTGTCTTGAGGCGATAACTCCGGAGATGGTCAGGGCCGCTGTCCGTGAATGTCTTGGGGGGCGAGGTGTTCAGTCGGGTTCGTTGCCTTGAGCTTGTTGAACTCCTTCAGGTTCTCTATCAGTTGTTCCTCCGTGATGATCCCCAGCTGCACTAATGCCTCCCCGAAGAAGAGATACTCGTCCTTCTGATGTTTGAGCAGTTCGTCAACCTGCACCTGCATCAGGAAGTAGTTTTTCACGGCAATGTCGCCGAACTTGTCGAGGCTCTCCTCCTGGATAATGAGGATCTTTTCGATATCCTCATCCGTGAGCCAACCGCGCTTCTTGGCGAGTTCGCCGATCCTCAGGTTGTGACGCTTCTGCAGCATCCGCGCCTTGTAGACGTCTTCAAAGCTGAGAAGACCTTTTTTCTGAAGAAACCTGCCGAAGAACAGATAACTCATCGTCATGCCTGTCTGCACCCCCCTTTCCGTACTTTTCCATTGTCCTACATTGAGAACGAATTGGCAACAGGGGTGTTCCCTGTTGCGTGGTATAATACGCGGCATACCATGACTGACGAGGAGAAACAGGGGCATGAGCATTATATGAAAATCGCCCTTGCCGAGGCGGAACTTGCATTTGCCGAGGGCGAGGTTCCGGTGGGCGCGCTCCTGGTGAAAGCGGGCAGGGTGCTGGGTGTGGGCCATAACCTTCGCGAGGCGACCCGCGATCCCTCCGGCCATGCCGAGATGCTTGTCCTGAGGAAGGGCGATAAAGAGTCCGACAGCTGGAGGCTTACCGGGGCGACCCTCTACGTTACGAAGGAGCCCTGCATCATGTGTGCAGGGGCGATGGTAAACGCACGGATATCGAGGCTCGTGTATGGCTGCAGGGATGAGAAGGCCGGCGGGGTGGACAGCTTGTATTCGATTCTTCAGGATACGCGGCTCAACCATCAGGTGGAGGTCGTATCCGGCGTCCTCGAAGAGGAATGCGCCGCTCTCCTGAGAAGGTTCTTCCGGGAGCGGAGACAGAAAGGAACCCCTTCCTGATGAAATTTTGACCGAGGGTAAGGTAAACTATTTGCTGCTGCCGGACGCACGGAGAGGTGCCAGAGCGGTTGAATGGGACGGTCTCGAAAATCGTTGTGGGGGCAACTCCACCCAGGGTTCGAATCCCTGCCTCTCCGCCATTCTTCCCTGATCAGCCCGGGCTATTGACCTGTGTCGAGGAACCATAGTTTGTCGCAAACGACAAACTATGGTTCCCAACTAAGACCTGACTGCTGCCAATGTTGTCTGGCATGAAATCAATAAGTTAACTGTATGGGCGTCCCGATTTGCCATCGTTGCATATTCCGACCCTATCGGCCGCCCAATCCTGGGAGTATGCAGTAGCACCATCTCGCGTGATAGGGCCAATAAAGTCTTGACATTCTTTTTTCCACTATGCTGTAATCAAGTCGAAGCCATCGAAAAGGTAAACCCCGGGTGACCGGGGGACGCAAAGCTTCCGATCCTTTTTAAGGAAAGCGGGGCTGTCGAAGTGGCGATTCGGGGATTTTTCATACCTACCTTTTCGCGGATACAATCTTTCATACAATTCGGGGAGTGCATTATGGAGGGCGCGATGCATTATTATTTCAGCCGGACTCTACGCATTATTTCCACCATTGTTCTTGCCTTCTTTCTCTGGACCTTCGGGGGCCT
>JAKAHR010000043.1 GCA_021825365.1 Nitrospirota bacterium | reverse complement strand
CGCCTTCCCCTGAAATGCCAGCACCTTCGTGATCGCCGCCGTCAACGTCGTCTTGCCGTGGTCTACGTGACCGATCGTCCCTACGTTGCAGTGTGGTTTCGTCCTCTCAAATTTTGCCTTTGCCATGAGTTCACCTTCCTTTTCGTATAAGGGCGGGCAGCCCACCCCTACAGGATCATCTATAAAACTTTATTCACCCTTAACCTTGGCGATAATACCGTCAGCAATGCCCTTCGGCACTTCTTCGTAGCTCCCAAACTGCATCGTGTACGTCGCACGTCCCTGCGTCTTCGACCTCAGGTCAGTCGCATATCCGAACATCTCGGCAAGGGGTACCTGGGACTTGATCACCTGGGCCTTGCCGCGCTTGTCCATCTGCTGAATCTTGCCCCGCCGGGAATTGAGGTCGCCGATAACGTCTCCCATATATTCCTCCGGGGTGACGACTTCCACGTTCATGATCGGCTCGAGGATTACCGGCCTTGCCTTCTTGGCGGCCTCTTTAAAACCCATGGAGCCGGCTATCTTGAACGCCATTTCTGATGAGTCCACCTCGTGATAAGACCCGTCGTAGAGAACGGCCCTGACATTGACGACGGGATAGCCGGCAAGTATGCCGCCCTCCATCGCCTCCTTGATACCTTTATCGACCGCAGTCCAGTATTCCCTGGGCACCGAGCCCCCGACCACCTTCGATACGAACTCATACCCCTTGCCAGCCTCGAGGAGCGGCTCAAGCTCTATATAGACGTGGCCATATTGGCCTCGACCACCAGACTGTCTGACGAACTTGCCTTCAGCCTTGGCGGCAGTGCGGATCGTCTCTCTGTAGGCAACCTGGGGTTTACCGACGTTGGCGCCGACCTTAAATTCGCGCAAAAGGCGGTCGACAATAATCTCAAGGTGCAGTTCGCCCATGCCGGCGATGATCGTCTGGCCCGTTTCCTCGTTGGTCGAAACCTTGAACGACGGGTCTTCCTGCATGAGTTTGCCGAGCGACTGGCCCAGCCTTTCCTGGTCGACCTTCGTCTTGGGCTCGATCGCCACATGGATGACAGGCTCCGGAAACTCCATCGCCTCGAGGATAACCGGGGATTTGTCATCGCACAGCGTGTCGCCCGTGAGGGTTCCCTTCAGCCCGACGGCGGCGGCGATGTCACCCGCGACCACCTCTTTTATATCTTCGCGCTTGTTGGCGTGCATCTTCAGGAGGCGGCCGACACGCTCCTTGGTCCCCTTGGTGCTGTTATAGACATAGGAGCCGGCAGACATGACACCCGAGTAGACTCTCAAGAAGGTAAGCTGCCCCACAAAGGGGTCGGTCATGACCTTAAAGGCAAAGGCGGAAAATGGCTCGCTGTCTTCAGAACGCCGAATCACCTCTGCCCCGTCATCAGGGCTCTTTCCGATAACCGGCGGGATATCGAGGGGGGAAGGAAGATAATCGATAATAGCGTCAAGAAGCTGCTGGACGCCCTTGTTCTTGAAGGCGGTGCCGCAGATGACGGGAGTGAGCTTCATCTCGACCGTGCCTTTTCTGAGGCCCGCCCGTATCTCCTCGACCGTAATCTCTTCACCATTGAGATATTTTTCCATGAGCTTTTCATCCACATCGGAAAGGGCCTCGATCATTTTTTCCCGGTACTCCTTCGCCTTCGGCAAAAGCTCCTCCGGGATCTCGCCTTCAACGTACTTGGCGCCGAGGGTCTCGTCATCGTAGTAGAGCGCTTTCATGGTTATCAGGTCAATGGGGCCGCGGAAATGCTCCTCAGCCCCGATCGGGAGCTGGACGGGCACGGGGTTTGCCCCAAGGCGGTCTATCATGCTCGTAACACACATATAAAAATCCGCGCCCATACGGTCCATCTTGTTCATGAACGCGATCCTGGGCACATTATATTTATTGGCCTGCCGCCAGACGGTTTCGGACTGCGGCTCGACGCCGGCAACAGAATCGAAGACGGCAACGGCTCCGTCGAGAACCCTCAGGGACCGCTCCACCTCGATGGTGAAGTCAACGTGTCCCGGAGTGTCGATGATATTGACCCGGTGGTCCTTCCAGAAACAGGTCGTTGCGGCCGAGGTAATCGTAATACCCCGCTCCTGCTCCTGAACCATCCAGTCCATGACGGCTGTGCCCTCATGGACCTCTCCTATCTTATAGGTAACGCCGGTATAATAGAGGATACGCTCCGTGGTCGTCGTCTTCCCGGCGTCGATATGCGCCATAATTCCAATGTTGCGAGTTTTTTCCAGCGGGAATCTTGACAACGTTCGTCTCCTCTGTCCTTATTACCATCTATAATGGGCAAAAGCCTTATTGGCTTCGGCCATCTTGTGGGTGTCTTCCTTCTTCTTGATGGAAGCACCGGTGTTATTAAAGGCGTCCATGAGTTCACCCGCGAGGCGCTCCCTCATCGTCTTCTCGCCCCTGCCGCGGGCATAACTAATGATCCACCGCGAAGCGAGGGCGGTCCGGCGCTGGGGCCTTATCTCGACGGGAACCTGATAGGTGGCTCCGCCGACCCTGCGGGGTTTCACCTCAACAGTCGGCTTCACATTCTCAAGGGCGGTCTTGAACACCTTCAGAGGATCGTTGCCGGTCTTGGTCTTGATGACCTCGAACGCTCCGTAACAGATGCCCTCAGCGATCGCCTTTTCGCCGTTCTTCATGAGCACCGACATGAACTTGCTGACCACCTTGCTGTTGAACTTCGGGTCAGGGACTATCTCTCTTTTTTCTGCTACTCTTCTCCTCGGCATTATCTACTCCGTTTTATTTCGGCTTCTTGGTTCCGTACTTCGACCTTCCACGCCTGCGGTCATTGACGCCGGTGGAGTCGAGCGTACCTCTTATGATATGGTACCTGACACCCGGAAGGTCCTTGACCCTCCCGCCCCTGATCATCACGATTGAATGCTCCTGAAGGTTATGCCCCACGCCCGGGATATACGCCGTGACTTCCATCGCGTTGGTCAGCCTTACCCTGGCCACTTTACGGAGAGCCGAGTTCGGCTTCTTCGGGGTTGTCGTGTAAACCCTGACACACACGCCCCGTTTCTGGGGACACGACTTCAACGCGGGGCTCTTCGTCTTGCTTATCAGGCTCTTGCGACCCTGGCGTACTAGCTGTGCTATCGTGGGCACGTTTCCTCCAAAACTTAAGAAAATAATGCGTTAATGAGTACTTATTTACTCCGGGAAAACCTTACAAGGTTACCAGAGAGAAAAAAAATTGTCAAGTGATTTTAGCGGCAGCCTTATTGTCGGAAACCACCTCAGAAAACCACTTATTAGAGCTTACTGCATCGGGAAGCTACTAATATATCACAAGTAATTTTTTTTTGCACCTGTTTTTGTGAAGAAACGACAAAAAAATTCCCGGTCTGGGGCAACCCGGGACCGGACACAGCCTCACCCACGGGGCCAATATCTTAATTCTTAAAGGATTTCGGCGGGATCAGTGCCTAAAGGCCCTCTGCCCGGTGAATACCATCGACACCTTGGGTACTGCCTGGTTGCATGCCTCGATCACTTCGAAATCCCGCTCCGATCCCCCGGGCTGGACCACGGCGGTCACACCCTCCTTGATGCCCACGTCTATGCCGTCCCTGAAAGGGAAAAAGGCATCGGATACCATGGTCGAACCGATCAAACCTCCCTTATCCGTCTTCGTCTGGCGGTCGATCTCCTGCAGCGCCGCCAGATCCCTCGCGCCTGATGCGGCCTCCATCTCGAAGGTCTTGTACGGCACGCCGTGGCGTTTAAAACAGAGGGCATCCGCATATTTCGTGTATGCCTTGAAGACCGCGATCTCCGCGACGCCCACCCTGTCCTGCTCTCCGGTTCCAATGCCCACGGTCACCCCGTCCTTCACATAAATGACAGAGTTTGACGTGATGCCCTGTTCCACGTTCCAGCCAAAGAGCATGTCGTCGAATTCCCTGTCCGTGGGCTTCCGCTCCACAGCATATTCCTTACCCTTGTAAACAGTCTTGGCGGGAAGAAAATCCTCCCTCGTCCGTATCCTGTTTACGGGCGACTGCTGGACTATAATGCCGCCGTCCATCAGGCATTTGAAGTCCACGAAACGGGTGGACCGATACCTTTCAAGCTCCTTTATCCTGTTTATCCTCACTATCCTGAGGTTCTTCCTCCTGGCGAGGATCTCCACCACCCCTTCCTCATAGTCAGGGGCGCCCACCACCTCGAGGTAGTTCTGGCTGACCATCTCCGCCGTTGTCTTGTCCATAGCCCGGTTCACCACAAGGCACCCGCCAAAGGCCGCGATCCGGTCCGCCATGTTGGCACGCTCATAGGCATCGGCGACGTTCTTTCCGTAGGCCACGCCACACGGGTTGTTATGCTTCAAGATGGACGCAGCCGGCCTGTCCGAAAGATATTTAAGGATATTAAGGGCGTTGTCGAGGTCCGTGAGGTTGGTCTTGCCGGGGTGCTTGCCCGCCTGGATCATGTCCTCCTCGGTGATCCTGCTCACCAGGCCGTTTCCGGCGTCTATATACCTGCAGTCCCCAAGCGCCAGATTGCCGTTGACGAGCTCGAAGAGGGCCGCCTGCTGGTCCGGGTTCTCGCCGTAGCGAAGCCCCTTCTCTATCACCTCGCCGGTCTTTTCGTCGGGTATCTTCCAGGCCCGCTTCCTGTATATGAGTGTCTGGTCCCCGAACCTGATGGACATCTCGTCCGGGAAATTGTCATCCATGATCGTCCTATACATCTTCTTGAGGTCTGACATGACTTCATTCTCCTTTATTTGCGCGATGAATTACCGGGCTGAACCTGGAAAAAACGTATGACAATCATACCAGATTAGCCCCCATGATGGAAATGCGGCCGGCGGCCTTGGAAAGTCCGGAGGCTTATGTACTAAAATAGTCCTGCAGTTCATCCGGAAACGAGGAGAGCCCATGAAGAATATAGCCAATTTCCTGTTTGAGGCGGGGATGCTGAAACGCACGCCGCGCAGCGGCTTCCAGTTCCTGGGCTCTGGCGCGGAGTCCGTGGCTGAACACATATTCAGGACGGTATATGTGGGGTTCGTCCTGGGACACATGGTAAAGGAGCCGGTTGACAATGACAAGATCATCAAGTTGTGCCTCTTCCACGACCTGCCTGAGGCGAGAATCGGCGACCTCAACTATGTTAATAAGAAGTATGTTAAGCCTGACCTGGAGAAGGCGGTCAATGACCTGGCCTCCACCGTTCCGTTCGGAGATGAGATAAAAGACCTCATCATAGAGTTCGAGAAGGGCGAGAGCATAGAGGCGAGGCTCGCCTATGACGCTGACCAGCTGGAGATGATCCTAGCGCTGAAGGAATATAAGGATCTGGGGAACACCTATGCGGACGAATGGCTTGATTTTGCCATAAAGCGCCTCAAGACGGATGCCGCAAGGGAGCTTGCAAAGACGATCCTCAGCACCGACTCGTCGCTCTGGTGGTTTTCAGACAAGTCCGACTGGTGGGTGAAGGGGAAGGAAGAGTAACGGCCCGAGTTCGTCCCGACCTTCTCGATCAAGCTTTCCCCTGCCGGCTTAAGATTCCCCCTGATCGGCCGATAAATAAAGGGAACCGTCATGTCCTTTTCCATGACCATCATAACGAAAGGGTAACTGCCATGACATCCATCGGCCGCTGCAGAAGGGCTGCCTGTCCCGGAGCCGGATGCTTTCACCTTCTCGCCATAGCCATCATACTGCTCAATTTCCTGCATGTGGCGGTTGCCGCCGCGGGCAACAGGCCCCGCGTCGAGACGCGTCAGGGGCGGTACTTCAGCTGGACCGCGCCGCAGGGCTGGCGGGCATCGGAGACCATGTCCGGCGTCGAGATCACATCCCCCGACAAGACCTCCCTTGTAACCTTCGCAATCATCATGCGTTCACGGGGTGCAACTACGCCAAGTGATTTTCTGTCTATGATGCTCAGACGCCTCCCAGGCTACGGCAATTTCAAAGTAATATCGATGAAGAATCTGCCCAACCAGCCCTCGGGCATACCCGGCACCTACTGGAAGGTGGTGGAGGCCGAACTCTCCTACACCGTGGGGAACATGCCGGTGCGGGGGACCTGGACCTGCGGGATAAATACGTATTACGGGATGTACGACGCATCATTGACGGGATTCCAGTCCGCGGAACGGCAGTGGCCCGAGACCAGGATATATCTGTCCGAGATGGCGAGAACCATCAGGATCACAAATCCGCGCCAGGTTGCAGGCAACGACACACTTATCCCGGCCCGCAACAACCCTCTGGACAATTCAGGGGTGATCGCCTCCGGCAAACTGCGGGACGAGTCGCAGGCCCGTATAAGCAAGGGCCGCAGGGAGGGCAATACGGGATATGAGCGGGTGAAAGACCCGACGACCGGACAGGTATACACCATGCCGCTTACTAATTATGATCCGGCCATCGGCGGGTACCGCAACCCCAAGCGCCCCAACGAGGCCCTTGTGCCGACAAAGCCGGGGGAATAGAAACCGCGCCAGCAAGATGCCGGCAAGCCGGAATAACGGCCCTTCGTTATTCAGGAATAGATGCTACGCCAAGTTATGCCGGCAAATTATTATTGATGGTAAGATTAATATCATGAAAACAATAGTTTTCTTGACGGCACTTATCTGCGGGTTGTTGATGACGAATCTCCCGGCATCGGCTAAGTCCGGATCGATACCCGGAAAGCTGCTCGCCGATGCCGCGCGCAGCACAAAGCTCAAGGACATCGACATCTACCAGGAAGACTGCAGCAGCGGACTCACCGTCGGGGCATGGCTCACCAAGCTGACCGGTGCTGACGCCGCCAAGATTACCTGGACCGGCGGGGCCTGCCAGCTGAAGGGACCTGGCCCCCTCGATGGCGGCAGCGACTGGTGTGGACAGGCAACCATACGGCTCAAGAATCCCAAGCCGAAAGAAGTCACGCCGATGATCGAGGTATATTTCGAAAAGCCTGTTAAAGGGCGGCCCGGCAAGGCCTATGCGTTCCGGGGCATATTCCCTACGGCCGATGGCCCTGACATTTCCCGTTTTATAGCCGAATTTTCATCCGAGTGGCGAACCCGCTTTTCTCTGGATTATGAGAGGCCGGAGGAAGGGGAATGTGAGGAATAAGGCGCAGTCTTTAACACAAAGCCGGATCCGTCCTCTGATCCGGCTGTCCTACCCCAGTCTTTTCTTCAGCCTCTCCGCCACCGCGTCGATGAACTCCTCTGTGCAGGCGTACTTGCTCACCCTCGGCTCTGCGATGAGCATAAGGTCCTTGGTCATGGTCCCTGATTCAACCGTCTCGGTCACCACCTGCTCCAGGACGCGGGCGAACCGGACTACATCAGGCGTATTATCGAGTTCCCCCCGTTTTGCCAGTGCCCCGGTCCAGGCAAAAATAGATGCAACTGAATTGGTGGATGTGGCATTGCCCTTGAGATGCTCGTAATAATGCCTGACAACGGTTCCATGGGCCGCCTCAAACTCGTATTTGCCGTCCGGGGAGACGAGGACGGACGTCATCAGCCCGAGGCTGCCGAAGCCGGTCGCCACCATGTCGGACATGACATCCCCGTCGTAGTTCATGCAGGCCCAGAGCATGCCGCCGTCAGACTTGACCACCTGGGCCACGGCATCATCAATGAGAAGATACCGGTACCGAATCCCCGCCGCCGTGAATGCGTCCCCTGACTTCTCCGCCTCCTCGGCGAAGACATCCCTGAAAAACCCGTGGTATTGCTTTGATATGGTATCCTTTGTCCCGAACCACAGGTCGACCTTCTCGCTCAGCGCATAATTGATACAGGCCCGGGCAAAACTCCGTACCGATTTCTCCGTATTGTGCATGCCCATGATGACACCTTTTCCCCTGAAGTCATGGATTCGGACAACTTTCTTCTCGCCTCCTCCTTCAGGTGTAAAGACGATCTCCGCAATCCCGGGCCCTTCAACCACCAGTTCCACATTCTTGTAGATATCGCCATACGCGTGTCGGCCGATGATGATAGGTTTCTTCCAGGAGCGGACCGCAGGCGGAATGTTCTTCATGATGATCGGTTTTCTGAAGACCGTGCCGTCCAGTATTGAACGGATCGTGCCGTTGGGGCTCTTCCACTGCTGTTTGAGGCCGTATTCCCTCACCCGGGCGGCATTGGGGGTGATCGTAGCGCACTTTACTCCCACGCCCAACTCCTTGATGGCATTCGCGGATTCCACCGTCACCCGGTCATCGGTATCGTCGCGGTGTTTAATGCCGAGATCGTAGTACCGGATGTCGAGTTCAAGATGGGGGATAATGAGCTTCTCCCTGATGAAATGCCAGATGATCCTCGCCATTTCATCACCATCCATCTCGACAAGCGGTGTCTTTACCTTTATCAACGCCATAGTTCCCTCTCTGGAGAAGATTTACGGTGGGTATTTTTTATGATATGGCCGCGAGAAGTCAACGTGGCGGGAGAACTGCGCCGGGAAAAATGTCCCTCAGCAGGGAGCTGCTCTGAGGCCCGGGGCAGGGGAATCCGCCGGACGGTCCTGCGTGGCGTTATAGATATCCTCAAAGGCGGATGCCGCCTTCCTGAAGGCATCCAGGACCAGCGGGTCGAAGTGTTCCGGGAGTGTCCTGCCGTCTCCCTCGGTGATGATTCTGCACGTCTCGGCGTGGCTCAGGCCAGGCTTATACGGCCTTCTTGACCTGAGGGCGTCATATTGATCGCAGACAAAGACGATCCGCCCCTCACGGGGAACCGCTTCTCCTTTGAGCCCCCGCGGGTAGCCGGTGCCGTCCCACCGTTCATGGTGATTCCCTGCGATGGAAGCGGCGAGCCGGATGAGCTCATGGGCGGATCCGGACAGGATCTGCTCACCAATAGCCGCATGGGTCTTCATCACCTCGAATTCCTCGCGGGTCAGAGGTCCGGGTTTAAGGAGGATGGTATCGGGAATGCCGACCTTGCCGATGTCATGCATGGCGCTTGCCAGGCCGATCGACTCGACGAAGTCCGCGGGCATACCTATCCTGCCGGCTATCTTCCTGGAGAAAAGGCCGATCCTCGATACATGAGCCCCGGTGTCCGTGTCCCTGAACTCAGCTACCGCCGTCAGCCTTTGGATAAGTTCCCGGTTCATGTTCTTTACCATCTGGAGCGCACCGGCCAGCTCTTGAGTCCGTTCCCTGACCGAGTTCTCAAGGATGACCGTGTAATTCTTTTCCATCTTGAGAAGGCGGCTGTAGTTTGCAGCCTTCTTGACGGTATGGAGGAGGTGATCGATCTTATACGGCTTGATGATAAAGTCAAAGGCGGACTTTCTGATCGCGTCGACAGCCACATCCAGCTCGGCATAGGCTGTCATGAGAACCACCGGGACCTCGGGGTTGAGATGATGGAGCTTTGCGATAAGATCAATGCCCGACATCTGCGGCATCTTGATATCCGACAACACGACATCCACCTCAGCCTCGTGGAAACGGGCAAGCGCCTCTTCCCCGCCGGCACAGGCGATAACCGCATAGCCGCATTCGTCAAGGAGGGCTGAGACCGTTTCCAGGACAAACGGATCGTCATCAACGACGAGTATCGTATCCTGCCGATCAGAGCTCATGTGACAACCGCCTCCTCTCGAACTGCCCGGATCGCACTCACGATGCAACCCCTGCTGCCCCCGTACAGCCTCCCCAGGGAGGGGTTGCCTTCCTGCTTCACCAGCCGTAAGGGGCCTCTATTTCAAATCCCCGGCTGCACCGTCCGTTTCATCCGGATGAAGCACTTTACTGCCTCTCTGATTACACGTTAGCAGACACACCCCTGACTGTCAACGGAGCCGATGCACCACGGGGACGCCCCTGTGCCAACACCCCTGATGCCCCGGCCAAACCGTGCAGTCAATATCCGAAAGCAGGCGGCTTATGATAGGATAATAAAGTTTTCTTCATTACAAACAGCAAGGAGTTTCCCATGTCTGATGCCTGGTACGAAGGCGTGCCCGATGAGGCCCTCAAGTCCGAGACCGACAAGGCGTATGAGCAGGCTGAGTCCGCTATCCGTGGTGGGTTGGCAGCCGGTCTGGCTTTTGATGCTGCCTGCAATGGCGTGAAAGTTCAGGACGATTCGCTCAGGGCGGTGATCATCGATGACCTGCTGAAGATGATCATTGCCGAGGAGCACTTCGCAAAAAGGGTCCCTCTTCCTGAACTCGCCACAAGACTGAAAATACCCACGGAGAGGCTTGAGGCCACGCGGGAAAGCATGCTCAGGGAGGTTGAAGAATCTACAGTCCGGGAGTTCAACAGGGGCCTCCCGAAGGACCCCGCATGAGTGTCCTGGCAAGGCGCGGGGGGAACGCCTTCCGGTGATGCCTGTCTTCGCTGTATTGATGATGCTGATCTCTTTCCTCCGGGTGCCGGATGTTGCCGGAGGTGAGTCGATCATTGGTGAGGAAATCGAATACGAGGTCAGGAAGGGAGACACCATCGAGTTGGTCGGTGCGCGACTCGGGGTCGACTGGAGAGCCATCATGAAGGGAAACGGCATCGACATCAGAAAACCGTTAAAAAAAGGGCAGAAACTGAAGGTCAATACGCGGCGAATCGTTCCCCTCTCCACGGATAACGGCATCCTTATTAACATCCCTGACCGGACACTCTATCTCTTCAAAGAGGGCCGTCTGCTGACTACTGTCCCTGTCGGGCTCGGGAAACCGCCGAAGAAGGGCGACCGCAACTGGGGGACGCCTCTGGGCAAATTTACCATAGTGTACAAGGAAAAGAACCCTTCCTGGTATGTCCCCCCGTCTATCCAGGAAGAGATGGCTGAGGCGGGCAAGGAGGTCAAGACGATCGTGCCTCCCGGCCCGGAAAACCCCCTGGGAAGATACGCGCTGAAGACCTCCCTGCAGGGCATCCTCATACACGAGACCATTTGGCCGAGCAGCGTCTATCAGTACCGGAGCCACGGCTGCATCAGGGTGATGCCTGAACATATGGAACAGCTCTTCAGCAAGGTTGAGATAAACATCCCCGGAGAGTTAGTATATATGCCTGTTAAGGCGGTCGTTTCAGACCATGGCAGGGTCTTCCTGGAGGCCAGGAGAGACGTCTACAGAAGGATCAAGGACCTCCGGCATGAGGCAAAGGCGCTGTTGGAGCGGCTTGGGGTCACAAACAGGGTCGATTGGGGCAAGGTCGATCGCGTCTTGAAGGAAAAGACAGGAATACCTGAGGATATTTCATCGTGATTGGAAGAAGAAGCTTTCTGCGTGCCGCGGCCATGCTCGCCTTTTTTTCGACCGGCATGATCCGCTCTGCTCTTGCAGCACCCCTTCGGGAACGGTCGCTGTCCCTTTTCAATATCCACACGGGCGAAAGCCTGAACACGGTTTACCATACGGCAGGCTCCTACGATGAGGAGGCGCTGAAAGGCATCTACCGCCTCCTCAGATGCCACTACACCGATGAGATGGTGCCTATCTCTACCGACGTTCTCGACCTCCTCTGCGATATCAAGAATGCACTTGACTGGAAGGGCCAGATAGCCATCATCTCGGGATACCGGTCGCCGCGGTATAACGAGCTTCTCATCGCTGCCAGGAAGAAGGTGTCCAGGGACAGCCTTCACCTGCAGGGGCGGGCGATTGATTTCTCCCTCGAGGGCGTCAGCACCAGGACGCTGTCGGGCATCGCGCGCTCCTTTGTTGCCGGCGGGGTCGGCAGATACCCCGGATTCGTCCATATCGACGACGGACGGGTCAGATACTGGTAATCCATTTCCGGCAGGCGCCGCACTTCAAGAACTTTTCTAAGGAGAACGATACATGGGCAAGGAAGAGGACATAAAGACCAGGGCTCTGCAGAAGATCATCGTTGATCTCCGGATGAACCACGCAGAGGAGATCGACAAGGCATATGCGTATTTCTGGGATGAAAACTCGCCGGATGAATTTCTGGCGGGTACGGCCCTGGAGCTCGGGTTCATCAATTTTGAGGACTGGCTGGTCTTCGACTGGAAAGCAACCGGGGAGGAAAAGACGTTTCTTGACCTCTACCTCAGTAATCAGTCGGACCTGCCGGATGAAGAACGCCGCGTCCTGTCGAGGATACGCGATTCCGTGTTGAGCCTCTATGAGGTCACCTCGGTTTCGAGGGACAAGCGGGTCCTCGTCAAAGACATCCTGTTGTCTGATGAGCATTCCCTGCGGAACAGGATGCTGACCCGCGGTCTGAAGAAGGGCGACATCTTTGCCACGCGCATCCTTGACCTCGACGATGGACCAGCCATGTCCGGATGCGTGTATCCGTATCGCCGGGAAGACAGGAAGAAGGTCCTCAGCTACATTGACAAACAGTTCGGCCGCTACAAGCGGAATGTCAGGGCCGATGGGACAATGCGGGATTTCCTGAAGGACTATGGGGACGTCTTCAACATCGTCTGGCTGACCTTCATTCAGAACCACGCCAAGGACGGCCAGGAGTCGGGGCCGGCATAAGATAATCCCTTCTCAGACGGGGATTATCTTATGCGGCGGAAGACGCTGTCGCGTTGCCGCTATTACTGTTCCTCCATCTTGATACACTCAACAGGGCAGGAATCCGCAGCCTCCTGGCAGTTGCAGGCCTTGCACCCGTCGGGGTTGACGACGTAGGCCTTTCCGTCTTCCTTCACCTTGAAGACATCGGGACATATGGCCTCACAGGTCCCGCATCCTTCGCATGCCTCAAAATCGATGACCGGCACTTTCATGTTTCTGTCCTCCTGAATGAAATCATATTTCCCATTCTAGTACAATTCCCGGTCCCTTGCTACCGGCTCGCCCTGCCGCCTCCTGCTTGAGGGAGGAAGACGCTTTCGTTTATAATGCAACCTCCATGGATATCAGGCGGCTCGTCAGAAAAGACGTACAGCGCCTCCGCGCTTACAACGCCACGGAGGTTCCCTGCAGGATCAAGCTCGATGCCAATGAAAGTCCGTACGGCTTCAGCGCCGCGCTGCGTTCCGCCGCGGGGATCAGCACCAACAGATACCCGGACCCCGAGGCGACACTACTGCGGGGAATCCTCGCGAGAGACCTCGCTGCCCGGCCTGAAAATATTCTCCAGGGTAACGGCTCGGACGAGCTCATCTATTACCTGATCGCAACCTTCGGGGGCCCGGTGCTGTTCCCGACCCCGACCTTCTCGATGTACGGCATCATCTCCCGGGCGCTCGGCGAAAAGCCGGTCGGGATACCGCTCGACGCGAAATTCGACCTGGACCTGAAGAAGATCCTGTCTGCTGTCAGGAAGGAACGGCCGAAACTCATCTTTCTCAGCAGTCCCAATAACCCCACGGGCAACTGTTTCTCGGCGGAGAAGATGCTGAAGATCATCGGGTCGTCCACCGGCATCGTCGTGGTTGACGAGGCGTACCAGCCCTTCTCCAGCAGGAAGGGGTTTCTGCCGATGCTGAAGGACTACCGGAATCTCGTCATCATGCGTACCCTGAGCAAGATCGGCCTGGCTGCGCTGCGGATAGGGTATCTGATCGCTGATACGGAGATCATCGAAGAGGTGAACAAGGTGCGGCTGCCCTTCAACGTAAACGCCCTTTCGCAGGCGGTTGCGGTTGCCGCGCTGCAGAAGAGGGGTACCCTTGAGAGGTCGGTCAGGTCGGTCAAGACGGAACGCTCCCGGATGTTTTCCGCTATGGGAAAGATCAAGGGGGTCAGGCCGTACCCCTCGGAGGCGAACTTCATCCTGTTTCAGGTGGAGGACCCCGTTGCGGTGCATGCCTCCCTTCTGAAAAAGGGCATCCTGGTGAGAAATATTGCCGACGTAGTCCCCGGATGCCTGCGGGTCACCGTAGGGACGCGCCGGGAGAATTCTTCGTTTATCAGGGCGCTCGTCACGATTCTTTCTGCAAAGGTCTGATACCCAGGGAGGGGCGATGAGAAAAGCACGCATCGAGCGGAAGACAAAGGAAACGGACATACGGGTCGACATCAATCTCGACGGAAGCGGCGCCTATACGGTCAGCACCTCGATCCCCTTTCTCGATCACATGCTCTCGCTTATGTGCAAACACGGGCTCTTTGACCTGAAGATTGGGGCAAAAGGGGATATCGACATCGACGACCACCATACGGTCGAGGACACGGGTATCGTATTGGGTAAGGCGGTGAAGCAGGCGCTTGGCGACATGAGGGGGATCTCGCGGTACGGTCAGGCCTCGGTGCCCATGGATGAGGCCCTTGCAACGGTCTGCCTGGACATCAGCGGAAGACCTTTCCTTGTGTACAAGGTGGAATTCGCCAAGAAGAGCAAGCTGAAGGATTTTGATCCTGACCTCATCGAGGACTTTCTCCATGCCTTTGTAGCGAACTCCGGCATAACGCTTCATGCCGTATGCCCCTATGGAAGAAACACCCATCATATCATCGAGGCGATATTCAAGGCCTTGGGCAGGGCGCTTCGCCAGGCGGTCTCCCTTGACCCCCGGGTAAAGGGCGTGCCGTCGACCAAGGGGAGGCTCTAGGAAGGTTACGGAAAGCGAAGGCCGACTCAAATTCTTATGATCAACGGATATGTTTATATATTCTGCGCTGTTCCTGTCACAGGCTGAGGTTCGTCCGATATTCCCCCCTAACGGGCTTTTTCTTCTAAAGAGTTGCATAAGAATCTTCGGTCGACCTTCCTCTCTCCTTATTATTTGTTTATTGAAAGGCGGAGCATGAACAAGCCCCCTATCCCCCTCGATGAGATCGAGTACGTGCTGCTCGACATGGACGGCACGCTCCTGGACAAATACTTTGACGACTATTTCTGGGAGCACCTCCTGCCGGAAAAATACGCCGAGAAGAAGAACATCACCTTCGGCAGGGCCAGAGAGGATTTGCTCGGTCTGTACAAGACCCACGAAGGCACGCTCAACTGGACTGACATCGACTTCTGGTCACAGGAGGTGGAGATCGATATCCCTGCCCTCAAGGAGCAGGTCCGCCACCTCATCGAGGTCCACCCGCATGTGGAAGACTTTCTCGGGATGCTCAGGCGCAGGAATAAAAAGGTCTTCCTCGTGACAAACGCCCACTACAAAGTCCTCGACCTGAAGCTCAGGAAGACCCTGATAGGAAGGTTCTTCGACGACGCCGTCACCTCCTTTGAGATGGGCTACCCCAAGGAGATGCTGGAGTTTTGGGAAAAGGTCCAGAAGAGGCTGGGCTTCGAAAAGGAGAGGAGCCTCTTCATCGATGACACCGCGGCTGTCCTTCAGACGGCAAGAAGATTCGGAATCAAATACATCGTCTATAAGGCATACGCCAGCTCCCGGGCGGAAAAGGGGCGTTCGCAGGATTTCCCCTCCATAGGGGACTTCAGGGAACTCATGGGCTGATGTCAGAAGAAACAGTGTTATACTACAGGTACGGGGCAACGTCGCCGGCGAACCGGTAGACACGGATTGGAGCCATCTGGTATTTTATGAAAATGGTGGCGAAGAAGGGTCTTTTTGACGACCACGTCCCCGACGGGGCTCCGGCCGAGGCGCCGACAACGGAATCTTCTGAGACAAAGAGGGAGGTCCTGCCATTGGACAGACTGATAAATCTTGAGGCAAAGATCACCGCTGCTGTAGAAAAGGTGAAGGCATTGAAAGAGGAGAAGTCGCTCCTCGAAAGGAAGATCAGGGAACTCGAGACTCTCCTGAACGACAAGAACAACGAAATAGAATCTCTCCGGTCGGAGAAGAAATCGATCGGCAGCCAGATCGAGGAACTCCTCAGTGAGCTTGAGACCCTCGAGACCTGATTCCATGGGAAGCGTCGAAGTCACCATCCTGGGCCAGAAGTATACCATTAAGGGAGACGCGCCCGAGGAATACATCAGGAAACTGGCAGCCTACGTGGACGCGAAGCTGAAAGAGGTGCATAACGCCTCTCCCAGCATCACGCCGGTAAAGGCGGCGATACTGGCGTCCCTCACCATAGCGGATGAACTGCACCGTCTTCAGGAGGCGCAGGAAAACATCACGAAGAACATCGAGGAACGGGCAAACGCACTCACCGGTCTTTTCGACTGACTGAAAAGGCCGCATCATCATCGCCCTATCCCGCTTGACAGCGGCGGCATATCACCCGTACAACGCTGAATACTTCATTTTCACCCTGTCCTGGTTATTCCATGCCTCTCCTAGGAACACATTTCCCCTGGATTAGGAAGTTCTTCCAATTGTGGGTGACCCGGGGCTGAGGTATCCTAGAATCAGAAAAAGAGAAAGAACGGAAAAGGAGGACAAGAAGATGTTCAGGCATAATGCAGGAAGCAAGGTCGGGAAAGGGACTTACTGGAACTTCTCCACAGGCGAGCGGATCGACATCAGCTCTGAAGGCGTGCTCCCGGGCGATGCGGGAACCACGTATTTCAAGCTGCCGGCTAGCGGCATCGTTGCCCTCGGGCCGATACTCGGGCTGCTCTATGCGGCGTTTCTGCCCTTCATCGGGATCGCGATGCTTCTGAAGCTCATCATCCAGAAGATCGCCTCTGCGGTGATGGCGCCGGCGCAGAAGAGCGCATCTTTCGGCTGGAGGCCGAGCGAATCGTACCTCGCCGGCAAGAAGAAGGGGGCCAAGAAGGACGAGGGGGGCGACAGCCCCGGGAATAACAAGGGCTGAAGACACCTCTCATGGATCCGGGAAAGGACCCCTTTCGGGGTCCTTTTTTTTGGTCCGTCAGCACTGCAGTATATGGATGTAACTTTCGTTGCGCCCCCATCCCGTCCGGACTGAGGCCCTAGCAGCTCTCCGGCGTCGGCTCTTCCTTCTTCTTCTCCCTGATCCCGCCCTTATCCGTATTCCGGGAGGGTGCTTCCCTGAGGATGCGCTCCATATTCTTTTCCATCCTGATATTGCCGTGCTCAACCAGCTGATGGCAGAAGAAACAGTCTATCTGTTTCTTCGTCACATGCTGCTGATGCACAAAGGCCGCGTCCTTGTATTTATCCGCCCTGTCGACATGACAGAAGAAGCACCGTTCCCTGGGGACAGAACCATCTCCCACCTTCACCGACACGTGGCAGCTGATACAGAGGTATCCCTGGTCCATGGGCCCCGTGTGATCAAAGACCTTCCCCCGATACCGGACCTTTGTCTTGACTTCCCGGTGGCAGACCGTACATCGCTTCCGGTGCTCCGACGAATCCCTGATATTCAGGTGGCAAAGGAAACAGACATTCAGGGAGACCTTCATATGTTCGCCCTGCACGATGTCAGAGTGGCAACTCCTGCAGTGGAGGTTGATCCCCCTCCGGTGTTCGGTAAAATGGGGTTTGTGGTCGAAAACAATGTTCCACCGGGTGACGTTCGCCTTGGACTCAATGAGCCGCATCTCGTGGCATCCCGCCTGAAGGCATTTGGAGTCAGGCACGTTCGTCAGGGGCCGGGGGTTGTATGTTCCCGCCAAAAAGCGCAGCTGACCGGAGAAGGCATTGAGGGGGCCATACTCATGACACTTCAGGCAGGGTACCCGGTTATGGGTAGACCGCTCCCACTTATTGTAGTAGGGCTTGATGAAATGGCAGGAGGCGCAGATGGCCGGGTTCTTCACCATCACCTCTTTCGCAAAGAAATACGTTACAATAAGAAGGACGAGCAGGGCGCTGAGAAATATGGCGGTTACCTTCATCGGGACCTTATTATACCTAATCAGGCCTGGCCGGGACTACACGGTTCTTTTATCTAACAAATTACAAACAGACAATCCACCGGAATAATTATTTATATTCAAAGAGTTGATTTTTTGTGCTTTTTTGACTTGACTTGCACTATATGTTGTGGTTTAATCTTGTCTTAACAACAAACTCTTGTAATCAGGAACATTCTGGTGCACGAAGTGCGCTACATAATATTTTTGCGGTAACGGGGGGAATTCATGGAAAAAGTCTCTGCTACGCTCAGCCTGGCACCCAACGCACTGAAGGTCCTCGAAAAAAGGTATCTGACAAAAAACGAAGAGGGCAAGGCGGTGGAGACGGCTGAAGAACTCTTTGTGAGGGTGTCGAAGGCGGTAGCCGCTGCTGATCTCCAGTACGGGAAATCCAAGGCTGACGCAGACCGGACGGCCGGGGAATTCCACCGCCTCATTACGTCTCTCGACTTCCTTCCCAACAGCCCGACGCTCATGAACGCCGGCAGGAAACTCGGACAGCTCAGCGCCTGCTTCGTGCTCCCGGTCGAAGACTCGATGGAGTCGATCTTCGATGCGGTAAAAAACACCGCGATTATCCACAAATCAGGGGGCGGCACGGGCTTCAGCTTCTCCAACCTCCGGCCGAGCGGTGACATCGTCGGCTCGACCAAGGGCATCTCCTCAGGCCCGATTTCCTTTATGACCGTCTTTGATACCGCCACCGAGGCGGTGAAACAGGGCGGCACCCGCCGGGGCGCCAACATGGGAATCCTGAGGGTGGACCATCCTGATATCCTCA
>JAKAHR010000018.1 GCA_021825365.1 Nitrospirota bacterium | reverse complement strand
GGGATACAAGGAGCTGCCGAGACTGGTCGCTGTCTTGCAGAGGAAATCTCTTGACGGAAAGGAGGCCGCCGCTTAGAATCATGCAGCAGGGGGCCTTCTTACTTCAACGGAAGAACGGGACAACATCTGCTCTCGCGCCAATACTAAGAATACTGAATCCCTTTTCTGTGCAGTTTCGGTATCCGGGCGAATCAGCCACGATTGAGGAATCGCTCAGGGCGCTTTCTGCTATGAAGCATGTCAGAAAGTTTATTAAAGATGGGTTCTCTTTATGAGAAACCGTGAACAAACCGTGAACAGGGCGTTTTTCGGGGCAAAAAGAACCTGTAATATCAGCTAGTTAGAGGGCAGTTCGTATTGTTCGATTCCCACACGCTCCCGCCAAGTTATTGTTTCAATTCAATTAGTTGTCTTTCGTAAAATCTCAAATATCCGTCAACAGACCGTCAACATGGTATATTTCTGAAGTCACCCTGAAGAATAGCTTTAAGAAATTTAGTTCTCAGTGTTACATTTGTTCATGCGATTGATTCATTGCACAGCTAAACTCCTCAAGGAACTCAAAAACCCTCCCCTTCAGAGTCCTGACACCCAGAACCCTGAAGGTCTCGGTAATTGGTACGCCAACCTACTGAGGATAGACCGGAGTAAGTGCATCCTGTTCACAAATGAGGACCCTGTACTCCTTCCTCATGCCCAGGGTGAAGAAAGAGAACCTGCAAAATATTTTCGATGAGTTCCTGTTTAACCTGAACATGAACTTACGGGCAGAGAGATTCAGTCTTGAGGTCATCAACAGAGTTTTGTCTGAGTATACAGATATGGGGTTCGCAAAGACTGCAAGCAAGACGGTTTTGGGGACGATGACTCAGCTAATGTTTGAGTATGAGGTTCTGATTGAGATGAAAGAAGGCTTGGAGAACGTCAAAGTTTTTGAGATGAACAAGCACATTAACAGAAGCCTGATGAGGGGTAGCAGACACCTACACCCCATAGAGATGTTGCAGGAGCTTCTTACGGGGGTGCAAGTACCAAGACCAAGGTCAGTGTTATGAGGATATGGGATATACCTCCTGACAAACTATGCCGTAATCATCTTCTCGGTGAGCACAATGAGCTTCATGCCATGTGGAACATCCTGACACAGGGGAAGACAGGCTATTCCAAGCATCCTGAGACAAAGCGATGGACAGGTAAGCTAAAGGCACTGTTCAGAGTTCATGATGATATTGTTCAGGAGATGCTTGCAAGGGGCTATAATCATAACAGTCCTTTGGATAAAACCCTTGCCAAGGGAAAGAGTGTTCAGACCTCCTCTGTTGACTCTGTAGAAAGACAGATTGAAATTCTACGGGCAAAGGGGTGTCGTTGCAGGATAAGAAAAAGGGAGATTTAAGAAGCGTAGCGGAATTGCCAACCGCTTCTTAAGCACTTCGCCAAATACAGGGAGCAATTGTCGTGGTTTTCCGTGTTGCAGCGCGTTGACCGTAACAATGCCCCTATTTTCAGGGATGACACGGATGCCTTGCATTCATCAGCAGTATCATCACAGTAAGGACATACTTCATCTTCAGCAAGATTACTTGCTATTGGACTCATATCATCTACCTCCTTTCTTATAGATTTATACTGATAACATTTTAAACGGAGAAGGTTACGGGAGTATTACAGGGATATTAAAGTTCGGAGTCGTTATAGAGATGAATGGGAAGCTATCTGGGAAGGGGAATATAGGGACAGCATGAACGAGTCTTCCTATGTCTCGCCCTTGGGCGAAGCTCAGAAATGACTTCTTTACTTCCCCGTAAGCAACAAGGAAGACCTAACCTCCGTCAGCAAACCTTGTGTGCAGCAGGTCTTTGATCTTGGATTTGTCACAAAGGCGGCTTCGCTTCACTCTCTTCCCTCCTCGGCCCCGTCCTTGTATTGGCCCCTGCTCCCGGGCCCTATTGACATTTCAATGGCTCTCTGATATTTTCATTTAACATCAAACAAGGGGGGGGGGACATGAAACCTCGATACAATTCCTTTCTAGTAGTGGCCATCATCTTTGCCGTGCTTGCGACAGGAGGGGTGGGCCATGCCGCGAATATTCTTAACATCACAGGCCCTGCGCCTTTCGGCTTCGCAAATCAGATCGTGATGGTCGAGGCCTGGAGCCAGCCGGCAACGTACTCCAATGTGAGCATTACAATGCCCCTGATGGACGGGAGCCTTGACGGCCCGATAGCCGGAGTCGAAGGCACGGTCTACCTGATGAATCAGATAGGCCCCGGTACCACCTCCGCCAATGAGGTGGCGCCTCCGGTCACGATCTCGGGCCTCACCGGTACGTTCGCCCCGCGCATGCTCTTCTCAGGGCTGACGCTTCCACCCGGCACTTATTACGTTGTGTTGTCCTCCACAAACTCGGATAACCTGTCAATGTCGGCCGCAGGAACGGGCGCTTCCACCGTTACGGTGGGTACCGGGGTAAGTTCACTGGGCACGGGAGCGGAATCGATTGCGGCTCCCTACCCGCCCGCCACCAGCATGGCGTTGTCTGTGCCAGGGAACCTGCTTATCGACGTCACCGGCGATCTCGTCAGCACCGCTGTCGGAGTGCCCGTCCTCGACACCGTCGGTGTCGCCGTGCTGATGCTCTGCCTGGCCGGTGCCTCTATCTACGCCCTCCGCCGCAGGCGGACATAGGGAGTGACGCGCCGGCTCGATACTCCGGTCCTCTAGTCACCAGATATCCGCACTGAAATAACGCCGGGCCGCCCCCTTTATCGATCCGGCTTGTTACGGCTTATCCTGTGTGATTGGGAGGCGAAAACATGATTAAAGAAGTGGATGCCGTCGTGCTAACGAAAGACATCCCGATCATGATTTGTCAGCAGGTGACATCGGGGCGGTTGTGCATTGGTAGGGTGATGGCGACGAAAATCAGCCACCGTGTTTTGCCCTCTTCTCCTCCATTTTCCTGTTGAACCTATCCGTATATATGATAAACCTCTCGTGGGTCCCCTCCGATATCTTTTCCGTTCCATCGTCGGCTTCGATGCTGAACGACAGCTTCCGGCCTTCAATCTTATGTAGTCTCCCTTTTACCGTTATGGTCAGCCCGGGCGGGGTCGCCGCAATGTGGCTCACGTTCACCTGTATTCCGACAGTCTGCTCCTCAGGATAGTTCAGATACGGCTTAATCGCCCTGATGCAGGCCCATTCGAAAAGCCCGACCATGAATCCTGTTGCAAAGACCTTCGGCATCAGCTGAAATTCCTCCGCCTCCGGATAGAGATTCGGCACCGTCTTGTCGGCAGGGACGACATAGCGGAACTCAACGAGGAGACCTTCTTTCAATGAATCAGACATATCTTCACCTCGCGCTGTATTTGATGGTATTATGCAGCCATGGGAATTGATAAGAGAAATTAATTATAATAATATAATTGATCATCCACAGTAATATATGGAATGGCAACAGATAATAGGTTTCTATCAATTGGTGAAGCAGGGGAACTTTACACGGGCAGCTGCCGCCTCATACAGGACCCAGTCAGCCCTGAGTCAACAAATCAAGAAGCTGGAGGACGAGTTCCAGTGCAAACTGGTAAACCGCATCAGCAAGAGGAAATTCACGCTGACACCAGCCGGGGAGAGACTGTACAAATTCTCCGCATCCCTGATCAGTGAATTTGAAAAGCTGTCGGATGATATCTCGGCCATCCGGGGCTTACCGCGCGGCAAGCTGACCATCGCGGCCCCTTTTACAACCCTTTATCACCTGTTCCCCCAACAATTCAGATCTTTTCTGAAGGCATATCCGCATGTTGAGCTTACCATTCTGGACATGCCCCAGGCACAGGCGGTCGAGATGGTCAAGGCAGGCGACATCGCCATAGCCCTGGAATCTCAAGTCCCCGCCGGACTCGACAAAAGAAGATGGCAAAAGGTGGAAACGGTCTTGATAGTTCCCGATAAACATCCTCTTTTGAAAAGCAAAGGCGTTACCCTGTCAGACATCGCCGGATATCCTCTCATCTTGCCCCCTGGAAATATGGAGAGCAGGAGAGTCATTGAAGAACTCTTTGAAAAGGAAGATATCGCATACCGGGTCATTATGGAGTCGGGGAATGTAGAGCTGAGTTCCCGCTATGTTGAGGCAGGCATCGGTATATCGTTTGCCCGGATGGTAAGCGGACTTAATCCTTTAAAAGGGAGAAAGATAAAATGTGTGACCCTGGATAGATACTTCAAAACGGACTTTCTTGCCGTGATTTCGAACAAGAAGTCGTTGCCGGGTTATGCTGAAGACTTTATCGAACTCATTTTGAAGGATGGCCTCGATAGACCGTCAACGGCCGTTAACGGAAAACGCTAGAGAGTCGCACGCCATTCATTACACCGCCGGAATTGGTGCCGGCAGGAGTCCTTTTATCAATCCGGTGATGTAGGCCGCTGCATCTGCCCTGAACTCATAAGAGCATTCCTTGTCCCTTATCCGCTCTACCGTATGAGTCTCCATGTCTATGGTGATGACCCCGACATGGTAGCGGGAGTCTTTCAGGACAACGCCATAAGCCCACAGCAAACCATGTGCGTCCTTGCCGATAGTCCCCCTGCTGACAGGTTTCCTGAACTCACTCCTGATTATGTCCTCAACCGAAAAATGAGATGCCTTCTTCTTCATCAGTTATCCATCTGCCCTGACTGAAGTATGTCCTCGACCATCTTATCAGGGGTATAGCTTCCGCTATATAGAGCACTCAAGGCCGCAGACATGAAGGCTATTTGCCTGTCAACAGAACCGGCATTCTCCACCCAGTCTTCGACTATTTCCCTGGTTATACCCTTGTTCGCTACCTGGACTTTTCTGGTGAGCGTATCATATAGGCTATCCAAATTGGCCATTCGGTACCTCCTTTACCCTCTCTTCCTTATTATATCATGCGGAGCCGGTGATGCCGTTCCTGCACGGGTGCGCGATAGGCTCCTGTTGACTATTCCGGGGGATGCAGTATGATGAGAGTAATGGTATCAAGGAGGATGACATGAGCAAAGAAACCAACAGACAAAAGCCGAACACAAAGAAAAAAGCACAGCACACCCTGAAGGAAAAAAGACAAGCCAAAAGAGAAAAGGCCGGCGGCCAGCCCCCCCAGCTGATACCCAAGTGAAGTAACGCCGGCAGGTCTATATCAACGATGAAGGGAAGGGCCGGTCAGGCATGGCATCCCAGCGCCTCAGTCACCGTGCTGACGACATCCTTGATCAGGAAAGGCTTCAGGATGATGTCTTCGAACAGGTGCTTGTTGGCAAGCAGATACCCGTCATCATAATTGCCGAAACTGCCGGACACGAGGACTATCTTCTGAGACGGGTTGCTGTCCTTTATCGCCTTGGCACACTCAATGCCGCTGAGGTTGGGCATCTGGTGATCCAGCAGGATCAGGTCCGGCGGTGATGTCGGATCAATAAGATTAAGTGCTTCCCTTCCGTCCGGCGCCTCCACGACGGTGTGTTTATTGAGCCTCAGGACCTGCTTCAACAGATTCCTGATTACATACTCATCATCCACCACCATGATGGTCGCCATTATCGGACCTCCTGACAGCAATGAATCAAAGAAGCCGCCAGAATGGGACACGATCCGTAGGTCTTCTTAAAGCAATATGTTTCCATTACCTCTATGGTGGGTACGTATGTTGACTCTGATGCCCTGCATGTGCCGATATAACCTTCTTCAAAATAGGGACAACTCATCGCTACCTCCATGGAAGCCCGGTATTCTTTGAGGAATATCCTAGCATTGAATTATGAACATATTTTGAATTTGGTCCTGTCATTTAGACACCGTGCCCGCGCAAAGGTTTAAAGATACATTTCAAATGAGGTGCCGGTTCGGCGATGAGTGTATTCGGGCGGGTCCTGCTTTATCTCGCAGACATCTTATCAGGGAAAAGATCCCCGCCCTGCATAAGGTAATACGGACGGTAGTTATCCCCTGCCCTGATCCAGAACGCTTCTCACCTTTTTCAGAAGGTCCATCGGGGATATCGGCTTGGATACTATGGTTGCTCTGTCCCCCAGATACGCCTTATCCCTGACAAAGTCAGGGGCGTATCCACTGGCGAAGATGACCTTGATGTCAGGCCGCATCTGCCTGATCTCATCATAGACTTCCTTGCCGTTCTTCTTTGGCATGATCAGGTCAACATAGAGCAGCTGGATTTTGTCCCCCTGTTTCCGGTATTGACTTACTGCCTCCTCACCGTCAGCGGCGGTAATGACGGCATAGCCGAATTCCTCCAGTATCGAAACGGTCAGATTGCGCACATTTTCGTCGTCCTCGGCAAGGAGGATCGTCTCGTTGCCGCCCACCGGTCGTTCCTCTACGGCGGATGTCTTCGGCACGGCTGCGACGGTCGGGATGACCGGCAGGTAGATCCTGAATATCGTGCCCTGGCCCGGCTCGCTGTATACGGTGATATGTCCATCGTGCTGTTTGATGATGCCATAGACGACGGAAAGTCCCAACCCCGTGCCTTTCCCCACCTCCTTTGTGGTGTAAAACGGCTCGAAGATCCGCGGCCTCGTTTCTTCGTCCATTCCCGTGCCCGTGTCTGACACGCTGATCAGGGCATAGGCGCCGGGCTTTCTGAGAAGGTGTTTGGAGGTGAACTCTTCATCCAGGTGAACCTTCTCCGTGGAGATGGTGAATGTCCCGCCGTTCGGCATGGCATCACGCGAATTTGTGGCAAGGTTCATGAGCACCTGGCCGATCTGGTGATCGTCGGCTAGGACCGGGATCGCCCCCCCCGACAGCAGGATCTTGAAGGTGATGTCTTCGCCGATCACCCGCGTCAGAAACTTGCCCAGTTTCCGGATACTCTCGTTCAGGTCGATGGATTGGCGGTCGAGAGGCTGTTTTCTGCTGAACAGCAGAAGATCCTTGGTCAACTGTGCCGCACGTTCCGAAGCATCGAGCATATGTTCTATGATCGAGCGATGGGGATCGTCTTTTGCCATCCGCATGAGGGCGATATTTCCGTAGCCGATGATGGCGGTGAGGATATTGTTGAAGTCGTGGGCGACGCCGCCGGCAAGGGTGCCTATAGATTCCATCTTCTGGGACTGGCGGAGCTGGTCTTCGAGCTTCTGTTTTTCCGTGATGTCGACAAGCGTCTCTATTGCCGTCATGACCCCGCCCGATCTGTCTCTGGAGAGGGGATAGGCCTTTGTCTCGATATAGGCTCCTCCTCCCTTTGAATCCATGTGATGATGGATGGACGAGAAGGCCCTTCCCGTCTGGAAGACCCTTTCCACCGCACACTCATACCCGGCTTTGAAACAGGGCGCAGAGGCGCGATGGGATACTTCATAGCATAATCTGCCGATGACCTCTTCCGGGGGCATGGCGGTCATGTTCGCGTATGCCCTGTTTGCGGACAGGATCCGGAAATCACGGTCGATGATGATAAATCCCTCATCGACGCTTTCCAGGATGTTCCTGATCAATTCCTCGTCCCGCTTTCGCTCGGTAATGTCGGTTATGACGCCATCGTATGACAGAAGCAGTCCTTCGGGGCCGAGACGGGGGACAAGCGTGGTCTGCACCCAGCGGGTGGAGCCGCTCTTATGCTGAATCCGGTGTTCGAAGGTATGAGCGGCTTTCGATAGCAGGACTTGCCGGGCGGCGGCCAGGACTGCAGGCCGGTCCTCTGCGTGTACCATGCGGTACCAGAGGTCCGGGTCGGCGGCAAACTCCTGGGCCGAAAACCCGGTCACCGCCAGACAGCCGGCCCCGTGCGTTGTCGAGACCACCCGGCCGTGGTCCAGGGAAACCGTATACATATAGCTGGTGACCGACTCGAGGAGGTCACGGAAACGTCTCTCGCTCTCACGCAGACTCTCCAGGGTCTTGTTCAGTTCGGCGGTGCGCTCACCGACAAGCGTTTCAAGCTGCTGTTCGTGCATCTCGATCATGCGGCGCTGGCGATACAGGTCGCAAAATACCCTCATCTTGCTCCGGAGGATGGTCGGCTCAACCGGCTTCAACAGGTAGTCGAACGCCCCGGCCTCATAGCCCTTGAACTGGTGTTCGGTGTCCTTCATCGCCGCGGTGACAAAGATGATCGGCAGGCGGTTGGTCTTCGGGTTTGCCCTCATCAGCTCGGCCGTCTCAAAGCCATCCATATCAGGCATCCGGACGTCCATAAGCACAATCGAAAAGTCATGCTTCAGGGAGAGGCGCAGTGCCTCATTTCCCGATGTCGCCTTGAAGATATCAAGCTCCATGTCTTCCAGGAGCGCCTCAAGGGCCGTCAGGTTTTCCGGCCGGTCGTCAACCAGCAGGATCGGTATCCTGTCGCGGTCAGCCATTCCGGTGCTCCTCTAGACGACGGCATCCCGTTCGTCGGTCCCCGCCGGCCAACGCACACAGGAGGGGTGCGATTTCCGCCAGAGCAAGAACATGGTCTGCGGTGACCGCCGCAATCGCGCTGCGCGGCATGGAATCAGTGTTGGCGTCAAGTGGGTCCTGAATGATGGCCAGTCCGCCTTTGTCCTTTACCACTTTCAGGCCTTTGCTGCCATCCGAGCCGGCGCCCGTCAGGATAATACCGATCAGGCCGGGACCGAATGCGTCTGCAGCAGACTCGAAGAGGACGTCAATAGACGGCCTCGCATAATTCACCGGTGTGTCCACGGAAAAGGCCAGAGTCCCGTCCCGTTCGACAAGCAGATGGTAATTGGGCGGGGCCAGATATGCTGTTCCGGACTCGAGCCGCTCTCCTTCGTCTGCCTCCTTTACGGCAACGGTAGCAGAAGCATTGAGCAGATGCGCAAGGTCGCTCGCCGAGTCGGGTCTCGTGTGGTGCACTATGATGACCGGAAGGGGAAAGTCCGGCGGCAGGCCTCCGAGCAGGACCCTGAGAGCCTCTACCCCCCCCATCGATACACCCGCAACCACGGCGCAGTATCCTTCCGAATTGCCGCTACACATACTGCTTCCTGTAAATGCGTTTTCCCCGGACCATTTCCGTGTATCTGCCGGCGATGACGCGATCGGACAGGGTTTCTTTCATGCCAAGACAGAGAAAGCCGCCGTTGGGGAGGCATCCGTCAATGAGCCCCAGGACACGTTCCTTCAGGGCCGGCTTGAAGTAGATCAACAGATTTCTGCAAAGGACCATCTGCATCTCACCGATCCCGGCATCGGCAGTCAGGTTGTGCGAGGCGAACACGACATTGTCCCTGAGCTTTTCAGAGACAATGGCGTAATCGTAACGGGCGGTATAGTAGTCGGAAAAATCTCTTTTACCCCCCGCTTTCTGGTAGCCCTGCGTGAACTGCTGCACCCTCTCCAGGGAATAAATCCCTTCCTCGGCCTGTCTGAGGACTTTTTCGTTTATGTCGGTTCCATAAATCCTGTAACGGCCTTGCAGGCCTTCTTCACACAGGACGATGGCCAGGGAATATACCTCTTCTCCGGCGGAGCATCCCGCGACCCATATCTTGATGAAGGGATATGTCTTGAGGTGCAGCACAACCTCTTCCCGCAGGGCCTTAAAGAACTGGGGATCCCGGAACATCGCGGAGACATTGACGGTTATCCCCTCCAGCAGGCCGCTGAACAGCTCACGGTCGTGGAGGACACGGGCCTGGGCCTCGGGAAAACTTCCCAGGCCCGTCTTCTGGAGCCATTGCGCCAGTCGCCGTTTGAGGGAAGCCTCGGCATATTCCCTGAAGTCATATCCGTAGACCCGGAATATCCCGTCCAGCAGGAGTCCAATCTCGATGCCCTCAATGTCTTGCGTTCTCATGCAGCTCCCCATCCCCGGATAGCCCCTCCCGTTTCCTGCACGTCCGCCGGTAGAGCCAGACCCGGAGGAGAGAAAGCAGTTTATCCATGTCGATCGGCTTTGATATGTAATCATTGGCCCCCGCCGCGATGCATTTCTCCTGGTCTCCCGCCATCGCCTTGGCTGTCATGGCGATGACGGGGAGGTCCCTGAAACGGGGGTCAAGGCGGATGGTTCGTATCGCCTCGAAACCGTCCATCTCGGGCATCATGATGTCCATGAGCACAATATCGACATCCGGATGTTCCCTGATCCTGACCAGCGCCTCTTTGCCGTTTTCAGCCTCCAGCAGGATCATGTTCTTGTCAGTCAGGATGCTGGAGAGGGAAAAGATGTTTCGCATGTCGTCGTCAACCAGCAGCACCTTCCTGCCTTCGAGCATCGCCTCCTTATCAAGAGCGGCCCTGATCATCCTTTGTTTTTCCCGGGGCATTTCGTTCTCGACCATATGGAGAAAGAGCGTCACTTCATTGAGGAGCCGCTCGGGTCCTTTGGCCCCCTTGATGATTATGCTCTTCGCATAATGCTGCAGCTTCAGGTCCTCTTCACGGGAGAGGTCGCGGCCCGTGTGTATGATGACGGGGATGGAGCGGAGCCTCTCAGCCCCGTGGATATGCTCCAGAAGCTCAAAACCCGACATATCCGGCAGGCCGATGTCAAGCACGATGCAATCTATCTGCTCACTGCCGAGGACATCAATCGCCTCCCTGCCTGTGCCGGCGACCCTGATGTCCAGGTTGCGGTCCTGCAGAAGGCTGGTCATGCCCTCTGCTTCGCTCATGTTGTCTTCGATTATGAGGAGTCTCCTCATGGTCTTTGAAACGCTCGTCTCTATGTTGCTGAACACCTCTTCGAGCTGCCCGGGAGTGACCGGTTTTGTGAAGAAGCCGACAGCGCCCATTGACATGCCCTTCTGACGCTCATCGAGACAGGTGATGAAATGTACCGGTATATGACGGGTGGCGGGATTGTCCTTGAGGCTGCGCATGACATCCCAGCCGTCCATGCCGGGCAGCATGACGTCGAGTATGACCGCGCTGGGCTGGTACAGGTCGGCAAGGTGGATGCCGTTCGTGCCGTCGGCGGCCACGAGGCAGCCGAACCCTCTTTCCCTGACCATCACCATCAGGGTCCTGGCAAAATTCAGGTCATCCTCGATGATCAATATGCTCTTGTCTCCCTTCTTCAGCCTTTCCCTGTCATCCGGAAGAGGTGTCCCTGACGGTTCGGCGGTATCCTCCGGAACTGGCAGGCTTTTAGGCGGGGTCTTTCCTGTTGCGGACTTCATGGACGCCTGCGGCAAGGGTGGTTGTCCTTCAGCGGCCTTCCCGACGATCGGGAGATAAAGCGTGAAGGTGCTTCCCTTGCCCCGTTCGCTTTCAAGGGTAATGTCGCCTCCCATCCTGCGGGCAAGCTGCAGGGAGATGGACAGCCCCAGGCCTGTGCCTCCAAACTTCCGGCTCGTGCCGCCGTCGGCCTGTTGAAAGGCCTGAAATACCAGCTCATGCTTCTCTTTCTCTATGCCTATCCCGGTGTCTCTCACACTAAAGGCGACCGCCGGGACCGACAACGGGTTGACGGAGCCGGGCGGGACTGATATGGCAAGGACGACGGATCCTTCTTCAGTGAACTTGATGGCATTTGAGAGGAGGTTCTTCACTATCTGCTGGGTGCGCTGCTCGTCCAGCCGGATCCTGGCAGGAGTGCTGTCTTCGATCATGACGCTGAAGTCCAGCCCCTTTTGCTCCGCCTGGGGGGTGAACATGTCTTCGAGCATCCCGCAAAATGCGCTGACCTCCACGTCTTCATACAGCAGCTCAAGACCTCCGGCCTCTACCTTTGAAAGGTCGAGTATATCATTGATCAGGCTCAGAAGGTCCCTGCCGGCGCTGCTGATGGTCGCGGCAAACTCCTTTTGTTTGACCGTCAGGTTGCCTTCCTTGTTTTCCATGAGGAGGCTTGAGAGGATCATCATGCTGTTCAGCGGCGTGCGCAGCTCATGGGACATATTCGCGAGAAACTCCGATTTGTAGGCGCTCACCTTTTCAAGGTCGGCCGCCTTGCGCCTCAGTTCGGTGCTTGCCGTCTCGATCTCCCGGTTCTTTGCCTGTATCTGCTTTCTCTGCTGCTCGAGCATCTCGGCGCGCTCTTCGAGTTCTTCGTTGGTCTGTTGCAGTTCTTCCTGCTGCGCCCTGAGCTCTTCCGTCTGCTGCTGGGTCTGTTCGAGGAGTTCATTGATCCTCTGCCGGGAGTGTGACACCCCAAGACCGATGGCGATACCCTCGATCACCTGGTTCAGGAAATCGAGTTCTGCGTCGGTGAACGGCCTGAAGGAGCCGAGTTCCATGGCGGCCACGAGCTGTCCGTTATGCAGGAGCGGCAGCGCAACAATGTTCTGAGGCACGGATTCGCCGAGGGCCGAGACGATGCGGAAATAGTCCGGCGGGATATTGGAAAGGCATATCGGCTTTCTTTCAAGAGCGGCCTGGCCGATAAGTCCTTCTCCAAGACGGAAGCGGTCGCCGAGGTTCTTGCGCCGGGTAAGGGCATACGTGGCGGTGAGGACAAGGGCCGACTCCTTTTCTTCGTAGAGATAAAAAGCCGCTGCGCCTGCCTTCAGATATTCGGCCAGGAAGGTCAGGACCTGTTCCGCCATCTCTTTTGTCTTTTGATCCCCTCTCATCAGGGCGTTCATCTGATTAAGACCGGTCTTCAGCCAGTCGCGTCCGAGCTCCTCCCTGCGGCTCCTTCGCAGCGATTCGGTCATGCGGGCAAACGCCTGGTCAAGGGAGGACTGTATCTCGCTCATGCCTGCGACGGCCTGCAGCAGCATGCCGGCTTCGTCTCTGCTGATCCGGTCTTTCTCCAATGTCATCGGATCGGCGATGACAACCTCCCGGCTCAGATCGCCCCCTGCAATAGCCTCAACCAGTCGGGCCTTTTCCTTCCCCCCTTCCTGCTGAAGACGGACTGCATCCAGCACGAGGCGCAGAGGGCCGACTACGCTGCGGGTGATCAGCAGGGCCATGATTGCCGCGAGCAGCGAGGCGCCGAGCACCAGTCCCAGCATTACCCTTCCCGCCATTGTGGCAGACGCGATATCCTGATCCGAAAGTGTCTTGGCAACCTTTGCCAGGTGCGCTGACAGTTTATCGATGCCTTCGATCATCTCCTTCTCTGTTTCGTAGGCATCCCTCTTCAGGTATTCCGTTGCCTCTGCATCCTTATTCTGTTTTGCCAGTTCAATGATCTTTGCCAGGTGTACGCCGTACATATTACGGGATTCCATAAAGGCGTCATACAGATTCTTCGCCTCCGCGTCGGGAAGCGCCTTTTCCAGGGCCTTCGCTTCCTTGCCGACATCCTCGCGGAATTTCCAGATCTGCCTCTCATAGTACTCGATCTCTTTGGGAACGTTTTCAAGGATGATCTCCCGGACATTGGCCCGTACTCGCTGGAAATTTGAACTGATGTCGCCCATCCCGTCCATCGCCACGATCCCCTGTTCGTAGATCTTGATGTCGTCGCCGGCGAGCTTATTGATCTGGAGATATCCGAAAAGACCGAGGGCAAGAGTAATGAGCACCACAAAGGCATATCCGGCAAAGAGCTTGTCCCTGATTTTCATATCTTTATACCAGCCCATTAGGATTACCCTCCTCTGCCTGACCGGCTGTTAGTGAGCGGCCCTTATGGAAAAGCGAAACCATGTTCCCTCTAATTCTCCCACGGGTCCTGGCTGTGTACTGACCTTCTTTTCCCCTTTTCGTCATCCCGCAACCTTTGACAACGGCAGCGATCACCCCAAGCACATCAGTCCATGTGATAAGCACACTATATCACCTTTTGACACGCTATTAAACCGGGATGGTCGGGGCGATGCCTGTCCCAGGACACCTGTCATGACGGCTTCTTCCTGCAGGTAGACAGGCTCTTGCCAGGTCGCAGGGCGGAAGGCGGCAAGCCGATAAAATGCGGCTCTCTCCGGCGGGAATTGACCGGCAGACGTAGTACCCTCTGCATAAGATCCCCTGCATGCAATGACCGTTTCCTGTTTTGCCGAAAATCGGATATTATAATGCAGACGCGGCGTTTGTGGCGGCCATTCACCGTGGCCTTGCGGTGGGCTGATAGTTTTCTGGACGGATGCTGATAAGCACCCGGCATCTGTCACCGCAGAGAGGTGGCATCCACCAAGTCTGGGAGCCGGCTGGAGATGCTCTGAAAGGGATTAAGGATGGAATCGGACTCACATAGGCTTCGCGGCATTGTCATGAACATCTTCACGAGCGGGATGCACGGGAAGGGAGAACCGGGCGCCCAGTACAAGTTCATGATGCTGAACCTGATACTGATCGTGGGCACCCCTTTTGTCCTGGTCTTCGGCCTCTTTGATATCTACCGGAACATCCAGCCCCTGGGGTACATCATTACCACGGCCGGGCTTCTCTGCGTCGGCTGCTTCTATTTCCTGAGGAGGACAAAAAACTACGTCTCCCTCGGCTATTTTCTCATCTCCGTGCTCTTTCCCATGTTCCTCTATCTGCTCGCCTCCGGGGGAAGCAACAATTCCGGTATATTGTGGTACTATTCGTTTCCGCCGATAGTCCTTTTTCTCCTGGGGTTCAGGAAGGGGTCTGCAGTAGTCTTCACCTCGCTCTTCATCGCCGGCGTTATCCTTTTTTGGCCGGGGACACCGCTTCTTTCGGCAACGTATCCGGCAGATGTGAAGCTGCGCTTCATCCCCAGCGTCATCGTCCTGTGGTCGATCACGTCGCTCTTCGAACACGTCAAGGCGGCGGCGATGAGGATAGAGATCAAGAACAGTGAGCTGCGCGATTCCGTAGAGCAGCTCAGACAGGCGCGCGAGGCTCTTTCCTCCGAAAAGGGACGGCTCGCGGTCACGCTTCGATCGATCGGCGATGGCGTTATAGCCACGGCAATGGACGGGAGCGTGACCCTGATAAATAAGGTGGCAGAGGAGATGACCGGCTGGAGCCAGGAAGATGTGGCAGGCAAGGGGGTGGAGGAGGTGGTGCGCGTCAGGGACCGGAGGTCAGGTCAGCCCTGCAGCACGGCGCTGAAGAGCGTTCTGTGGGACGGTCGCACCGCCTCTGCCAGGGATTATAAGCTCCTGGCGGGCCGCAACGGCGTGGAGCGGATAATTGCAGACAGCGGCGCCCCCATCCTGGACAAGGACGGGAAGATCATCGGCGCTGTGCTCGTCTTTCGGGATGTCACCGACCAGGTCCACATGGAAGAGGACCTCTATCGGACCGGCAAGCTCGAATCGGTCGGCCTGCTTGCCGGCGGCATCGCCCACGATTTTAATAATATCCTTGCGGGCATCGGCGGGAACGCCGAGCTGGCCCGGATCGCACGGGAGCAGGGCAGGGAACCCGGGGCATATCTGAAGAGGATTTCCCTCGCAAGCCACAGGGCGACCGCCCTGACACATCAGTTGCTCACCTTTGCAAAGGGCGGCGCCCCGGTGATCAGAAGCATCGACCTGTCGAATGTGCTCAGAGAGACGGTGGAGTTTGCGCTGAGCGGGTCCCGGGTCAGGGGCAGTGTCTCGGCGGCGGACGACCTCTGGGCGGTATTTGCCGATTCCGGCCAGATCGTGCAGGTGATAAGCAACCTGGTGATCAATGCTGCACAGGCCTCGCCCGAGGGGGGGGACATAGAGGTTGCTGCAGAAAATATCGTCATCGGGGATGAACAGATTCCGGCCCTTGCCGCGGGCAAATACGTCATGCTCACCGTCAGTGACCACGGGACAGGGATAGCCCCGGAGTATGTGAACAAGATCTTTGACCCTTATTTTTCTACCAGGGAGGGTACCGGCCTCGGGCTGGCGATCGCCTATTCGATCATGAAGAAGCACAACGGGCACATAGGGCTTGTCTCACAGGTCGGCAAGGGGACGGTGTTTACCCTTTATCTGCCGGCCTCCTTCGAAAAGGCGGAGGAAGAATTCCCTGCCGAAGGGACGGTTGCCGCCAGGCATACGGGGAAGGTCCTCGTGGTGGATGACGAGGATGATCTGCGACAGTGCCTCTGCGAGATACTGGAGTACGCCGGGTTTGTGGTGTGTTCCGTTGACGACGGAGCGAAGGCGCTTTCCGTGTACAAAGAGGCGATGAACTCGGAGCACCCCTTTGATATCGTGCTCACCGACCTGACTATCCCGGGCGGGATGGGCGGCGTCGAGACGATCGGGAGCCTGCTTCGGATCGACCCGAAGGCGAGGGTGGCGATAACAAGCGGCTATTCGCAGGACCCGATCATGGCGGATTTCGCCAGCTATGGGTTCAGGGGGATCATCGAAAAACCCTATGACTTCAGTACCCTCTCCGATACGGTTGCCCGCCTGATAGCCTCGCCATAAAGACTGCAGGCCTGATTACTGCAGCAGGTGGCGCACCACCTCGGACATCTTCGCAGCCTCGGGATATGCACGGTGCGCTGCCCATGCCGATGCGGTCGCAGCTGTCAGGACGACCAGGAACGGTACGGAGGTCGTACGGAAGACGCTGCCCATCCAGTCCGGGTCACTCATCTTCTTCATGCGCCTGATCAGGCTGGTCGATAATGCCGCCTGGAAGGCAGCATCAGAGAGGATCACCGGCGCCTGGTAGATGAGGTAGATCCCGGCGCCGCAGATAATCGCCAGGATGATGCCGAGGACGATGAGTACCCATGCATCGTCTCCATCGAAGATCCCTGAGACCGCATCCCCCGCGCTATCGGCGATACCACTGCCCGGGCCCCCGCCTGAATCGGGAGGCGATACGGCGAATGCCTGAATCTGAGGGCCGTTAAATGACGCGGATGCCCCGCCTCCTCCGAAGGTGCCGCCTCCGCCTCCTCCGAAGGAAGGCCCGCCAGAGCCTGATCCCGGCAGGTCGAGCGAAAGATCAGACAGGATGCCGTCTCCTCCGCCTGATCCGCTCTCCACAAGACTGTTCTTCCTGCCTGACGACGAAGTCAGATAGATGAGCCAGAGCTTCACCAGGCCGAAGAAGGAGACATAGGAGAAGAGGACAGCGGCAGGATATCTGATGAGCATGCTCCGGACATGCAGTTCGAGGAGGAGCTTCGAGCAGAGGAGTCCGGCGCAGAAGACTCCGCTCAGGATGAGGAACATGTGCAGTCTGAGGGAAAACCGCTTTTGCAGGAACCTCTTGAAGCGCTCCCTGCTCTTCTGGATCATCTGGACCGGCATGTTACGGATTGATCACCTGCCAAATCCGGCAAGGACCTGGCCGACGGATGGATCCGAATACGGCAGGTCGGTGACCTTTCTGCCGTCAGGCAGTTTCTTCCGGGCATCGGCGCCTGCGGCCAGCAGGGTCCTGACCGTATCCGCGCTTCCATTGGCTGCTGCGAAGAAGATCGGTGTCCAGCCATGGGCATCCGGCTGGTTCACCTTGGCGCCCATACTGATGAGCTTCCTGAGAACAGACGCGTCCGCCTGGTCAGCGGCGAAGTGGATAGCTGTCCGTCCGTTGGAGTCCGCGGCCCCGATGTCCGCCCCGGATTCCAGCAGCCGCATCGCAACATCACGGTGACCCGCCTGGATCGCCAGCATCAGGGCGGTATTGTCACCGAGGTCGCGCAGGTTTTGATTCGCCCCTGCCTTCAACAACGCATCCACAACATCCGCGGATCCTGATTTTGCGGCCAGCATCAGCGCAGTCCTGCTCTGACCATCCCGGGCATCGAGGTACACCCCCTTCTTCACCGCCTGTTCAACGCCTGAGGCATTGTTCTTTTCGGCGGACGTTAAGAGCAGGTTCACCTTCTTTGTTGCCATCGGCCCCACGACGCGATGCCCGGCAGTGAAGAACCAGATCAGAAAGATGATGGCGGAGATAAAGACCGCAGCGCCGACAGCCGGGGGCAGAGGCTTCACCTTGGCCGGTGCTCCTGCCAGCGGATCCCTGCCCGCAGCCTTCTGCCAGATCCAGCCGACGATGCTGAAAAAAACAAGGGTCAGCAGGACGACGGATGCGACCTTGCGCCGGATATCGATCGGATGTCGCACAACAGACCGGTTGTTGGAGGGGTTTTCAAGGAACGCCCGAATAAGGGAGAGATCCTCGCGATAGGGGTAGGGAAGCTGCGAGTCGCCGATGATCACGAGTTCCTCCGGCACCGTAAGCATGCCCCAGGCACTGCGATGCGTTGATGACCGGCGCTCCTTTTCACTGAGACTCTTCTCCTGCATCCTCACGTCCTTCACATGAGTCACCGAACGGGAAAAGAGGGGGAGCCTGCCCATGAACCGCCACGAATTGGCGGCGGTGACAGCGCCCTGGGGATCCCGCTCCATGACAAGAGATGATTCGGTTCCGAGGAGCAAACCCCCGGCAAGGAGAACAAGGAAGAAGATGATGCTGACCGCCTTCGTATTCTTCTGTCTCCGGGTCTTTTTCATTTCGCGCCTCAACGGTCTCCGCGCAGCAGTTCGAGGTGGTTCCCCAGTTTGAGGGCCCGCTGTTTCACGATCGCTATGCGTTCTTCAACGCGCAGGGGTATATACATCGTGCCCTGCAGCTGCGAGTAGATCGTATCGATCAGCTTGAATTCCTGGTCCCGGTATTCGAGCCATTTCTTCTGCGCTGCCTTGAGGACCTCCCTGTCCCGAGGCGAAAGTTTCTTGCTCAGCGCGTTGTAGTTCCTGTTCAACTCCCTGTCCCATGAGACGTATGCCTTTTCCGCGCAATCGGTCATGCCCGCGGTCGAGCCGTCCTTATCGATGCATGCCTCCTCCGCCTTGTCTATGGGGTGCTCCGGCGTCTTTTCCGCATAGGCAAGGGCTGCTGCGCCAAGAAATAAAACTGCCAGAATGATGCTCGTCGTCCTCATCCGTGTCCTCCGATCAGGGGTCAATCTGATCATTTACCCTTCTTCCCTGTGCCGCTTCCCGAAGACTTCGGGCCGCGCTTCCCGTCCTTGACTGAATCGCCGCCGGCCGCCAGCTTTGGAAGCTCAATAGCATGGAATCCGGCATTCGCCCCGCATCCGAGAGCACCTTTGCAGAAGCTCCCCGGGTCCTCCGTGAATATCTTGTTGTCCCTGAACCTCATGATGAGAACGCACCGGTTTTCCTCATCATCCAGGTTCGGCATGCGCAGGGCGTTATGTACCCATTCGGCCTTCCCCTCGAAGGGACCGCAGGCAAATCCGTTAAAGAAATTGAGTTCACCGCTAACGGTGACCGTATTGTCGGGCCCGGCCTTTATGTCAAAGTAACTCTCGACCGGATCGCCTGTACAGTCATATTCATCCTCTCCCTCCCTCGGGTAGGTACAGTCGGGTTCCGTCTCGCTGTATCTGCCGAAAATGGATGCAGGCGGCGGTGTGTCGGCGAACATCCGTTTTTTCGATCCCGGATCAAGGCGGATCTCCTCGATGCGGGCGAGATATGCCGCATAGATAAGTTCCGGATTCTCCGCCGAAGCGCGGACCTTCCCGAGCCAGTTGTGCTGGGCCTTCTTTACTGCCGCCGGGTCGGAGGCGAGCCTCAGCGCATTCTTATAGACCTTTGCCAGTTCCTCGTCGATGGCTGACAGTTTCAGGTCGGCGCAGATCGCGCGTTCAATCTTCGACTGCGCAATCCTGCAATCGAAACTCGCGGCAAACGCCCCACCGGTTCCGACCCCTGCCAGAATCAGAAGCGCAAGAAAGATCGTCACCGAGCGGCGACTCGAGGTCAGCATCGGATCAGAGATTCTTTTCATGGAACCGGTCCGGCCCTTTGAATCCTTTGCCCTCAGTGACGAAGCGCGCAAGGAAAATAGGGGTGGCTGCGACTGCTATTGTCATCGTAAGCACACGCACGAACATCTTCAGTAATGTACGCATTGAACGCATCCCCACTCTCCCTGACCGCAAGGGACTTATGCCGTTCTCCCCGGCTGTCTCTATTTTGACGATGCCTCGATCTTTTTTATGATGCCCTCAAGCTCCTGCCGCCGGGCCGGACTGTCCTTTTGGAGCCCGCGGTAGTATTGTATCATGGCTGCTTTGTCGACATGTGGATGGATGAGCGGCTCGCGTATCTGCCAGCCTTTTTCCTTACGAACCAAGACGAAAACAACCTCTTCAATTCCTTTTTCCTTCCGGAACCCGCCGCTATCCTCTCCCAGCTTATGGTACTGTACCGTGACACGCGCCTCATCCCCCCTGATCGCGGCATCGCTTATTTTGAACCCGGTTATGACCGTCGATGCGTCCCATCCAGGTTCCTCACTCCAGGTGATAAGGGGGGAGATGTCCTTGAAGGCAGCGGACGACAGCCTCGCCCCGCTGGCGTCGAGGCTGCAATACCTCCTGACAATATCTTCGGGCGAGCCGGCTGTCTCCGGCGCCCGGCCGTTATCCTGCCCGATATGCTCCGGCGTGATCAGCACATCGGTATGATCGTGGCCTATCTCTGCCGATCGAAGGGACCCCCTGACCCTTACCTTTTTCTTCAGGAGACTCTTTAGCGGCATCTTCCCGTTGTCATCGACCTGCAGTTCCCTGACATTGTCATGGCCTTCGTTTCGGCTGTCCCTGGCCGCTGCGATGACCCTGATCGGCTTTTCCAGCCTCAGGATATAGACATGCTCTTTCCTGTCGTGCCTTGGGTCCTCTCCATAGCCGGGAGGACCGTAAAAGGTCTTCTGCATGAGGACCCCGGTGAGTTCCACCTTCTCGGGGCCGTAATGATAGACAGCCTGTCCGGCCGCCGACCCCAGGCCGAGGCATACCAGAGACGCGGTCACCGTCAGAAGGACAAGTATATATTTCTTCATGAATGCCTCCGTGCACCCGGCATCCGACGGAGGGACCGGGTGCCGCACCTTTCAGTCCTGCAATGCAGGCTAGTTCCCCCTTGCCCGGAATACGACCGTGCTGATCCTGTCGATGACTACCACGGCATCGTAGAATTCTTTGCCGGACAGTCTTGATATGTGGACCACGTGGTCGCCCACGGAAGTGACCGTCCCCTCGATCGATTCTCCGGCAACCGTCTTTACCGCCACACGCTGCCCGGTGAATGATGCCAGTATCTGCCTTATGGTGAAAGATGTATTGATCTCAACCTTCTTCTCCTGGGCCATGACAGCACTTGCAGGTGCCAGGCCTATGGCGGCCGCAATCACGACGGCCCAAAGGGCTTTTCCCAGAGTATCACGCATTGTCTTTCCTCCTGTTATATGATGTCAGCGGCCAGCCGCCGAGAGTCCAATCACCTTTCGCACCTATTCATGATACAGCGCGGCGATGCCGGTGCAAAGCATAAAGATAACATCCCCCTTCTGTACCCTATCGTGCACAATATCCGTACGGAAGATCCGGTATCCGCTGTAAGACACAGTGCCGGAATCCGTCCTCTTCCCGCCGGGATAACACCCGGTGCGGTAAAATATACCATGGCCGGCCCGAAGAAGACCAAACCCAATCCCCTGGGGTGGGTCATCGAACCCATCGGGGAAGAGCCCAGCTATCTCGAGAAGTCGATGTTCGGATGCCGGGCCGTGTATCTCCACGGGAGGCTCATGCTCGCCCTGGCCTCGGGGAGGGAGCCATGGAACGGTCTGCTGATACCGACTGATCATCAATTCCATGATTCGATCAGGAGGGAGTTTGGGGATGTGAGGCAGCATCCTGTCCTGAAGAAGTGGCTTTACCTGCCGGAGGCGTCCGAGGATTTTGAGGCTACCGCGGTGGGGATTGTCGAGGCGATCAGGCTGAATGACCCTCGGTTCGGAGTTGAGCCGAAGGGGAGGGGACCGAAGAAGAAATGAGGACAGGGGTTCTCTTTATTTGCCGGATAGTATAGAATAATATCCGGCCGGCGGCCTGTTTGGCAGGTCGCACATCGCGCCAATACATAATCCAGGGGGGGTAGCATGAAATCGACGATCACCTTTGTACTTTTTTGTCTTTATTCCGTCGGAGTAGTCTTGGCAGCCTCGGGCACGGCCGAGGCGATTTTTATCGGAGATCCCAGTGTTACCCTGGCAACGGCGACGGGAAAAGGCAATGTCACGCTCACGACGAACCAGAGCGAAAACTGTTACTTTGTGGGTGTCGCCCCTGCAGTCGTTCCCTAGGCCGGTGTCATGAACATACCCCTTCCCACCAAGACCTTGACAGAGGCCGAAGTGCCGGAACAGGACCCGGCATATGACTATCCTTTCGGCCTGGTCCAGTTCAGCCTGTACTGTCCCGGCCTGAGCGACGGGCCGTTCCCCACGACTGTTGAGGTCACCCTCACCTTTGACGGTGCGACAGACTTGTCGGGGTACATGTTCAGAAAATACGGACCGACCCCGGACAACACGGCGAGCCACTGGTATGACTTCAGCTTTGACGGCGAGACCGGCATAGTCGGCAGGAGCGGCAATGCGATCACGTTTCGCTACGTAGACGGCCGGAGGGGTGACGATGCTATCAATGTCACGGATCTATACATATTCGACCAGATCGGGCCGACGCCTCCTGCGTCCGTGCCGACGATGAGCCAGTGGGGGATGGTATTGTTCCTGCTTTTTGCCGGAATCGGAGCTGCCTTCACCCTCAGGCGCAAGGGCAAATCCGCCTGAGCCTGGAGGGGAGTTTATGATACGCACGGGGCGGGGTTCCTGCCCCTCTTTTTTTGCCCCGGTCTCCCGGGTTGGAAAGAAGCGGCGACAAGGTATGGATCTTCCTGTTGTTGCATCGAAACTACCGCCTCTGAGCGTTGCTCCTGCCGCGAAGAGAAGGAGACTGATACAGGTTAGGGTGATTGGTACGGGGTCGGGGGTGTTCTAGGAGTAGTGGATCGCGACTTCATACGCGATGCTCGCGTGGTCGCTCGCCTGGGCAGAGCCTTCACAGGAGAGTTCGCCCTTGGCAGCCTCACGATGGTTCCTGACCATCCCGTTGATCACGTGGGTGAGATCGAAGCCGCCGTCCGTGCATTCCTTGCAGAGGCAATCAACCCTGAAAAAGGCATAGCTGCCGGGAGAAAAGTTGAAGGTGCGCAGAAGCCCCTTGATCCCCTTCTGGTGGTACATCATGCGGATGACGATTTCTGAAACATCCGGGAAATGCTGGGCCACGGACCCTGAGTCGTTCCTCTGCTGCTGCCGTTCAGTTCTCGCCGAATGTCTCTTGTTGTTCATGTCACCTCATGAAAAGGGCCTCTCCCTGAGGAGAGGCCCCATCAGTCAATTAGAGTTTGACAACGTTGACAGCCTTGGGACCCTTGGGGCCCTTTTCGATGTCAAAGCTGACCTTGTCACCTTCGGCAAGGGACTTGAATCCGTTGCCCTGAATGGATGTATGGTGGACAAAAAGATCGCCGCCGTCTTCACTGGTGATGAAGCCGAAACCTTTGCTGTCGTTAAACCACTTAACAGTGCCTTGTGCCATTTCTTTTACCTCCTTCTCTGTAAAATGAATCTCAGAAGGCCTCAAGAAAAGAAGGCCACAAAGTCAAAAGTCTTTGTGGCCTTGTGTGTTCGCAAAAACTTCTAAAATTCTGCACCTATATTAGCACGTCCCATGACCGGACGTCAAGACAAGGAATGCGGACCCGGTCCGCGAAGGAATCTTGCAGTTTTCCGGGAGTTGGAAATACAATGAAAGGACCGCTTCAGGCGCTGAGGCCGGAATTCATTTCAGACGTTTCGGAGGACGCATGCTGCCGAGGATCGAGAGCGAGCAGAGGATGGACAGACTCAGGCAACGGCTTGCCGGACTGGGGCTGGACGGGGCCCTTATCCTCTATCCGGTGGATGTCTACTATTTTGCCGGCACCCGGCAGAATGCGGCCCTCTGGGTCCCTGTCGGGGGCAGTCCGCTGCTTCTGGTGAGGAAGAATTATGACCGCGCGCTGAAAGAGAGCGCCGTCACCGACGTGAGGCCGTTTCCTCCGAGCAGGGAGTTCGCGTCCGTCATTGACGGGAATGCCCGCAGGATCGGCCTTACCTTCGACGTGCTCCCGGTCCAGCACTACAATTTCTACGCAGGACTCCTGGCCGGCCGCGAGTTTACCGATATTTCGAATGTCAATCGCGAACTCCGCTCGGTGAAGTCGGCATGGGAACTCGAAAAGATGGGGGTGAGCGGTGTGCGGCTCTCTGAGGTCTTCGGTCAGATACCCGGGTTCATCAGGCCGGGGATGAGGGAGATCGACCTTGCCGCTGAACTGGAATACCGGCTGAGGAAGGCGGGTAGTTCGGGCAGGTTGAGCATGCGGGCCTTTGGCCAGGACATCGTCGGACTTGCGGTTGCGGGTGAATCAGCCGCGGAACCAGGCTGCTTTGACGGGCCGATTACCGGAAGGGGGCTGTCTATCGCCTCTCCCTACGGGTCATCCCTTGGGATCATCGGGGAGAATGTTCCGATCATCGTCGACTACGCGGGCTCCTTTGACGGATACATGGTTGACATGACCCGCATCTTTACCTTCGGGGACCTCTCCCCAGAGATGGAAAAGGCCTTTGATATCTCGATCGCCATCCAGGCGTGGCTGGAGGACAATCTTGCCCCCGGGGCAAATTGCGAGGAGCTGTACGAGGGGGCGGTCAGGATGGCTGAACAGGCGGGTCTGGGCACGTACTTCATGGGGCCTGCAAAGTTTGTCGGGCATGGCGTCGGGCTTGAACTGGATGAGCTTCCTGTGCTCGCCCGGGGGTTCAGGAACCCTCTGGAGGCGGGACAGACGATCGCGATCGAGCCGAAGTTCGTCTTTCCCGGACTGGGCGCGATCGGCATCGAGAATACCTGCGCCGTGACCGATGCGCAAAGCGAACGGCTGACCGGACTGCCGGATGAGGTGACGTATCTCTAAGCGGAGCATAATGATATGAATGACGAAACAGGCCGGAGGACATTGCGGCTGATCAAAGGCGAAGAGGAGCCGGTCGGTCAGAAGCGTCTTGAGATCGAGGTGATACCGGCAGAGCCGTAGCCGTTGCAACAGGGCTGTCCCCTGCCGGGCGGGTCGCCTTCAGACAGTCAGTCCTGTCGTCTCCGCCGTGTCCGGAAGCCTTTTGTGTTTGTGCTACAATACAGTCCTTATGGATAAGGGAAAAGGCATTGTCTTTCTGGTGGGCGCAGGCCCTGGTGACATCGGCCTTCTGACGGTCAAGGGGCTCCGCTGCCTTCAGAGGGCGGAGGTAGTCATCTATGACTATCATCTGAATGCCCAGATCCTCAACTACATAAGCCACGACGCGGAGTTCATCTACGCCGGCAAGCGGGGCGGCCATCACACGATGACCCAGGACGAGATCAACGCCGCGATCGTCGAAAAGGCGAAAGAGGGGAAGATCGTCTGTCGTCTCAAGGGCGGCGATCCCTTTGTCTTCGGCAGGGGGGGGGAGGAGGCGCAGATCCTGGCGCACGAGGGCATCCGGTTCGAGGTGGTCCCGGGGGTGAGCTCTTCGATCGCGGCGCCCGCCTATGCCGGCATCCCGCTTACCCACCGGCTGTATTCATCGTCTTTCGCGGTCATCCCCGGATACGAGGACACCACCAAAGAGGAATCATCCATCGACTGGGCGAAGCTCGCCACCGGTGTGGGCACGCTCGTTTTTCTCATGGCGGTGAAGAACATAGACCATCTGACCGAGAGGCTGATCCGCCACGGCAGAAGACCGGACACCCCCGTTGCCGTGGTGCGATGGGGGACGAGGGCGGACCAGAAGACCCTGGTGAGCACCCTGAAGGACATCGCGTCCCTTGTGAGGGAAAAAGACATACAGCCTCCCGCCGTCATGGTGGTGGGTGATGTGGTGAACCTCCGGGGCGAGCTTCAGTGGTATGAAAACAAACCGCTCTTCGGCCAGCGCATCATCGTCACGCGTGAGCACACGGGCGGGTTCGAGCCCCTGGAAGAGCTGGGCGCAGAGGTGATACAGTTCACGACAGTCGAGATCGTGCCGCCGGAGAGCTGGGCGGGTCTTGATGCTGCTATCGATGCCATCGGCAGCTACCAGTGGATCATCTTCACCAGCGCCAACGGTGTGCGGTACTTCTTCAGCAGGCTCCGCGACCGCGGGGTCGACATCCGCGAGCTCAGGGGGATAAGGCTCTGCGCCATCGGGACGAAGACAGGGGCCGAGCTGAGCGGCCTCGGGCTGCACGTGGACCTCATCCCCGCTGAGTTCAATGCGGAAGGCCTGATCGAAACATTCCTGAAGGAATATGGCCTCAGCATGTCTTCACCATCCACTCCCGGCAAGGGAAGCGGGAAAGGCCCCCTGGCAGGCGTCCGGTTTCTCCTGCCGCGGGCGGAGAAGGCACGGGAGATATTCCCGGAGGAGGTCCGCAGGCTGGGAGGCCGGATCGACCTCCCGGTCACCTACCGAGCCGTAAAGCCCGAACATCACGGCAAGAGGCTCCGCAGGTTTTTCAGGGAAGGCAAGGTCACGGTCGTCACCTTCACGAGCGCGGCCACCTTCAACAACTTCAGGGACATCATGGGCGAAGATGCGGACGGGCTTCTGAACAGGGCGGCGATAGCGGTCATCGGGCCGGTGACGGCGCGCGCTGTCGAGAAGGCGGGACTGAAGGTGGATATCATGCCGGAAGAGGCTACGGTCGAGGCGATGGTCGAGGCGATCAGGCAGTGGGCGCTCAGATAGGGCCGATCGCTTCTCAGGACACGTACAGGACACAACCCGACCGCCGGCGCTCCCTCCTTTCAGGAATATTCCTGCGTCCGGTGATTACGTTTTATCCCCAGGTATTCGGCATTGTCGCGATGAACGCCCTGAAGGCATCCCGGGGGAAGTATGGAGATGCCGAATGGGTTTCGAGCAGCATCGATATCCTCCATGCAATCGAGAATGTCGGCATCACGGTTGAGATGACCGGGATGGACCATATCAGAAAGACCGCGGGTCCCGTGGTACTCATCGGTAATCATATGAGCACGCTTGAGACCTTCGTCCTGCCCGGTGTCATACAACCGGTGCGGCCGGTCGCTTTTGTGGTGAAGGACAGCCTCCTCACCCATCCGGTCTTCGGGCCGGTGATGCGCTCGCGCGATCCGATCGTTGTGGGGAGGGTAAACCCGCGCGAAGACCTCAGGGCCGTCCTTGAAGGAGGGGCCCGGAGGCTCTCCTCGGGGATATCCGTCATCATCTTTCCCCAGTCCACCCGGTCTGTTGCATTCAGGCCGGAGGAGTTCAACTCCCTCGGCATCAAGCTGGCGTCGCGCGCAGGCGTGCCGGTCATCCCGATAGCTCTCAAGACGGACGCATGGGGCATCGGCAGCCGGATAAAGGACATCGGAAGAATCGACCCTTCAAAGAAGGTGCATTTCGCGTTTGGCGAGGCGATGGCCGTAGAGGGCAGGGGGCATGATGAACATGAGCGGGTTGTCCGCTTCATCAGGGAGCATCTGGAGAGGTGGGAGAAAGAGGATGCAGATACGAAATGAGGATATCAGGGAGGTAACGGTCGGGGTCCCTGAAGGCCACTGGCATGTCCGCACGACAATCGTCCTGCAGGACGGGACGGAGATCACCTTCCCCGAAGCTGCCATGGCAAATATGACCCGGGCCTTTATTACCCTCAAGACGCACCCGGTGAAGACCTCGGTGAGGCTGCGGGGCAGACGGGTGGCTGACCCCAAGACCGGGTATGCTGAATGGCAGCTTCTGGAGGAGTAGGGCGGAAGGGTATGCAAACTCCCGGCGCGTCGTTTCAGCCGGGCCATGGCAGGGTTCAATTAAGGCCGGGGAACATGTTAGAGTATATGCACTATGCCCTTTAAAATCCTGGTTGTCGATGATGAACCGCTCATCCTCACGGCTGTTGAGCGGTCTCTCGTGAAGGTGGGATACCTTGTCTTCAGGGCCCAGAACATGAAGGAACTGACAGCGTGCATCGAGTCGGCCCCCTTCGACCTCCTCGTTACGGATATCTATTTGGAGGAGGATTCGGTTGACAACATAATCCGCAGGGTGAAGGCGAGCTCCCCTGCGGTCAGGGTCCTGAAGATGAGCGGGGCCGTCGACCCGGAAGAAAGAGGGCATTTCATCGAAAAGCCCTTCAGTATAGAAGCGCTCAGGAAGCGGGTCAAAGAGATCCTCCATGAGCCTTCCTGAGATAGACACCTCCCTCTTCCTTGTCATAAACCGCGACCTGAAGAACAGCGTTCTCGACGTCGTCATGCCCTTTGTCACCAATAACTCGAAGGTCCTCTTCCTGCCGCTCGTGCTCTGGATGATGATAAAGGAACGGAAGGCGATACTCATTCCCTTTGTTGCTGCGGTCCTTTCGGTCGCCTTTGCGGATGCCGGCGGCAATATGATGAAGGAGATCATCGGCCGGGTCCGTCCCTGCAACGCCCTCCAGGCAGTCAACCTCCTCGTCGGCTGCAGCGGGTCGTTTTCCATGCCCTCGAACCACGCGGTAAACGCCTTTGCCTTTGCCGGGGTATTCTGGTTTTTCCGAAGGGGGCTATCCGGTTCCCTTTTTCTCCTCCTTGCCGCGACTGTCGGCATCTCCCGGGTCTATGTTGGAGTGCATTACCCCTTTGACGTCGTTGCCGGAGCCATGCTCGGCCTCTTCTCCTCCTGGCTCTTCCTCTCCCTCAGCCGCTGGTCCCAAAAGATGTATGAGGGAGGGTCTTACTACCGGTTGCTCCTGCTCTGTCTCGGACTGCTCAGCCTCTTCCGGTTCTATTACATTCTCACCGGCCCCCTTGATCTGAGCCCTGATGAGGCGCACTACTGGGAATGGGCGAGGCGTCCGGACTGGAGCTACTATTCAAAAGGGCCCCTGATCGCCTGGCTCGTCTACGCAGGCACTGCCTTCTTCGGCAATACGGTCCTGGGCGTCAGGTTTTTTGCCCCCGTGCTCCTGGCGGCAAGCGGCCTCCTGGTCTTCCGTCTCGGCAAGGAGCTGTTCGATGAACGGACCGGTTTTGTTGCCGCGATGCTGCTCCAGATGGTCCCCTTGTTTGCGGCATTCGGGGTGCTGCTCACCATTGATTCGCCCTTCATATTCTTCTGGGTGCTCTCGCTGTACCTTTTCCATAAGGCTGCCGGATATCAGCCGGACGGCCGGGGCCGCGACGGATACTGGGCGCTTCTTGGTCTCTCCATCGGGCTTGGCCTGCTGACAAAATACACCATGGCCTTTTTTTATCCCTGCTGCCTGCTCTTTCTCCTGTTTGACAGGGACTCACGAAAACTTCTCCTTTCCCGGGGGCCGTACATCGCCCTTGTATTGAGTATCGTTGTCTTCTGTCCCGTTGTCTTCTGGAACGCTGTCCATGGCTGGGTGACGGTCAGGCATACGGCGGGTCAGGCAAACGTTGCAGGCGGGCTTCATCTGACGCCGAAGTATTTCTTCGAGTTCCTCGGTGCCCAACTCGGCATCATTACGCCGGTCCTGTTCATCATGATCTGTGCTGCCCTCTGGAAGTTGCGGAAGGCGAGGGCCGGCAGGCTCCTGATCTGGTTCTTCCTCCCCATGGTCCTCTTCTTCGCGCTCAAGAGCATCCAGGGTAAGGTCCAGGCAAACTGGGCGCTTGCAGGCTATGCGACAGGGTTCATCGCCTTTGCCGGGTATTACGGGAGCAGGCCTTTGCAGAAGGCCGGGCGGCGTGCCGCGATTGCGGCTGTTGCGCTCGCGGTCGTGGTCACGGCGGTTTCCCATTATCCCGCACTCCTCCGCCTCCCCCAAAGGATCGATCCGACGACCCGTCTTGCAGGATGGGTTGAATTGGGACATGCCGCGGACAGAACGGCATCAGAGATGCCGGGGCCGTTCTTTGTCTTTTCCGACAGCTATCAGATCGCCAGCGAGCTCGCATTTTACATGAACGGGCACCCTGTCACCTATTGCGCAAATCTCGGGAGACGGATGAACCAGTATGACCTGTGGCCCGGTTTCGAGGGGCTTACCGGACAGAACGCCATCCTCGTCATATACGGAGACCAGTACATGCCCGAGTCCCTCGGAAAGGCCTTCTCCCGGTGGGAAAAGACGGTCGCAGACCTCCTGACGAGGCAGGGCAAGGTAATGAAATTTACTATCTTTAAGTGTTATGATTTCAAAGGCATCGAGAAAAGACCCGCGGAGACCTATTAATGCACGTATCGGTAGTTGTGCCGCTGTACAATGAAGAGGAGAATGTTCCTGAACTCCACCGCAGGGTGAAGAAGGTCCTGGAGTCCATGGCCTGCCCGTATGAAATCATCTACGTCGATGACGGCAGCAGCGACGGCACCCTCCCGCTTCTCGAGCAGATCCAGTCTTCAGACAGGGGCGTTGTTGTCCTGAGCTTCAGGAGAAACTTCGGCCAGACGGCGGCCTTTGCAGCAGGGTTTGACTTCGCGCGCGGAGACGTCATCGTCACCCTTGACGGAGACCTGCAGAACGACCCGGACGATATCCCGCTGCTCGTCGGAGCGATGAAAGAAAACGACATTGTCAGCGGGTGGCGGAAGAGGCGGAAGGACCCGTTTCTCTCACGCCGGCTGCCCTCCATGATCGCCAACTGGATCATCAGCAGGGTTACCGGGGTGGCGCTTCACGACTACGGCTGTTCCCTCAAGGCCTACCGCAGGGACGTGGTGAAGAACCTGAACCTCTATGGGGAGATGCACCGCTTCATCCCCGCTGTTGCCAACTGGTACGGGGTGAAGATAACCGAGGTCGAGACGAACCATCACCCGCGGCTCCGGGGCAAGTCAAAATACGGGATCACCCGGACGGTGAAGGTGGTCCTCGACCTGATCACCGTGAAGTTCCTCCAGAGCTTTTCGACAAAGCCGCTCCAGTTCTTCGGGCCCTTCGGCCTCGTGAGCGGGGCAGCCGGTTTTCTCATCTCCCTCTACCTGAGCATCGAGAAGGTCCTCTTCGGCAAGTCGATCGGCGGCAGGCCGCTGCTCCTCCTGGGCGCCCTCCTGATCATCGTCGGCATCCAGTTCATCGGCATGGGGCTCCTGGGAGAGATGCTCGTCAGGGTCTATCACGAGGCCCAGAAAAAGCCGATCTACGTCCTTAGAAAAACCCTCGGTCATGACGTTTAAGAAGGTCCTCCTCTTCCTCGTGAAGCTGGTGATAAGCAGCCTCTCGCTGTATATCGTCCTGTCAAAAAACGACATCTCCCACATGATGGCGATGTTGAGGAGCATCGGGCCTCCGGCCTTCTTCGCCGCTTCCGGCCTGTACATCTGCTCCCTCATGGGGGCGACGCTGCGCTGGAGGCTTCTGCTCCCCTGGAAATATCCGTTCAGCAGGCTCCTGTCCCTCTACATGATCGGGTCTTTCTTCAGCAGTTTCCTCCCGGGCGTGATCGGCGGGGATGTCGTCAAGGCGTATTACCTCAATAAGGATGCGAAGAAGATCAGTATCACCCTCGGGTCGGTCTTCATGGACCGGTACCTCGGGTATGTGAGCCTCGTCCTCATCGGCATCATCGCATTCCCGTTCAGCCTCCGCTTTTTCGGCGAATCTCCTTACCGGTGGGCGATGCCGGCGATATTTGCGGCCTTTGTCATCGGCAGCTTTCTCTTCTTCGGCCTGAAGCTGGGGAGGCGGTTTAAGACGGTCTCGGAATCCTACGACTATTTCGGGACGCTCGGCAGCAGGCCTGCCGTGATCATCAAGGCGGTGCTGATCTCGGGCCTGATCCAGTTCAGCGGGTTCTTCGCCGTTTCGATCCTTGCGGCCGCCATGGGCGTTCAGGTCCCCCTGCTGACGCTCCTGGTCTTCCTGCCGATAATCATCACGATCACGTCCATGCCCATCTCCATCTCCGGCCTCGGCGTGCGCGAGGGTGCCTTTGTCGTCCTGCTCGGCCTGATCGGCGTGAGGCCCGAGGCTGCGACCTCGCTTTCCCTTTCATGGTTTTTTTCGTCCTTCATCGGGAGCCTGCCGGGGCTGGTGGCGTATATGCGGCATACTTCAGACCGGGCCGGGCCGACCCCTGAAGCCTGAAAGGGGCGCCGCGCATGGACGACAGGAAAAGGCTTCAGGAGATCGACAGGAGGTTCATCTGGCATCCCTTCACCCAGATGAAGGATTGGCCTGCCGAAGACCCTCTCATCATCACCGAGGGAAACGGCTGCTTTATCAGGGACAGCGACGGCAGGTGGTACCTCGACGGCGTATCTTCCCTCTGGGTGAACATCCACGGCCACCGCAGGCGCGAGATCGACGAGGCGATAAAGGCGCAGGTGGACCGCATCTCCCATTCGACGCTTCTGGGCATGGGAAACGTGCCGTCCATAGAGCTGGCCGACAGGCTCGCAGGATTGCTGCGGCAATCCGGGATGGCGGGCCTCACCAAGATCTTCTATTCTGACAACGGTTCGACAGCCGTCGAGGTCGCGCTCAAGATGGCCTTCCAGTACTGGCGGCATAGGGGCGATTCCGGAAGGAATGCCTTCATCTCCCTGGATAACGCTTACCACGGTGATACCCTCGGAGCGGTGAGCGTCGGGGGCATCCCGATATTCCATGACACCTTCAGGCCGCTCCTCTTCAAGTCCTTCAGGACGGCTTCTCCCTATTGCTATCGCTGTGAACTTGCGGCTGAGCCGACGCATTGCGGCATGGCGTGTCTTGAGAAGATGGATGACGTCCTTCGGGAACATCATCAGGAGATAGCGGCGGTCATCGTCGAGCCGATAGTCCAGGCTGCGGGCGGCATGATCATCTGGCCGGAGGGTTTTCTCCGGGGCGTGCGGGGGCTTTGCGACAGGTACGGGCTGCTCCTGATAGCGGACGAGGTGGCGACCGGCTTCGGCAGGACGGGCAGGATGTTCGCCTGCGAACATGAGGCAGTCGTGCCTGACATCATCTGCCTTTCAAAGGGCATCACCGGAGGGTATCTTCCCCTCGCTGTTACCGTGGCTACGGAGAAGATATACAACGCCTTTCTCGGTGAGTTCAGCGAGCTGAAGACCTTCTTCCACGGCCACTCATACACCGGCAATCCCCTTGGCTGCGCTGCTGCTATCGCCTGTCTCGGCATCTTCGAACAGGAAGACACGATCGCCGGGATGCAGCCGAAGATAAAGATCCTCAGGGAGAAGCTCGAAGCGATGTCTTCTCATCCCCATGTGGGAGATGTCCGGAACAGGGGACTCATGGCGGGCATCGAGCTGGTCAGGGACAAAGAGACGAAAGAGCCGTACCCGTGGGAGCAGAAGATGGGATGGAGGGTCAGCAGGTATGCCCGCGAAAAGGGCATCCTGATTCGTCCGTTAGGCAACGTGGTGGTCATCATGCCGCCGTTGAGCATCGCTGAAGATGATCTCACAAAGATGCTGGACGTGATACATGACGGCATCAGGGAATGCTGTCGATAGCGATATCCTGCCTGCCATGAGCAAAAAATCAATTATCCTGGTCGCCCTGCTGCTCATCTCGCTGGTGATTATCTACTTCCTCTGGCCGTCGGATGAGGCACGGATACGGAGGCTCTTCAGGGAAGGGGCAACGGCTGTTGAGGAAGAGAAGATCGATGTGGTGATGGCAAAGGTATCGTTCAACTATTCGGATGACAGCGGGCTTACCTACCTGATCCTCAAGGACGCATTCGGACGTTTTTTCAAACAGATGGACCATATCAAGATCGAGTACGGGATAACTGCCATCAGGGTGGATGACGCAAAGGCCGTCGCCGAAGTTGACGTCAGGGTGGTCGCGAGTTCCGGTACGGACACGGGGTATGTTGTCGGCGACGCAGGCACGGCCGCGAGGATGACATTTTACCTCGAAAAGGAACGGTCCAGGTGGCTCGTTACAAAGACCGAGGGGATGCAGAAGGTCATGGGGGGCCAGTGAGGGAAGAGGCGGGGAGGCCTCCTGACTATGTAACTGATTACATAGTTATTACCCCGGCTATCCAGCCGCACGTGAAGTCCCTCCGCTAACTCATAGCAAAATAAAGGTTTTTATTGCCAGCCAGCGTGGCACAGGGGTTGCAGCTTTACCGGATGTCGTGAAACGCGATCTATCGTCAATCAGAACAAAAAGACCCCAAACGGAGGGTGCCATGATCATCATACGAGCTGCCGGCTATGCGGCATTGGAGGGAATCACCATGAAGAGAACCATCATCCCGGGGCTTGTCGCCCTGGCTGCGATCCTGATCCTGATGCCTTCAGCCGCCTTCCCGGCTGCGATGGGAGACTATTGCCAGGTCCCACCCTTTGTTTCGAACATGGTGCCGCCGAACGTGATGCTTGCCATCGACGTCAGCGGCAGTATGGGGATGGCTGCCTATCAGCAGGCCTCGGACAGGCAGCGTTTCTGCAGCGGCAATCCCAATATCGAGTGCGATCCTGATCATGCAAGTGATTGTTCCCGTAGTTGGGGGACCTGTGACTTGGGGGCAGGTCATCATGATGGACACTGCACACTGCAGGATAGTGGCGGCCATTACCGAGAATGTCATAGAGATTCAGACTGCACCCGTAGTTGGGGGTCATGTACGTCAACAGCAACCAGTCTTTATTACGGGACATGCAGCGGAAATGATCTCAAGGGCTGCAATCTCGGGCCGACTTCCAACGACGGCGGCTGTTACACCGGCGGCAGTTGCAAGTGTTCATCAACTGAGGGGACCTGCGATCCGACCAGGCCGTACGAGGGGTATTTCAGGCCCGACAAGTTCTACCTTGCCGGGTTTTGCAGCGTAACCACCACGAGAGGCTGCGACTCCAATACGGATTGCCCGTCAGGGGAGACTTGCAGCTATATCAACGGATATTGCAGCACTGACCCCGGCACCTCCTGCCAGACTGCCGCAACGTGTACGGGCAGCAGCCCCAAATGCAGGCCTACTTACTATGAGTATGTTCCCACGGGTGTTACGTGTTCTGTAAACTGCGATACGCCGGTCTGCAATACATCCCGCACTACGTCGTCCTGCGCCGCCACTAAGGGCACAAACGGCTGCGCCAGCAACAAGTATTATTGCGGCTGCAGCCATTTCACCTATTCGGGAGACTGCGGCACCCCTGATGCCGGGAGTTGGCTGAACTATCTGAATATGTCCCGCATCGACCTGCTGCGCTGGGCGATGACCGGGGGTGCGGCTGCTACCTGCACATCCTCCGCCCCCAACTTTGACAACTGCGACCCCAGGGTCTACAACAATTCCGGTATGACCGCGGCCGGCAAGATCGGGACGGTCTGCAAGGACACCCTCCAGCTAAACAGCACCAATACGGTGCAGGGCCACGGGTGCATACTGCGCAGCAACGGTATCACCATGGGCGGCGGGAGCAGCACTGAAACTTCGGTGTCGGTCGCGGTGCCCTGGACAGGGCGGCTCGAGGACGGCCTTGCCTTTCAGTTCAGTTCCATGCCAGTGAAGCCCAGGCTGGGCGTCTATTTCTTTGAAGGCACCCAAGTGAAAGCCAATTCCATATATCTTGGAGATTTCACCGCGGCCGGCTCCCGTTCGAACTATATGTATCAAAACCTCCTTACCAACGTGAATTCCACACCTCCGGGCGGCATGACGCCCACCGCCCCTGCCATGTGGGATATCTTTAACTACTACAAGCAGGTCTCCCCGGAATACGGCGGCATTAACGCGACTTCCGCCTCGAACTGGAAGAGCCCGATGTATGATTGCGATGGGAGCGGCGCGGGCGCGAACTGCAAGTACATACCCTGCGTGAAGAACTTTGTCCTGCTGATGTCTGACGGGTTGTGGAACCAGGGAGGCGGTCCGCCGGCTAATTCTTCCTGCTCGATCGATACCGGCTTTGACATGCATTCAGCCGACCCCGTGGTCCCGGCATACAAGATGCACATGGGCTTTACGAACTCCAACACGAGTGTGGCGACAAAGGTGAGCGCGGTCTATACCGTGGGCATGTTTGTGGGCACTGAGGGAGAAAGGGCGCTTCAGAATACCGCCATGTACGGAAGCTTCGACAACAGCGCCAAGACCTGGCCGTCGAGTCTGGCCGGCTACCCGGCGACCACATGTACGATCACGAGTAACGGCTCGGGATGCTCCGGCACCGCAAAAGGCAGCAACTGCACTGTTTTGCCCGCATCATCTGCAGATTGGGACAAGGACGCCAATGGGGTGCCTGATACGTATTACATCGCCGATGACGCGCTCAATATGAGGACCAACCTTTTGAACGCGATTTTATCCATGCTCGAACGCGTGACATCAGGAACTGCCGCATCGGTGCTTGCCTCCGGCGAGGGCAGCGGAGCCAACCTGGCGCAGGCGATCTACTATCCGCGGAGGGGGTTTTACAGGAATGCAGCGGATTGGGTAGGCGGCCTGCAGAATTTCTGGTATTACGTTGATCCCTTCTTCTCGTCCAGCAATATCAGGGAAGAGGGGCAGAATGCGGACGGCAGCGGGAAAGACTATATTCTCAACCTTTACGCCCCGTCCGGTGGAGGTATAGACAACAGGGATTACATCCTTCAATTCTACTATGACCCTGACAGGATGCAGGCAGGGGCGAAGAGATACTACGACTCCGCAGGTGACGGCAAACAGGGGACCCTGATCGATTCGATTGATTTCGAATCACTGGGAAACATCTGGGAAGCGGGCAAGATGCTCTGGGCACGGGCTGCAAAAGACAGGGCGCTCTATACACCCCTTGATACATCCCAGGCGCTTACAGCTGATGTGAATAAGTTTTCGGCATATGCCACGGGTGTGAATAATGTGACCTCGTTGCGGCCGTTTCTGAATACCGATGCATCTGCGCATGCTGTTGCCACGACGCAGACGACTGAAAACAACCAGCTTGCAACGAATATTGTTAATTGGGTGCGTGGTGAGGACCAGGCTTCATACACATACACGGGCTCATTGGGATCGGTGGTCGAGAACTACCGGTCGCGGACCGTCGATCTTAGTGACACATCGGGGAGCGGCGTCTGGAAGCTCGGCGACATCATCGACTCCACGCCGAGAATCCTTTCATGGGTCCCCTTGAACCAGTATGACAAGGTATACGGCGATTACACATACACAAATTTTGTAAAAGATACGGGTTCGATTCTTGCTGCCACTGCAACCGGACGGTACAGGAACAGGGGTACCGTCTTTGTCGGCTCGAACGACGGCATGCTCCATGCCTTCAGGCTGGGGCGGCTTGGGTTGGAGTGGCCGAGCAAGACAAGGACCGACACCCGGAAGGCGACGCTCAAGTACTGCTCAAGTGATCCCAATTACGCATGTACCGTGGATACCGATTGTTCCGGCCCCGGCGGGACATGCGTTTTTGCCTCTGCCTACTATTGCTCGAATGCGACAGGCACGACCTGCTCCCTTGACAGCGACTGCCCCACCGGGGGCACCTGCATGCTCGACGCGCTGGGCAGGGAACTCTGGGCCTTTATCCCGAAGAACGTGCTGCCCTATCTGAAGTATCTGAAGGAAAATGACTATTGCCATCTTTACGGCGTTGATCTGACATCGTTTGTATTCGACGCCAGCATCAACATAGACGGCGCCGCCGCCAGCCAGCTGCTTGATTGCACAGACGCTAAGAATCCCGATACCACCTTCGACTATTGGAAATGCAAGAAGAGCGCGAAGAGCTGGAGGACTATCCTGATCGGCGGCATGAGGTTCGGGGGCGCATGCAGGGGCACGACCACGGTGTGCTCCGACGTCAGCGGCGATGGGGCAAAAGACTGCGTGAATACGCCTGTTGATGTGGGCGGCAGCAGTGTGGGGTATTCCTCGTATTTTGCCCTCGATGTCACGGATCCCTATGTGCCGAAGTTCCTGTGGGAGTTTAGCAGTCCGCAACTCGGATACACCACGACAGGGCCGGCGGTGATTAGGATAAGCGGCCGGCATGCCGACGGAACCGGGAGTGCACCTGACTCCGCGGCAGACACTAATGGGAGATGGTTTGTTGTCCTGGGCTCGGGCCCCACCGGCCCTGTCGAGACGAGCGAACACCAATTCCTGGGAAGGTCCGACCAGGGCCTCAGGCTCTTCATCCTTGACCTGAAGACAGGCGGCCTTATCAGGACGATCGATGCCGGAACTGACCTTGGCATCACGAATGCCTTTGCCGGCTCCCTGTTGAATGGCGCGCATGACGATAACCTCGACTACCAGGACGACGTTCTGTATGTGGGCTATACGAAGAGGACGGGCAGTGGTACGGCTGTATCGCCGTATACATGGACAGACGGAGGTATCCTGCGCCTGATGACGCGTGCCACCTGGCTTAACGGCAGTAACATCTCAGCAGCCGGGACAACGGCCCTGAACCCCGATAATTGGGTCGCGAGCAAGGTGATCGACGGCATCGGTCCGGTGACCTCGTCCGTCGTCCGGCTGCAGAGCAAGACCACAGGGAAGCTCTGGTTGTATTCCGGCACGGGCAGGTATTTCTTCAAGCTGAGCAATGCAAGCGATGATGCAAACGGGCAGCGGCATATCTTCGGTCTCAAGGAGCCCTGCTTTTCTGATGGCACGTTCAAGGCCGTATGCACGGACTCTGTCGCAAGCAATGATTTGTCCATTGCCGGCGGATTGGCAGATCTCTGCTTCTTCAACGTCAACACTACCGTTGCTGCCGGCTATACCGGAGACATAAACAATGACAGCGCGTATTGCGGCTGGAAGATCAGCCTCGACGCCTCGGACACCACCTATAATGCGGAACGCGTGGTGACTGACCCGCTTTCCACGAGCCAGGGGGTGGTCTTTTTCACAACGAATAAACCATACCAGAGCTCCTGCACAACAGGCGGCAAGACCGCCCTCTGGGCGGTCAAGTACGATACCGGCGCAGCCCCCGGCGCCTTGCTGAAGGGCAAGGCCCTGATACAGGTCTCTACAGGCAGCATCGAGCAGATAGACCTTTCGGCCGCTTTTTTACAAAAAGGCAGCAGGAAGACGACCGACATCGAGGGCGTGCCTCCGACCGCCCAGGGCCTGTCACTCATCCTGGCGCCTCCACCTGTGAAAAGGGTCTTGCATATGAAGGAGCGTTAAGAGGATAATATCCCTGTTAACGGTATGAAGAATATTGAAACAGAGAGGGGCTTCACCCTGGTGGAACTGATAATCACCATCTCAATCATCGGGATCCTGATCGTGGCCCTGGGGTTTCAGTACGCAGGCTGGCAGCGCAGATACAACGTCGAAAACCAGGTGAAGGGCGTGCACGCGGATCTTGTCAACGCGCGGATTCGCAGTCTGCAGTGGTACAGGGTGCAGAGGGTGGTCTTTTCCGGAAACGGCTATCAACTACTCTCTGCCACGGATGACTCGGCAACGTCATTCGCACCTGTCTGGTCGACCAATGCAACGTATCTGGGGTATCCGGTCTCATGGTCGAGTATCGTCCAATTCAGCGTCCGCGGTATCGCGTCGCCCCAGAGCACCTTGTGGTTTACCGACAGGGGGGCCGGATCGGACTATGACTGCATCGTCATAGACCAGACCCGAATTGGGCTTGGGAAATCCAATACAGGATGGAGCAGTTGTGGCGTTAAGTAACCAAAAGGGTGTATCGCTGGTAGAACTGATGATCGCGGTGGTGATCCTGCTGTTCGTGTCGCTGGCGCTCATGCAGACCGCCCTTATGAGCATCGAGGCGAACATGAAGAACGTGCTCAGGGACGAGGCGGTGAGTGTCGCCGACGGCCGGATGAGCGAGGCGAGGAACCTCACCTTCACCGCGCTCGCAGATACCTTGCAGCCGGACGCGCTGGCGGATTCGACACTGACCGCCGCTGCCTGTCCTGCCTCCTTCTGGACTACCTTCGGCCCCAGGGGCGGGGTGCTGCTGCGGAAGAGCCTTAGAAACTGGTCAACGGTCAGTTTCTGCACGAACAGGGACGTCATTAACCTCGGCTCACAGAACAAGCAGGTGACGATCAATGTGGGGTGGAGCTACCGGGGTCAGGACTTTTCACATGCCATGACTACCATTGTGGGGATGAAATGATCAGCAACGAAAAGGGCTTCAGTCTTACCGAATTGCTGGTCACGCTGGTGATCTTCGTGATCGTGATAGCGGCGTCGTCTCAGGTATTTACGACTTTGCTGACGAATTTCAAGCAGCAGGGCAAGATCAGTGAAACCTATACTGAAGGACTCGTGGGTCTCGAAATGCTGAGGCGGGACCTTGACCATGCGGGCTTCGGCCTGCCTTATGCCCTCAACGGCGCTCCCTATCAGGAGGCGGTGGCGGAAAGCGGCCAGACCTTCTGGACAGACCGCGATCTCAACGACGGCCCGCCGGATAATCCTGCCCGGGGCACTGATCTTGGATCCGTTCCCGGCAACGAGCATAGCAATCCCCCCGGCGCATTTCGGAGCCTTAATAATCCGGGAATTCACAATTCCGATTCAGGGGCAGGGTTTACAAATCAAAAAATCGCTAATTCCGTTGCCGATGTGCTGGCGATCAAGGCGACGGCGGTGGGGATGACCGATACCGGGCAGAAATGGAGCTATATCACCGATTCCTGGGGCACGACTACCATGAAGAGTTGGGGGACAGGCAGCGACGCCTTCAGGAACGGCGAGTTTATCACCGTCATGCAGCCCATAGACGGGACTCTCAAGAAATCGCTCAAGTGGAACGCGGGGACCGCCTTCTACACCACCTTCGGCAGTACGATCGCCGTTGCGCCCCCTGCAAACAGCCTGACGTCATATATTATGTACGGTGTCAGCGACACTCTCCCAAGGATGCCCTTCAACCGGGTGGATTACTACGTCAAAAGGCCCGCTTCGGGCATGCCCGCCAGGTGCGCCCCGAAGTTGGGCATCCTCTATAAGTCTGTTCTGAACCAGAGCGACGGGAAGCATACGGAATATCCGATCCTCGACTGTGTCGCTGACTTTCAGGTCTATTATGTCCTGTCTGACACGACAGGCGCTACAGACTGCGACGCCGGTGGGTTGCCAGTATGCGGTGACATAAGCAACCTGACAGCGGAGAATATACGGGACAGGCTGCGGGAGGTGCATGTCTATGTTGTTGCTCAGGAAGGCCAGAAGGACGTGAAATATGATTACTCGGGCGGGGTCACGACCAAGGTGGCCGAGAGGACCTTCGAGGTCTTTGGAGCGAATTCCAGGACACTGAACTTCGTGGATCTCTCACTTGTGGTCGGCACCCCGGAGTATAAATACTACCACTGGAAACTTTATACACTGATCATAAAGCCGGGCAACCTGTGATGGGGAAGATGGTACGCGGAGATGGGAGGCTGATATGAAACGTCTGAATAATGAAAAGGGCGTTGCGCTGGTGATGGTCCTGATACTGTCGGCAATAATGCTGTCTATCATGGCGGCCCTGGTCTATATGCTTACCGCCGCGACCCAGATGTCCGGCATCGAAAAGAGATATAAATCCACCCTGGAGGCTGCAAAAGGCGGGTCTGACATCTTCTACCAGATCATCGGCACGCGCGGCGGCACGGCTGACATGACCAACTGGATCAATACCCTGGTCCCGAGCGGGTCGGTCGTCCCGGTCGTCGGCTACGAGCTCGGCACCTTCGGCACATGCAAAGGCAGACCCCGTGGCAGCGCGGTGGATTATTTCGGCATGGAGGCGAAGCTCAATACGGCGACTGCCACATGGACCAACTGCAATACCACCACACAAATAGATACTGCCAATAACACGACGTACGATATGAAGCTTACCTTCGGACTCGGGATAGGGAATAATTATAATGTGTATATCAAGGTCGTTGACACGGTGGAGGGAAACACGGGCAGCGATATGGGCCTGACAAAGTCAGGGGTTGTCAACAATACCGGTGAGGTGACGGCGGTGAACCAGCCGTATCTCTATGCCATCGAGGTGCAGTCGGAGAATACGGATACCAGGGAAAGGGCGAAGTATTCGATCCTCTATGAGTATTGACCTGAAGCCTTCCCTCGCCCTTGTTCTGATACTTATCCTGACTGCCTGTTCCTCCCGGACGGTGGATGACAAGTCCGCTGCCGTTGGGCAGGGAAAAGGCGGGACATCCGGGCAGGCTGCAACCCCTGGGCAGACACCTGCGGCTGATATCCCATCTCCTTACTCCATGCAAATCGTTCCTCTGTCCCCCGACCGGAGCTCTTCCATGACGGTCCTTCCCAAAGGGTTTAACTCAACCAGGGTGACCATCGATTGGCTGGTCAACGGCAGGCCTGCGGCAACCGGAACCGTCTTCAAGACAGCTGAGACGAGACAGGGGGATTCGGTGCAGGCGAAGACGACGGTGCAGGGGCTGGATATCTTTTCGAACACGGTCCAGATAGGCAATACGCCCCCTCAATTGACGCGGATCAAGCTGATGCCCGAGGTCTTCAAGCCGGGCGATACGCTGTATGTCGAGGCGGAGGCGTCTGATCCTGACGGCGACAGCGTCGAGATACTCTACGAATGGACAAAGAACGGCCAGCCTGCAGGCAAGACGCGGACGATCGAGGGGCCGATAAGGAGGGGTGACAGGATTTCCCTCAAGATAACCCCGATCGACAATAACGGCAAAGGCGAGACCGCTATCCTCAGACGTGAGATAGCCAATATGCCTCCCATGATAGCAGACGACGAGAGACATTCTTTTGACGGCAGGGTCTTCAGCCAGACTATCAGGGCGACTGACCCTGATGACGACAAACTCACCTACAGCCTCAAGGCAGGCCCCGAGGGCATGACGATCAACGCCTCCACCGGCGAGGTGTCCTGGGACGTGCCGGCTGATTATCTGGGGAAGGTATCTTTCTCCATCGCGGTAACGGACGGCAAAGGCGGCATCGCCACCCAGACCTACAACGTCAGCGTCCGCTGACATCTTCGGACCGGCACCCTCCCCCTTGTCACGAATTTGTGTAGAGACAGGGTCTAATTGATGTCATCCTGAGCGTGTAATAAGGATACCAGTCCTCGTTGACTTGCATCTCCACGGAAAGGTAATATTTCTATATGCATTCACACGCGGATTTCGTCTCTCTCCATCTCCATACAGAATACAGCCTTCTTGACGGCGCCATTCGCATAAAGGAGCTGGTCGAAAGGGCAAAAGAGTTCAGGATGCCTGCCCTTGCGATGACCGACCACGGCAACCTCTTCGGGGCCGTCGAGTTCTACAAGCAGGTCTCGAAGGCGGGCATCAAGCCGATCATCGGCTGCGAGGTCTATGTTGCCCCCGGCAAGCATACCGATCGGGGCGGCTCGGAGGGCGAGGACCGCGCCTACCACCTTATCCTCCTGGCCCGGGACAATGCCGGCTACCGGAACCTCGTCACGCTCGTTACCAAGGCCTACCTCGACGGCTTCTACTACAAACCGCGGATCGACATGGACCTGCTCGAACAATACAGCGGCGGGCTTATCGGCCTCTCCGCCTGCCTCAAGGGTGAGATCGCCTGGTGTCTCATGCGGGGGATGGATGACAGGGCGCGCGAACGCGCGCTCCAGTTCAAGCATATCCTCGGGCCGGACAATTTCTACATCGAGATACAGGAAAACGGGATGCCGGAGCAGGCCCAGGCGAACCGGAAGCTGATCGAGCTGGCGAGCGACCTCCATATCGGCGTGGTGGCGACAAATGACTGCCACTACCTCAGAAAAGAGGACGCAAAGGCGCACGAGGTGCTCCTCTGCATCCAGACCGGCAAGACCCTCAAGGACACGAACCGGATGAGGATGAGCACCGATGAGTTCTACTTCAAATCACCGGAGGAGATGAAACAATCCTTCAGGGAGATGCCGGATGCGGTGGCGAACACCGTGAAGATAGCGGAGCGGTGCAATGTCGATTTCAAACTGGGGGAGTTCCTTCTTCCGAAGTACCAGGTCGAAACAGGAGAGGACCCCGACACCTTCCTCGGCAGGCTCGCAGCAGCCGGGCTCGAGGAGAAGGTCGGCAAGGACGCGCCGCAGACATACCGGGACAGGCTGAAGACCGAGCTCGAGGTGATCAGGAAGATGGGGTATGCGTCCTACTTCCTCATCGTCTGGGACTTTATCAGCTATGCCCGGAAGCAGGGGATCCCGGTGGGCCCGGGCAGGGGCTCGGCCGCGGGCAGCCTCGTCTCCTATACGGTCGGCATCACCGAGATAGACCCCCTCAGATACAACCTCCTCTTCGAGCGGTTCCTGAACCCGGAACGCATCAGCATGCCTGATATAGACGTCGACTTTTGCCAGGACCGCAGGGGAGAGGTGATCACCTACGTGTCCGGGAAATACGGCAAGGACCGTGTTGCGCAGATCATCACCTTCGGCACGATGGCTGCGAAGGCGGCGATCAGGGACGTCGGAAGGGCGATGGACATCCCCTACGCCGAGGTCGACCGCATCGCGAAGCTGGTGCCCAATACCCTTAAGATCACGATCGAAGGCGCCCTCAGGGCGGAGCCGCAGCTGAAGGAGCTGTACGACACGAACCCTCAGGTCAAAGAGCTGCTCGACATCGCCACGCGGCTCGAAGGCCTTAACCGGCATGCGTCCACCCACGCGGCCGGTGTCGTGATATCCCCAGTCCCTCTCACCGAGTATACCCCCCTCTTCAAGAACCCCTCGGACGACAGCATCATGACCCAGTTCGATATGGGATCAGTCGAGGGCATGGGCCTGCTGAAGTTCGATTTCCTGGGACTCAAGACCCTTACGGTGATCAAGAAGACCCTCGACCACCTGCGGGAGGGCGGCAGGGAGATATTCCTCAAAGACATCTCCCTTGAGGACGAAAAGACCTACGAACTCCTCAGTTCAGGACAGACGACCGGCATCTTCCAGCTCGAGAGTTCGGGGATGAAGGACATCCTCGTGAAGATGACGCCCAACCGGTTTGAAGACCTCATCGCCCTTGTCGCGCTTTATCGTCCCGGCCCCATCGGCAGCGGCATGATCGACGACTTCATCAAGAGGAAGAAGGGGAAGGTGGCGGTGAAATACGACCTGCCCCAGCTCAAGGAGATCCTGGACGAGACGTACGGCGTCATCCTCTACCAGGAGCAGGTGATGCGGATCGCCAACAAGCTGGCGAGCTTCTCCCTGGGACAGGCGGACATCCTCAGGAAGGCGATGGGCAAGAAGAACCCCGAGGCGATGGCAAAGCAGAAGGAGTCCTTTGTCCAGGGAGCCGTCAAGAACGGGATATCCGAGAAGAAGGCGGTGAAGATATTCGACCTCATGGAGCTCTTCGCCGAATACGGGTTCAACAAGTCGCACTCGGCTGCCTATGCCTACGTTTCTTTCCAGACCGCGTATCTCAAGACGCACTTCCCGGTGGAGTTCATGGCAGCCACCCTCAGCGCCGACATGAACGACACGGATAAGATCGTCAAGTCGATAAACGAATGCAGGAAGATGAACATCGCGATTCTCCCGCCTGACATCAATCTTTCGGGAAGGGAGTTCAAGGTGATCGGCAACTCGATCCGGTTCGGCCTCGAGGCGGTGAAGGGCGTCGGCGGCGCTGCCATCGAGTCGATCATCGAGGCGAGGGACACGGACGGGAACTTCACGTCGATCGCCGACTTCATGGAGCGGGCCGACACGCGCAAGGTGAACAAGAAGGTGCTGGAAAGCCTGGTCAAGGCCGGGGCGTTCGACTCGATCGGCGTCAAGAGGGCGGTTGCCATGAACATGATCAGCGAACTCCTCAACGGCGGAAGGCCTGTCGACACCGGCCAGCAGAGCTTCTTCGGCGACGAGGCCCCGGCTGAAAAGACTCCCGCCGAAGAGAGCGAATGGGAGGAGGCGGAACTCCTCCGGTGCGAGAAGGAGGCGCTCGGCTTCTACATAACCGGCCACCCTCTCACACGGTACGCCGTTTCCCTCAGGAAGTTCATGGCAAAGAAGACATCGGAGATAGAATCGGCCGCCGACAGGGAAGAGGTGACGATTGGCGGGGTGCTGCGCATCATCCGGCGGAAGGCGGTCAAATCCACCGGCGACATGATGGCGTATCTCACCCTCGAAGACGATGAAGGCAGCGCCGAGGTCATCGTCTTTTCCGAACTCTACAAGAGCGTCGGCACGCTCCTTGCCAAGGACGCGCTGGTGCTGGTGAAGGGGACGATCGACCGGGATGAAAAAGGGGTGCGGGTGCGGGCTCGGGAGGTCACGAGCCTGCAGGATGCCGGCAGAAACGGTTTCCGGCGTCTCGAAATCTCCCTGGCTGATCCTGACTCCTGCAGCGAACGCCTGCACCGCATACACGCCCTGGTGTCCCGGCATCCCGGGGACTGCCAGCTCTTTCTGAATATCCGCATGAACGAGACCCGGACGCTGATCGCTACCGGCATCAACCTGTGCATCGACAATATCCTGATCGACAGTCTCGAAGACGTCGCGGGCAGGGGAGCGGTGACGGTCGGCTGATGCGGTACTACCTGGAGTTCGAAAAGCCCATCGAGGAGCTTGAGCTGAAGATCGAGGAGCTCAGGAGGATCTCCGACGGCAAGGACATCAACCTCTCCTCTGAAGTGAAGAAGCTCGAAAAGAAGGTGAAGGACCTGCGGACAGAGATCTTTTCGAAACTCACGCCGTGGCAGAAGACCCTCCTGGCGCGTCATCCCGACAGACCCTACACGCTCGATTACATCCCCCTGATCACCGAGGATTTTGTCGAGCTGCATGGGGACAGGCGGTTTGCGGACGACAAGGCGATCGTGGGAGGACTGGCGAGCATCGGGGGCACCCCCGTGGTGATCATCGGACACCAGAAGGGCCGGGGCACCAAGGAGCGGATACACCGGAATTTCGGCCAGCCGCACCCCGAGGGATACCGCAAGGCCCTCCGCCTCATGCAGCTTGCCGAGAAATTCAAGAGGCCGGTCATCACCTTCATCGACACGCCGGGCGCATATCCGGGGCTCGGCGCGGAGGAGAGGGGCCAGGCAGAGGCGATCGCCGTAAATCTCATGGAGATGTCCCGGCTGAGAGTCCCGATCATATCCGTGGTGATAGGGGAGGGCGGAAGCGGCGGCGCTCTGGCGCTGAGCGTCGGCGACCGGCTCTATATGCTCGAAAACGCGGTCTACTCGGTCATATCGCCGGAGGGCTGCGCTGCGATACTCCTGCGGAAGGAGGGCGATCTGACGCCGGATGATTTTTCGAAGGCGGCCGATGCCCTGAAACTCACGGCAGAGGACCTGCTCGGATTCAAGATCATCGATGACATCATCCCCGAGCCGACCGGAGGGGCCCACCGGAATATCGAACAGACCGCAAAGAGCATCTCCGACAAGATACTGCAGGCCCTGGAAGAGCTCCGGCCGAAGGCGCCCGGCAAGCTGGTCGAGGAGCGGTATAAGCGGCTCAAGCGCGTCGGCAGCTTCCTCGGCGAATAGGGCGCTCCTTTTGCTTTTTCTTTTTTGGTACAATAACGATCACTACATGTCATATCGGAGGATTGCATGAAACGGATCATAGTCGTTGCGATGCTTCTCGTCATGGCTGCAGGCTGCCAGCAGAAGGAACAACCCAGGCCTCAGTCCCAGGTCCCTGCAGGAGGCGATATGCACACGCAGGAGGAGATGCGGATGCTCCAGGAGGCCGTCAAGAAAGACCCCGGCAACGTGAACGCCTGGATAAAGATCGGCAATACCATGATGGACACCTCCCGGTTCGGCGAGGCGATAGAGGCCTACCAGAAGGCTCTTCAGCTGGATGCGAAGAACGTGGACGTCAGGGTCGATCTGGGCACCTGCTACCGGAATATCGGGAAGCCGGATGAGGCGGTCAAAGAGTACCGGAAGGCCCTCGAGATCAATCCCGGCCACCTCAACGGACACAAGAACCTGGGTGTCGTTCTCGCCTATGACCTGAGGGACAGGGCTGCTGCGATAAAGGAGTTTGAAAAGTACCTCGAACTGGCGCCGTCCTCCCCTGATGCAGCCGCCGTGAAGCAGGAGATACAGAACCTCAGGACGGCAAAATAGACTGCTGTATCGCACTCCGGCGGGCTGCCTCCCCGCCGGGGATGTGACAGCGAGGGGCATCCATGCAGGCGAAACTCTCTACCGTCCCCGGCAGGCCGGGCGTCTATCTTCTGAAAGACGCCCGTGGCCGCGTCCTGTACGTCGGCAAGGCGAAGGCCCTCAGGGGCCGGCTCAGGAGCTACTTCCAGAAATCAGCCGGCCTCGACGCGAGGAAGGCCGAGATGATGAAGGAGGTGCGTGACTTCGAGTTCACGGTCACGGGCAACGAGCTGGAGGCCTTTGTCCTCGAGGCGAACCTCATCAAGCATTTCAAGCCCCGGTACAATGTCCTTCTCCGCGACGACAAGAGTTATCCCTATCTCAAGCTTACGCTGAAGGAGCGGTGGCCGCGTCTTGAGGTGGTGCGGAGGATCAGCCGCGACGGCTCGCGGTATTTCGGTCCCTACGTCCCGTCGGGACCCATGTGGAGGCTCCTCTCTTTCATCCGCAACAATTTCCCGATCAGGACCTGCAGCTACTCTCTCGACCGGCGCATGAGGCCGTGTATTCAATACCAGATAAAGAGGTGCGCCGCCCCCTGTTCCGGCGAGATCAGCCATGAAGAATATATGCGCATGGTGGATGAGGTGCGCCTCATCCTGGAAGGCAGGAACAAGGGGCTCCTCGATACCCTGGAGCGCAGGATGCAGCGCCTGTCCGACGATATGCAGTACGAAGAGGCGGCCCTGGTGCGGGACCGCATCGGAGCGATCAGGAAGATATCGGAATCCCAGAAGGCGGTCGCCCCGGGACTCGGCGATATCGATGTGATCGGGGTCTCCCGCGGGCAGAAGGCTGCTGTCTGCAAGATACTCTTCATCCGGAACGGCATCATGCTCGGCTCGCGCCACTTCTTCCTCCGGGACGTCCCGGCAGAGGGCACCGCATCCCTGCTGGGGAATTTCGCCGGCCAGTTTTACGAAAAGGAGTTCATCCCCGCGGCCGAGATCATCTGCCCGGAACTGCCCGAGGATGCGTCCCTCCTGACGTCATGGCTTTCGGAGAAGCGCGGAGGGGCGGTGCGCATCAGCGTGCCGAAGAGGGGGATCAGGAGGAAGCTGCTCGAAATGGCGGAGGAGAACGCGGAGATCCTGCTGACTTCCGAGCAGTCGAAGGGCAGGGCGACGGTCGTGAACGAACTCGCCGGCTTCCTGGGCCTCGATGAGACGCCCGAGGACATCGGGGCCTTTGACATATCGAACATCTCGGGGACAGAGCCGGTGGGGGCATTTGTCTACTGGGCGGACGGAGACTTCCGCAAAGAGCGGTACCGGCATATACGCATGGATGAGGTGCAGGGGCCTGATGACTATTCGATGATGAGGGAGATGATCCGCCGGACTGCTGAAAGCCTCGAAGGCTTCCTCCCCGACCTGGTCATCATCGACGGCGGGAAGGCGCATCTGGATGCGGCCCTGGAGGTCCTTGCCGCCCTGCCGGCTGCATGGTCGGGGGATGTCATCGCCGTAGCCAAGGACCCGGATCGGGTGTTCCTGCGCGACGGCCGCAGCATAAGTCTCGGGGACGGCACGGCGGCTGTCCTTCTGCTGCGGAGGATCAGGGACGAGGCGCACCGCTTTGCCGTCACCTATCACAAGAAGAGGCGGGCGGCCCGTGTCTTCGCGTCCCCGCTCGAAAAGATCCCCGGGGTCGCGCGGCAGCGGCGGTTTTTATTATTGAAACATTTTGGTAGTATAGATGCGATCCGAAAGGCCACGGTCGACGAGATAGCCTCTCTGAAGGGCTTCAACCGCAGGGTGGCCGAGGCGATCAAGAAATCCCTCTGAAGGAGTTATGATGAAGATCTACGTATCCGGTTCCCTAGCCTATGACAGGATCATGGACTTTCCGGGAAAATTTTCTGACCACATATTCCCCGAGAAGATCCATATACTGAATGTCTGCTTCACGGTAAACGGCATGATCGAGAAGTTCGGAGGCACGGCGGGAAACATCGCCTATTCCCTGAGTCTTCTCGGGGAGGAGCCGCGCATCATCGCCGCGATCGGCAAGGACTACCAGCGTTATTTCGACTGGCTCCGGGAAAACCGCATACCTGTCGACGGCATCAGGATCGTCGAGGAGGAATTCACCGCAGGCGCCTACATTACCACGGACCAGGCGGACAACCAGATAACCGGCTTCAATCCCGGCGCCATGAAGCACCGGTCGGGCCATACTTTCCGCAGCGACGGCCCTGCCGATTCCCTCTGCATCATCGGCCCGGGCAACCTGGGGGACATGAAGGAGTATGCCGGACTGTGCAAGAAGAAGGGCATCAGGGTGATATGCGATCCGGGCCAGTCCCTTACGCAATGGGACGGGGCGGGCCTCAGGGAATGGCTTACCGGCTCGATGATGCTCATCACCAATGACTACGAACTCGAGATGGTGCAGAAGATGACAGGGCTCGACAAGAGGGGTCTCCTTGACCTGACCGGCATTATCATCACTACCCTGGGCGAGAGGGGCTCGCTGGTTACCTCCTCTTCCGCCGAGTTCACCGTGCCCGCGGCAAAGGCACATGCCGTTGTCGACCCCACCGGCGCAGGGGATGCCTACAGGGCGGGGCTGCTCAAGGGCATCGTTGCCGGCAATGACCTGGAGACCTCGGCGAGACTCGGAGCCGTGGCTGCCGCTTACGCTGTCGAGAAGTACGGCACCCAGGAGCACCGTTTCACTGAAGAAGAGTTCAGGGAGCGATACCGCTGCAATTTCGGGGAACTTTAAAAAAAACTCGGCCGACGGCCCCGGGATACTCCGTAGCCGTGCTGCTTCATTGACACGCATCCCGCCTCATCATAGTATGTACGTATGGGAGAGAACCATACGGCAGGGGAGTCTTCGCTCCTCGAGGCGCTCGCACAGCTGCAGGTCCATGACCATCTCTGCCTGATCTATCGGACACGGGAAGAGCAGTTCGCGGCTGTTATCCCTTTTATGCGCCTGGGGCTTGAGCGGGGTGAGAAATGTGTCTATATCGCGGATGACAATACCGCTTCAGCGGTCATGGACGCAATGAGAGCGGACGGGATCGACGTCGTCGCAAACATCGCATCCGGCGCGCTGTCGGTCATTACAAAGAAGGAATCATACCTCAGAAAAGGTTTTTTTGACCCGGACCTGATGATCCGGTTTCTGAAAGAGACTATTGACGCTGCTCATGCGGAGGGATTCAGCGCCCTCAGGGCGTCCGGAGAGATGACCTGGGCGCTGGGACCGGAGATCGGCTCGGACCGGCTGCTTGAATATGAGGCGAAACTGAACTATCTCTTCCCGGAAAACGATATGGTCGCCATCTGCCAGTACAACCGCAACCGTTTCAGCCCTGAGATCATCCTTGATGTGATCCGTACGCATCCCCTCGTGATCTATGGTCAGACGGTATGCGAAAATTTTTACTATGTCCCGCCCGACGATTTTCTCCGGCCGGACAGGGCGGAGCAGCAGGTTGACAGATTTCTCAGGAACATCCGTGAGAGAAAGCAGATCGAGCTTGCCCTGCTCACGGGGCAGCAGGAACTGCGAAACGAAAACAGCACCAGAAGGAAGGTCGATGATGCCCTGCGGGCCAGGGAGAGGGAATTGAATGAATCGCAGCGTGTGGCGCACATCGGCAGCTGGGATTGGGATGCGGTACATGATACCATCTGGTGGTCTGACGAGTATTATCGCATCTATAACATTGATCCCGCGCTGCCCACGCCCGGCTATCTGGAGCATCTCAAGGTCTATACTTCTCAGAGCCGCGAGCGGCTCAATGAAGCGGTGCAAAGGGCTACGCAGACAGGCGAGCCCTACGAACTGGATCTGGAGCTGGCTGATCCGGCATGTCCGACACGGTGGGTCTCTGCCCGGGGCGAGGCGAAGCGGGATGAGATCGGACGTATCATCGGGCTCCGCGGAACGTCCCAGGACATCACCGAGCGCAAGAAGAGCGAAGAGGCGCTGGCACTGGCGAATGCCTACAACCGTAATCTCATAGAGGTCAGTCTTGACCCGCTCGTTACGATCGGACCGGACGGAACGATCACGGACGTGAACACCGCGACGGAAGGGGTTACCGGCTATGCCCGGGATGAGTTGATAGGCACGGACTTCTCGCATTACTTCACCGAGCCGGAGAAGGCGAGGCGAGGCTACGAGCAGGTATTCAGCAGGGGTCTTGTCCGCGACTACCCCCTAAACATCCGCCATCGGGACGGGAGGACTACCTCCGTCCTGTACAATGCCTCGGTGTATAAAGATGCGTCAGGCAGGGTGATCGGCGTGTTCGCGGCGGCCCGCGACATCACCGAGCGCAAAAAGATCGAGGACGCGCTCCGGAAGAGCGAGGCATTCATAAAGGATATTCTTGAAACAGTTGATGAGGGATTCATCGTGTTGGACCGGAACTTCAGGATACTGTCCGCAAACAAGGCCTTTTGCAGGTGGGTCAGTCTTCCCGACGATCAGGTCCTGGGCCGCACGTGCTACGAGTTCTCCCATCAGATCAGCAGACCCTGTTTCGAAGCAGATGCCGACTGCCCCGCGAAGCGCACGTTTGATACCGGTGAGGCCCACGTCGCATCGCACACGCACGTGCACAGCGACGGGACGAGATATTTTGTCGAGGTCAAATCATTCCCTGTCAGAGATGCGTCAGGGGATATTATCTCGGTCATCGAGACGATCAATGACATTACGGAAAGGAAAAGACTGGAAGAACAACTCCGTCATGCTCAGAGGCTGGAATCGCTGGGGACACTTGCCGGCGGAGTAGCGCATGATTTCAACAACATGCTGAACGTGATCGTGGGATACGGCGGCATGATGGAGATGCGCATGCCGAAGGACGATCCGAATATGCATTATCTCAAAGAGATACTGGCCGCCTCGGACCGGGCGACGAATCTTACCCAGGCCCTCCTGATTTTCAGCAGAAAACAGCCTGCTGAAATGAAACCCGTAAGCATCAATAACCTGGTGGAAGGCATGAAGAAGATGGTCCTGCGGCTGATCGGCGAGGATATAGACACGAAGATCACCCTTGCCTCCGAGAGGCTGACTGTCCTGGGGGATCATGGTCAACTCGAGCAGGTCCTGATGAACTTTGCGACGAACGCGCGGGACGCCATGCCCGATGGCGGCATGCTGACGATAGAGACGAAGCCGTACGAAATCGACAGTGCGTTCATGCATGCCCACGGATTCGGGCGGCCGGGCAGGTATGTACTCATCTCGGTCTCCGATACCGGCTCGGGGATGGATGAAAGTACGCGCGAGCGGATATTCGAGCCGTTCTTTACCACAAAAGGGCGTGGACAGGGCACGGGCCTCGGCCTGTCGATCGTCTACGGGATCATAAAGCAGCACGGCGGCTACATCAATTGCTGTAGCGAACCCGAGAGAGGGACTACGTTCAAGGTCTACCTGCCCCTGGTGGACGAAGAATTAGGGAAGACGGAAGAGGCGGCCCCTAAAGGGGTGATGGGCGGGGATGAGACGATACTGGTCGCAGACGACGATGAAAACATCAGAAGACTCGCGAAAGATCTCCTCGAACGACACGGGTATGAGGTCATAGAAGCGCAGGACGGTGCTGAGGCAGTGAACAGGTTCACGGACAACCGGGAGAAGATTCGTCTGGTGCTGCTGGACGTCATCATGCCGAAAAAGAGCGGGAAAGAGGCGTTCGACGAGATACGGGCGATGAAGCCCGGCGTGAAGATACTGTTTATGAGCGGGTATACCGCGGATATCATCCAGCGGAAGAAGATTGCGGAGGAAGAATTGCCGTTGCTCCAGAAGCCGGTGAAGCCGAGGGATCTGCTGGCAGCCATACGGGACCTGCTGGACTCATAAGAGACAGGACGGACCGGCTATCTCACCTCAACCCCGAAGGCGCGCGAAAACCGGGCCCGGGTCGTGAGGTCCAGCTCGATAGTCGCCGGTCTGAACGGGTAGAGCAGTTTCTCCGGTCCCTCAAGCCTCGGCTCTATCAGATATCTCTCATGGGCGATGTCCCTGAAGCAGCCTTCGCTCCTGTTCTTTCTGACACGGTATTTCAGCCTCAGTGAAAAGGCCCCGTCATTCGAAGAGATGATGTTGTTCATGATCCCCGAGTATTTATCAACATCCGCTCCGGTCAGAATAGCAAGGATCGTTATCGATCTGTATTTCCTCCTGCCGTTCAGGTAGAGGTTCCGCACCACATCTCCGGCCAGAAAAGCGACATGACCGGAGTTCCCGATCAGGTAGTCCACGATCGGACTGATCTGCCGCCGGTCTTTCTTCTTCAGGAGATGCCCATATTTCTCAGGGCATGTTTCGAGTCTGAAGAGGGGCGTTGCACTGGCGTGGATGACGGCAGGCTTGTTGGCATCCGGAGGTCCTTCAAGGAATAAGGCCGAAATGCCCGGTTCTTCCGTGCCTGATGGCGCTGTCGCGGGGTTTGCGGAGGGGGCCTTGATCCTCTCGTGCATCATCTGTCTTCCATTTCCTCCGGTTACTTTCATTGTACCGGAAGACCGTGAAAAAAGAGAAGCGGCATGCGGGAAAGGGGGATATAATGGAGCATGATCAACGAACAGGCGCTGAAGGCCTATCTGCTGGAAAAGTTCAGGGACGCCCAGGCGGTTGATATCAGGAAGCTTGGCGAGGGGGTTCAGGGCGCTGGGTTTCTCGTGGAGGTGAAGACGCCTGCCGGCACGGCGGCATACGTGGTGAAGGGGCTCTTTCCCGAGGGGCTGGGGCATGATTACTCTTCCGACAGGGCCGCCGTCTTCCTCCTGGACCTCGATGAATACAAGAACCTTCCCCGCCACGTCAGGGCGCTTGACGTCCTTGCCGAGATGGATAACGGGACGGTGAAATCCATCGGCGGCGGCAGGGAGTATTACCTCCTCATGGAACGCGGGGAGGGCAGGGACTATTTCCACGACCTGAAGGAATTAGGCGGAAAAGAGAGGCTCGGCCCGTCTGATGTAATCAGGATCAGGGCGATGGCGTCATACCTCGCCGGAATCCACTCGGCAAAGAAAGAGTCCCGGCCGCTCTATTGGAGGAAGGTGCGTGATACCATCGGACACGGCGAATGTCTGATGGGCGTCTTTGATACGTATCCTGACGGAGTGCTGTCGTACGAGGCGATGGCTGATATCGAGAAACTCTGCATCGACTGGCGGGTTCGGCTAAAGCGGATGGCCCACCGCCTCTGCCAGATCCACGGAGACTTTCACCCGGGCAACATCTGGTTTCGAAAAGACGACGACTTCATCCTCCTCGACCGTTCACGCGGCCCCTGGGGGGATGCGGCCGACGATGTAACCGCCCTCGCCATCAACTACATCTTCTTTTCGGTCAGGAGCCACGGGGATGTGCGGGGGGCGTATCTCGGGGGACTGCGTTTGTTCATGAGTGAATACATCCGTTTGTCCGGCGACGCGGAGGTGCTGTCGGTTGTCGCCCCCTTCTTTGCCTTCAGGGGGGCGGTCGTGGCAAACCCGCTGTTTTATCCTGACCTGTCGGATGCGGGCAGGGACATGATTTTCGCCTTTACCCGCGGCGTTCTTCTGGCGGAACGGTTTGACGCGGAGCGGGTGAATGACTATCTGGGGGAGCCCTGAACGAAGGCGCTGCCGTACTACCGGTTTGAAAACCTCATGTGCTTCTCCCAGACAGACATCAGTTCAGCCGTGGCCCTGATGTCCCCTGCGCAGTACCGGGCGATCTCGAGGTGTTTCCCCGTCCTGTAGAGGTCCTTCACATCCTGACCGGAGATGCCCCCGGCCTTGGGGCTCTTGATGCCGAAGGCCCGGCACCACATGTCGAGGCTGAATTTCCTCCTCGATGCGCCGAAGAAGGTGAGCTGGTCAAACAGGTCGATATGCGCGTCCCCGTAACGGTTCGGCATGAGTTCCCGCGACGGCTTCAGCCGGTGTACCGCCGAACGGACAAGGATAAAGGGACAGTCGAAGCCCCTGCCGTTGAAGGTGACAAACTGGTCGTAGGCCCTGATCTTCTCCCAGAACTTCGAGATGATCTCCTTTTCCGTTCCGCTCTCATAGGTGAGCCCTTCCTCCTCAAACGGAAGCACCGGGTCGCTGTTGTTCTGGAAATACACGACGCCCTTCCCGGTGTCGGGATTGAGCATCCCGATGGTGATCACCTCGGCGGTGAGGGGGTAGAGGGACAGGCCTTCCTTCACCTCCGTCTTTTCGTCGTCGGATTCGGCCCAGCGGAGAAGGTATTCCTGCACCGCCGGATCGAGGGAGTCGAAGTCCTTCCCCGCGGTCTCAATATCGAAGATTACACGCGACATGCCAAAGAGTATATCACAGGAGAGTCATCGAACTGAACCGGGGAAGGGGAAGACTCACGCCTGAAGGAGGAGAAAAACGGGGTCCCCTCCGTGCAGAGGGACCCCGTTTCCGGCTGCTATGACTTGGGTATCTCCTTGAAGACGTTCCAGGTCTTGAGGATGTCAACCGCCCGCTGGAGCTGTATGTCGTCCTTCTCATCCACCTCGATGGGGGCCGTCTCGACTTCCTCGGGCTTCGGCTCCGTCTGCTCGTTCCGCAGGTGGCGCTGGAGGTCCTTTTCTCTCAGTACCGGATGTTCCTTCGCCCCGTTTTTCGCCTCCAGCTTCAGCACGATGTCCGGAGTGATGCCCGTGTTCTGTATGGAAGTGCCCTTGGGCGTATAGTATTTTGCGGTAGTCAGTCTCAGTCCCGCGCCGTCCGAAAGGGGTATTACCGTCTGGACGGAGCCCTTGCCGAAGGTCTGTACCCCGAGGATGACCGCCCGGTTCCAGTCTTTGAGAGCACCCGCGACGATCTCCGATGCGCTCGCTGACCCCTGGTTCACCAGCACGATCATGGGTAAGGTGAAGGCATGGTCTCCTTCGGTGAAGAACTCGGATTTATCGCCTGACCTCGTCTTGGTATAGACGACCAGTTTGCCCTTCGGCAGGAACTGGCTGGATACGTCGATCGCGCTGTTAAGCAGGCCCCCGGGGTTGTTCCTGAGGTCGAGGATGAGGGAGCCGATCTTCTCGGCCTCGAGCTTCTTCATGGCAGCCGCCAGATCGGACGAGGTCATCTCCTGGAATTGGCTTACCTTTACGTAGCCGATCTTGCTGTCAAGGACCCTGGACTTCACGCTCTTGATCTTGATGATGTCCCTGACGATTGTATAGTCCTGGGGCGCATCCAGTCCTTCGCGCACGATGCTGATCGTCACCGGGGTCTTGGGCGCTCCCCTCATCTTCGAGACAGCATCCTGCAGGGTCATGTCCTGGGTGGATTCTTTGTTTATCTTGACGATCTTGTCGCCTGCCTTGATCCCCGCACGGTAGGCGGGCGTGTCCTCAATCGGCGCTATGACGGTGATCGCCTTGTCCTTCATCCCTATCTGGATGCCGAGGCCCCCGAACTCGCCCTTTGTCTCCACCTGCATTTCCTTGTAAGCCTCGGGCGGCATAAAGGCGGAATGCGGGTCAAGGGAACTCAGCATGCCCTTGATCGCCCCGTAGATCAGGTCCTTGGGCTTGACCTCCTCCACATAGTGCTTTCTGACCATCGAGAGGACCTCGGTAAAGGTCTTGAGTTCTTCATACCCTTCCCCTGCAGCGCTGACGCTGGTAACGGACAGCCTCCCGATGGAGATTCCGATCGCAGCTACCGCAACGACGAGCACCCAGACCAACGCCTTTTTACTTCTCATCTGAAGAAACCTCCTGCATCATTTCCGCCTGTGGCGTAACCACTGCGTCGGATCGAGCGGTTTGCCTTTATAACGAACCTCGAAGTAGAGCCCCGGCGCGTTGAGTACTCCCGACGTGCCGACCTTCCCGATCACCTGGTTTTCTTTTATTATATCTCCGACCCGGGAAAAAATCTCGGAAAGATTTCCGTACAGGGTATGGTACCCGTTGCCGTGGTTGACGATGATCAGCTGCCCGAATCCCTTGAACCACTCGGCGAAGATCACCCTGCCCTCATAGACCGAGCGGGCGTCGGCGTTGGCGGATGTCTGTATGTGTACACCGTTCCTGAAGACCGGTGTCTCAAACTGCGGATCTCTCTGGGAGCCGTACGGGATGGCGATCTTCCCCTCAACCGGCCACAGCAGCCTTCCCTTGAGGCGGGGGAATCCGGTCCCGGCGTAGGTGTCTGTCTTGGAGGACTCCCGGATGATATCAAGAAGTCTTCGCGAGGCCTCCCGCAACTCACTGATCATCTTCTGATGCGACGCCTTCTCCGTCCTGACGGAGGTGAGCAGCACCTCCTTCGACTTCCTCTGGCGGCCGAGCTCATCCTCCTTGCCCCTGATCTTTTCGGTCGTTGTCTTCAATTGGGCGAGGAGGACCTCAAGCTTCTCCTCCTTTTCACGGAGCATCCGGAGATTGTTGTTGTATGCCGTCAGGACGCCATGTTCGTAGACGGAGATGCTTTCGAGGTACTTCCACACGCGCATCATCTGTGACAGGTCGGCCGCGCTCAGCAGCAAAATGACCGTATCGCCTGAAAAGCCGAACCGGTGCATCGCCCGCAGTTTTCTCCGTATCCATTCTCTCCGTTTCTGGATCGACAATTTCGTCGCCGCCATGTCGGCTTTCAGGATGGCGATCTCCGTCTCGGTCTGGGAGAGACCCCTGCGGTATTTCCGGAGGTCGGCCTCCATCTTCCCCATCTTCCTGTTAACGTCCTCGATCTCCCCGAGGATCGAGGACTCCCGGTGCTGCGCCTCGCTCAGCTTCCGCGAGTGCTCATGCAGACGTTCCTGGAGCCTCTTGTATTCCTCTTCAGGGCCGGCGGCAGGCACGGTGGAAGGCAGGATGAAGAGCAGGAGAAAGGCAACGACAACGAACATCAGTAGCGTAACCTTCCCAGGGCGACGGCAGCGCCGGTGACCCCGAGAAAAATACCGACTCCCGGCAGGAAGAGAAAGAGCCCGGAGGGGAAGAGCACCGCCTTGAAGACCGGCATGGAGACGCTCAGCCGGAGAAGCACCGCATAATAGAACGCAAAGATGCCGATCAGACCGATCAGGCCCCCCGCGAGGCCGATGGCGCCGCCTTCGATGAGAAAGGGTGCGCGGATGAACGCCCGGGTCGCACCGAGCAGCTTGAAGGTCTCGATCTCATCCTTCCTCCGGTAAAAGAGTATCTTTACCGTGCTGTAGCAGACGAAGACGATGCCGGTGGAGAGGATGACGATGAGCACGATGCCGACGGTCTTGGCCCCTGTCCTGAGGCTGTGCAGGGTGGCGAGGAATTTCTCTCCGTAGTCCACTTCCCTGACGCCCTTGATCCTGAGCGCCTCATCCGAAAGCTTCCTCGCCGCCTCGGGGCCGACCGCCTCTTTCCTGAGTTTCAGTTCAAGGGTGTCGGGGAGAGGGTTTTCGTCAAGACCTTCGAAGACGTAGGTGGAGTTCTTGAGGACGGCCTTGAGTTCGCGGAGCGCTTCATCTTTCGGTATGTAGCGCACCGAACGCACCGCGCTGTTCCTGCGCAGCGTCGAGATGATGCCGTCGACCCGGTCTTTCTGTATATCGTCGTCAAGGTACAGGACCATCGAGAACCGTTCCGGCAGGCTCCGCGTCGCTGCATCGATGTTATAGACCACGAAGACCGCGATGCTGATGATGAGCAGGGCCGAGGCTATCGTCAGGACCGAGATCAGGTTGATCCACTTTTCCCTCCTCAGGCTCTGCAGGGCAAGGGTCGCTCCGTAGGGAAGGGACATCAGCCGCGCACCTCCCCGACCAGGCTGCCGGAATCGAGGGTGAAGACCCGCCTCCCGGTGTTCCGGTAGAGTTCCCTGTTGTGCGTGGCGATGAGCACCGTCGTGCCCCGCGCATTGATCTCCTTGAAGATGCGCATCACTCCCTCCGCGGTGCCGGGGTCAAGGTTGCCGGTCGGCTCGTCGGCAAGGAGCACCGTGGGGTCCGCCACGATCGCCCGCGATATGACCACCCGCTGCTGCTCACCGCCGGAAAGCGCCCGGGGATAGGCGTCCGCCTTGTGCCTGAGGTTCACCATCTTGAGGGTATCGAAGACCTTTGTCTTCACCTCTTTTTCAGAGATGCCCCGAATCCGCAGGGCGATGGCGATGTTCTCAAAGACGTTCTTGTTGTCGAGGAGCCTGAAATCCTGGAAGACCACGCCGATGGTCCTCCGGAGCAGGGGTATCTGGGCCTCCCTGAGCGTTTCCATCTCCACGTCGCCGATCAGGATCGCTCCCCGGTCCGGCTTTTCGGCGAGGTAAACGAGCTTCAGGAGGGTGGTCTTTCCCGAGCCTGAAGGGCCGGTAATGAATATCATCTCGCCCTTGCCGACGGACAGGGTGATGTCCCGCAGGGCGGTCTGGTTGTCATAGTCCTTGCCGACGGCCTGAAACTGTATAAGGTCCATCTCCTGCTATTCGCCCCTCTTGAGGATGTAGTCGAGGAGGACGTCGTCGAGGCTCTTCGATATCCGGCCTTTGGGGTCCGCACCCGCCTGCTCCTGCACTTCCGCAGCCGGTGCCCCGGCCTGCGGCTCCCCGGGCTCCTGTTCGTCGGACGCAGCGGTATGCTTCCCCTGTATCAGTTCCTTCATCATGCTCTTGTGCTGCTCTTTCATGAGCTCCCTCACCTGCTCCTTGTACCCTGCCACTGAGGCAAGATGGGCATAGCTCATCTTCTTGGCGGCAAGGATGGTCCCCTTGAAGTAAAGGAGGGTGATAATGACCGGGTTCTTGAGGCCGTTGTCCTCTGTCTGGACATGGTAGAGCTTGCCCTTATAGGGGATGTTGGTATTATAGCCGACTAACATCAGTCTGTAACGCTCGGAAAGAGCTAAAAATTATTATAAATGCTTGCCCGGCAAAAGGAAAGGGAAATAGGGCGGAAGTACGCGGGATCGACGCCGGAGCCACCAGAGATGAGGCGTACTACCTCTCGACGAAGATCCTCGTCCCTTCCCGGCCGCTGTCATCAAGGACATCGCCTATGTATGCAGCAAGCAGGCCCTCTCCTTCGAGACGGGCGATGAGCGAATCCCTCTTTTCGCCGGGCACGAAGAACTCCGGCTGGCTGGGGAACATCGCGATATTCAGGGCGGTCACGGGTCTTGCCCCCATGGCGTAGATGTCCGAAAGGGAGTTGGCTGCCGAGATCGCGCCGAACCAGTAGGGGTCGTCGACGATGGGGGTGAAGAAGTCGGCCGTCAAAACAACGGCTATCTCGTCCGTCAGCCGGTAGACGCCCGCATCGTCCGCGTTGGAAGAGCCGACGAGGACATGGGGGTCGGTTATGGGGGGCAGCTGCCCCAGCACGTGGGACAGATCAGAAGGACTGAATTTGGCCGTTCAGCCGGCGCAACTCGAAAGGCTTGTCAGCTTGATATCCATCGATTACCTCCTTGCTCAGCAGGGCGGGCGGGAACAGAGGGAAAAGATCAGGCTCCGGAGACGATGTCGATGAGCTTCGAACGTTCCTTCATCTGCTCGGTCAGGACCTCCCGCATCAGCGTGCAGGCCTGGATGACCTTTGCGTTGGCGATGCGGTAGTAGATATTGACCCCGTCACGCCGGGAAAGGAGGATCCCCTTATGCCTCATTACCGCCAGGTGCTGGGAGACGTTCGCCTTGGGGACTCCGAGGATTTCGACCAGCTCGCCCACCGTCTTTTCGCCCTCTTTCAGGGCATTGATGATCTCGAGCCGCTTGGCGCTTGCGAGGGTCTTGCACACCTCGGACTGCAGCTCGAAAAGCGTCTTGTTCTGTTTCATTGTATCTATTCTATGAAGTCGGTAGTGAAAAGGTCAAGGGAAACTTTGTTCCCCCGTTTCTTTACTCTCCTGGAATACATGTGTTAAAATTCAAAGCTACAATTCTTTCGATATACCTCAGGGAAAATGTCCAGGAAATACGCTTTAGGAATCGATCTTGGCGGGACCAACCTCAGGGTTGCGCTCGTATCAGAGGAAGGCGAGATCATCAGGAAGATCAAGCGCCCTTCCTCCGATATCATGGCCTCGCTCGACACCTCGGTCCGGGAGATGCTGCGGGAAGGCGTCTCCGGCATCGGTCTCGGGGTGGCGGGGCTTACGGACAGGAAGATGCGCCGCGTCCACGCGTCGCCGAATCTGCCGGAGATCGAGGGCATCGACATTGTCCACGAACTGCACCGCAGGTTCGGCCTGCCGGTATTCATAGAAAACGACGCCAATGCCGCTGCCCTCGGTGAAAAGATCGGCGGCGCCGGCAGGAGCTTCGACCATTTTGTCATGATCACCCTGGGCACCGGCATCGGAGGCGGCATCATTTACAAGGGCAAGCTTCTCGAAGTGGCTGCGGAGATCGGCCATATGAGCATCAGCTCTGAGGGTGAGAAGTGTCCCTGCGGCAACACGGGGTGCCTTGAAAATTATGCCTCTGCCCGCGCCATGACCGCCAAGGCGGTCGCGATGCTCGAAAAGGGCGGGGACAGCCTGCTCAAGGACTGCTGCAAGGGAAGCATCTACAAGGTGACGCCCGAGGATATTTACAACGCGGCCCTCGAAGGAGACACGCTTTCCCGGGAGATACTGCGCGATGCGGGCAGGTACCTCGGCATCGGGCTGGCCAATCTCATCAATATTATGAGTCCCGAGGCGATAATCCTGACCGGAGGCCTGCTGGGGGCCTGGAACATCTATGTGCAGGAGGCTATCAAGGAGGCATCGCGGAGGTCACTCAGGGACCTCTTCAGTTCCGTCAGGATCATCCCGTCTTCCCTCGGAGACAACGCGGGCGTCGTCGGCGCGGCCTGCCTTGTCTTCATGTCCCTCGGGGATATCCCTCCGGCGTAATCGGCTTACATGATAAAAGACATCCGCAATTTTTCGATCATCGCCCATATCGACCACGGCAAGTCTACCCTTGCGGACCGTCTGCTCGAATATACCGGAGCCCTGAGCGCTCGGGAGATGACCGCCCAGGTCCTCGACTCGATGGACCTCGAAAAGGAAAGGGGCATCACCATCAAGGCCCACGCTGTCCGGCTGCTGTACAGGGCGGACGACGGGAAGACCTATATCCTCAACCTCATCGACACTCCGGGGCACGTGGACTTCTCCTACGAGGTCTCCCGGAGCCTCGCGTCCTGCGAGGGGGCACTGCTCGTCGTTGACGCGACGCAGGGGGTCGAGGCGCAGACCCTCGCCAACGCGTACCTCGCCGTTGAGCATGACCTCGAGATCATCCCGGTCATCAACAAGATCGACCTCCCCAGCGCCGAACCGGGCAAGACCCGGGAGCAGATAGAAGACGCGATAGGCATCGACTGTGCGGAGGCGGTCCTCGCGAGCGCCAAGGAGGGCATCGGCACCAAGGATATCCTCGAGGCGATCGTCAGGAAGATACCTCCCCCGGGCGGTGAGGACGACCGCCCCCTCAAAGCGCTGATATTCGATTCCTGGTTCGACAACTATCAGGGTGTCATCGTCCTGGTGAGGGTCTTCGACGGGAAGGTCGCCGCTGGCCAGAAGATCAGGCAGATGGCGACGGACACCACCTACGAGGTCGGGCAGGTGGGGATCTTCTCGCCCAAGATGCAGCCGGTGGACTCCCTTTCGGCAGGGGAGGTGGGCTATATCATCGCGGGAATAAAAAGCGTACATGACACAAAGATCGGCGATACCATAACCGACGCGGCCCAACCGGTAACGGAACCATGCCCGGGGTATAAAGACATCAAGCCGATGGTCTTCTGCGGGTTTTACCCGACCTCGACGCACCAGTACGAAAACCTGAGGGACGCGTTGAACAAGCTCAGGCTCAATGACGCCTCCTTCAGCTACGAGCCGGAGACCTCCCTTGCGCTGGGGTTCGGGTTCCGGTGCGGCTTCCTGGGGCTCCTCCACATGGAGATTATCCAGGAAAGGCTCGAACGTGAGTTCGACCTCTCCCTCCTGAGCACCGCGCCCACGGTCGTGTACCGGGTGACGAAGAGCGACGGCGAGGTCGTCTTGATCGAAAACCCCGCGCTCCTGCCCGACAAGTGTGAGATGATCGAAGAGCCCTTTGTCGTGACGACGATCTTCGTACCGAAGGATTTCATCGGACCGATATTCGAACTCTGCCAGGAGAAACGGGGGGTGCAGAGGGACTTTTCCTACATCGGCAAGGACCGTATCAAGGTGGAATACGAACTGCCCCTCAACGAGATCCTCTGGGATTTCTACGACCGGCTCAAATCCCTGACCAAAGGGTATGCGTCCATGGACTACGATTTCCTGGGATATCGGGAGTCTGACCTCGTCAAGCTCAACATCCTCCTCAACGGCGAGGCGGTCGACGCGCTTTCCTTGATAGTTCACCGGGATAAGGCGTATTATAAGGGGCGGCAGCTCACCGAAAAGCTCCGGGAGATCATTCCCCGTCAGATGTACGAGGTGGTTATCCAGGCTGCCGTCGGCAGCAAGGTCATCGCGCGGGAGAGTGTGCGGCCCCTCAGGAAAGACGTCATCGCCAAGTGTTACGGCGGCGATATCACCCGCAAGAGAAAGCTGCTCGAAAAACAGAAGGAGGGAAAGAAAAGGATGAAGCAGGTGGGCAGGGTGGAACTCCCGCAGGAGGCCTTCCTCGCGGTCCTGAAGATCAAATGACACAGCGAAAGAAGAAGTCGAGCATACGGGAGACCATCGAGGCGGTCGTCATCGCCTTTGTCATCGCCCTGGTCATCCGGACCTTTATCATACAGGCGTTCAAGATCCCCTCGGGCTCGATGATCCCGACCCTCCTCGTGGGCGACCACATCCTCGTCAACAAGTTCCTCCTCGGTACTCCGGTTGATATCCCGTTTACCGATTTCAACCTCTTCCGGATGCCCGGGATTCGCAAGCCGCAGCGGGGCGACATCGTCGTCTTCAAGTACCCCGAGGACCCGAAGCGGGACTTCATCAAACGGGTGGTGGGGATCGGCGGCGACGTGATCTACGGGAAAGACAAAGAGATATTCGTCAATGGCCGGAAGCTGTCGGAGCCCTATATCCAGCATGTGGACAGCAGCATCAAGCCCGGGGAGATGGACCGCAGGGACAACTTCGGGCCGGTGGTCGTGCCCAAGGGGTCGATATTCGTCATGGGCGACAACCGGGACCAGAGCTATGACAGCAGGTTCTGGGGGTTTGTCGACGATTCCCTGATAAAGGGCAAGGCACTGATTATCTACTGGTCATGGGACAGCGACAAGACATGGGTCCGGTTCGGCCGCATCGGGCATCTCGTGAAATGACAGGAAAGTTTACCGATCAGGAGGTGGACCATATGAAATACAGGATGGACAATCGGGGTTTTATCAAGGGGTTCCTGCTGCTCGTTGTTTTCGTCGGTATCTCCTACGTCGGCATAAGCTTCGGCAAGCCCTACTACCGCTACAACACGCTGCGGTCGCATACGAAAGACATCCTTTTCTCCGAGGTGGGGTTCCTCCCGCTCATCAAGGAAAAGATACTGGCAGATGCAGCCGAACTTCATGTTCCGCTGAAGCAGGAGAATCTCGAAGTGACGCAGGTGAACAAGATCATCAAAGTGAAGGGAACGTGGTCTGAGACCGTGGACCTGGAGGGATACTATCAGAAAACGATCGATTTTGTGATGGAGCTCGAATACTGAGTGTTCACCGGCCTTGTTGCTGAGATGGGCGTGATCGCCTCGGTTGCCCGCCGGAGCGGCGGAGCGCGTCTTTCCCTGAAGGCGGGAGCCCTGGCAGGCGAGGCGGGAATCGGCGACAGCATCTGTATCAACGGCGCCTGCCTGACAGTGGTCGAAAGGCAGGGGGACATACTCTCCTTCGACCTCTCCGACGAGACCCTGCGGTCAACAAACCTGGGTGAACTGCGCAGCGGCGACAGGGTCAACCTCGAACCCGCCCTGAGGATGGATTCCCGCCTCGGGGGGCATTTCGTTACCGGTCATGTAGACGGCGTCGGCAGGATACGGTCGAAGACCCTTGAAGGCGATGTCTACAGGATAGTCATCACCGCCGACAGGGCGGTTGCCGGGTATCTCGTTGAAAAGGGCTCCGTCGCCGTGGACGGTATCAGCCTCACGGTGGTGGACGTCTACCCGGACGGTTTTTCCCTCGTGATTATCCCTCATACCGCCGCGGTCACGACGATCGGGCTGAAGGGAGCGGGTGATGCGGTGAATATTGAGGTTGATATTTTGGGCAAGTATGTTTCAAAATTCCTGGCAAAGGGAAAGGACGCCGGATTCATGCGGACCCTCAGGGACGGAGGATTCGCCCCGTAACGCGGAAGAAGGAGCTGAGGACGATGCAGAAGAACAAGATCAATACCATAGAAGAGGCCCTGGAAGACCTGATCAAGGGCAAGATGGTGATCCTCGTGGACGACGAGGACAGAGAGAACGAGGGCGACCTCTGCATGGCTGCGGAGAAGGTGACGCCCGAGGCGATCAACTTCATGGCGAAACACGGCCGCGGTCTCATTTGTCTGTCGATGACCCCGGAGCGGATCGATGAACTCAAGCTTCCCATGATGACCGACGCGAACACCTCCTCTTTCGGCACCGCCTTCACCGTCTCGATAGAGGCAAAGCGGGGGGTGACGACCGGCATCTCGGCTGCCGACAGGGCGACGACGATCCTCACCGCGATCGACCCCAAGACGCAGCATGACGACCTCGCGCGGCCGGGGCATGTCTTTCCGCTCAGGGCGCGGCCGGGCGGTGTGCTGCAGAGGGCCGGACAGACCGAGGGCTCCGTCGACCTGGCGAGGCTTGCGGGTCTCTACCCTGCGGGCGTTATCTGCGAGATCATGAATGACGACGGGACGATGTCCCGCGTGCCTGAACTCCTTGAATTCTCGAGAAAGCACACTATCAAGCTCGTCACGGTGAAGGACCTCATCAGCTACCGGATGCGGGCGGAGCGTTTTGTCCGGCGGGTGACAACGACGAAGCTGCCGACGGAATTCGGCGAGTTCACGGTCGTCGCCTACGCAAACGACATGGATGCGAACGTCCATCTCGCCCTGGTGAAAGGCGAGATCACGCAGACCGACGACGTGCTCGTGAGGGTCCACTCGGAATGTCTCACCGGCGACGTCTTTGCATCCCGCAGGTGCGACTGCGGAGAACAGCTTCACCGGGCGATGGAGATTATCGAGGAGAACGGCAAGGGAGTCATCCTCTACATGCGGCAGGAAGGGCGCGGCATAGGCCTGGTCAACAAGCTCAGGGCATACGAACTGCAGGACAAGGGACTCGATACCGTTGAGGCGAACATCAGGCTCGGCTTCAAGCCTGACCTCAGGGACTACGGCATCGGGGCGCAGATCCTCGTTGATCTCGGCATCCGGAAGATGCGTCTCATGACGAATAATCCGAAGAAGATCGTGGGGCTCGAGGGATACGGCCTGAAGGTGGTCGAGCGCATACCCATCGAGATGAATCCGCATGAAAAGAATATCATCTATCTGAAGACGAAGAAGAAGAAACTCGGGCATATCCTGAGCAACGTTTAACGAACCATGAGGAGGGACGCATGAAGGTTATCCAGGGAGAATTGCAGGCCAAGGGCCTCAAGTTCGGCGTTGTGGTCAGCCGGTTCAACGACTTCATCACCAGCAGACTTCTCGACGGGGCCGTGGATGCGCTCGTACGCCACGGCGCGCGGGAAGAGGACATAGACGTCGTGAAGGTCCCCGGTGCCTTTGAGATCCCCCTCGTCGCAAAGAAGATGGCGGAGAAAGGGTCTTATGGCGCGGTCATCTGCCTCGGGACCGTCATCAGGGGCGCGACGCCCCATTTCGAGTATGTGGCTGCCGAAGTCTCCAAGGGGGTCGCTGCCGCTTCTCTCGATACCGGGGTCCCGATCGCCTTCGGCGTGATCACCTCTGATACCATCGAGCAGGCGGTCGAGCGCGCAGGTACGAAGAGCGGAAACAAGGGTTTTGACGCCGCCATCACCGCCATCGAGATGGCCCAGGTGATGAAGAAGTTATGATTCACGGAATTCGGCGGCAGCGGCGCCCCGGGAGATGCCGTATCGCCGGGTATGGGATCAGGTGTAACGGGTTATGAGAAGACAGGCCGGTGCGTTACATGCGACGCGCGCATCGTCCCGCAGTACGCTTTCATGAACCGCCGCAGGGCGCGTGAATATGTCCTGAAGCTGCTTTTTCAGTTCGAGTTTACCGGCAGCCGGGTTGACCTGTTTTCCCCGCAGGACTTCTGGCCGCAGGAAAAAGACGCCGAGGAGCTGAGAGGCTTTGCCGGGGAGCTCTTTAAGGGTACGATCGAGCATATCGAAGAGATTGACCGGGTGATCCAGGCGGCTGCCGAACATTGGGAGCTGCAGCGGATGGCGGCTGTCGACAGGAACATCATCAGACTGGCGGTCTTCGAGATCCTCTTCCGGAAGGACATCCCGCCGGCTGCCAGCATCAACGAGGCCCTCGAGATCGCCAAGAAGTACTCGGCCCAGGAGGCGGTCCCGTTCATCAACGGCCTGCTCGACAGGGTCTCGAAAGAGGCGGGGAGACAGGGCGAGAAGTAGGCATTCCCGGTTTCAGGCAGTTCCATCCCGCCGCAGCCGAAAGACTTCCCTGCCCTTCACCTTTCATGATACTTCCCTCTTTTCAGTAACAGACGATGACCCTGCCGCTGGTTCCCCCCGTGCTGCTCTCTGATTTGCGGCATCGGATTAAATTGAAAAAAGGCGGTACGCACCTGTAAAATAATCATGTTTTCTGAGTCTTGCATCTTGTCATTCGCGCCGACTATCCGTTCGTAGAAAGAGGTCATCATGATACCACGCTACACACGCCAGGAGATGGGAAGACTGTGGGAGCCTGAGAACAGGTTCCGGAAATGGCTTGACGTCGAAATCGCCGCCTGCGAGGCATGGGCCGACCTGGGGAAGATCCCGGGCAGGGCGCTCGCGGTGATCAGGCGAAAGGCGGGATTCGATGTGCAGAGGATCGACGAGATTGAGTCGGTCGTGCGGCATGATGTCATCGCCTTTCTCACCTCTGTCGCGGAGAAGGTGGGTCCCGAATCGCGTTATATCCATAAGGGGCTCACGTCATCCGATATCGTCGATACCGCCCAATCCCTCCTCATGCGGGAGGCGGCAGACATTATCATAAGAGACATCAGGACGCTCATGACGGTGCTGAAGGCACAGGCCTTCAGGTACCGGAACACGCCCTGCATCGGCAGGAGCCATGGCGTGCACGCTGAGCCGATGACCTTTGGCCTGAAATTCGCCCTCTGGTACGAGGAGGCGAAACGGAACCTCGACCGGATGCAGCGGGCGAAGCGTGCGATAAGCGTCGGCAAGTTTTCCGGAGCGGTCGGCACGTTTTCAAACATCCCCACCGCCATCGAGGAGAAGGTCTGCAGGAAGCTCGGCCTCAAACCCGAGCCGGTCGCGACCCAGGTGGTGCAGCGGGACCGTCATGCCGAGTACCTTTCCACGCTGGCTATCATCGCGGCCTCCATCGAAAAGGTGGCGGTGGAGTTGCGGCATCTGCAGCGCACCGAGGTCCTTGAGGCGGAGGAGCCCTTTGCCAAGGGCCAGAAGGGTTCGTCCGCCATGCCCCACAAACGGAATCCCGTCGGCTGCGAGAACCTCTCCGGCCTGGCCCGCATAGTCAGGTCAAATGCGTTTGCCGCCATGGAAAACGTCGCCCTCTGGCATGAGAGAGACATCTCCCACTCATCCGTGGAACGGGTGATCATCCCCGACGGCACGATCCTCGTGGACTACATGCTGCACCGTCTGACCGGCATACTGGAAGGCCTGCAGGTCTATCCCGAGCGTATGAAGGAAAACATGGACAGGAGCTATGGCCTGTACAACTCACAGAATGTCCTTATCCGGCTCACGGACAAGGGAATGACGAGAGAGGATGCCTACGCCCTGGTGCAGCGCAACGCGATGGAGAGCTGGAAGAAGAAGAAACCCTTCAAGGCGCTCCTCCTGAAGGACCGTGAGGTGAAGAGGTATCTGACGAAGAAGGAGATTGACGATATCTTCGATCTCCGTCATTACTTCAGCAACATCGGCTACATCTTTACCAGGGTCTTCGGCAAAGGGAAGAAATGAAACATGCCTTTACTGTACCGTTATAAGCGGCCGGCGATCCCCGCTGAGAAGGCGATTTCTCTGCTGGCGAAGGCCCGGGAGACGGTTTCGTCGGACATCCGTGACCTGACAACCGAGTACTGCTTCTATATCCAGGCCGCAGGCGACCTCAGCCCTGCCGAGTCGGAACTTCTCCGGTGGCTCCTGAGCGAGACCTTTGAACCGGAGAATTTCTCGGACAGGAGTCTTCTCGAAGCACCACCCCCTCCCCAAAGGGAATCGATTATCGAGGTGGGACCCCGCATGAATTTCACCACGGCATGGTCGACGAATGCCGTCTCGGTCTGCCGGGCATGCGGCCTCCTGAAGATCACCCGGATTGAGCGTTCCCGGAGGTACCGGCTTGCCTCGTCCTCACCCGTCGATCCGGAGCGGATCGCGGGATTTGCCTCCGGACTATACGACCGCATGACAGAGTGCCCCTACCCGGAGAGGCTGACCACCTTCGAAACGGGCATCGTCCCTGAACCCGCGCATTGCGTCCCCCTCATCGAGGAGGGGCCTCAGGCCCTGAGGCGTATCAATAAAGAGATGGGCCTCGGCCTTGATGAATGGGACGTCGATTACTATTACAACCTCTTTGTGAAGGACATCGGAAGGAACCCCACCAATGTCGAATGCTTTGACCTGAGCCAGTCCAACAGCGAGCACTCCCGCCACTGGTTCTTCAAGGGAAGGCTGGTGATCGACGGCGCCGAGATGCCGGAGAACCTCATGGCGGTCATCAGGCAGACCCTTGACCGCAATCCTGCCAACAGCGTCATCGCCTTCAGGGACAACTCGAGCGCTATCAGGGGGTTTGACGCCGTGACGATAACGCCGAAACGTCCGGGCTCCTGTTCACCCTTCGTCCGGGCCGATGCGCGGTATGACATCATCTTTACCGCGGAGACCCATAACTTCCCCAGCGGGGTCGCTCCTTTCCCCGGTGCAGAGACAGGGACAGGCGGCAGGCTGCGGGATGTGCAGGCGACGGGCAGGGGCGGATTGGTGATCGCCGGAACGGCGGCATACTGCGTCGGCAATCTCCTCATGCCCGGCTATGAGCTGGCGTGGGAAGACGGTTCGTTTGTCTACCCGCAAAACCTGGCGAGCCCCCTTACCATAGAGATCGAGGCGAGCAACGGCGCATCTGATTACGGAAACAAGTTCGGCGAGCCGGTGATCCAGGGGTTCACCCGGTCATTTGGCCTGAGACTCCCTGACGGGCAGCGGAGGGAATGGATAAAGCCGATCATGTTTACCGGAGGGGTCGGCCAGATGGATGCGGCCCAGGCCGAGAAGGGGGAGCCCCGGAAGGGGATGCTCGTGACCAAGGTGGGCGGTCCCGCCTATCGTATCGGCATGGGCGGAGGCGCTGCATCGAGCATGATACAGGGGCAGAATGTCGCTGAGCTTGATTTCAATGCCGTCCAGCGGGGCGACGCCGAGATGGAGCAGAAGATGAACCGGGTGATCCGCGCCTGCGTCGAGAGGGGCGACGGCAATCCGATCGTCAGCATCCACGACCAGGGCGCAGGCGGCAACTGCAATGTCGTCAAGGAGATCATCTACCCGGCAGGGGCGAGGATCGAGATCCGGAAGATACAGCTCGGTGACGCGACGCTGTCCGTCCTGGAGATTTGGGGAGCGGAGTACCAGGAGCAGAATGCCCTCCTCATCGAGCCCGGCCGCGCGGAAGAGTTCCTCGACCTCTGCAGCCGCGAAAAGGTGCCCTGTGCATTCATCGGCGAGATCACCGGCGACGGATATATCATCCTCCATGATGAAACCGACGGCAGCACCCCCGTAAATCTGAGACTCGACAAGATACTGGGGGACATGCCCCGGAAGACCTTTCTCCTTGACCGGGCAAAGCGGAAGCTTACCCCCCTTGCCCTGCCGACAGGCGTGACCGTGCGCGATGCCCTTGATCGCGTCCTGAGGCTCCTTTCCGTCGGCTCGAAACGCTTTCTCGTAAACAAGGTGGACCGCTCGGTCACCGGCCTCATCGCGCGCCAGCAGTGCGCAGGTCCTCTTCAGCTGACGGTCTCTGATGTCGCGGCGATAGGCCAGAGCCACTTTGGCCTGACAGGGGCTGCGATCAGCATCGGCGAGCAGCCGGTCAAGGGGCTCATCAACCCTGCGGCGATGGCCAGGATGAGCGTCGCCGAGGCGGTGACGAACATGGTATGGGCGAAGATAACCGGCCTGGGTGACATCAAGTGCTCGGGCAACTGGATGTGGGCACCGAAACTCCCCGGCGAGGGGGCTGACCTGTACGATGCCGCGATCGCTATGAGGGACGTGATGATAGACCTCGGCATCGCGGTGGACGGAGGCAAGGACAGCCTCTCGATGGCAGCGCAGGTGACTGCCCCCTCCGGAAAGACCGAGACGGTCAAATCTCCCGGGACGCTTGTGATCTCGGCCTATGCCACCTGCCCCGACATTACGAAGGTCATTACCCCTGATATCAAGGAGCCGGGCAGGAGCAGGCTCATCTTTATCGACCTCGGCAACGGAAGGTCGCGTCTCGGAGGCTCTGCCTTGGCCCAGTGTTACGGCCAGGTCGGTGATGAGTCTCCTGATCTGGAAGACCCGGGGCTTCTCAAGGCGTGTTTTGAATGCGTGCAGGATTGTATCGATAAGGGTATCATCCTTGCGGGACATGACAGGAGCGACGGCGGCCTTATCACTGCTCTCCTGGAGATGGCCTTTTCCGGGAACTGCGGGATTGAGATAGAACTCACCCCCCCTATTCCCCCCCTTTCCAAGGGGGGGAGAGAAGGAGGGGTCGTGTCGGAAGATGCTGTCCTGCCCCTGCTCTTCTCCGAGGAGTTGGGTATGGTGGTCGAATACCTGCCGGAGGATGAGAAGGCGATTTTTTCGGCGCTCCGGGATGCGGGCGTCGCCTTCCAGGTCATTGGCAGGACGCTCACGGAGAAAGAGGTGCGCATCAGCGTCAAAGGGGTCGAGACATTGCGTGAAGACATGCGTGCCCTGCGGGGCATATGGGAAGAGACGAGCTTCAGGCTCGAGCGTTTTCAGCGCACCGCTGCATGCGTTGAGTCTGAAGAAAAGGCGGCCTATGACCGGAAGGGCCCTTCCCTGAACCTGTCTTTCAGGCCGGAACCAACCTCCCCTTCCATCCTCGATCAGGCGGAAAAGCCGAAGGTCGCGATCATCAGGGAAGAAGGCAGCAACGGGGACAGGGAAATGACCTCTGCCTTCTTTTCAGCGGGGTTCGAGCCGTGGGACGTCACGATGACCGATTTTCTCCAGGAGCGCGTCAGTCTCGATGCCTTCCGCGGCGTCGTTTTTGTTGGCGGGTTCAGCTATGCCGACGTGCTCGACTCTGCAAAGGGGTGGGCGGGCGTGATCCGTTACAACCGGAATATATGGACGCAGTTCCAGTCATTTTACTCCCGTCCGGATACCTTCAGCCTGGGCGTATGCAACGGCTGCCAGCTCATGGCCCTGCTCGGCTGGGCACCCTGGCAGGGGATACCGGATGCGGCACAGCCCCGTTTTATCCATAATAGATCCGGCAGGTTCGAGTCGCGATTCCTTTCGGTGAAGATCCTGGAAAGCCCGGCGATCATGTTTCAGGGCATGGAGAATTCCATCCTCGGCGTATGGGTCGCCCACGGGGAGGGTCTCGCCTATTTCCCTGATGATTCCATCCGGCGGAAGGTGCTCGACCAGGGGCTTGCTCCTGTCAGATACGTTGATGACGAAGGCCGAACGACAGAGACGTATCCTTTTAATCCGAATGGCTCTCCCGGCGGCATTACCGCGCTCTGCTCCCCTGACGGCAGGCATCTGGCGATGATGCCCCACCCGGAACGGGCATTCCTGAAATGGCAGTGGGGATGGATGCCTGAGGCATGGAAGAAAGACCTTCCCGCCTCTCCGTGGCTTCGCATGTTCCAGAACGCCCGGACGTGGTGCGGCAAGACTTCCCCCAAGCGCGGTTCGCGGTAGAAAGAGGCGGGCAGCAGACAGACGGGCTTACCGGTCGAAGGAGCGGAGGCAGATCCTGAGGGGCAGGGTCTCGGGAATATGCATGAAAGAGCCCAGGTGGACGATGCCCGGCCTGGGGGTGCTGTCAACGAAGACCTCAAGGGTGAGACAGTAGTCGATGGAAGAGGGCAGGGCCTTGAAATCGAACCCCGCAACCTGCCGTGCGACACTCTCCCTCATCTCAAACCTGAAGGTTATGTTGTCCCTCCGGTAGCGGATATCATCCAGCGGCGGGACATTCACCTTCCGTACGTTTGTTACGACTGCGCTTTCCAGGGATATCTTGCCGGTGATGATCGGCCAGACCGGCGACAGGACGCCGGGCTGATTAGCCTTCTCGACGACTCGTACGTGCCACATATTTCCTTCCCGCCATATATAAAAACCGCCCTGTGCCCTTGGGTCGAGATTCGGTTTGCCTTCCACATATTTGTCATAGGGTGAGGTCGGGTAGGGCGGCGCATCGGAGGGTTCTTCATCCACCCCGGCGATCGATGCGCATCCGGCGATCGCCAAAAGAAAGAAGACCGACAGCGCTGCAGTGATGATATGTGCCGGTACCGTGCGTTTCACTCTTTAATGAAACCACGTTACGTTCCTACTGTCAAGGGATTAGTGGGTTCCCGGGGAGGGGGATCCCCCACACGGGGAAGATTCCGGGGGATCAGCCGCGTACCCTTTGTAAAGCGGGTGTAAAGCATATTGACAAAAAAAACCGCTTTGGATATAGTCAGCCCTGTCTGATGATTCAGGGTGAGGAGGGGCTATTTCATCCCGGAAATTCAACCGATGAATCCAACCCTTCCCTGTTGCCTGTCCCCGCACCTTCCTCCCCTCAGGCGCACCTTCTATACATTCTTATGTAGATACATAAGCAGCGGTGGTTCATAACAACGTGAATGGGGGGACAGCTATGCTTTCATGCAGGTTCATGAATATCTTTGCAGGATACCCCGTGGCTTGCCACGGGGAGGAATGCATGCCTTGCGCGGAGGGTTATAAGGGAGGCGCGAAGACTCCCTTATCCACATAGGCCCTTGCGCCGGTATGGTATA
>JAKAHR010000017.1 GCA_021825365.1 Nitrospirota bacterium | reverse complement strand
TCTCCTTGTACTGCTCCTTTGGACTCCCTTTGCTGCTTCCATCGATGCCACTCCTTCCGTTTACCTCAACTTGGAGTGTCACCCTATTTCCTCATTTCCTTGGTATCATTATCTGGTCGTTAGCGCATGTATCGCTTCGTCGTCGGCTTTTTCCAGTGTCCCAATAGTTAACGGTCTGGGCTGGCTTGGTAGCACCCAAAATGTCGCTGGCAGTTGGGGTAATACACCCGGATCGCTCAACACTGAACATTTTTCGACAGGAGAGGTTCTTGCCGCACTAAAGATGGGCAATCAAGCCAATACCCAGATATACCAGAACGGCATTCTCTTGCTGCAGGCACAAGCTGTTGACTATACGCCATACCTTGCGCAGAGGCTGATATTACTTGCGGATTCGGGAGCCGCCCTTACAGCCGATATCAACACTCTTATGTCTTATAGAAATAGTGACGGCGGATGGGGAGGGTATTTAAATTACGGCAGTGCCAATTTCCACACCTCCCTCGCCCTTCAGGCCTTAAAGGCAGTGAATTACTCCGACACTACCGTTATCTCCTCAGCCCTCGCATATCTCGCCGGCACCCAAAACACCGACGGCGGCTGGGGGTTCTATCAGGGAGACGATAGCAATGTCTACATGACAGCCCTGGTCCTTCAGACCCTCTCCCAATTCAGCACAACCTACAATCTCTCCACTGCCATCAATAAAGCAGCATCATATCTCATAGCCAATCAAAATTCAGATGGCGGCTTCGGATCACCTTCATCCACTGTATATGAAACATCCCATGCATACATGGCCCTCGCCGGCCTCATAACCGATAACACAGTCTTGGGCAATGCAATCAATTATCTATCATCCACCCAGGCTCCCAACGGCAGCTGGAACGACGATCCATATTCAACAGCCCTGGCCCTTCGCGCCTTATACCTCTCCGAGAACAAACCGACCCCTCCGCCGTCTCCTACGACAGGGACAGTGACAGGCGTGGTAGTCGAGGCATCGACAAATCAGCCATTAGGCGGCGTCAGCATATCAGCAGTCGGCGGTCAGCTTTCAGCAACTACGGACAACACAGGCAGCTTTACCCTGGCAAATATGCCGGCAGGCAGCCAGCAGATCACCCTCTCCCTTTCCGGCTATGCGAGCTAGTACACCCGTCCTCTTTTCCTTGTACCTGGGTAGGGTATGGGCAGACAGGCTGGACGTGCCCTGCATTCGCAAAAGGATTCGTTGACTTTTTTCTGCGCGTGCCTTTATAGTTAAGTCTGTAATTATCGACAAGAGCAAACTATCCGAGAGGGTGGGGCGCAAAGCTACCGGTCCTAAACAGAACGTCGGACAGCGGGGCTACCGAAATAATTATGGAAACGCACGAAGAAAAACGCAGACACGCAAGGGCTCCCTACCACTCCCCGCTCCATTTTACCGTCTTGTCCTGCGACAGCCTCGATTTTCAGAGGACCCAGTCGACCGGCGAGATCATCGATGCCAGCGCCACGGGCATAGGCCTTCGTACATCATTTCCGCTCCAGCCGGGCCATGTCCTGGAATGGGATGACAAGCACCAGAGAGGGAAGCTCCATATCGCGCTGGTGCAATGGTCCCAGGAGGAGGGGGCCTGCTACCGGGCGGGGCTCAAGTTCATCTGATATGTCGCGGAACGGGGGTCGGCCGGGGACATGGATGCGTCAAGGATGAACTGCTGGGAGTTCAAGCAGTGCGGCAGAGAGCTGGGCGGCACGAATGCCTTTGAGCTGGGGGTGTGTCCCGCTTCCACCTATATATGGTTCGACGGCCTTCACGGCGGCAGGAACGCCGGCAGGGCCTGCTGGGTGGTCCCCGCCACCATGTGCGGCGGAGTAGTCCAGGGGGATTTTTACGCCAAGATCAGGGAGTGCGGAAAGTGCGGGTTCTACTGGTCGGTGAAGGAACAGGAAGGCGCCGCCATGGTCCCGCCGATGCTTCTTCTCCGGAAATTGGATCACCATTCCTAGAAGGTCCCGTCGGCCCTGCCGGAGCATACAGGCGGTGAAGGTCCTGAAGTGTGTTAAGATGTCTCTAGCAAAAACCGAGAAGATCGATGAGGTGAAGAGATGTCCGGGAAACGCTCAGGGCTCGTTGCGGTCTTTCTTTCGCTGGTTGTCTTCATTGTCGTGCTGCCGCAGTTCATCCCCCTCTATATAGACTGGCTCTGGTTCAGGGATGTCGGGTTCGAACAGATCTTCACCGCGAAGCTGAATGCCCAGGCCTATACCGCCCTCGCGGGGGCACTGGCCGGATTTGCTGTTTCCTTTGCAAGCATCTGGTTCTCGATGCGGGTGACACGCGGCAGAACGGTTACGATCACCGCCTATCGCCAGGTCCTGCCGCAGATCGATGTCCTGAGATATTTCGACTACCTGAAGATCATCGTGCCCGTCGTCGTCGGCCTGTTCGCAGCCCTGGTGCTGAACAATAACTGGCTGACATTCCTGTATTACGCCAACAGCGCGGCAGCAGGCCAGGCTGACCCGATCTTCGGCAAGGACATCTCTTTCTACCTGTTCAGCCTGCCGGTCCATGAGATCATCTCATCCGTACTGATGTTCATCCTCGTCGTATCACTGGTCGCGTCTGCGGTGAACTATCTGCTGAAGGGCGCCCTTTTCTTCAGCGAGAAGGGCGTGATCGTCGAACGGCCTGCCGCGGCTCACCTCTCCGTGATGGGGGCGCTTATCTTCCTCGTATTGGCATACAAGGCCTATATCGGGATGCATGCCATCCTCTATTCATCACACGGCAGCGTGGCGGGCGCGACCTACCGGGATGTCCATGCGGTCATCCCGGGCATGAAGGCCCAGATGTATATCGCCGTCATCGCGGCGTTTCTTTTTGTCTCGAACATCTTCCTGAGGCGCAACCTGGTCCTTATCGGGAGTGCAGTGATCTACCTCGGCGTGTCGGTCATCGGCAGCTCGATATACCCGGCGCTCCTCCAGAAGTTCGTGATCGCTCCGAATGAACTGGTCAAGGAAACTCCGTATATCAGCCACAATATCGCCGCAACGCGGAAGGCCTTCGGCATCGACAGGGTGGAGGAGAGAAACATCTCCGGCAGCACGGCGCTGGGGAAAGACGACATCAGGAGAAACAGCGCGACCATAAAAAACATCCGCCTCTGGGACCACCGGCCGCTGCTCGATACCTACAGCCAGATACAGGAGATACGAACGTACTATCAGTTCAGTTCGGTCTGTAATGACCGCTACCTGATCGGCGGTGAGTATCGCCAGACCATGCTCTCTCCGCGGGAGCTGGCGACGGAACGCATCCCCACGAAGAACTGGATAAACGAGACGCTCAGCTTTACCCATGGATACGGGCTCACCCTCGGTCCGGTCAATCAGGTGACGCCGGAAGGACTTCCCGTACTCCTTATCAAGGACATCCCCCCGGCATCCGCCCCGGGCATCGTGAAGGTGACCAGGCCTGAGATCTACTACGGACAGTTGTCGAGCAGATATGTGATCGTCCGGACGAAGTCGAAGGAGTTCGATTACCCTTCCGGAGAGGCGAACGTCTTTTCCGAATATTCCGGCAAGGGCGGCATCGCGATCGGTTCCTTTTTCAGGAAGGCGGCCTTTGCCGCCTATTTCGGCTCGATGAAGCTTTTTCTCTCGAACGACATAACCCCCGACAGCAGGATCCTCTTTGCGAGGAATATCCGTGAGCGGGTGCACAAGGTGATGCCCTTCCTTCTTTTCGACCACGACCCCTACATGGTGATAGCGGAGAACGGGCAGCTTTTCTGGATATACGACGCCTATACCATAAGCAGGAACTTCCCGTATTCCCAGCCGGTGGGAAGCGGCATCAACTACATACGCAACTCGGTCAAGGTGACGATCAATGCCTTCGACGGCGGCATGAACTTCTACGTTGCTGACGCGGAAGACCCGATCATCAGGACGGTAGGAAGGATGTTTCCCGGCGCCCTGCATCCCCTCGCGGAGATGCCGGCTGACCTGAAAAAGCATATCCGGTATCCGCTGGACATCTTCGGCATCCAGACCTTTGTGTACTCGACGTACCACATGGAGGTGCCGCAGATCTTCTACAACAGGGAAGACCAGTGGGAGATACCGGCGATGGGGAAGGGCCCGAAGGAAGAGGTGATGGAGCCCTACTATACCATCATGAAACTGCCGGAGGAAAAGCAGGAGGAGTTCATCCTGATGCTGCCCTTCAATCCGAAGAAGAAGGACAATTTGTCCGCGTGGATGGTCGCCCGCAGCGACGGCGACTCGTACGGCAAGCTGGTCGTCTACCGTTTCCCCAAGGACAGGCTCGTATACGGGCCGAAGCAGATCGCCGCCCGGATCAACCAGGACACCGAGATTTCGCGCCAGATATCTCTCTGGGACCAGCGCGGCTCGCAGGTGATGCAGGGGACGCTGCTGGTCATCCCGATCGAAAATTCCCTCATCTACGTGCAGCCGTTGTACCTCCGCGCGGAGACCGGCAAGATACCGGAACTCAAGAGGGTCATCGTTGCGTATGAAAATCGCATCGCCATGGAGGAGACGCTGGACGGGGCCCTCTCGAAGATCTTCGGCGAGGTGAAGGTCTCCGGGGAGACGCCGCAAGCGCAAACCGTCCTTCTGCCTGCTGCGAAGGAAGAGGGCGGACTCGCCGCGGCCGCGCGCGACCACTTTGACCGCGCCCTGAGCGCCCAGCGCTCCGGCAACTGGGCCCTCTACGGGGAAGAGATCCGCAAACTGGGAGAGGTGATCAGGAAGATGCAGAAGTAGCTTCGCGGCGATCAGGGAGATATTCTTCCCGCCTGATGTCCTCTTTCCCTATATCGCCGCAAGACGAGCGCCGCAGTCTCCTGTCTGTTGACTTCATGACAAACCCTGATAAAATTGTTACATAATTCGGTCGCAGGGCTGGTAGAATAACGCACTACTAATCCAAATAACCGTCGAAGGACGACGGACGTGAATGAGGGGTATCATGACAGACACAGCGCATCTTGAAGACATCGCGAAACTCATCAGGTATTACATTCTCACCTCAACGACAGAGGCGGGATCAGGCCATCCCTCTTCTTCCCTGTCGGCAACCGACCTCATGACCGGCCTCCTGTTCGGCGGGACCTTCCGGTTCGACGCCGACATGATTGAACATCCGAACAACGACCGTGTCATTTTTTCGAAAGGACATGCATCTCCTCTGCTGTATGCCCTTTGGGCGGCAGCCGGAAAGGTATCCGGGGAGGAACTCCTGACCCTCAGGAAGTTCGGAAGCCCGCTCGAAGGGCATGCCACCTGCGCCTTCCGGTACACCGAGGCCGCCACCGGCTCCCTCGGTCAGGGGCTTTCGATCGGGGTCGGCATGGCGCTGAACGCACGGTACGTCGACCGTCTTCCCTACCGGACCTTCGTCCTTCTCGGGGACAGCGAGATGTCAGAGGGCGCCCAGTGGGAGGCGATGGCGGTTGCGGCCCACTACAGGCTGGACAACCTCGTGGGTATCCTCGACGTCAACCGGCTCGGACAGAGGGGCGAGACGATGCTCGGCTATGACCTGCAGGCGTATGAAAAAAGGATAGCCGCCTTCGGGTGGGAGACGATCGTGGTCGACGGCCACTCAATGTCCGAGATATGCTCTGCCTATGAAAAGGCGATCCAGGTGAAGGAGCGGCCGGTGATGATCATCGGCCGGACGGTCAAGGGCAAAGGGGTCTCGTTCATAGAGGACAAGGACGGCTGGCACGGCAAGGCCCTCAGCAGGGAACAGCTCAGCCAGGCGCTGGCCGAGCTGGGGAATGTCGATACGACCATCAAGGGAGAGATCCCGCTGCCGGAAAGAACGATACCGCAGTCACCCGCCCCCCAGCCGGCAGGCAAGATCCTTTACCTGACGGACAAGCCCGCGGCAACGCGCAAGGCTTACGGGAACGCGCTCGTCCGGATATTCCCGAGGTATCCCCAGATGGTCGTCCTCGATGCCGAGGTCTCGAACTCCACCTATTCCGAGATATTCCGTGAGAAGCATCCGGAACGGTTCTTCGAGATGTATATAGCCGAGCAGAACATGGTCGGCGCGGCCCTCGGGCTTGCCAGCAGGGGAAAGATACCCTTCGTCTCCACCTTCGCCGCCTTCCTTACCCGGGCATTCGACCAGATCAGGATGAGCCAGTACTCGCAGGCGAACATCAAGTTCTGCGGATCGCACGCGGGCGTGTCCATCGGCGAGGACGGCTCTTCCCAGATGGGTCTGGAAGATATCGCGATGTTCAGGACGATCCAGTGGAGCGTTATCCTGTATCCCTCTGACGCCATAGCGGCCGAAAGGGCGGTCGAGGAGGCTGCCAAGCACAAGGGCATCGTCTATATACGGACGACGCGGAAGGACACCCCGATCCTCTACAAGGCGAATGAGGAGTTCCCGATCGGCGGCTGCAAGGTCCTCCGGCAGGGTGACAAGGACGCGGTCACGGTCGTTGCGGCGGGCATCACCCTCTACGAGGCGCTCCGGGCATACGAGGAGCTGAAGAAGGAAGGCATTCTCATCCGGGTGATCGACCTGTACAGCATAAAGCCGATCGATGAGGTGACCCTGCGCAAGGCGGGCAACGTTACGAATGCGATCGTCACCGTCGAAGACCATTATCCCGAAGGCGGGATCGGCGAGGCGGTGAGGTCGGCGCTGGCCGACTTCGACATCCCGGTGCACTGCCTCGCGGTTTCGAAAATGCCCAAGAGCGGGACCCCCGGACAACTCCTCGATTACGAGTCGATCTCTCGGGACGCGATCATCGGAAAGGTGAAGGAACTGGTATGAGACCCGATACGCTGAGGTCACGAATATTCCTGGACGGCGGAGACCCCCATGAAGCGCAGCAGGCGCTGGCGATGCTGGGGTTCCTGGACGGCCAGACGACGAACCCAACCCTGATAGCGAAGAACCCGCAGGCGAAGAAGCTGCTGGAGAAGGGACAGAAGTTTACCAGGGAGGAGATCCTTAATTTCTATCATTTTGTGGTGAGGGAGTTGTCCGCCCTGATGCCGCAGGGGTCGATATCCATCGAGGTGTATGCCGACCTCGCAACCACCGCCAAGGACATGCTCCTGCAGGCGGAGAAGATGAACGGCTGGATTCACAATGCACACATCAAATTTCCCACATCAGCCGAGGGGCTGAAGGCCGCGGAGCAGGCGGCGGCAGGGGGCATGAGGATCAACATGACTCTCTGTTTTACGCAGGAGCAGGCAGCTGCCGTTTACGCTGCCAGCCGCGGCGCCAAACGGGGCAATGTCTTTGTCTCTCCCTTTGTCGGCAGACTGGACGACCGCGGTGAAGACGGTATGCAACTCATCGCCAATATCATGAAGATGTACGCGCAGGGTGATTCCCATGTCGAGGTTCTCACCGCCAGCGTGAGAAACCTTGGCCATCTTCTCCGGGGCCTTCAGCTGGGCTCGGATATCCTGACGGTCCCGTTTACCGTGTTGAAGGAATGGGCTGATCAGGGGTTGCCGGTGCCCGGCCGGGGGTATACGTACGACGCGAAAGGTCTTGCGCCGATTCCGTACAGGGATATCCCTCTCACACTCAATTGGGACCAGTACCACCTTGATCATGACCTGACGGTCAAGGGGACGGAGAGATTTTCCCAGGACTGGAACGCCCTCATCACATGAGCCCTGATACGATGAGCCGCTGATGAAGATCGCCATAGGGGCTGACCATGGAGGGTACCCTCTCAAACAAGATCTGATCCCCTTTCTGTCCGCAGAGGGGCACGAGATCATTGATCTGGGGGCGCACTCTTTTGATCCTTCCGACGACTACCCTGACTTCGCCGGGGCCGTCGCAAGGGCCGTTGCGGCGGGAGGAACGGAAAGGGGAATACTCGTCTGCGGCAGCGGAGTGGGCGCATCGGTCGCGGCCAACAAGTTCCCGGGTGTGCGCGCCTCTGTCTGTCACGACACCTTCTCCGCCCATCAGGGCGTGGAGGACGATGACATGAATGTTCTGTGCCTCGGGGCGAGGATCATCGGCACGGAACTGGCGAGGGAAATTACGGGGCGTTTCATTTCGGCGAGATTTTCAGGGCTCGAACGGCATCAGCGGCGGGTCGGGAAGGTGAAGGGCTTTGAGAGGGACTTCGCGAAGTAGCATTCTGACCTGACATGAGAACCATCGAGGCCCCCCGCAGGGTGCTTGTCTTTGACAGCGAAGATGAGATGAACGTCGCCATGGCCGGGGTGTGGCGGAGACTCTGCCTCGCCTCGGTAGGGGCGAGGGGAAGATTTGTCGCCGCCTTGTCAGGAGGACGGACGCCCCGGGGATTTTACCGGACTCTTTCCGACCAGGGCAGGGATCTTCCGTGGGACAAGACGCACCTGTTTCTTGCTGACGAGAGGTTCGTGCCCCCTGACGACGCGGACAGCAACTACCGGCTGCTCAGGGAAGGATTCCTGGACTGCGTTCCGATCCCCCGTGAAAATATCCATCCGGTTGCGGTCACGCCTGATCCGGAGACTGCAGCGCGTTCCTATGAACAGTCTCTTGCCGCTTTCTTCGGGCTGCAGCAGGGGGGGGTGCCCCGGTTCGATCTTATCATGCTCGGCATTGGAGAGGACGGCCACACGGCGTCTTTGTTCCCCGGAAGCCCCACGGTCTGCGAGAAGGAGAGGCTTGTGCGGGCCGCGGAAATGGGCGGCATCAGACACCAGAGGATTACCCTGACCCTGCCTGTTCTCAATAATGCGCGGAACATAGTCTTTCTCGTCAGCGGGGCATCAAAGGCAAAGATACTGAAGGAGGTGGTGCATGATGGAGGCTCATCGCTTCCCGCCGCAACGGTCCGGCCCGTTGACGGCGAGCTGGTCTTTATGACTGACCCGGGGGCCGGCTCACTTCTTGTGGGGGCATAGGGGAAGCCTTCTACTCCCAGATTTCAGGCGGCGGAGCCTCCTGCTGCTTCTGGATGCTCTTCTGCCAGAACTGTTTTTCGATAGTGCCCAGCCGCGTATTCGTCGCCGGCCGCATCTTCCTGACGTAGACCGAATAATCTTCAGCATGAAAGCGGATGACCCGCCCGCGGTCGCCGCCCAGGTCCTCGCTGATGAGGGGTATGTTCTCCTGCCGGAGGAACTCCCGGATAAAGGTGACATTGACCTGCCCCACGCAGAAGAAGTTCCCCACCTCAGATGAAGACTGAAACAGCGAGGCGCCGCCAAAGGCCTTTGCGCGGATGCAGGATTTCCTGGCCCCCCGGGACAGCATCGCGTTAATGATCAGCTCCATCGCCTGGATACCGTATCTGCCCGCCTCGGTTATGTAGTAGGGCAGGTCCCTGGAGTATCTCGGGTTGCTCAGGAGAAAATGGTTCATGCCCACGATCCGCTGCACCGGGTCAAAGAGACAGGCGGAGACGCATGATCCCAGGAGTGTCGAAATGACCACTTCTCGGGTGGATACATAATACTCTCCAGGGTGCAGATGTATGTGAGGCTTCTCGGATCCCACTGCCGGTCCTTTGGTGAGACGATCTTTACTTTCATTGTATCATCAATTCACCAAAGGGCCATGGGGCGTCCTTTGCTAGGGTGCTATGGCAGCAGAGACAGCAGGAAATATACCTTCCTCTTATTCTGCGGGCCGATAACAGAAGACGGCAGTATTTGGTATGTAACAACAGCCGGAGAGAGTATAATTGTCCAATGGAAAAAGGGGATCATCAATCCGGTACATGCACAGATAGGGCTGGTTCATGCAGTATAATGCAGGCATAATATTGCCTAAACTGCAATATTATGCGCTATTATATCCCCGCTCTAACGTTGAACAATTTAAATTTCTCCTCTTTTTTCAAAAATATAGCCGTGTGTTGAGCCGAATAGTGGACATTGGCACGAAATGTGCCATATATACTACTTCTAGTGAGATGCCGTCAGACGCGGCCGGCGGTCAGGAAGAGATAATCTCTTGCAGGAGGATTTAGCAATGAATAGTATCGTATCACCAGGAGCCCTCTTCAGGGCCGCTCTGAAAGAAGAAAAGCCCTTGCAGGTTGTGGGAGTGGTCAATGCCTATGCGGCCCGTCTCGCAGAGCGGTCCGGGTTCAGGGCACTCTATGTTTCCGGGGGAGGCGTAGCGGCCAGTTCCCTCGGGGTCCCTGACCTCGGCATCAGCACCATGGATGACGTGCTCACCGACGTCAGACGTATCACCGACATCACCGGCCTTCCCGTTTTGGTGGACATCGACACCGGATGGGGGGGCGCCTTCAATATCGGCCGGACGATCAGGTCGATGATAAAGTTCGGAGCCGCCGCGGTGCATATCGAGGACCAGGTACAGGCAAAACGCTGCGGCCACCGGCCCGGCAAGGCGATCGTCAGCAGGGACGAGATGGTTGACCGCGTCAAGGCCGCTGTCGACGCAAAGACTGACCCTGCCTTCGTTATTATGGCGAGGACCGACGCCCTGGCGGTCGAAGGGCTCGATGCTGCGATAGACCGAGCCTGTGCCTGTGTGGAAGCGGGGGCGGATATGATATTCCCCGAGGCGGTGACCGATCTGGACATGTATAAGAAATTTGCCGGGGCGGTGAAGGTGCCGGTCCTTGCGAACATCACCGAGTTCGGTTCGACCGCCCTGTACACGGTCGATGAACTGCGCAGTGCGGACGTATCCCTCGTCCTGTATCCCCTTTCAGCCTTCCGGGCGATGAGCAAGGCGGCCCTCGCGGTCTACGGAGCTATACGCACCGAGGGTACGCAGAAAGAGGTGATGGACCTCATGCAGACCCGCGCTGAGCTGTACGACTGTCTCGATTATCATGCATTTGAACAGAAACTCGACAGAATATTTTCGAAGGAGGAAAAGCGATGAGCAGTAATTCAGACACTGCAACGATAACCGGAACACCGCCTCCCAGGGTAAAAAAATCCGTCGCCCTCTCGGGGGTTGTAGCTGGCAATACGGCCGTCTGCACGGTCGGCCGCACCGGAAACGACCTCCACTACCGCGGGTATGATATTGTGGAACTCGCCCGGCAGGCGACCTTTGAGGAGGTCGCCTATCTCCTCGTGCACGGCGATCTGCCGACGCAGTCGGAATTGGCGGGGTACGGGAAGAAACTGAGGGGCCTGCGCGGTCTGCCCGCCCGCGTGAAGACGGTGCTCGAAGACATCCCCGCAGCCGCGCATCCGATGGATGTGCTGCGGACCGGCTGTTCGGTCCTCGGCACCGTTCTGCCGGAGAAGGAGGACAGGAACATACAGGGCGCGCGGGACATCATAGACCGGCTGATCGCTTCCTTCGGCTCGATGCTCCTGTACTGGTGGCACTACAGCCAGAACGGCAGGAGGATCGAGGTAGAGACGGACGACGAGTCGGTGGCCGGCCACTTCCTCCACCTGCTGCATGGCAGGCCCCCTTCGCCCCTTCAGGAAAAGGCTCTCGATCAGTCGCTGATCCTCTATGCAGAGCATGAATTTACCGCATCCACCTTTACCGCACGCGTCGTCGCCGGCACGCTCTCCGATGTCTACTCCGCGATCACGGGCGCGATCGGCGCCCTGCGGGGGCCCAAACACGGCGGCGCCAATGAAGCTGCGCACGAAATCCAGAGGCGCTACCGTACGCCGGACGAGGCTGAGGCGGACATCAAGGCGCGGATAGCGAGCAAGGAGATCATTATCGGCTTCGGACATCCGGTCTATACGGTGAGCGACCCGAGGAACCCCATTATCAAGGAACTGGCCAGGAGGCTCTGCAGCGAGGGCGGCAATATGAACCTCTTCTCTGTTGCGGACCGCATCGAGACGGTCATGAGACAGGAGAAGAACATGTTTGCAAACCTGGACTGGTATTCCGCTGTCTCCTACCACATGATGGGCGTGCCGACACTGATGTTTACACCCCTGTTCGTCATCTCGCGCACAACAGGCTGGGGGGCACATGTCATCGAGCAGCGGCTTGACAACAAGATCATCCGGCCTTCAGCCAACTATATCGGCGAGGAGGACCGTACCTTCGTGCCGATACGGGACAGGAAGTAACCCCGGCAAATCAGAAGAAAGGATAACGTACAACTATGGGTTCCCTCATCTCCAATGTCCGGCCGAAGCCGGACAAGGTCCTCGTCGACATCGCCGGCTATGTGACCGGTTTCAAGATACAGTCGAAAGAGGCGTACGACACCGCCCGGTACTGTCTCATGGACACCCTCGGGTGCGGTCTCGAGGCGCTCGGCTATCCTGCCTGTACAAAACTCCTCGGCCCGATCGTCCCCGGGACGACGGTCCCCCATGGAGCACGGGTCCCGGGCACCCAGTTCCAGCTTGACCCTGTCCAGGCCGCCTTCAATATAGGCGCCATGGTGCGCTGGCTCGACTTCAACGACACCTGGCTTGCGGCCGAATGGGGACATCCCTCGGATAACCTCGGCGGGATACTCGCCGCAGCAGACTACCTCAGCCGCACGGCCGTTGCTGAAGGCAGGAAACCGGTGCTTATGAAGGACGTGCTGACAGCGATGATCAAGGCCCATGAGATACAGGGGGTGATCGCCCTGGAAAACGCCTTTAACCGCGTCGGCCTCGACCATGTTGTCCTCGTCAAGGTCGCCACAACGGCTGTCGTGACACGCATGCTGGGCGGGACGAAGGAAGAGGTTATCAACGCAGTGTCAAACGCGTGGGTCGACGGCCAGTCCCTCAGGACCTATCGTCATGCGCCCAACACCGGCTCGCGGAAGTCCTGGGCGGCCGGGGATGCCACGTCCCGCGGAGTCAGGCTGGCGCTCATGGCCCTGAAGGGGGAGATGGGGTACCCCTCCGCCCTGACCGCCGGGACCTGGGGTTTCTACGACGCGCTCTTCCGGGGAAATGCCTTCAGGTTCCAGAGGCAGTATGGGTCCTATGTGATGGAGAACGTGCTCTTCAAGATCTCCTTCCCGGCGGAGTTCCACGCCCAGACGGCCGTGGAGTGCGCCTTGCAGCTTCACCCGAAGGTGAAGGACAGGCTCGACCGGATCAAAAAGATCGAGATCACGACCCATGAGTCCGCGATCCGGATCATCGACAAGAAGGGGCCGCTGTACAATCCGGCCGACCGCGACCACTGCATGCAGTACATGGTGGCGATCGGCCTCATCTTCGGGCAGCTTACCTCTGCGCACTACGAAGACGGCGTTGCCGCTGACAAGAGGATAGACGCCCTGCGCGGCAAGATGGTCTGCATCGAAAACCCTCAATACACGAAGGACTATCACGACCCGGCGAAGCGGTCGATAGCCAATGCGATACAGATATTCTTTGCCGACGGCACGAAGACCGCAAAGGTGGAGGTCGAATACCCGATAGGACACCGCCGCCGCCGCAAGGAGGGGATGCCGGTGCTGGTCGGGAAATTCAGGACAAACCTCGGCCGCCGCTTTCCGGCGAAGCAGCAGAAGGCTATCATCGACATCTGCCTGGACCAGCGCAAACTGGAGGCGATGACGGTCAACGAATTCGTGGATATGTTTGTCATCTGAATGAATCATAACCTGTTTAATACCCTCGCGGAGTTTGATGCGGGCAATGGCAGAGAAGGAAGGCTCTATTCCCTGCCCGTCCTCGAGCATGAGGGTATTGGCCGGATATCCCGTCTTCCCGTGTCAATCCGTATCGTCCTTGAGTCGGTACTGCGCAATTACGACGGCGGGAAGATCACCGAAGAACACGTCAGGCAGCTTGCCGGATGGAGTCCTCATGCGCGGCGCATCGCCGAAGTCCCCTTTGTCGTCGCACGGATCCTGCTGCAGGACTTCACCGGGGTACCCCTTCTCTGCGATCTCGCCGCCATGCGCGGCGTTGCATCGGGGATGGGGAGGAGACCGGGGATCATCGAACCTCTCGTGCCGGTCGACCTCGTGGTAGACCATTCGGTGCAGATCGACTACCACGGTGAACCCGGCGCGCTAAAGAAGAACATGGAGATGGAATTCAGGCGCAATCGGGAGCGCTACCAGTTTCTGAAGTGGGGCATGCAGGCCTTTAAGACCTTCAGGGTGGTCCCCCCGGGCGTCGGGATCGTACACCAGGTGAATCTCGAATATCTCGCGCGCGGGGTTCATGACAAGGACGGCCTGTACTACCCCGACACCGTCGTGGGCACGGACAGCCACACTACGATGATCAACGGCATCGGCGTGGCGGGTTGGGGGGTCGGCGGCATCGAGGCAGAGGCGGCGATGCTCGGTCAGCCGGTCTACTTCCTCATGCCGGACGTTGTCGGAGTGGAGCTGAAGGGCAGGATGCGGGAAGGCGTCACGGCGACCGATCTCGTCCTGACGGTGACCGAGATGCTCCGCAGGGAGAAGGTGGTCGGCGCATTTGCAGAGTTCTTCGGAGAAGGCGCCTCATCCCTCTCGATACCCGACAGGGCGACTCTCGCCAATATGTCACCCGAATACGGGGCTACTATCGGATACTTTCCCGTGGACGACCGCACCGTCGACTTCTTCCGTTACAGCGGACGCACCGAGGATGAGGTCTCCGCGTTCCAGGCATACTTCAGGGCGCAGGGGATATACGGTATCCCGAAGGCGGGTGAGATCGACTACTCAAGGATGGTTGAACTGGATATGTCTTCCGTGAGGCCGTCGGTCGCCGGACCCCGGCGGCCACAGGACAGGATCGGGCTTCACGCCCTGGGGAATAAGTTTACCGACTTGTTTGCACGTCCCGCGGCTGACAACGGTTTTTCGAAGAGGTCAGAGGATCTTTCGAAGAGGTTCAGGACAAGGGACGGGATCGATGTCGGTTCAGGGGATGTGATCATCGCCGCGATAACCTCGTGTACGAACACCTCGAACCCCGGTGTCCTTCTTGCCGCCGGGCTCCTGGCAAGAAAGGCCGTCGAAAAAGGACTGACAGTCAGGAAGCATATCAAGACATCCCTTGCCCCGGGTTCGCGGGTGGTGACCGAATATCTCACCCGTGCAGGCCTGCTTCCGTATCTTGAAAGGCTCGGGTTTTACGTCTCTGCCTACGGCTGCACCACCTGCATCGGCAATGCCGGTCCGCTGGAGGCGGGGATCGAAGAGGCGATTGTCCGGAACGACCTTGTCTGTGCCGCGGTCCTCTCAGGCAACCGCAACTTCGAGGCGCGCATCCATCCGAACCTCCGCGCCAACTTCCTCATGAGCCCGCCGCTTGTGGTCGCCTTTGCGATAGCGGGGACCGTCATCAGGGATGTGGAGAACGAACCTCTCGGCACGGGGAGGGACGGCCGGCCGGTGTACCTCAGGGATATCTGGCCCCGGAGCGCGGAGGTGGAGGCTGTAATGAATTATGTATCGGATCCGGAAATGTTCCGCCGCATCTACACGGATTTTGCAGGGGACGGCCAGCTTTGGAGCGGCGTGTCTTCGGTCGCAGGCGGGTTATATGACTGGCCGGATTCCACCTATATCGCCGAGCCCCCGTTTTTTGAAGGCTTCACCCCGGAGCCGGGGAAGGTGGAAGATATAAGCCGCGCAAGGGCGCTCGGCATCTTTGGAGATTCAGTCACCACGGACCATATCAGCCCTGCCGGCTCGATTCCGGAGACCTCTCCCGCGGGAAAGTATCTGATCGCCAGGGGCGTGGCGAAAGAGGATTTCCAGAGCTACGGCACGCGGCGGGGCAATCACGATGTCATGGTCCGGGGCACCTTTGCAAACGTGCGGATAAAGAATCTTATGCTGCCTGCCAGGGAGGACGGTACGCGCGTTGAGGGAGGATTCACCCTGTTTCAGCCCTCAGGGGAAGAGATGTCCATCTATGACGCTGCGATGAAATACATCAGTCAGGGTACGCCTGTGGTCGTTTTCGGCGGGGAGGAATACGGCACCGGTTCGTCGCGGGATTGGGCCGCCAAGGGGACGAGGCTTCTCGGCGTCAGGGCGGTGATAGCGAGGGGCTTTGAGCGGATCCACCGATCGAACCTCGTAGGCATGGGGGTGCTGCCCCTTCAATTCCAGGCCGGTGACTCGGTCGAGTCCCTGGGCATCAGGGGCGACGAGGAGTTTGATATCCCCGGCATGGCTGATCTTCGGCCGGGACAGGACGTCACCGTGGTCATCCGGCGCCGCGACGGCAGCAGTGAGGAAGCGGTGCTGAAAGTCCGTATCGACACGCCGGTCGAAGTCGATTACTTCAGACACGGCGGAATTCTTCCCTGCGTGCTGAGGGGGCTTGTGGCGGATAAATCGGGTGTAGTATAACTATAGGAGTCAAGGCCGGCATACTTCGGAAGACCGAAGAAGATAATAATTATCACACGGGAGGTAACAATGGGCAAATACGACGAGATCTTTCAGAGGAGCATCCAGGACCCCGCGGCTTTTTGGGGAGAGGCTGCCGGGGCCATCGATTGGTACAAGAAGTGGGATAAAGTACTCGATGACTCGAAGAAGCCTTTCTACCGCTGGTTCACCGGGGGCGAACTCAATACCTGTTACAACGCCCTTGACCGCCACGTGGAAAAAGGACGGGCAGACCAGGTGGCACTTATCTATGACAGCCCGGTGACCAATACCATCCAGAAATATACCTATGCGGAGCTGCTTGACCTGGTGGCGCATTTTGCCGGCGGGCTCAAGGGGCTTGGCGTCGGCAAGGGCGATACGGTCATTATCTATATGCCGATGATCCCCCAGGCGGCGATCGCCATGCTGGCATGCGCACGCCTCGGGGCGGTGCACTCGGTCGTCTTCGGAGGGTTTGCTCCCCATGAGCTCGCCATCAGGATCGACGATGCGCGGCCGAAGGTGATCATCACCGCATCGGGTGCGATAGAGGGTCCGCGCATTATCGAATACAAGCCGATGCTCGACAAGGCGGTCGAACTCGCGAAGCACAAACCCGCCAAATGCATCATCTACCAGCGGCGGTTTGTAAAGTCGGCCCTCTTCAGGGATCGTGACGTTGACTGGGAGAAGCTCGTAGAAAAGTCCCGGCCGGCGGAGTGTGTCCCCGTGCAGGCGACCGACCCTCTCTATATCCTGTATACCTCGGGCACTACCGGCATCCCCAAGGGGATTGTCCGCGACAACGGAGGGCATGCCGTTGCCCTGCGATGGAGCCTGGAAAACATTTACGACACCAAACCGGGTGAGGTCTATTGGGCCGCCTCTGACGTGGGGTGGGTGGTCGGTCATTCCTATATCGTCTACGGCCCGCTTCTTACCGGATGCACCACGGTCCTGTACGAAGGAAAACCGGTCGGCACGCCGAATCCCGGCTCTTTCTGGAGGGTGATCTCGCAGCATGGAGTCAAGACCCTCTTTACCGCACCGACCGCGTTCCGGGCGATAAAGAGGGAAGACCCGCTCGGTGAGCATGTCAAAAAATATGACCTGTCGAAATTCAGGTACCTCTTCCTCGCGGGCGAGCGGCTTGATCCGGATACCTATCACTGGGCGCACAAGCTCCTCGACAAGCCGGTGATCGATCACTGGTGGCAGACCGAGACGGGATGGCCGATAACGGCTAATTGCGTCGGCATCGAGTCGTTCCCGATCAAGCCGGGTTCGTCCACTAAGCCGGTGCCCGGATTTAATGTCCAGATCCTCGATACCGGCGGCACGTCCCTGGGGCCAAAACAGGAAGGGCTGGTTGCGGTAAAGCTGCCCCTTCCCCCGGGTACCCTGCCGACGCTCTGGAAGGCGGATGACCGCTTCATCCAGTCCTATATGAGCATGTTCGACGGCTACTATTTTACCGCTGACGGCGGATACAGGGATGAAGACGGATACCTCTATATCATGGGACGCGTCGATGATGTGATCAACGTCGCCGGCCACAGGCTCTCGACCGGCGAGATGGAGGAGATCATCGCGACCCATCCCGATGTCGCCGAATGTGCGGTGATCGGGGTCGGCGACTCTCTGAAGGGACAGCTGCCTGTCGGCTTTGCCGTATTGAAGTCAGGGGTGAAGAAGGAGGCTGAAGAGGTCCGGAGCGAGCTGTCGAAACTGATCAGGAACGAGATCGGTCCCATCGCCTGCTACAAGGAGACGGCCGTTGTCGCCCGGCTGCCGAAGACCCGCTCCGGGAAGATCCTCCGGGGCACCATGCGGAAGATCGCGGACGGCGAAGAATTCAAGGTGCCCTCCACCATCGATGACCCGGCGATACTGAGCGAGATAGAGGAGGCCCTGAAGGGCATTGGATACGCCAGGAAGGACAAGGACTATCTGGTCTTATAAAGTGAGATAGAATGGTAGAAGAAAGAGTATGGACATCGTAAAGAACTCTGTCGGCAGAAAGCTGGTCATGGCGGTCTCCGGATTCGGGATGATCGCCTTCGTTGTCGCTCATCTGCTCGGCAACACCACCCTGTATTCCGGACCGGACGGCATCAACGCTTATGCCCTGGCTCTGCACAGCTGCAGCGCCCTGCTCTGGTCATTCAGGCTGCTCCTGGCTGTCCTGTTTGCCCTGCACGTCTTCTTCGGCATCCGGCTTACCCTGGAGAACAGGGCTGCGAAGCCGCAGGCCTATGCCAGGACGGATTACCGGGCAGCCACCTTTGCCGGCAGGAACATGATCTGGACAGGAGTTCTGATAGGCGTCTTTCTTCTCTACCACCTTTTGCAGTTCACCCTCCAGGTGACTGATCCGGAGATCTCGGCGTTGCGGCATCCGGACGCACTCGGCCGTCCTGATGTCTTCACGATGGTAGTGCTGAGTTTCAGGAAGGCGGCCGTGGCCGCCGTGTATGTCTGCGCCATGGCCGCCCTCGGCCTGCATCTGGCACACAGCATCCAGAGCAGCCTGCAGACAGCCGGGCTGAACGGCGAGAAGACCCTCCCGGTAATCACGAAAGGCGGGATCATTGCCGCGATACTCATTGCGCTCGGTTTTGTAACGTTCCCCCTGGCCGTCTACGCGGGTTTGCTCAGGTAGGGATGGGAACGGCATGAATAAGGACACGAAGACAAAAGGTAAGACACGATGATCCTCGACGGCAAATGCCCATCAGGCCCGATTTCCGAAAAGTGGGAAAGACATCGCCACGAGATGAAGCTGGTGAGTCCGGCAAACAAGAGGAAATACAGGATCATCGTCGTGGGCACCGGCCTTGCCGGATCGTCCGCGGCAGCGACCCTCGGAGAACTCGGGTATAACGTGGAGGCCTTTTGTTTCCAGGACAGCGCCCGCCGCGCCCACAGCATCGCGGCACAGGGGGGGATCAACGCTGCCAAGGATTATCCGAATGACGGCGACAGCATCTTCCGGCTGTTCCATGACACGGTCAAGGGAGGGGACTTCAGGTCGCGCGAGGCGAACGTCTACCGCCTGGCAGAGGTGAGCGGCAATATCATCGACCAGTGCGTCGCGCAGGGTGTTCCCTTTGCGCGGGACTATGCCGGGTATCTCGACAACCGTTCTTTTGGCGGCGCCCAGGTGTCGCGCACCTTCTATGCGCGGGGGCAGACAGGCCAGCAACTGCTGCTCGGGGCCTATTCGGCCCTTTCCCGGCAGGTGCGGGCGGGGAACGTGAGACTCTACCCGCGGACCGAGATGCTCGACCTCGTGGTCGTCGGCGGGGAGGCAAAGGGTATTACGGTACGTGACATGGTGACCGGAAAGATACGGTGCCACGCCGCCGACGCGGTCTGCCTCTGCACCGGCGGGTACATGAACGTCTATTATCTTTCTACGAACGCGATGGGCGGGAATGTCACGGCAACGTACCGGGCCTATAAGAGGGGCGCCTTTTTTGCGAACCCCTGCTACACACAGATCCATCCGACGTGTATCCCGGTGACCGGCGACCACCAGGCCAAACTCACCCTGATGTCCGAGTCCCTCAGGAATGACGGCAGGGTCTGGGTCCCCAAGATCAGAGGCGACCGCCGGCCTCCGCACGAGATACCCGGAGAGGAGAGGGACTACTACCTGGAGCGCAAGTATCCGAGCTTCGGCAATCTTGCCCCGCGCGACATCTCCTCCCGCGCGGCGAAGGAGGTCTGTGACGACGGCCACGGCGTCGGTCCCGGGGGGCGGGGTGTGTACCTCGACTTTGCCGGCGCGATCAAGCGTCTGGGAGAGGACACGATACGCCAGCGGTATGGGAACCTTTTCGAGATGTATGAGAGGATAACCGATGAAAACGCCTATAAACAACCGATGCGCATCTATCCGGCCCCTCATTACGCCATGGGAGGCCTGTGGGTCGACTATAACCTGCAGAGCTCCATCCCCGGGCTCTTTGTGCTCGGCGAAGCGAACTTTTCCGACCATGGCGCCAACCGGCTCGGAGCCAGCGCGCTGATGCAGGGGCTCGGAGACGGCTATTTTATCATCCCCTACACGATAGCGCACTACCTTGCGCAGTCAGGGCCGGACGCAGCGGGCACCGGCCGTCCCGAGTTCGTGCGGTCGGTGGAAGAGACAGAGGCATCGATCAAAAGGCTTCTGTCGATCAACGGCTCGAAGACGGCGAACGAGTTCCACCGCGAACTCGGCGGCATCATGTGGGAACAGGTGGGCATGACGCGCAGCCGGGAGAGTCTCGAAAACGCCCTCCGGCGGATTCCCGAGCTCCGTGCGGAATTCTGGGAGAACGTGAGGGTGCCGGGCGGAGAGGAGGACCTCAACCAGGAGCTCGAGAAGGTGGGCCGCGTTGCCGATTTTCTCGACTTCGCCGAACTGCTTGCGCGCGATGCCCTGCATCGCAACGAGTCCTGCGGCAGTCATTTCCGCATGGAGCACCAGACGGAAGACGGTGAGGCAGTGCGTGACGACGCGAACTTCTGTCATGTCGCCGCCTGGCAGTTCACGGGAGCCGACAGGGAACCGGAACTCCACAAAGAGCAGCTCTCCTTCGAGAACGTCCGGCTCGCGGTGAGGAGCTACAGATAATGAACCTTACCCTCTACGTCTGGAGACAAAGCGGCCCTGCCGCAGCCGGCAGACTCGAGGAGTACCGGGCAAAGGACATTACCGCCGACATGTCGTTTCTCGAGATGCTCGATGTCGTCAATGAGGAACTCGTCAGGTCCGGCCGGGAACCGATAGCCTTTGACCACGACTGCCGCGAGGGGATCTGCGGCATGTGCTCGCAGGTGATCAACGGCGTTCCTCACGGCTCGCAGGAAAAGACGACGGTCTGTCAGCTGCACATGAGACACTTCCATGACGGGGATACGATATATATCGAACCCTGGCGTGCTAAGGCGTTCCCGGTGATAAAGGACCTGATCGTGGACCGCAGCAGCCTTGACCGCATCATGCAGTCCGGCGGCTATGTCTCCGTGCACACAGGGGGCGTGCCGGATGGAAACGCCGTCCTCATCCCCAAGGCTGATGCGGACACGGCGATGGATGCTGCCGAATGCATCGGCTGTGGAGCCTGCGTTGCGGCCTGCCCCAACGGCTCGGCGATGCTCTTTGTAGCGGCCAAGGTGGCGCACCTGGCAACACTGCCCCAGGGAAGGGTGGAGGCTGCCCGCCGGGTCTGCGTGATGACCGAAGAGATGCTGAAGGAGGGCTTCGGCAACTGCAGCAATCACTACGAATGCCAGGCAGCATGCCCGAAGGGCATTAAGGTAAAGTTTATCGCGCGGCTGAACAGGGAATTCATCAGGGCACAACTGAAAGGCGGGAAGGATACATGAAAAAGAAGGTGACCGTAGTCGGAGCAGGGCATGTCGGATCGTCCCTTGCGCAGATGATCGTGCAGGAAGGCAGCGCAGACGCGGTGCTCTTTGACATCGCGGAGGGGATTCCCCAGGGCAAGGCCCTCGACCTGTCCGAGGCGTGCCCCCTGTGGGGGTCATCGTCATCCATCGTCGGCACCAATGACTATGCAGGGACCGCCGGTTCGGAGGTAATCGTGGTGACCGCCGGCCTGCCGAGAAAGCCGGGCATGAGCAGGGACGACCTGCTCTTTGCCAACGCAAAGGTGGTGTCCGGCGTTGTGGAGAATATGGCGAAGGGATCGCCGGGGGCGGTTATTATTATCGTCACCAACCCCATGGATGTCATGACGCAGCTCAGCCTGAAAGTCTCCGGCTTTGATTCAAAGAAGGTGGTGGGTATGGGCGGCATCCTCGACTCCGCGCGCTTCAGGACGTTTGTTGCGTGGGAGATGGGCCTCTCCCCCCGGGATGTCGAGGCGCTCGTGCTCGGAGGCCACGGCGACCTGATGGTCCCGATGCCGAGGTTCACCACGGTAAAGGGCGTCTCCCTGACGACCCTTCTGGGCACGGAGCGGATCGATGCCCTCGTGCAGAGGACGCGCAACGGCGGGGCCGAGGTCGTCTCCCTCCTCAAGACGGGGAGCGCCTACTATGCGCCCGCTGCCGCGACATACCAGATGGTCAGGTCCATCCTCTTCGACGAAAAAAGGATGCTGCCCTGCGCTGCGTACCTGAACGGCGAATACGGCGTCCGGGGCGTGTATACCGGCGTGCCGGTGCTGCTGGGAAGCGGGGGCGTTGAAAGGATCATCGAGCTTTCCCTTACGGAGCAGGAAGGGCGAGAGTTCGCGGGGTCTGTTGATGCCGTCAGGCAGCTGTCCGGGAAATTGGGGATATAGGCACGCTTGCGCGGTGAGGAAGACCCGCTGTATGGGTAGTGCGGCCCCGTGATCGAAGGGGACGTAGTCTGCCGCTGCAGGGACGGGCTCAGCGAGATAACGATCGCGGACAGCCGGGGGGTGCGGAGCCTGTACTTCGGCGACGGCGTGATGCAGAGCTGCCTGCAGCTCGGCCGGCCATCCGCGCTTCTGATGGACTACAGCCAGGCGATGATGACGGCCCTCGTCTTCAGACGCCGGCCCGAGTCGATTCTGCTTATCGGTCTGGGCGGAGGATCCCTCCTTCACTTCCTGCTTCAGGCATGCCCGGCGAGTTCAATAGATGTTGTCGAAATCAGCGGGGAGGTCATCAGGCTTGCGCAGGAATATTTTTATGTGCCGCCGGAGGGTGGGCGCGTGGCGATCTTCCGGTCCGCGGGTGAGGACTTCATACGGGAGACCGACCGGCGCTACGACCTGATCCTTGTCGATGCCTTTGACGAGGCCGGGCCTGCAGGGCCCCTCCTGGGAGAGATGTTCCTGTCCGCCTGCCGTCTGCGCCTGCAAGAGAACGGCGTCTTTGCGATGAATGTATGGAACCGGCTTTGTGACAACTTTCCTGTCATGTGCGGTACGGCCGGTACGGCCTTTGGGGGTGGTACGCTGAAGCTGCTCCTGGGCGAGGTGCACCGGAACGCGATCATCTTCGGCTTTGAGAATCCCTCCCTGGTGAGCGATGTGGCTGCATACCGGCCGGAGGCCGCACGATTACAGCGGGAATCGAACATAAACTTCCCGAGGTTCCTGAAGCACCTCTATTGGCAGAATTTCTGCTCCTGATCTCTGATGCCGAGTGACATCAGCTGCTCCGGCCGGCCTGACGCAGGTCCCGCGCACTAATCACGAGCATAAACACACGGGGACAACATCCGATAACGGTCTTTCTGCAGTCCACGGTCTCCCGCTGGGAGGAGAGACGTCTTTGTGATAAGATGGACAGTATTATCCCATACCCACGGAGGTTATTGATGGCGAAGAGTACCGTGTATTCGCTGATCTTTCTTCTGGCGGCTGCCCTTGTCTTTCCCGGAAGAGGGGTCTGCGCTTCCGCCGGGGAAAAATATAAGAGGACCGTGGAAAACTATGTCGTCCCGGATGTGACCCTGGTGAACCAGGATGGGGTGAAGGTGAGGTTCAGCACACTGATGAGATCGAAGAAGGTGATCATGGTGGACTTTATCTATACGACATGCACCACCATCTGTCCGGTGCTCTCGGCCGGATTTGCGAATTTCCAGAGAAGGGTGGGGCCGGACCCCGGGGACGTGCACCTCGTGTCGATCTCGATTGATCCTGACAACGACACGCCGAAGAAGATGAAGGAGTATCTGAAGCGGTACGACGCAAAGCCGGGATGGGACTTTCTGACCGGCTCCCGGCGTGACATTGAAAAGGTAGTGCTGGCGCTTGGTGCATATACCCTGAATAAGATGTCACACCTGCCGCTGGCCCTGCTGCACTCTCCGGCGGATGGCCGCTGGATCAGGATATACGGCCTGATCGGGACGTCAGACCTTATCGCTGAATACGAGAAGGCACGTAGCAGGTGAAGTTCCGGATGCCGTCGTCTGAACCTCGCGGAAGAGGGAAATGGCTCCCGGGGAGGGATTCGAACCCCCGACAGGGTGGTTAACAGCCACCTGCTCTGCCGGCTGAGCTACCCGGGAATATCGGTCTGCCGTGTGAGTAACAAAGGAAGCCTCTTTTTATATCAAAAAATGCGACAGTTTGTCAATAAAACGGCTCCCTTCGGGCAGCCCGCGCGACCTTCATCATATACTATCCTGACACGAATATGATAACATGAGTACAAATGCGATCAAGATCGGGACAGACCGGCTGACGAGCATGTTTTCCGCCCCCCTGCGAAGATCTCTTCTCCTGCTCATCCTTTCCGCTGCCGTGCTGTTGCCTCTTGTTGTATCGTCTGTCGAAAACAGGCCCCGGGTGCTGGTGGTGCGGGTCAGCGGCGTGATCAACCCGGTCTCTTCAGAGTTCATCGGCAAGGAAATCCGGCGTGCAGCCGGTATGCAGGCAGAGGCTGTTGTCATCGAACTCGACACCCCGGGGGGATTGGACACCTCGATGCGGAGCATGGTGAGGGAAATCATCGCCAGCCCGGTCCCTGTTGTCGTATACGTGGCCCCGGGCGGGGCACGGGCCGCTTCTGCCGGTGTGTTCATCACGCTGGCCGCCCATGTGGCGGCGATGGCCCCGGGCACGAACATCGGGGCAGCTCACCCTGTCTCGGTCAGCGGAAAGATGGACAAGACGATGGCCGAAAAGGCGACGAATGATGCGGCCGCATACATCAGATCCCTCGCGGAGCGGACAGGAAGGAACGCCGGATGGGCAGAGGACGCGGTGAGAAAAAGCGTCTCCGCTACCGAGACCGAGGCATTGCGGGACAAGGTCGTTGATATCATCAGCAGGGACCTGCCCTCCCTGCTGAAGGATATCGACGGCAGGACGGTGAAGACCGCAGCCGGGGAGAGGATACTGAAGACCGCAAAGGCCGAGATCGTGAGCGACGAGATGAGTTTGAGGCTGAGGCTGCTCAGCTTCATCACCGACCCGAACGTAGCCTATATGCTGATGCTCCTGGGGTTTTACGGCCTGTTCTTTGAACTGACGAATCCCGGGGCGATCTTCCCCGGCGTCCTGGGGGGTATCTGTCTCATCCTCGCCTTCTATGCCTTTCAGACACTGCCGGTGAATTACGCCGGCCTTCTGCTGATCATCCTCGGCATCATTCTGTTCATCCTGGAAGTGAAAATAATCTCCCACGGCGTGCTGACCGTCGGGGGCGTCATCTCGATGATACTCGGGTCCCTCATGCTTTTCGAGTCGCCCGGGCCTTTCATGCGGGTGTCTCTCTTCCTGATCCTGCCTGCCGTGATCATGACCGCGGTCTTCTTCACCGTTATGCTCGGTCTTGCCTACAAGGCATATAAGAGAAAGCCGGTGACAGGCGCCGAGGGGCTGATCGGGATGGAGGGCAGGGCCTGCTCCGACATAACCGGTGATGCAGGGATGGTGTCCCTGCATGGCGAGCTGTGGTCGGCGTATTCCGATGAGCCGATATCCAAGGGCGAAAAGGTGACGGTCGCGGCAGTCAGCGACCTGACGTTGCGGGTAAAGAGAAGCCGTTAAATTCAAGCACAGGAGGTTCGTATGCCGGGATTTCCGCCGATCGGAATGGGAGTGTTGATCGTCATCGTCATGGTGATCTATTTTTTCGCCAGTGCCATAAAGATCCTGAAAGAATATGAACGGGGGGTTGTCTTCAGGTTGGGAAGGATCATCCCGGAAAAAGGGCCGGGTCTCGTCATCATCATTCCGATGATCGATAAACTGGTCAGAGTGAGCCTCCGGACCGTGACCTTTGATGTTCCTGCCCAGGACATTATCACCAAGGACAACATAACGGTGAAGGTCAACGCCGTTGTCTACTTCAGGGTGATCGACCCCATTAAGGCGATCACCGCGGTTGAAGACTTCTTTTACGCCACATCACAGATAGCGCAGACGACGCTCCGGTCGATCCTCGGCCAGAGCCAGCTCGACGACCTGCTCACCAAGCGGGAGGATTTGAACGCCGAACTCCAGAAGGTCATCGATTTCCAGACCGAGCCGTGGGGGATCAAGGTGACGACGGTCGAGGTAAAGAACGTCGACCTGCCGGCAGAGATGATGAGGGCTATCGCCAAACAGGCGGAGGCGGAACGCGAACGGAGGGCGAAGGTTATCCACGCGGAAGGAGAATTCCAGGCATCCCAGAAGCTTGCCGATGCTGCAAAGATCATCGCTACGGAAAGCGGGGCACTGCAACTCAGGTTCCTCCAGACCCTGACCGAGATCGCGACGGAAAAGAATTCCACGATCATCTTCCCCGTCCCCATCGACCTGCTCAAGCCGTTCCTGGACAAGCGTGAAAAATAGAATGAGAGAGAGTAGAATAACGGGTACGCATACGCGATCGTTAACCAACGGGGTGCGCCATAGCGAACGAGACGGAAAATAGGAATAACAACGTACTGCTGAAGATCGGAGCCCTTGTCTTTTTCCTCGCGGTAGTGTTCGTCCTGTATAAGGTGGGGGCTTTCCGCTTCTTCATGGACAGGGAGAAGATTCTCGCCTTTCTGGAATCCCTTGGACCGATTGCCGTCCTGGGGTTCATCTGCCTGCAGGCGCTTCAGGTGGTGGCTGCGCCGATCCCCGGCGAGGTGACCGGTTTCATCGGCGGGTACCTCTATGGGCCGGTCCTGGGCATATTCTTCTCTACGATCGGGCTGACGATCGGCTCGCTGATCGCCTTTACCCTGTCGAGGATATTCGGGAGGCCGTTTGTCGACAAATTCGTCAGCAAGGCGACGATGGCAAAGTACGATTACCTGCTCCATCACAAGGGGATATTTCTCGTCTTTCTCCTTTTCCTCATTCCCGGCATGCCGAAGGACATCCTCTGTTACATCCTGGGTCTCGGCCATCTGACCACCAGGGAATTTTTTGTGATCAGCACCGTCGGCAGGTTCGGCGGGACGGTACTGCTCACCCTCGGGGGCAATTACATCCGGCAGCACCAGTATTATCGCTTCTCGATACTCCTGGGCGTGGCCGTGGTAGTCGTATTCTTTTCGATGGTCTACAAGGACAGGCTCGAGACGATCTTTCACCATATCCACCGTAAGTCCGGAGGGCAGCAGGGGAGGATGTAGGGGGAGGAAGAATCTCCCGGCTTATTCTTTCGTCCGTTCTGATCATCTCCCGCGCCGTTGCCGGCAGGCTTGCAGGCGTCACCCCTTTGTGATACAAGGTAATCATGCGATAGATAGTTCTTACGAACAGAGGAGGCAGCCATGATTACCACGATATTCAGGAAAGACCGCGCACGGTTCCTTGCTGCAGCGATTATCTTGTTTGCGGTTTCGGTTTCCGCCTTTGCCGCCGGAGAGGAGGAGCTGATCAGAAGGGCCTCGCAGATACTCGGACCCCTGCCTTCCTCGATGCCGTCGGCGGAAAACCCGATAACCCCTGAAAAGGTGCGGCTGGGGAAGATGCTCTTTTACGAGCCGAGGGTCTCGATCGACGGAACGGTCAGCTGTTCGAAATGTCATCCCCTGGCACTGTATGCTGCAGACGGTCTGAGAAAGTCAGTCGGCCACAACTGCGCAGAGAACCCCAGAAACGACCCTACGGTCTTCAATGCGGCAAGCCAGATATCCGAGCACTGGGTAGGGAACCGCACAAGCGTCGAAGACCAGGCAAAGCAGGCTGTCATCGGGCCTCCTGCCTTCGGCATGCCGTCGTATGAGTCTGCGGAGAAGGTACTGCGGTCATACGGCGAATACCGGGACCTGTTCAAGGCCGCCTTTCCATCCGACCCGGAGCCGGTGACGATCGATAACTTCGCAAAGGCGATCGGCGCGTTCGAAAGGACACTGGTTACGCCTGCCCCCTTTGACGCATTCCTCAGGGGAGAGAAAGGCGCATTGACCGCGCAGCAGATAAGGGGGTTGAGCGCATTCATGGACCAGGGGTGTGCCGGATGTCATTCGAGTCCCTTTATCGGAGGACAGATATACCAGAAGTTCGGTCTTTTCGAGCCATACGAAAAATACACGAAGAGCGGCAAGGTGGATGACGGCAGATTCGTTGTCACGAAAAAAGAGGCGGACAGGCGTGTCTTCAAGGTGCCGGTGCTGAGAAATGTCGCGATGACCCCCCCGTACTTCCATGACGGGTCGGTAGACAAGCTGTCCGATGCCGTCTGGATCATGGGAAAGCTCCAGGTGGGCAAGGACCTTCCGCAGGAACAGGTCGGGGACATCGTCGCCTTCCTGCGCGCACTGACGGGAAGGATCCCTGATGACGTTATGATTGTTCCTGTGTTGCCGTCTCTGGAATAGCCGCAGCAATCGCCGGCATCCGGCAGCAGGCATGACTACGGAGGGCGATGCGGGTATATGCGTGTCAGCCGGCTGCGAAAGGAAGAGGCGGCTGAAGCCTGTCTACCACCGGAGGAGTGCCGAGGCCCACGTGAGACCTCCGCCAAAGGCCTCCAGGAGGATATTGTCGCCGTCCTTCACCCTCCCCGAGGTGACCGCTTCATCAAGCGCGATGGGTATGGACGCGGCAGAGGTGTTGCCGTACTTCGCGATATTCACAAAGACCTTTTCCGGCGGGAGATTGAGCCTCTTTGCCGTGGCCTGGATGATCCTGATATTCGCCTGATGGGGTATCAGCAGGTCGAGGTCCTCGGCAGTCAGGTTGTTCTCCTCGAGCGTCCTGACCGCGATCTCCTCGAGCGTCCTGACCGCGACCTTGAAGGTCTCGTTCCCCTTCATCTTGATGAAGTGCAGCCGCTTGATGATCGAGTCCCTGGAGCAGGGATTGCGCGATCCTCCGCCGGGCAGCATGATCAGATCGCCGAAGTTCCCGTCCGAGTGGATATTCGTCGAGAGTATGCCGCGCCTTTCCTTTGTCGGCTCGATGATGACCGCCCCCGCCCCGTCGCCGAAGAGGATGCAGGTGGTCCTGTCCTCCCAGTCGGTGAACTTCGACAGGACCTCGGCCCCGATCAGCAGGACCCTGTTATGCGCCCCTCCCCTGATGAGGTTGTTGACGATGTGCAGCCCGTAGACGAACCCCGAGCATGCGGCGTTGACGTCGAAGGCAGCGGCGTTCTTTGCGCCCAGTCTGTTTTGCACTGCGCAGGCGGTCGAGGGAAAGGGCATGTCCCCCGAGATGGTGCCGACGACGATGAGGTCGATATCCCGGGCCTTCAGATGGGCCCGCTTCAATGCCAGGGTCGCGGCCTCGCAGGCAAGGTCGGATGCCGCCTGGCTCCCGTTGACGATGCGCCGCTCCTTGATGCCGGTCCGCTCGGTGATCCAGTCGTCTGAGGTCTCGACGATCTTTTCGAGGTCGAGGTTGGTGATGACGTTTTCGGGCACGTACGACCCGGTTGCGATGATCTTCCCGCGGATCACGCTACGCTGCCCTGCCTGAAATTTCGCTCTCGATCTCGGCGGCGATCGCCTCGTAGACGCGTTTTGCGGAGAAGTCTTCAGCCACCCGGAGGGCGTTCTTGATCGCCTTTGACGTCGACCTTCCATGGCTGATGATGCAGGTCCCGTTGATGCCCAGCAGCGGAGCGCCGCCGTATTCGTCGTAGTCGGTGCGCTTCTTGAAATTGCGGATCGCCGGCTTCATCATGAGATAGCCGATCCTGCCGGTCGATACGGAGGATATCTCGCGTTTCAGCATCTTCAGGATCGTCTCGGCGAGGCCCTCGCTGATCTTCAGGGCCACGTTGCCGATGAACCCGTCGCAGACGATGACGTCCGCCTTGCCGGTGAACATGTCCTTGCCCTCGATGTTGCCGATGAAGTTCAGGGACGTTGCCCTGAGAAGCTTAAAGGCCTCCTTCGTGAGTTCGTTGCCCTTGGTGTCTTCCTCTCCGATGCTGAGGAGGGCGACGGTCGGGTTCGGCTTGCCGAGGATGAACTTGCAGTAGGTGCTGCCCATGAGGCCGAACTGGAGGAGGTTTTCGGGTTTGCAGTCGACGTTGGCGCCCGCGTCGAGGAGCACGAAGGTGTCCTTCAGCGTCGGCATGATCGTGGCGATGGCCGGACGGAAGACGCCTTTCGAAGGGCCCAGGAGCAGCAGGGAGGTCGCCATAACGACCCCGGAATGGCCGGCGCTGACAAAGGCGTCAGCCTTGCCCGCCTTCACCAGGTCGATGCCGATCCTGATGGATGAATCTTTTTTTTTCCTGAGGGCGGTGGTGGGGGGCTCGTGCATCTCGATTACCTGGGACGCGTGCTCCACGGTTATGCGGCTGCTGTCATACCGCCTGTTCCTCAGCTCCTGCCTGAGGAGCGTCTCGTTGCCGACGAGGATGATATCGATCGAATCGTTTTCGCCTACGGTCTCGACCGCACCCTCGATATTCACCGAGGGGGCGTAGTCCCCTCCCATGGCGTCAAGGGCGATCCGCATCTCTATTTTTCGACGATCTCGAGAACCTTATTGCCGTTATAGGTCCCGCAGGCGGTGCATGCCCTGTGGGGGAGCTTCATTTCCTTGCATTCGGGGCACTGGGTGAGATTCGGCGTCTGGCCTTTCCAGTTGGCCCTCCGTTTGTCGCGTCTCGCCCTGGAATGTCTGTGCGTTGGATTAGCCACTATCTACTCCTTTCCTTTGTCAAAAAGTTTCCTGAGGACCTCAAGTCTCGGGTCCGTCTGCCTGCTGCTGCAGTCGCAGGCAGAGATGTTGAGATCCGTTCCGCAGTGCGGACAGATGCCTTTGCACTGTTCGTCGCACAAAGGCTTCATCTGGGTGTTCAGCAGGATCTGTTCCCTGAACAGCTCCTGCAGGTCGATTTCGTCACGGTAAAAACCCAGGTCCATCTCGTCGTCCATGAGTTCATGCCGCTCCCCCTTCTTTTCCTCCTCAAGGGGATGATACACGACGTTGACCGGTATGTCGAGACTGCGCCGGAAATCCCGGAGGCACCTGCTGCACTGAAGCTGCAGTTCGGCCTGAAGACTGCCGGCGATGATGATCTCCTGCTCCGCCTTGGTAACATCGAGGCGGGCCTTTACCGTAGAAGGCTGCGAGACGTCGTCAAGGGACACCTTCTCCGTTATATCGACCTCCAGACCTTCGTCCGGTATATCAGCGATGAGGATCTTCATGTTAAAGACCGGGAATACGTGTAAAAATTATAAAGATTAATGCGCACATAAGTCAAGAAAACAGCCGCCCTGGGTGACTGGTTGCACTTTCGTCACGGTATATTATTTAATAGGTGGTATGTCCGAATTGACACCCCTCATGAAGCAGTATTTCAGCCTCAAGGAGAAGAACCCCGACGCGATTCTCCTGTTCCGTTTGGGGGACTTCTACGAGATGTTCGGGGAAGACGCTGAAAAGGCCTCCCGGATCCTCCAGATAGCCCTTACGACCCGCGAAAAATCCCGGGACAACCCCATCCCCATGTGCGGTGTGCCCTATTTCGCGTCCGAGGCGTACATCACGCGTCTCATCAGGGCGGGGCACAAGGTCGCGGTCTGCGAACAGATGGAAGACCCGAAAGAGGCCAAGGGGATCGTCGCACGGGACGTGGTGCGGATTATCACCCCGGGGACCCATGCGCCCGACAACCCCAAGGAGAACAACTATATCGTCAGCCTGTTTCCCGCGGGCGACCACCACGGGATCGCGGCGGCCGATATCTCGACAGGGGAATTCATCGTCTTTGAGACAGGAGAGAATGTCGAAGACGAGGTGAGCAGGTTTGAACCGAAAGAGGTCCTGGTCCCGGCCAGTATGAAGGAGAACATCCATTACGGGGAGGCGCTCTCGGGTTTTTATCTGTCGGCCGTCGACGACTGGCTCTTCGACCATGCGGAGGCGTACCGGACGCTCCTGCGCCACTTCAGGGTGTCTTCCCTCGAGGGGTACGGATGCGAGGGGATGCATGCAGCCGTTTCGGCTGCGGGCGCCCTGATCGGGTACATCGAAGAAACGCAGAAGGAACTGACCGGATTCAAGAAGATCACCACCGTCCGGCAGACGGCATATCTGTTCATCGACGCCGCTACGCAGCGGAACCTTGAGCTTACCCACAGTCTCCGGGACGGCTCCCGAGAGGGCACCCTCCTGGGAATCCTCGATGAGACGCTCACGCCGATGGGCGGACGGTTTCTCCGGGCAGCCCTGCTGCGGCCGCTGACCGACCTCGAAGAGATCGGGCGGCGCCACGACGCGATCGAGCACCTGGTCACGGACTTCGAGCTGATCGAGGAGGTCAGGTCGTGCCTCCGGAAGGTCCAGGACATCGAGCGCCTTGCCTCGCGTGTGGCATCAGGGACCGCCAATGCCCGCGACCTCATCGCCATCAGGAGTTCGGTCTCCGAGATACCGAGGATCAAGAAGTCCCTCGCGGCGACCCGGGAGCCCTCGCTGAAGGCCTTGGCAGACGAGCTGTCGGAATTCACGCTGCTCCGGGACCTGATCGAAAAGGCGGTGGTCTCCAACCCTCCCTTCAGCGTCAGGGAAGGGGGGATTATCCGTGAGCGCTATCACCCCGGCGTCGACGAACTCCGGGGGATATCGACAAAGGGCAAGGACTTCATCGCCGAACTCGAACAGCGCGAGCGCAAGCGGGCCGGCATTTCTTCCCTGAAGGTAGGATTCAACAAGATCCACGGATACTATATCGAGGTGACAAAGTCCAACCTCGACCTTGTGCCCGCCGACTACGTGAGGAAGCAGACCCTGGTGGGCGGAGAGAGGTTCATCACCCCGGAGCTCAAGGAATACGAGAACAAGGTGCTGGGTTCCGAGGAACGGCTGAAGAACCTCGAATACGAGATATTCCAGCAGGTCCTTGCCACGGTGAGGGAAGACGCCGATCTCCTGGCGAAGACGGCGGGCAGCCTCGCCGCGGTCGACTTTCTGGCGTCCCTGGCGGTCACTGCAAAGAGATACAACTACCTCAGGCCGGAGATGACCGCAGACAGCGTCCTTGAGATTACCGACGGCAGGCACCCCGTGCTCGAACGCGTCCTCTCCGGGGACCGGTTCATCCCCAACAATACCTCCATCGATACCGGGGAAGGCATGCTGCACATCATCACCGGGCCGAATATGGCGGGGAAATCGACCTATATGCGCCAGGTTGCCCTTATCGCGCTCATGGCGCAGGCGGGCAGCTTCGTGCCGGCCGCGTCTGCCCGCATCGGCGTTGCCGACCGGATATTCACGCGCATCGGCGCCTCGGACGTGCTCACCAAAGGGCAGAGCACCTTCATGGTCGAGATGATCGAGGTGGCCAACATCATCCACAATGCCACGCCGAAGAGCCTCGTCATCCTCGATGAGGTGGGCAGGGGGACGAGCACCTTCGACGGCATCAGCATCGCCTGGGCGATCGCCGAGCACATCGTGCGCAGCATACGGGCGCGTACCTTCTTTGCGACCCACTATAACGAGCTGACGGAACTCGCCCTCATCCTCGACGGCGTGAAGAACTACAACGTGTCGGTACGGGAGTGGGGGGATGAGATCATCTTCCTGAGGAAGATCGAGGAGGGGCCTGCGGACAAGAGTTACGGCATCCAGGTCGCCCGGCTCGCCGGCATCCCCGACGTCGTCATCCGCCGCGCCAAGGAGGTTCTGAGTAATCTGGAGAAGGCGGAGTTCAACGAATCCGGCAGCCCGAAACTCGCCAGCGGCGGCTCTGCAAAGAAGCGTGAACAGCTGGACCTCTTCTCTTCGGTCAACGATTCGGTGGTCGCCGAACTGGCCGGGACAAACGTCGACGCCCTTCGGCCGGCTGAGGCTCTTTCCCTCCTGCGGGAACTGAGGAATAAGCTGAAATTTTGATTTTCCTTGTCTGTCTTTAATGGTATAGTACAGATATTCCCCGTCCGGGGGAGCATTCTTGACAAACTCGAAAACACTGTGATATGAAAATGACAACTTTATCTTTCCGGCACAGAAGGAGGAATCCATGAACCCCGAAGATATCAGGTACCACAAGGAGCACACCTGGGTCAAGATCTCAGGGAAGAAGGGTACCATCGGCATTACCGAGTACGCCCAGGACGCCCTCGGCGATATTGTGTACATAGACCTTCCGGAAGAGGATTCCACGATTGAGGCCAACAACGAGATATCCGAGATCGAGTCGACAAAGTCCACGTCGTCCGTCATCTCGCCTGTCGGCGGAAAGGTGATCAAGGTCAACGAGGACCTGTCGGAGTCTCCCGAGATCATCAACGAAGACCCCTACGGCAAGGGCTGGATAGCGGTCATCGAACTCGAAGACCCCTCGGAGGCGGACGATCTCATGGATGCCTCGGAGTATGAAAAGTATATTGAAGAGGAAGCCAAGTGAAACTTGCCGTCCTGGGGGCCGGTCCCGGCGGGTATGTCGCCGCCCTGAAGGCGGCCCGGCTCGGCGCGCAGGTGACGGTGATCGAGAACGCTGAAGTAGGAGGGGTGTGCCTCAACTGGGGCTGTATACCCACCAAGACGATCGTCACCTCATGCGAACTGCTTTCCCGGGCGCGGGAGATGGACAAATTCGGCATCGAACTCAGCGGAACGGTGACGCCGAACCTCGCCCGGATCATGGACCGCAAGAACAAGGTGGTCGGCATCCAGGTGAAGGGCATCCGCGGGCTGTTCAAGAGCTGGGGGGTCACCCTCAAGACGGGCAGGGGGGTGCTCACCTCTGCGGGTGCGATAGAAGTGACGGCACAGGACGGCAGCAGGGAGACGGTCTCCGCCGACAGGATCATCATCGCGACAGGATCGCGGCCCGCGCAGATCCCCGCCTTCCCCTTTGACCGCAGGAACATCCTTTCTTCCACCGATGCGCTGGAGCTGACCGAAATCCCGAAGAGCATGCTGATCATCGGCGCCGGGGTGATCGGGTCTGAGTTCGCCTGCATTTTTTCTGCCCTGGGCACCGAGGTTACCATGGTCGAGATGCTCGGCAGGGTCGTTGCGACCGAGGACGAGGAGGTCTCCGACCTCCTGGAACATGAGCTCAAGAAGAAGAATATCAGGGTTATCACCGGGACGGGCGTCGAAAAGATCGACCGGAGGGACGACGGGGTGCACGCCTTCCTGCCCGGGGGCAGGGAACTCGTCGTCGAGAAGGTGCTCGTCTCGATCGGGAGGGCCTTCAACAGCGACGCCCTGGGCCTTGAGTCAGCGGGCGTCAGCAGGGGGAGCCGCGGCGAAATCACGGTGAACGCCAGGATGGAGACGAATGTGCCGGGGATATACGCGGTCGGCGATGTCACCGGGGTCAACCTCCTCGCCCATATTGCATCAGCCGGAGGGGTCGTCGCAGCCCGGAACGCGCACGGCGGAGACGCGAAGATCGACTACCGGGTCGTTCCGGCCTGTATCTTTACCTCTCCCGAGATAGCCTCCGTGGGACTCAGGGAGCACCAGGCAAAGGAACAGGGGCTTGCGTACCGCATCGGCCGGATACAGTACCGGGCGCTCGGCAGGTCTCACGTCATGGGCGAGATCACCGGCTTTGCGAAGATCATCGCAGACGCTTCAACGGACAGGATACTGGGCGGACATATTGTCGGGGCGCATGCCTCGGACCTGATCCATGAACTCGCCTTCGCCATGCAGACCGGCCGCACCGCGCGGGAGGTGGCCGACACCATCCACGCGCACCCGACCCTCTCCGAAGTCATCCGGGAGGCGGCCGAAGACGTACACGGAGAGGCGGTTCACGTTCCAAAGCCGTCGGCGTGACAGTGGGAATACATGGTCCTGAAGGAAGAGCCGGGAGACTGGGTATCAGAATCGAGGAAGACGAACCGCCTTCTGTTCTCTGAACTGGACGTCCTTCTCCGGGCGCTCGACCGTTTTTTTACCTCCGAGAACCTGACCGCATCGAGCGAAGACCTTACCACGAGGAACTTCTACGACGAACTGGTCACGATCCGGGATACGATCCTCCGCGTCCTGGGGATCCTGGAAGTGGTTATCCCGGAAAACAGGAAGAACGTCTACTGGTTCCAGAAATTCGCTGAGGCGAAGTTCCTCTCCCCGGCCCGGAGGGACGCGGTGCGAGAGAGCCTTTACCGGCAGGACACCCCGGAGAAGGGACTCTATCTCCTCTATGACTCCTTTATCAATCTGAAGGGCGTCATATCCGATCTCATCCGCACCGGCGCGATCTCTTACATGAGCTTCATGAACATAGGCCACATGATGGACAAGGAGATCAGGGAGAACCGGTACTTCAACCCCTTCACCCGGGACCCCAACCCGGAGTTCGACCATATCGGCAATGATCAGATACGCGAGATCATCAAGGAGATTCCCGACAAGGACCTCAGAAAATGCGTCTCCGTGATCTACGTCTATCTCTTCAGGCTGCTGCGGTTCCTCGCCTTCGTCGATATCGACACGCAGCGGTCTGTCTCCCTCAACTCTTCCCTGGTGATACTCATCCTCCTGAGGTCCGAGATCGCCATGTTCCAGGCCTTTCTCGATAAGTCGCTGAAGAAGCAGATGGAGCCTGACCTCGAGATGCTCCTGAAGGCGGTCTCGTACCAGTTCACCATGGAGAACAGACGGGTCTTCCTCCAGGAACTCAAGGACATCCACCGCAAGAAGGCGTCGCCCCATTTCAGGGGCAGGATCGAAAACAGCCACGGTATCCTCAAGAACCTGACCGAGTACAGTATCGTCCAGCTGACGCAATATTTCAGGCCCGAGGCGGCGGGAGAGACGATCTTCGTGAGTTTTGTTACGAAGCTGCAGCAGTCGATACGCCTTCGGGAGGATATCGTCGTGCTTCACCGGTTCCTGGGCCTGCTGGAACAGAAGGAGACGAACGTCCGGGAATGGGGCAGGGTCTTTGAATCCCTCAGAAGCTATATGTTATATTTTGAGAGCTTTACGTTCAGGCTCCTGCGGCATGACGATTACGAAGAGTTCGCCCACTTCTTCAACGAGATGAACGGTCTGAAGAGGGACGCTGCCGGTGGCAGCGGGTTCCGGAAGGTCATGGAGCGGGTCCGCCACTTCAAGATCTATGTTGAGACGACCCTCAGACATATCGAGAACCGGTCAGAGCTCAACGGGAAGGAACTGGACCTCAAGCGGGTGGAGGACCTGATGGGGCAGTACATATCCTGACGGATTTTTTCAAGAACATAAAACGGTGCAAGGGAGGATGTCATGGGTGAAATTACTGACCTGATAGCGCGGGAGATACTCGATTCCCGGGGCAATCCCACAGTCGAGGTCGAGGTGTATCTTGCGGGCGGCGCGGTCGGCAGGGCTGCTGTCCCTTCCGGGGCTTCGACGGGGACGAAGGAGGCGCTGGAGCTGAGGGACGGCGGGAAGCGGTACCTCGGCAAGGGAGTACAGAAGGCGGTCAGAAACATCTTTGAGAAGATCGCGCCCGAGGTGACCGGGATCGACGCTGCGGAGCAGGTCTATGTCGACGGCCTTCTCCTCGCCCTGGACGGAACGGAAAACAAGCGCAGGCTCGGCGCCAACGCGATCCTCGGCGTATCCATGGCGGTCTGCCGCGCGGCGGCGGCGGAAGCGGGTATCCCTTTGTACCGCCACCTGGGCGGGATGAATGCAAAGGTTCTGCCCGTGCCGATGATGAACATCCTCAACGGCGGAGCCCACGCTGACAACAATCTCGACGTCCAGGAGTTCATGATCATGCCTGCCGGACTGCGAGACTTTACCACGGCGCTGCGGGCGGGTTCCGAGATATTCCATACGCTTAAGAAGCTCCTGAAGGGCAAGGGCCTCAACACCGCCGTGGGGGACGAGGGCGGCTTCGCCCCGAATCTATCGAGCAACGAAGAAGCGATAACCCTCATCATGAAGGCGATCAGCGAGGCGGGGTATGTCCCGGGGAAGGACGTCTTCATCGCCCTCGATGTGGCTGCCTCGGAGTTCTACGACAAAGGGACGTACCGCTTTGAGGGAAAGAAGGTGACGTCTCGCCACATGATCGATTATTACGAGAAGCTCACCGCGCGCTACCCGGTGCTTTCGATAGAGGACGGTCTTTCAGAGCACGACTGGGACGGCTGGGCGGCGATGACGTCGCGGCTCGGGCGCAAGGTTCAGCTGGTGGGCGATGATATCTTCGTGACGAACACGAAACTGTTGCAGCGGGGTATCGACAAGGGCATTGGCAATTCCATCCTCATCAAGCTCAACCAGATCGGTACGATCACCGAGACCCTCGATGCGATCGAGATGGCGAAGACCGCCGGATATACCGCCGTCATTTCCCACCGGTCGGGAGAGACCGAGGACACGACCATCGCGGACCTGGCTGTCGCCTGCAACGCAGGGTTTATCAAGACGGGTTCCCTTGCGCGGAGCGAGCGGGTCGCCAAGTACAATCGTCTCCTCGCGATCGAGGAGGAGCTGGCGGCCGGGGCCGTCTACCGGGGGCGGGGAGGCTTCTATAATCTGAGATAATGAGCACTCACCACCTCCTGAGAAAGCAGGTCGTCACCGAGATGAAGAAGCGGCGCCTCATCTTCTTCACCGTCGTCATCCTCGGTTTCCTGTACCTGTCCATCAGCCTGCTCTTCGGAGACGCGGGGCTGTTCCGGTATATGGAGCTGACGAGGACGAAGAGGAATCTGCAGCTCCAGATCACGGAACTGAGCAGGCAGAACGAACAGATCCGGGAGCAGATACGGCTTCTCAAGGAAGACCCCTTCTACCGCGAGAAGCTGGCGCGGGAGGAATTCGGCCTGGCAAAACCCGACGAGTATATCTTCCAGTATGAGCGATAACCCCCTCTGTATTGCCTTCCTGTGGCATATGCACCAGCCGCTGTACAGGGACCCCCTGACCGGTATCTACCGGCTGCCGTGGGTGCGATTGCACGGCACCAAGGACTATCTCGACATGGCGCTGATCCTGAAAGACTTCCCGCGGATCAGGCAGACCTTCAACCTCGTGCCGTCCCTGCTCGACCAGATCATCGACTATACCGATAAGAATGCCGGCGATATCTACCTTACCCTCAGCAGGAAGAGGCCCGCTGACCTGACGGAGGACGAGAAGATATTCATCCTCGAAAACTTCTTCCTCGCCCACTGGGACAACATGATCAGGCCGTTCCCCCGGTATTATGAACTCCTCGTAAAACGGGGCACGCGCCTCGTCAAGAGCGACCTGGTGCGCGCTGCCCGGTATTTCTCCGCCGGCGATTTCCTCGACCTGCAGGTCTTCTTCAACCTCTGCTGGATCGATCCTCTTTTCCGTGAAAATGACGCCTTCCTGAAGTCTCTTGTCGAACGGGGCCGCGGCTTCACGGAAGAGGACAAACAGACCCTTCTCGACAAACAGATGGAGATTGTCGGACGGATCATCCCCGCATACCGGGAGATGGCAACAGGAGGCCAGATCGAGCTGTCCTGTTCGCCCTATTATCATCCCATCCTGCCGCTTCTTTGCAATACCGATATTGCACGGGTGGCGATGCCGCAGGTTCGGTTGCCCATGCGGCGCTTCGCCCATCCCGAGGACGCGGAACGCCAGACGGATGACGGCCTGCAGTATTTCGAGTCCATCTTCGGATTCCGGCCGGCCGGCATGTGGCCGTCCGAGGGCTCGGTGAGCGAAGAGGTGGTCAGGATGATGGGCCGCAAGGGTGTCCGCTGGGTGGCTACGGACGAGGGCGTGCTCGCGAATTCCATCAACAGGAGGTTCAGGGATGGGGCCGGCAATCTCACGGAGCCGGATGTCCTCTATCGTCCGTACCGCTACGAGGATGTTTCGATCATTTTCAGGGACCATGTGCTGTCAGACCTCATCGGGTTCGTCTACTCCCAGTGGGACGCCCGGAAGGCGGCGGAAGATCTCGTCAGCCGCCTCCGCGGGATACGCCGGTCCCGTTCTGGCCCGCACCTGGTATCGATCATCCTCGACGGAGAAAATGCCTGGGAACATTACAAGAACGACGGCCGCGATTTCTTCCTGTACCTCTATGAGGCGATCTCAAGGGACGAACGGCTCAGGACCGTGACGGTCTCGGAGTACCTCGATACCTACTCCCGCGGCGACCGCCTTGAAAGGCTCCACCCGGGCTCCTGGATTAACGCCAACTATGGCATTTGGATAGGACACGAGGAAGACAACCTGTCATGGGACTACCTCACCAACACCCGGGAGAAGCTTGACGAATTCCAGCGCCAGACCCCCGGCGCCGATACCTCGGGGGCGTGGAAGGCGCTGTACGCTGCCGAGGGGTCTGACTGGAACTGGTGGTACGGCGACGAACATACCACCGAGACGCAGGAGGAATTCGACGAACTATTCAGGTCCAATCTCATGAAGGTCTTCAGGGAGATGGGCAGGGATGTCCCCGCCGAGCTCTACGTCCCCATCCTCCGGCATGACCGGGGCATGGCCCCGACCCTTTCCATCAGGGGCTTCATCAGCCCGAAGATCGACGGACTCGTCAGCAGCTACTACGAATGGTATCAGGGCGCGCAGATGGACGTGAAGAAGTCCGGCGGGAGCATGCATAAGTCCGAAAGCCTCATAACCTCCGTGTATTATGGTTTCAACAAGGACAGCCTTTTCCTGCGGCTTGACCCCCGGATACCGTTTTCGGAGCTGGAGGAGGGGATAACCTTTTCGATCATCACCTCCCGGCCGCGGCCGATACGGATCACCTGCCCGGTGACGGGGCAGAATATCAAGGCGGAGCTTTTCGACCAGGCGAATGAGGAGTGGATATTCCGCAAGGAGATTCCGGATGCCGCCGCAGTTGATGTCTTTGAGGTCGGTATCCCCTTCGCGGACCTGGGGGCAAGGGAGAAGGACGAGATCAATCTCTTCATCTCGATCAGGAAGGGGAGCGAGGAGATCGAGCGGTGCCCATGGAGGGGTCACATCAGCGTCACGGTTCCTACGCCCGAGTTCGAGGCGATGATGTGGTACTGATATAACAGCTGCACCGGATCCTGCCCCTACCCTCCTCCTGTTCATCGGCTGCATGTTTCACGGTGAAATCGCCGATTTCCCGGGAGCGGCATTCGACCGATAATACGAAAAGCGCCCTGTATGACAGTTTGCGTTTGATCATCTTTCATACTATTCTGGACGTAACATGTACAGGAAGATCCTGGCAGCAGTCAATGAGCATATCAATTCAGAGGTCGCGGGCCGCTATGCGCTGCGGCTTGCCAAATCCTGCGGAGCCTCGTTCCTGACCTGCTTTATCGCCGAAAAGGGGACCCCGGAAGAAAGCGTAGTCAGGGCGGAGGAGGCGATGAAAAGGCTTATCACCGAGGCGGAGCTTCTGGAAGTGCCGGCCGGGAGCATAACGAAAATCGGCGATACGCTCGGGGAAATCGGCGCCGTAGTCCGGCACAAAGGAATCGATATCGTCTTTGCCGCGACGCGCAGGAGCGACATCGAAAAGAGGTTCTACTCGGGCACGGTGACACGCAGGCTTTCCCTGCAACTGCCCTGCTCCGTGGCACTCGTGAGGGTCGTGCACATGGGAAAGATTCATCCGCACAAGATCCTTGTGCCGCTGAAGGCAGGCATTGACCACATAAAGGAGAGGGCCTATTTCACTTCAAAGATAGCAGAGTGCTGTGATGCGAAGGTGGTCGTATTTCACGCGACAAAGCCGATTACGAGGTTCTTCCACGGCGAGATTCATCTCACTCCGTATGAATGGGAAAAAAGGCTTCCCGAAGGCATCTCCGGGTTCGTGGAGTACCTGAGAAAATACGATATTGCACACGAGGGAAGACTATTGCCGGGCAAGGCCGCCAGGAGCATAACCATCGAGGCTGCCGCAAAAAGGCACGACCTGATCATCATGGGTGCGAGCGAAAGAAGTCTGCTGACATCCCTCATCAAGGGCAATCCTGTTGAGGAAGTTTTGCGGGAGACACCCTGCGATCTCATCATCCTGAAGCCGCGGCATGAAGATTAACGCCCGTTCGAAGGAGAATGCCCTCAGGCAGCTCGTAAGCTCCGAGAACGGACTTTCTGAGGCGGAGGCTGCCAAGAGACTGTCAGAGAACGGGCTCAACGAGATAAGTGCGGTGGCGAGGACATCCCTCTCCCTTCGTTTCCTCGGACAGTTCACTCATTTTCTGGCGATATTGCTCTGGATCGGTGCCGGACTCTCGTTCCTTTCCGCCTGGCTGCATCCCGGAGAAGGCATGTTGACCCTCGGCGCCGCGATCATCGGCGTTATCTTTATCAACGCTCTCTTCACGTTTATCCAGGAATACCGGGCAGAAAAGGCTCTGGAGGCCCTGAAGAAACTCCTGCCCTTTTATGTGAGGGTCATCAGGGAAGGGAGAGAAAGAAGAATCCATTCGCGCGAGGTTGTGACGGGCGATATCATCCTGCTTGCCGAAGGCGACATGATACCCGCCGATGCACGGTTGATAGAAAGCTCCCTGATGAAGGTGAACAATGCCTCTCTTACGGGCGAGTCGGACCCCATCCTCAGAAATCATCTGCCTTCAGGGGGTGAGCTGATGGAGAGCCCCAATATCGTCTTTGCGGGCACGACGGTAACGAGCGGGTCGGGCAAGGCGCTTGTCTTTGCGACCGGCATGGGGACCGAGTTCGGCAGGATAGCCCATCTGACCAGCGCGGTTGAACCGGGCCTCAGCCCTCTCCAGAAAGAGATCGTGAAGGCGACGCGCCTCGTGGCGACCATCGCGGCACTGGTGGGCATATTCTTCTTTGGCCTCGGCCTGCTTATCGGGAGGAGCTTCTGGGAGAATTTTATTTTTGCCATCGGGATCACGGTCGCACTCATCCCCGAGGGCATGCTGCCGACCGTCACCCTTTCCCTCGCCATGGCAAGTCAGCGGATGGTAAGACGGAAGGCCCTGATCAAGAACCTTTCATCCGTCGAGACCCTGGGTTGTGTGACCGTCATCTGCACCGATAAGACGGGCACGCTCACCCAAAACCGGATGACGGCGGCAAAGATATGGAAAGGCGATAAGATTATCGATACGGCGGATTTTTATCCGCAGGCCGGGGACATGCTTGCGCAGACAGCGCTCCTGTGCAATAATGCGCGTTTTGCCGACAATGAATACAGGGGCGATCCGACTGAAACAGCGCTCCTGAAACTTGCGAGAGAGCGTATCGGCGACCCCGGCGCAACGCGCATCCAGGAGATCCCCTTTGACTCCGACAGAAAGATGATGACGACCCTGAACAAGGTTGCTGACAGGAAATATGTCTTCACCAAAGGCGCCGTGGAAAGCATCCTGCCTTTATGCAGCAGATCGCTGAAGAGCGGCGCCGAGACGGAGATCGACGACGCGTTCGGGCAGCGGGTGATGGAAACATACCATGCGCTTATGGACAGGGGATTACGGGTGCTGGCGTTTGCGTATAAACAGAGTGATGGGCAACGACCGGGCAATGAACCGTGCCGTCAGGACTCGTCACTCGAAGAAGACCTTGTCTTCGCCGGTCTCGTCGGGCTCGAGGACCCGCCGCGTCCGGAGGTGCGTGATGCGATCGAAAAATGCCATTGCGCGGGCATCAAGGTGATCATGATCACCGGCGACGGCAGCAGGACTGCAGTCGCCATAGCGCGGGAGATAGCCCTTATCAGGGGAACCCCGGTTGTTATCGAGGGGGCTGATTTCGTGAAGATGAGCGACAGGGAGCTCAGGGAAAAGCTCTCCGAAAAAGAGATCATCTTTGCCCGCATGACGCCAAAGCACAAGATGCGCGTCGTCTCCGTCCTGCAGGAAGAAGGGGAGCGGGTCGCGGTGACCGGTGACGGTGTAAATGACGCTCCCGCTCTGAGGAAGGCCGACATCGGCATATCCATGGGCGTCGCCGGGACCGACGTGGCAAAAGAGGCCTCTGACATGATCCTCCTTGACGATAACTTTGCCACCATAGTCAATGCCGTTGAGGAGGGCAGGGCGGTGTACGAGAACATCAAAAAGTTTCTCACCTACATTTTTGCATCGAACATTCCCGAGGCGGTGCCCTATCTTGCCTATATCCTGCTGAAGATCCCCTTGCCGCTTACGATCATGCAGATCCTTGCGGTAGACCTCGGCACGGACATGCTCCCCGCCCTTGCGCTCGGCACGGAAAGACCGACGCCTTCAGTCATGAAACAGCCGCCCAGGAGGAGGAATGAAAGACTCCTCGATTATTCGGTTATTTCCCGCGCCTACCTCTTCCTCGGTCCCATCGAGGCGGTGGCATGTATGTTCGGGTTCTTCTATGTGATGAACAGAGGGGGCTGGAACGCCGGGACTATGCTTCCGCCCGATCATGCGGTCTATGTACAGGCGACAACAGCCTGCCTGACCGCGATCATCATAACCCAGGCGGGCAATGTCTTTGCCTGCAGGTCGTCGAAAGAATCCGTGTTCAGCCTCGGTCTTTTCACGAACCGGGCTATCTTCATCGGCATCGCCTTTGAGTTCTGCCTTCACCTTTTCATCGTCTATCATCCGTGCGGCAACCGGATATTCTCGACCTCGCCTGTTTCATTGCATATATGGCTGGTCCTTTTGCCTTTCGCCTTCCTGCTCTTCTTTGCTGAGGAGACAAGAAAAGCCCTCGCGCGGTCCCGACGATAGATGCCGGCGTCTTTGCGGAGCAGACGAAGGACGCGCCTTAACGGCGGATGAGACTTATTCCGATGTTTGTTCCCATGCCCATTCCGTACCCCAGCTGTATCATGAGCATGGCGAGGGGTTCGAGCTGGCGGGCAGAGGTGAGGGGACCGGCATCGATGGGATCAAACCCGGCCTCGTTAATGAGCCGGGCGACGGTGGCCTTTGCCTGTTTGTGATCCCCGCAGTAAAACATCGTCAGGCGGCGCGAGCCGAAAAGCCTTGATTCCGTGTGATATATCTCGGCGAAGGCGGTGTTGAACGCCTTGACCACCAGTGCACCGTGAGCCATCTTTGCGATCTCTTCCGCAGCCGAGGTGGTCAGGCCGAGGGAAAGTCCGCCCAGGTCCGGGAGCAGCGGGTTTGTACAGTCGATGAGCACCTTGCCGTCCAGCGTCCCCGCCTTCCCGAGGGCCTCGGTAACAGCGGACCAGGGGGTTGCCAGCAGCACCACCTCAGAGGCGGCAACAGCCTCCGCCGGTGTTGCGGCCCGGGCATCGAGGCAGGAGTGGGCGAGGGCCTTGAGTTTCTCGTAATCACGGGAGTAACTGAAATAGATGCGGTGTTTCTTCGACCAGATCTTGCCGAGTCCGCTCCCCATCCTTCCGGACCCGATAATCCCGATATTCATGAAAGTTCCTTCCCCTTCCACGTCATGTCGTTGCCCCTAGTCTACCTTAACTCAGTCACCTACGGGAAGCACAATCTCCGCGGTCTTCCGACAGGCGGGCTCACGGCCGGTTTCCGGCCGTGAGCCGGTGCAAGCCATCAGGTATCTGAGGACCGTTCGCTACTTGAACGTCCTGATGATGTATTCAGCGATCTTCTTCGCATCCCTGTCGGGTAAGGCAGCCTTATCGAACGTGCTCATGCCCGGGCCCGGGTTTCTCATCTTGCCGACGATGTCGGCCGCCGTCTTGATAGCGTTAGCCTCCCGGTCGGCCTTATGGAGAGTCTTCTTTGGATTTACGATATTGCCGCCGTCAGGATGGCAGACGGCGCAGTGCTCCTTGAAGAGTTCCTCCCCGCCCCTGGCCTTGGGAGACTCTCCTGCGATACCGGCGGCCGCAAAGGCCAGGACAGCGCCGGATGCGAGTGCAGTTAATAGTATCTTTTTCATGATTCCTCCTTTAAGAAGTTTATAGCACAGAAATGAGGGAGTGACAATCGCGCTGTCGCCTTCCTGCCTCCCTGCACGAAGACAAGGACAAGGTCCCGGCGAGGCGCGTTCTGCTTCCTGCCGCTGACCGGAGAAACGACTGTGGCCGCGACTCAGGGTTTCCAGTATTCGACGAACTTGCCGCCTTTCGTGATCCAGACAACGTATGGTGCGACGGTAACGTCGCCTTTGGCGTCGAATCTGATCTTGCCCATCGCGCCGCTGAATTCTCCTGAGTGGAGCTTGTCCGTGACCGCCTTGCCGTCAGCTGTCCCCGCCGCCTTGATCGCCTCAAGCAGGATATTTCCGGCGTCATAGGCGTAGATGGAGTATGGCCCGATCTGGCCGAACTTCGCCTCATAGTTCTTGATGAAGTCTTTGGCAGAGGGGATGTTGTTGGGGTCTGGGCTGAAGGTAAGGTACGTGCCTTCTGCTGCCTGGATTCCCGCTATCTCGATGAACTTCGGGTCTATGGTGCCGTCACCGGACATGAACGGAGCCTTGATGCCGCTCTCCTTCGCCTGCCTGACGAGGAGCCCTGCCTCAGGGTAGATGCCTCCGAAGAAGATGAGCTGGGGGTTCTTCTCCCTGATGGCGGTCAGCACGCTCTTGAAGTCCTTGTCGCCCTGAACGATGCCGCCGTAAAAGACGACCTCGACTGATGTGCCGAGCGCCTTCCTGAACTCATCGGCCAGCCCCTGGCCGTAGGTGGTCTTGTCGTGGATTACCGCCACCTTCGCGAGTTTCAGCCTATTGGTGACAAAATCAGCTCCCACCTTGCCCTGCTGGTCGTCCCTGCCGCATACCCTGAAGATGTTGCCGTACCCTTTTTCCGTGAACTGGGGGTTTGTCGATCCGGGAGAGATCATCGGCAGTCCTGCCCGGTTATAGATGTCCGAGGCGGGGATGGAACAGCTCGAGTTGAAGTGGCCGATAACGCCGGCAACTCCCGCATTCGCGAATTTGTTTGCAAGGGAGACAGCCTGTTTTGGATCGTGCTGGTCGTCGCCGATCTCGATTTCGATCTTCTTCCCCAGGACACCTCCCTTTGTGTTCCACTCCTCGACAGCGAGCGTGACGCCGTTCTTGAAGTCCATGCCCATCTTCGACTGATCGCCGGTCATCGGGCCGGCAACTCCTATCTTGATGGTGTCGCTCTTCTTCTGGCAGCCGACAGCAGCGGCCAGAATGAGCATGAGAACAGCGGTCAGAACGAGGCATCTTTTCATGTCAGTCTCCTTGTCAGTTCTATTTCAGAGTCAGGCACAATATCCGATCAGCAGGCCTTACTTTCGCGTTTGGCGAGATTCTTCGACAGTTCCAGGCCCATTCCGCTGCCTGCTCAGATCTCGTCCTCCGGACTCCAACACCCCGGGGCTGCGACGCTCCCGTCACCCCGCCCCTGCCTATCGTGAGGCGCGGGGATCTCTTGCCCGCATTATTCTGATCAAACGCGCCGCGTTTTCCCTGATGTCGCCCCTGCAGATGGCGGTCGCAACCGCTGCAGCATCAGCCCCTGCTTCAAAGGCAGAAACCAGGTTGCCGGCAGAGATGCCGCCGATGGCAACCACCGGGACACAGACATTTTGTTTGATCGACCGGAGATTGTCAAGGCCCTGCGGCGCCCCCGCGTCCTTGGTCGTCGTAAGGAAGATCGGGCCGAATCCGACATAGTCAGCACCGCCTGCCTCGGCTTCCTTCGCCTCTGTCAGGCGGTGGGTCGATATCCCGATTATCTTCTTTCCCATGATTCGCCGCGCCTCTGCAAGGGGCAGATCGTCCTGGCCGAGGTGCACACCATCGGCATCGACCGCAAGGGCGATGTCAGCGTGGTCATTCACGATGAAAATTGCGCTATAACGAAGTGTCAGTTCACGAAGCCGTATGGCCTCTTCGTATATCTGCCGGCGTGTCCTGTTCTTGTCCCGGTACTGGACGAAGCGGATGCCCGCGTCCAGCGCTGCCTCTGTCATATCGTACGTCGAGAGACTGCAGCAGGTCCTGTCGGTGATAAAGCAGATGCCGGAAATGGTCACGGGAAGCGCAGTCCTTTTATTGTTTCCTTGACGGTTGTCATGTTCAGGTTCTTTCATGCCCCTGTACAGACTGGTCTGAACAGGTTGCGGGTCGTATATAGTTTGCCATAAGAGGTGTTATCAGTGAAACAGCCGGAAGGGTTAACCGGCCCGGCAACTGTTGGATTTGCTTCCGGGTGACACCAGGAATTCGTCGCCTCCCTGCTCTGCCTCCGGGATCGCTTTGATTTTTCTCCAGGAGTGATACACTGGAAGCAGGAGAGGTGTATGATGGATATGTTCTGGTTGGGATACGTTATCATAGGCGTTATCGCAGGCCTGCTGGCGGGTGCGATCAGGAAGGGTTCGCAGTCGGACTTTGTCGGTTACATTATTCTCGGACTGCTCGGCTCGATCATCGGAGGCAGTCTCTTCAAACCTTACTCCACGGCGTCCGGTTTCGGCCTCTTCGCTGCAGCTGCTGCGGGCGCCGTGCTCCTGATCGGCATCATTGTGATCACTACGAAGGATTAGGACAGGTCAGCCCCCAATCGCCACGCACGCACAGGCCCGGTGGTTCAGCTGCTCTCTTTCGGGGGGAGCGGGGCCGACATCTTCTCGACAAATCCGGTGTTGAAATCGCCCTTGATGAAGTCCGGGTCGCTGAGAACCTTCTTGTGGAAGGGGATGGTCGTCTTGATCCCCTCGATAATGAACTCGTCGAGAGCGCGCCGCATCTTGGCGACCGCTTCTTCCCTGTCCTCGCCGTACACGATCAGTTTTGCGACAAGGGAGTCGTAGTGCGAGGGGATGACGCAGCAGTTGTACACGGCGGTATCCACCCGCACGCCGGGGCCGCCCGGCAGGTTGAGGAATGTGATCTTCCCGGGGCAGGGTATGAACCGCTCCGGGTCCTCGGCATTGATCCTGCACTCGATGGAATGACCCTTCAGTTTCACTTTCGGCTGTTTGAGTTCCAGGGGAGCCCCTGCCGCTATCCTGATCTGCTCCTTGACGATATCCACCCCGCTGACGTATTCGGTGACCGGGTGTTCCACCTGCAGGCGGGTGTTCATCTCCATGAAGTAGATGTTGCTCTCCGAATCCACAATGAATTCAACGGTGCCGGCGTTCCGGTACTTGATCGCCCGGGCTGCCTTGACCGCGTACTCGCCGAGCCTCTTCCTGAACTTTTCGGCAACCGCAGGCGAGGGCGATTCCTCTATCAGCTTCTGGTGCCGTCGCTGGATAGAGCAGTCCCTCTCTCCCAGATGGATGACGTTGCCCTTCGCGTCGGCGAGGATCTGCACCTCCACGTGCCTCATGTCCGGGATGAACTTCTCGACGTACAGCTCGCCGTTCCCGAAGGCGGTGAGCGCCTCGCGCTGGGCCATAAAATAGAGCTTGTCGAGCTCCTCTTCGTTCCGTGCGATCCGCATGCCCCTGCCTCCGCCGCCCGCGGACGCCTTGAGGATGACCGGGAACCCGATCTTCCGCGCAGTCTTCAGCGCCGTTTCTTCGGATGCCACCGGCCCATCGCTGCCCGGGACGACCGGCACGCCGCGCCGCTTCATCACCTGCCGCGCCTTTGCCTTGTCCCCGCCCATCCGGATGCTGTCCGCTGAGGGGCCGATGAACGTGATCCCCGAGGTTGCGCACGCCTCGGCGAAATGGGGGTTCTCCGAAAGGAAGCCGTATCCCGGGTGGATCGCCTCGGAATCGGTTATCTCGGCTGCCGTGAGGATGCTGGGGATGTTGTTGTAGCTCTGGGCCGAACTGGCGGGCCCGATGCATACGGACTCGTCGGCGAACCGGGTATGGAGGGAATCCTTGTCAACATCCGAGTAGACGGCAACGGTCCTGATGCCGAGTTCCCGGCAGGCGCGGATGATCCTGAGAGCGATCTCGCCCCGGTTGGCGATGAGTATCTTCCTGAAAAGCTTCATACGGGTTCGACGAGGAAGAGGGGCTCGCCGTATTCAACCGGCTGGCCGTTTTCGACAAGGGCCTTGACAACGATGCCGTCGGCCTCGCACTCGATCTCGTTCATGAGCTTCATCGCCTCTATGATGCAGAGCACCTGCCCCTTCTTCACCCTCAGGCCGACTTCGACAAAGGCCGGAGCTTCGGGAGTGGGGGAGCGATAGAAGGTGCCGACGATCGGAGAGGTGACGGTGATCAACCTCTGGCTCTCCTCCTCCGTCTCTTTGATGATCTGTTCCTGGACGGCTGACGACGGCCTCTGATGGGTGATCTCCATGGGGGCGAAGATCTTTTCCCTCTTTATCCTGACCTTTGTCCCATCCTTCTCGACCTGCAGTTCCGTGATGTCGGTCTCCTTTAGAAGCTCGATCAGGCTCTTCAGATCATCGAGTTCCATCACTTTACCCTTTCTATATACTCCGACGTCCTCGTGTCGACCTTGATCGTGTCCCCCTCATTGATATGGAAGGGGACCCTGACCACCGCGCCGGTCTCGAGGGTCGCTGGTTTTCCGCCCCCGGAGGCGGTGTCGCCCTTGAACCCGGGGTCGGTCTTCGTCACAACGAGCTCGATAAAAGTGGGAAGTTCCACGTTGAGGGGCTCGTCCTTATAGTAGAGGATCTTCACCTCGATGCTTTCCTTGAGGAAGAGCTTTGCGTCGCCCAGCTGGGCAGCCGTCAGCGGCGTCTGCTCGAAGGTCTCCTGGTCCATGAAGTAGTAGAGGTCATCCTGGACATAGAGGTACTGCATCTTCCGTTCGCTGAGTTCGGGGGTGGGAAATTTTTCGCCGGAGCGGATCGTCTCTTCCACGACGCTGCCCGTCTTGAGGTTCCTCATCTTGGTCTTCACGTTTGCTCCCCCCCTGCCCATCTTCACATGCTGGAAGTCGAGTATCTCGTAAGGGTCGCCCTTGTATTCTATCTTTCCGCCTTTTCTGAAGTCACTGGTAGCTATCATGAATCATTACCTCCTGTTCGGCCGGCTGGTGCGGCCTACGACTGATTTAGATAATTTCGAGCTCTTTCGGCAGAGTCGTCAGGACGGAGCAGGAGCCTGTGCGCGCTACGACCATGTCCTCGATCCTGACGCCGCCGGTGCCCGGCAGGTAGATGCCGGGTTCGATGGTGAAGACCATGCCTGCCTTGATATACTCCCGCCCGAGCCTGGAGACGCGGGGCAGTTCGTGCACCTCGATTCCCACGCCGTGGCCCGTCCCGTGGCCGAAATGCCCGCCGTATCCCGCCCCGGTGATGACGTCCCGCGCCGCCTTATCGACAGTCCGGGCATGAACTCCCGCTGATGCTGTCTGTATGGCGGTCCTGTTGGCCCTGAGGACGATCTCGTAGATCTCCTTCTTGCGGGAAAGGGAACGGCCGTTGATGAGAAGCGTTCTCGTCATGTCAGAGACATAGCCTTCAGCCTCGCCGCCCCAATCTATCACCACGAGGTCCCCGGGGCAGAGTCTCCGGCCCGTGGGCTTCGCATGGGGCATGGACGAGTTCGGCCCTGACGCGACTATTATATCAAAAGGGAGCGTCCCGCATCCGGCTTTTTTGAGGTTTTCCTCGAGAAGGGTGCTGATCCTTACTTCGCTCTCCCCGGCCCGGATGTGCGGTTTCACCGAGATAAAGGCTTTTTCAGCCCTCTGGATCGCCTTTTGTATCGAACGAACCTCGGCCTGATCCTTGATCTTGCGCAGTTCCTCTACGGCGTTGGTTATCGCCTTGAGCCTGAACCCCTTTCTCAGGAGCGAGCGATAAAAGCCGTACGATGCCGTTGCTTCGAAGCCCAGGGTGCGTATCCCCGAGGAGCGGACGAAATCGGTGATCACCTTTGCCCGGTCTTCCCTCTCGATCTGAATCCTCCAGCCTTTCACCTCTCTGCCGGCCTGTTCCTCATACCGGGAATCAGTGAAAAAGGTCCTGCTGCCGGAGGTGACCACGAGAAAGCCTGATGATCCGGTGAAGCCGGTGAGATACCTGACATTATGCAGCTCGGAAACGAGGAATGCGTCGATGCCCCGGGACTCGAGAGTCCCGGTGAGTGAAGTGATTCTGCTCATCCCTGCAGGATGTTCCGGGCTGCCCGTACGGCGAGCAGATATCCTTCGACGCCGAGTCCGCAAATCTGGCCGGTGGCCACGCCCGCGATGAAGGAATGCTGCCTGAACTCTTCCCTTTTGTGGATATTGGATATGTGAACTTCAATGGCCGGCCTGCCGACGGCTGCGATCGCGTCCCGTATCGCAACGCTCGTGTGGGTGTATGCAGCAGGGTTGATGATCAGAAGGTCAAACGATTTCCCGTGGATGGCGTCAACGATGTCCCCCTCGCTGTTGGACTGGAACGTCTCGGCGTCCATGCCCAGTTCGGTCGCGAGGGTCGTGATCCTCTGGTTGATCTCCCCGAGCGAGACTGCCCCGTAGATCGTCGTTTCCCTCCTTCCCAGGAGGTTCAGGTTCGGCCCATGTATGACAAGAATTTTCATTTTGGTCCTGAATGCCCGCGTTTTGCCGGCAGGCACAAAAAAAAGAATCAGGTCCCCTCCGGCGGCAGCGGAAGGGAGGGTCTAGAATTCTCCCTCTATCTTGGGGACAGCGGTCTTCAGGACAAAGCGTCCCTTGCCGTAGTTGCCGTCCGGCTTGATCACCAGGGCGAGGTAGTAATCGTCGTTGATCTTCCGCATGATGATCCCGCAGGTGTCGGATATGATCGAAAACTCCCGCGCCTGCCCGAGACCCAGGTTCTCAGCCGCATTTCCGATGTCCCTGATCATCGCCGAAGCCTCTGCGCCAAGGCCCGTCAGGTCGATGAGTCTCTCCGATGCGTACTCCTGCACCGGGATTCCGTCGGATGCGATGATCATGGCCGAGACAGCGCCGTCGACCTTGTCGACCGTCTCTTTAAGAACTTCCGAAAAACTCATCACGCCTCTTGTTGATGCCCACGAGAAAAGAGTTGAGCTTGTCTATGAGCACCTCTTTATCCTTGCCCATCAGCTTCAGCAGGGTCTTCAATTCCTCGGCGCGCTGGAGGGTCTTCCTGTCGCCAGGGTCGGCCGCGAGCATCTGTCGGTAGACATTGATGGCTCCGTAGTAATCGCCCGCAGCAACGAACCGGTCCGCTTCATCAATGCCCGCGGGCCGCGGCGCATCTTCCCCTGGAGAAGGCCTGTCTCCAGCAAAGACAGCCTGTTCGGAAACGGATTCTTCGGCAGGGGGAGGGGGCACTGCTTCAGCAACGGGGGTTTCAGACGCACGGGGCGTTTCGTCGACCGCCAGGACATCGTTTATGTCGCCGAAAGAAACAGCCCCTTCATCCGTCTCTTCCATGATCCCGAAGGCATCGGCCTCCTCTTCGAGCGTCACCGCCTCTTCCGCGGATGGAGCTGTTTCCGCCTCTTCTGCCTTGGCCGAGTCGCCGAAGAGGGAATCCTTGAACGCACTCAACTCCTCGTCCGACAGCGCGGCCCCTGCGGGCTGTTCCCTGAAGGGCGCCGTATGCTCCTCTGCCCCGGGCAGTTCGCCATACCCCGGCTCTTCTACCGCCGGCTCCTCCTCGAGCAGAAGTTCTTCCGCAGGTTCGAGTTCCAGGGCATCCTCATCCCCTTCCAGGTCTCGTAGGTTGCTCTGGGCGTCCTCGTCCATCGCGTTTAACCTCAGGACCGTCCGGTAGGCCTCGACAGCCATGTCCCGCTGTCCGGTGTCACGGTAAATCTCGGCAAGCTTCTTGTGGGCATAGAGGTTGTCGGGTATCGACTTTATGACGTTTTCGAACTCTGACCGGGCCTCCGGGAGCAGGCCCTTTTCCACGTATATCTTTCCCAGCGAGACCCGTGCGCTCATGTAGGCGGGCTGGCGTCCTATCCCCTTGAGAAGGACCTCAATCGCCTCGTCCAGCATGCCCTCTTTCCTGTATTCCTCGGCAAGGGGAACGAAGAGCTTCGAATTGGGGTCTTTATCTACTTTTTCCCTGAGTTTTTCTATATCTTTCAGTGACATAACCTTGTCACTTTTTTATCAGATCACAGGGATAAAGTCAAGTTTTCATTTCAAAAAGGCGATCCAGTACGGCATGGGCAACGTCGTCTTTGTCCATGAGTTCCACCTGCGTCTCCCTGTTTCCGCCGAGGATGACGACCTTGTTGGTGTCCGTGTCGAACCCTGCACCCGGCTCGGTCACGTCGTTAAAGACGATCATATCCATGCATTTTTTTTTCATCTTTTCCGCGGCCCGGCCGATGTGGGGGCCTGTTTCGGCGGCAAAACCGATGATGAAGGGTCTGCGGGACGCACCGGAAACGGCTGAGATGATGTCAGGGGTGGCCTTCAGCTCCAGCGTGAGCTCGGGCGTCTTTTCCTGCTTTTCCGACGACTTTCCGGCGGGTGCAAAGTCCGCAACAGCAGCCGCCATGATGAGCACCGTAGCCCCCTCTGCCACCTCTCGTTGAACAGCATCCAGCATGCCGGCGGAATCTTCCACAGCGATGAAATTCATCATCCCACCCGGCCGGGGGAGGGCGGTCGGACCGCTGACAAGCGTTACACGGGCGCCCCTGTCGCGCGCCGCACGGGCGAGCGCGTAGCCCATCTTCCCTGAAGACCTGTTCGAAATAAAGCGGACGGGATCGAGATATTCCCGCGTGGGGCCGGCGGTGACGACGAACCGTTCTCCGGCAAAGTCCTTTTTGGAAAGGGCGGCCCGGGCGGACTCGATGATCTCCTGTACCGCTGCCATCCTGCCGGCACCCTCTTCTCCGCAGGCGAGACTGCCCCGCTCCGGGCCGACCTGCAGGACGCCCCGTGAGGCGAGCCGGGAGAGGTTCTCCTGCACAGCCGGGTTTTCGTACATGCGCCAGTTCATGGCGGGTGCGATGAGCTTCTTCCCGGCGCAGGACAGGAAACAGGTGCTGAGGAGGTCGTCGGCGATCCCGTTGGCGAATTTGCCGATACTATTGGCGGTGGCAGGGGCTACGATGAGGAGGTCAGCCTCTGCCGGCAGCTGGATGTGGACAAGGGGTTCCTCAAAAAGGGAGCTATGGACTTTGCTGCGCGAAACCGCTTCGAAGGTGAGGGGGGTCACGAAACGGAGCGCGGCCTCCGTCATCACAACGGAGACCGACGCGCCGCTGTCTGTCAGTCTTCTGACAAGTTCGACGGACTTGTAAGCGGCGATGCCACCTGATACACCGAGGAGGACCCGCTTATTCTTCAGTCTCGGATTCTTCATCCTTCTTGGAACTGAAGAGTTCGTCGAAGGCCTTCTTGTCCATCGCCTCTTTCTCGTGGAGGTAAACCTTCAGGTCTTTTTCCAGCTCAGTGAGGTCTTCGCCAGCGGTCAGTTTCCGGCTGTCTTCGAGAAGCTTCCGGTAGTCGAACTTGCCCGCCTCTTCTCTTGCCTGTATCGCCTCATCCCCGGTCAGGAAATCAAGGTGGTTTTCGATCGCCTCTTCAATAGCGATGGAGGTGACCTTTTTTGACTTGGTCTGTATCTTCGGCTTCGTCCCGAGGGAGAGTTCCTTTGCCCGCTGCGCCGCGATCGTCACGAGGCGGTATTTACCGTCGATCTTCGAATGGTCGAATTCCACGGGAAGGGAGATTATATCCATAGTGCTTCCTCCTAACAGAAAAAGTTGTCCCTGATCCAGGCGCCGTCCACACGCGCAGTCCTGAGCCGTTCGGACGCAATAATGGCCCTGAGACCGGAAACCGCGTCATTCAGGACGTCATTAACTATAACATAATCATACTTCTTATAGTTCTTCATCTCTCTTACCGCATTTTTCAGGCGCCGCTCCATATCGGCCTTCGTATTGGCTCCCCTGCCTTCAAGACGTCTTCTGAGGACCCCGCGGGAGGGCGGCATGACGAAGATCGACACGCCGGCAGGGAACGCCTTCCTGATCTGGGCAGCGCCCTGTATGTCGATATCGAGGAGTACGTCAAACCCTTTGGCGAGGATGTCCTTCAGCCGCTTCCGTGAGGTGCCGTAGAGGTTGCCGTGCACCTCCGCCCACTCAACGAACTCCCCTCCGGCCGCCATCTTCCTGAATTCGTCGGTGCCGACAAAGGTGTAGTCCCTGTTGTTTCTCTCGCCCTTGCGGGGCTGCCGGGAGGTGTAGGAGACGGATTCCCGCAACCGCTTGTCGACGGCGGCAATATGCCGGCACAGGGTCGTCTTTCCTGCGCCCGAGGGTGCGGAGATCACGAACAGCGTACCCTTACTCCTCTTCGTCAAGGCCGCTCTTTCCTTCAAGGAAACGCTGCGTAATCGTCTCGGCCTGAAGCGCCGAGAGGACGACATGGTCGCTGTCGGTGATGATGATGGAGCGGGTCCTCCTCCCCTGCGTCGCGTCGACCAGTTTGCCCAGCTTTCTGGACTCTTCGCGCATCCGCTTGATGGGGGCCGAGCCAGGCGTCACGATCGCGACCACCTTGGAGGCGGCCACCACGTTGCCGAAGCCGATATTGACGAGTATCGGGCTGATGTCTCCCTTTTTCATTCGATGTTCTGCACCTGCTCCCTGATCTTCTCTATCTCGGTCTTCATGTCCACCGCAAGGCTCGATACCTCGTATACAGAGGACTTTGAGCCGATGGTGTTCACTTCCCTGTTCAGCTCCTGCAGGATGAAGTCCAGCTTTCTCCCTATTATACCACCGCCGGCCATGAGCGCCCTGAACTGTTTCAGGTGGCTGTCGATGCGGGTTATCTCCTCGGAGATATCGAGCCGCGCAGCGATGACCGCCGCCTCCTGCAGGATGCGGCCCTGGTCGATCTCCCTGCCCTCCAGGAGGGTCTTCAATCGCTCGTTGAACTTGTCGAGGACGTCGGCGGCGATGGTGGCGGAGAACGTTCTGATGCGGTTATTCATCTCCGCCAGGTCATCCGTCATGCTGCCGATCTCCGCCGCCAGCGACGCGCCCTCCCTCATCCTCATCGCCCTCAGGTCTTCCACCGCCTGCCTGAACAGGGTCATGATCGCCTCGGCGTCATATCCCTGCTCCGTGCCGATGAATAGTTCGTGGAGGCCGACGAGGGTGCTGATGTCCAGCTCGCCCGGCAGGGCGAGTTCCTGCTGGAGCTGTCTGAATGTGCTGCTGAGTCTTCTGACAGCATCTGCGTTGATGACGAAGTCAGTGGCAGCGGTGAGGGAAACGGTGACCGAGACGTCGAACTTGCCGCGGGAAAAACGTTCCTTCAAGAGGGAGCGGAAAGGCATCTCCAGCTGGTTGAGGAAGGAGGGCGTCTTCAGATAGATATCCATGAACCGGTGATTAATGGAGCGGACTTCCACCCTGCAACCGGGTCTTTCCGCGCTGCCGAATCCTGTCATGCTCTGTATCGCCATGGGACTTTCACTATAAACAACTCCCTGCATCATGTCAATTGGCCATAAGAAATGTTAATAATTAAATATTCTTATTGAAAAAACGGACTGGAATCATTTAGAATCAAAGTCCAATTTTTAATCCGGAGGAATGACATGTCTGCGACACTCGAGATCAGATGGCACGGCAGAGGCGGACAGGGGACGGTCACCGCGGCAAAGGTCCTTGCCGACGCCTGTCTCAGCGGAGGAAGGCACGTCCAGGCCTTTCCAGAATACGGACCTGAGAGGGCCGGGGCTCCCCTGAGGGCTTACAACAGGGTGAGTTCAAAGGAACTGAGGATGCACTGTCCGGTAATGAACCCCGACGTGGTGACGGTTGTCGACGCAACGCTTCTCGACAGCATCAATGTCGCCGAAGGCGCCAAGGAAGGCACCGCCTTTGTGGTCAACTCCCCGCGGGATCCGAAGGAGATCCGGCAGAAGCTGAAGATCGGGCCCTCGAACAAGGTATATACGGTCGATGCCACGAGGATAGCCCTCGATTGCTTCGGCAGGGCGATGCCGAATTCCCCGATGCTCGGCGCACTCTGCAAGGTGACCGGTCTCGTCAGTCTCGAGAACCTCCTGGAGGATGTGCGGAAGAGTTTCGGCAAGAAGTTTGCCCAAAAGGTGATCGACGGCAATCTCGAGGCGACCAGGAGAGGGTTTGAGGAGGTAAAGGAAGGATGAAACAGAAGGGTTGGAAAGATCTGCCCCCGGGTTCCGTGATTCTCGAAGGAGGGAGTGCCGCCCGGTTCAAGACAGGCTCCTGGCGGGCATTCAGGCCGGTATGGATAGAGGAGAATTGCATCCAGTGCCTTTTCTGCTGGATCTATTGCCCTGATATGGCGGTGAAGGTGAAGGACGGCAAGCGGACTGAATTCGATTACGACTTCTGCAAGGGCTGTGGCATCTGCGCCCTTGAATGCCCCGGCAAGAAGGGCAAGAAGGCGATCGAGATGGTAGAGGAGGGCAAATAGATGGCCAAGGTTGTTGCAGTAACCGGAAATGAGGCGGTCGCCAATGCGCTCCGCCAGGTGAATCCCGATGTCTGCGGCATATACCCGATCACTCCCCAGACGGACATGATGCAGCGGTATGCGTCCTATATCTCCAACGGCAAGGTGGACACCGAGGCGATCCTCGTAGAGAGCGAGCATAGCTCCATGTCCGCCTGCATCGGGGCCTCTGCTGCGGGAGGCAGGGTTGTGACCGCCACGTCGTCCCAGGGTCTTGCCCTGATGTGGGAGATGCTGCACATCGCCTCGGGCGACCGGCTGCCGATCATCATGCCGGTGGTAAACCGGGCACTCTCCGCTCCGCTGAATATCCACGGCGACCACTCAGACGCCATGGGCTGCAGGGACACCGGATGGATCCAGATATGGTCGGAGAACGGCCAGGAGGCGTATGACAATACGATCCAGGCCTTCCGGGTCGGCGAACACATGGATATCAGGCTTCCGGTGATGGTCTGCATGGACGGCTTCATCATCAGCCACTCGATCGAAAGGATGGAATACCTTGAGGACGACGAGGTGAAGAAGTTCGTCGGCCCGTTCAAGAACCTCTTCCCCCTCCTCGACCTTGAGAAGCCCAAGAGCTACGGACCCCTCATCCTCACCGACCTGTATCATGAATACAAGAAGGCCCAGCATGAGGTGATGCTGAAGGTGAAGGATGTGGTCCTGGAGGTAGCGAAGGATTTTGAGAAGATGAGCGGCAGGAAGTACGGCCTCTTCGAGACCTACCGGCTCGAGGATGCCGATATCGCGATCGTTATCCTCAACTCCGCTGCGGGCACGACCAAGGACGTTGTCGACGAACTGCGGGATAAGGGGATAAAGGCCGGCCTGCTGAAGCCGCGCCTCTTCAGGCCCTTCCCGTATGAAGAGATGGCAGAAGCGCTCAAGAATGCCAGGGCGGTCTGCGTGATGGACCGTTCCGACTCCTTCGGAGGGTATGGTCCGCTCTTCATGGAGGTGAGCTCGGCCCTCTACCAGCTGAAGAACAGACCGGCCCTGATCAACAAGATCTACGGCCTCGGCGGCAGGGACTATCTGCCTTCCCATGGCGAAATGGTATTCAACGAGCTCGCGGAGATCGCGGCCGGCGGAAAGATCAAGGCGTACAAAGAATATATAGGAGTGAGGGAATAACATGGCAACACCATTGACTCTGAAAGAGCTTTCCAAGAAAGAAGAACTCTTCACCCACGGCCACCGGATGTGTGCAGGCTGCGGAGCGCCCACGATCGTCAAGATGGTACTGCTGGCGACCGAATACCCGGTGGTCGCCGCCAACGCCACCGGATGCCTCGAGGTCTCCACCTGCATCTCCGAATACACCGCGTGGAAGATCCCCTGGATACATACTGCTTTTGAAAACGCCGCAGCGACCCTTTCGGGCGTTGAAACGATGTACCGGTCGCTGAAAAAACAGGGCAAGATCGACAAGGACGTGAAGTTCATCGCCTTCGGCGGCGACGGTGGGACCTATGACATCGGCTTCCAGAGCCTTTCGGGCGCCATGGAGCGCGGCCACGACATGATCTACATCTGTTACGACAACGGGGCGTACATGAACACCGGCATCCAGCGGTCGAGCGCCACCCCCATGGGGGCCGACACCACCACCTGCCCGGCGGGTTCCTGCGTCCCGGGCAAACTTCGGCCGCGGAAGAACCTTACGAAGATCATGGCCGAGCATAATATCCCCTACGCCGCCCAGGCCTCTCCGTCCCACTGGATGGACCTGATGAAGAAGGTGAGGAAGGCCCATGAGCTGCCGGGTGCGAAGTTCCTCAACGTCATCTCACCCTGCAACCGCGGCTGGCGGTCTAAGACGAACGACGCCATTACCCTCTCGCGGCTGGCGGTGAACACCTGCTACTGGCCTCTCTATGAAATCGAGGAGGGCATTACGAAGGTTACCTACACACCAAAGGAAAAACTCCCGTTGCTGGACTTCATCAAGCCCCAGGGAAGGTTCAAGCACCTCTTCGAGCCGGGCAATGAATGGCTCCTCAAGGCGATGCAGGAAGAGGTGGACCGCGAGTGGGCCAAATTGCAGGCAGCCGAAAAATGCGGTTGCTAAAGTGCCGTATCTTATGATATTTTGAAGGTGTTATGAGCAGCTCTGACCTGGTAATGTATGAAGAGGAGTTCCGGCGTATCGATGAGGAACTCCAGCGTCTGTACGTTCAGACCAACGCAAAGGTCGTCTTCCTGGTGGACAAGAACGGGCAGCTTATCGCCTCGGCCGGCGAGACGCACGACATTGACACCACCTCTCTGGCGTCGCTGACCGCCGGCAATATCGCGGCAACGGGGGGGATCGCACGGCTCCTCGGGGAGCGCGAGTTCACCATCCTCTTCCATGAGGGAGAGAAGGACAATATCCACATATCCCTTATCGGCCAGCGGATCATCCTCGTTGTCATCTTCGACAGCAGGTCTTCCCTCGGTCTTGTCCGGTTGCGGGTGAAAAAGGCGTCAGAGGCCCTCGTCCGCATATTCAGCGACATCACGAGCAAGTCCGAACGCGACAAGACCGAAGGGAAGCTGGATGAATCTCCCTTCGCCGAGATCAGCGATGAAGACATAGACAATCTTTTCAGGTAGGTACGTTACTCCGTGTCTTTTATAAACTATTCCTCACGAGAAATAAACTGCAAGATCGTCTACTACGGGCCGGGGCTCTGCGGCAAGACGACGAATCTGCAATTCGTCTACAAGAGAACGAACCCGGACCAGAAGGGCAAACTCATCTCCCTGGCGACTGAGACGGAGAGGACCCTTTTTTTCGACTTCCTTCCCCTCGCGCTCGGAGACATCAAGGGGTTCAAGGTGCGTTTTCACCTCTACACGGTCCCCGGCCAGGTCTTCTACGCGGCGAGCCGGAAGCTGATCCTCAAGGGAGTCGACGGTGTTGTCTTCGTTGCCGACAGCCAGATCGAGCGGATGGAGGCGAACATCGAGAGCCTCGATGACCTCAGGATCAATCTGGCGGAGCAGGGATACGATCTGGACAAACTCCCCTACACCATCCAGTACAACAAGCGCGATCTGCCGAGCGCGGCCCCCCTCGACAACATGAACAAACTCCTGAACCCGAGGAACATTCCCTATTTCGAGGCGATTGCAGTGACGGGGCCGGGTGTCTTCGAGACCCTGAAGAACGTTGCAAAGCAGGTCCTGGTAGAACTGAAGAAACACTATTAGTGTCTTCCCTTTTTCCTGTCTCTCCTTCTCCACGGAATGGCCCTCATGCAGCGGCTGCATAGACAATCAGCGGAACAGATGACCCTGCCCTTTGCCCGTGATGCGGCTGTCTTCGAGGAAGAACTCCGGGAGGCGGTCGGCAGGGAGCTCTCCCTCGTTATTACGGACAATGCCACAACGATGATCTCGGTCCGGCGAACGGGGAAGAAGGTGTTTGTCAGGATGCACCGTATGTTCCTCGCCGCAGGCGCAGACGTGCTGGGTGAGGCCGCTGCCTTCATCAGGGACACGCGGATAAAGACCCCGCTGATGAGGGGTTACATAAAACAGCATGAGGGGATTATCAGGAAGCCGCCGCAGCGGCGCATCAACCGCACGACAGCGGGCCGCTGTCACGACCTTCTCCCCGTCTTCGATGCGATCAACCAGGAATACTTCGGCGGCGGGATATCTGCGGGGATCACCTGGGGCAGGAGCGGCGGCAGCAGGGTACGGAAAAGGACGCTCGGCAGTTATAGCTGCCGCACGAAGACGATCCGCATCAATCCTTCCCTCGACAGGAAGTCGATTCCCGCCTACTACGTTGCCTATGTCGTCTATCACGAGATGCTCCACGCCGATATCGGGGTAGAGGAGCGTAACGGCAGGAGGTGCGTGCACTCCCGCGAGTTCAGGAGGCGGGAGCGCCTCTTCAGGCATTACGAGAAGGCGATCGCCTGGGAAAGGTCAGGCGGCCGCTGAGAGGGTTCCCCTTTGGCATTTTGGCGAATGAACGGGTAATATAAAAAAAATGAACAGAACGTCGGGACATCAGGTCGAAATCTTTGCCGACGGGGCGTGCAGCGGCAACCCGGGAGTCGGGGGCTTTGGGGCGATACTGAGATCAGGGGGCAGGGAAAAGGAACTCTCCGGCTGCGACGGGATGACGACCAACAACCGCATGGAACTCATGGCGGTGATTTCGGCGCTCGAGGCTCTCAGGACACCCTGCCAGGTCCGTGTCTCGACTGATTCCAACTACGTTGTCAAGGGCATGACCGAATGGATACAGGGGTGGCAGCGGAACGGATGGCGCAATTCCCAGAAGAAGGATGTGCTCAACAGGGACCTGTGGGAGCGGCTCCTGAAGGCGGCCGGGCCGCACCGGGTCACCTGGACATGGATCAAGGGCCATAACGGTCATCCTGAAAACGAGCGCTGTGACCGGCTCGCCCGTGAGGCGATCGGCGAGTGTCGTTGCTCAGGCGGCGCGGGGGCATCGTGAAAAAGCCGGAACTTCTTGCGCCGGCCGGTGATTTCGAGAAACTGCGGACCGCCATTCATTATGGGGCGGACGCGGTCTATCTCGGCGGCTCGCAGTTCAGCCTCAGAGGCAAGGCAGGGAACTTCAATGATACCGAATTGCGGGAGGCTGTCGCTTATGCCCGGGGGCAGGGGGCGCGGCCGTTTGTGACCGTCAATATCTTTGCCCATAACAGGGACCTGAACGCCCTTGAGGGCCATATCGAACTTCTCGCAGAGGTCGAGCCTGACGGCGTGATCGTCTCGGACCCCGGCGTCTTCGCCCTTTTCAGGAAGAGGGCGCCTCACCTGCACCTGCACGTAAGCACCCAGGCCAACATCACCAATGCCGCCGCAGCCCGGTTCTGGGAGGACGCGGGCGCTTCGAGGCTCATCCTGTCGAGGGAGCTGAACATCGATGAGATACGCGAAATCAGGTCTGCTACATCGGTGGAACTGGAGGTCTTTGTCCACGGATCGATCTGCATCTCCTATTCGGGCAGGTGCTATATCAGCAGCTTCCTCGCTTCCCGGTCGGCAAATACGGGCGAGTGCACCAACTCCTGCAGATGGACATACAGCCTCATGGAGGAAAAACGGCCGGGCCAGTATCTTCCGGTCTTTGAAGACGAACGGGGGACATACCTTATGAGTTCCAAAGACCTCTGTATGATCGGACACCTGCACCTGCTGGCGGATGCCGGCGTGGACAGCTTCAAGATCGAGGGAAGGATGAAGGGGATAAACTATGTCGCCGGCGTGGTGAAGACGTACCGCGAGGCGATAGATGCGCTGGGAGACGGAAAGTCCTATAATGTAAAGGCGCGCTGGACCAGGGAGTTGTCGATGTTCAGCAGCAGGGGATATACGACAGGCATGTTCTTCGGAAGGCAGCCTGATGCTGATTTTAACTTTGACGGAGAAAGCTACCGCATGAGCCACGAACTGGTGGGGGTAGTCATGGACATCCGTGAAGGGAAGGCGACGGTTCAGATGAGAAACAGGCTTGATGCGGGTGACACGGTCCAGTTCCTCTCCCCGGGGCTGGAGGACGAATATATTGCCGTTGACCGTCTATGGGACGAGGAGGGTGAAGCGATCCTGTCGGCCAGGAATGAGCAGGCCGTGTCCATGAGGGTTCCGGATGGCGTGAGACGCCATGACCTCATCCGGCGGGCGAAGGGCTTTGGGGGAGGGGAGTTGTTGACGAAGCGCGACAAACCGGCTGTTGGACGCATACCAACGGGAGGGTGACGACATGAACGACAGAACCCAGGGCAGCGAGGACCTGATCCGGTGTTCGGTCTGTGACGACTACTTCAGGGGAAGGGAGGCATACACCTGTCCCCGATGCCGGAGGCAGAACATCTGCAAGAAGCACCGCATCGCAGGGTTCAGGGAGTGCGCCAGCTGCGTATTTGAAAGCCGCGCGCGGGAAATCAGGGAACTGAAGCAGCAGCAGGACAGCATCAAGAGCTTTCTCCGGCTTACCCAGTTTGCCTTTATTGTATTTGCCATCCTTTTCATCACCGTCAGGGCGGGCATCGCCGACGTGGTGGAGTTTCTTCAATATAGTATAATAACGGAAAACCTCGTCTATCTCGGGGCGGCCTCCGTGCTCGGCTACATGCTTTTTTTCTTCATCCTGCGCAACCAGAACAGCCAGGTCAGGGAAAAGGAGGAGCAGCTGCAGCGTGAGAAATTCCGGATGGCTGAAAAATGAGTCAGGAGGCGCTGTATGGCTAAGAAGATCCTTGTCATCGATGAGGACCCTGGTGTTTCTGCCCTTATCGCAGAAACACTTCGTCCCTGCGGGTACGAGGTGACGGCGACGGACGTTCCCGCGGAGGGTATCGTCAGGGCGAAGGAAATCGTCCCTGACCTGATCTTCATCAGCCTGTTTCTGCCGGAATCCAACGGGCTGAAGCTGAGCAAGGCGATCCATGGCGTCAGCGCCCTCAGCAGGGTGCCGGTGGTGATGCTCATCACCCACCCCGGTGAGCTGGACCCGAAATACACGGGAGCGATCGGTGTCGTCGACGTCATGTCAAAGCCTCTCACGGCAGCGGATATCGTGAACAAGACCGAGTCGATACTGGGAAAGAATGCACCTCCTGAGCTGGAAGAGATACTGCCGATAGAGGAGGAAAAAGAACTCCTGCCTCCCCTGAAGGCCCGACTCAAGCCGGACGAAAGGACCTCTTTCGAAGGGGCGATGCAGGAGGAACTGAAGGCCGGCCCGGAGGAGGAGGATTGGTTTGCCGCTCCGCCGGACGTGGACGAACAGAAGAAGTCAGGCGCAAAGACGGATGACTATCTGGATTATGCGATCGACGGGGAAGAGGATCGTCCTGCAGTCGTCCCTGAGGTCCAGGGTGAACGGGCGGCAGCCGGCGCCGAGGCGTTGCCTGACACTTTTGATGAGGATGTCATGCCGGTAAAGAAGAAGGGAACCAGGAAGGTCCTCTACGCTGCTGCCGCGGTTGTTGTTGTTGCTGCGGTCGTCTTCGGAGGCCTCTATGCCCGGAAATTCCTTATCCCCGCGGCCAAGGGGGTTGAGCAGAAGGCCCCGACGCCTCCGCCGAAGCAGGAGCCGGTCGAGGTGAAAGACAATATGCCGGAAAAGGGCGTGAAGGAGACTGCGGCATTGCCCCGGGAATCTGCCCTGGCCCGGGATGAGCAGCAGCCAAAGGCGGAGAAGAAGGCGCAGAACGCGCAGCAGAAGCCGGAGAAGGCCGCCGCAACGCCTGCTCCTTCGCGGGAGGCATCGACGGCATCGCGGCCGAAGGTGTCGGTGCAGGTGGGTGTCTTTGTCGATGAAAAGAACGCCTCCGCGTTGGTGGACCGGCTGAAGAAGAAGGGTTTTGACGCCTATATCTTCCGGGACGAATCGGTGAAGAGCCTCAAGGCGGGCAAGGCCGCGCACCGGGTGCTCGTCGGCAGGTTTGAAGACCGCAGGAGGGCGGCGGTCCAGGCGACGGCCCTTGAAAAAGAGGGTTTTAAGTCGATCGTCTTTGCGCCTTGAGACTGAACCCTGATGGTGGACTGTTCGGTGGCGGACATACTGAAAAAGTCCATAAATGACGGCAGAATTTTATTGTGATTCACGTGACCGAAGTTCCGCGCCTGGTATATTCCTGCAGAGGCCGGCTGACCAGGCTGTATGGCTGTGAGGAGCCGCAGATATGGCTCTTTTTCAGTACATCCGCCACCCCTTAGCTGAATGCCTATTGACATCGTAACGTGAAGATATTTTTTTCGGGAATAGGCGGCAGCGGGGTATCGGCGATCGCCGGATTTATGGCTGATCGCGGCCACGTTGTCTTCGGCTCGGACAGGCTCTTTGACCGCGATCCCGGCCATCCGCTCCGCGCCTCCCTCTCCGCCCAGGGGATCACCCTCATCCCGCAGGATGGGAAGGCGATCGACCGCTCCTTTGACCTCGCTGTCTTCAGCACCGCCGTAGAACACGATAACCCCGAATACGTGAAGGTGACGGAATTGGGCATACCGCTGCAGACGAGACCTGAATACCTGTCCGGGCTTATTGCCGGTTTCAGGACTATAGCGGTTGCAGGGACGAGCGGCAAGTCGACCACCGCCGGCATGCTCGCGTGGATTATGCATGAACTCGGCATGGAGCCGAACTTCATCGGCGGCGGAAGGGTGAAACAGTTCAGGTCAGCTGCAAATGCCGGGAACTATATGGCCGGGAAATCCGATCTGCTCGTCGTCGAGGCGTGCGAGTCGGACGGGACGATCGTCCGTTACCGGCCTTCCGGGTCCCTCATCATGAACCTTGATCTCGACCATCATTCCATAGAGGAAACGGCTGCGCTGTTTCAGGAACTCTCGAGAAACACCTCAGGGGTGGTCATTACCGGGGGAGATGACCGGAACCTCGCTGCCTGCGACCTCGGCGATGTCCGGAAGTTTTCGATCGACACGGATTCCGGATGCCGCGCCGTAGACGTGGAATATGCCGCCTTTACAACGCGGTTCAGGGTAAACGGCACGAAGTATGACCTCAGCCTCCCGGGAAAACATAATCTCTATAATGCACTCGCCTGCGTTGCAATCCTCTCTGAGTTGGGCATCCGGGGCGATGACATCTCCCGGGTCCTTCCCGGATTCTCGGGGATTGAGCGCCGTTTCGATGTGCACCTGAACAACGGGCGGCATCTGGTGATCGATGACTACGCGCATAACCCTCACAAGATAGCCGGGCTGATGGAGACGATGGCCCGGATCAGCCGGCGTATCTGTTATGTCTTCCAGCCCCACGGGTTTGGTCCCACCAGGCTGATGCGGGAGGGATACATCAGGACCTTTGCGGAGCACCTCCGGCCCGATGACCATCTTTTCCTCCTCCCCATATACTATGCGGGAGGGACCGCGGCGCGGGACATATCGAGCGAGGATATCGCCGCGGGGGTGAGAGCCCTTGGCGGCCGTGCGACGGTCGTAACCAGGGAAGGTCTGTTGGCAACGACTCCTGCCTGGGATGCCTATGTTGTCTTCGGGGCCCGTGATGACACCCTTTCCGGATTTGCTGAAGAGATCGCCTCCCGACTGTCCGACTGCAGCTAGCTTTTTTCCTTCCCCTTTTTAATTTGACATGACACGTTTCCCGTGTTACAAGGAAGGAACGCTTCATACATATCTGCAGCAGCCTTATCTGCTTTAGCAGCCCTCTCCCGCCTGGGGGGAAGGGCGGATATCATAAAGACTCCTGCCCCGGTGCGGAGCGGGCGTCTTCAGAGCCGTCCGACAGCGCAATGCCGGGCGTACGTCATTCAGGAGGTGCATATGCTGAAAGACAGAGTAGCAGACATGATGCGAGGCTACGTCGTTGTGGAGTATAAGTGGGTACTGATAGGCAGGATCATATTCTCTTGTCTCGTCATCCTCATCACCATAGCCCTGGCAGGCGGTGTGACCGTCCCGGCCAAGACGGTAAACGCCGCCTCCCCGATAACCGCAGTCACGTCTCCGGATGAGCAATCGAGGATGTTCAAGCCCACCGTCCTCCAGTGGATGAGGGACAGGTCCGAGATGCCTGAGGACGTCCTTTCGGGTATTTATGATGTCGTCATGAAAGAGAGCAACCCGGACATCATCCTCGCCATCTGTTTTGTGGAATCCGGGTTTAACCCGGTTGCGAAGAGCAGGAAGGGCGCGATGGGCCTGATGGGCATACGTCCCGAGGTCTGGCTGGATGAGCTGAAAGAAGAGGGGATTGTCAGGGAGAAGCGGGATCTGTACGCGGTCCCGGGTAATGTGGCTGCCGGCGTCTATGTCTTCGAGAAATATCTGTCAAAGACGAAGAATATAGAAAAGGCCCTCTTTCAATACGTCGGCGGGGACAACGAATACACGGGCAAGGTTCTGCAGGCCCTGGGCGAGATCTATCTGGCGCGTTCATTCGGCAGGGAAGGGTAGCGGCTATCGCCCGGATATACAGCTTATCTGATATGGTCTGACGGGAAAGAGGCCGTCACGCGGTCTGGGATCGGTCCTCTGCGGAAAAGCCCTGGCTATTCGAAGCTGATGAATTTTTTGGGATCGACCTTCCGCGCCACCCGTGCCGGAAGTATTCCCGCCAGGAGAGTCGTCAGAAAGAGCGCTGCCGAGACAGCGGACAGGTATCCGACAGGGACGTCAATATCTATCTGCCAGCCGAAGGATATCTTATTGATCACCTGGATGAAGATGACGCTCATGATGCCGCCGATCAGACTGCCGAGGATGATCCCTGTTATGCCTACCATCCCGGCAGACAGCATCAGCATCCTCCTTATTTGTCCCCAGCTCCCGCCGAGATACCTGATGATGCTGATCTCCCTCCTGCGTTCCAGCACGAGGGCGAGGAGCGTGTTGACGACGCCGATGAGGGCGACGGCCACGGCGATCAGTTCGATGGCATAGGTGATCGCAAATGTCCTGTTGAAGATCGAGAGGACCCTTTCCCGCAGCTCGCGGGTGTTCATGATGTCAAGGGAGTATCGGGGGGAAAGGGAGGCCTTCAGCCGGTGAATGAAGCGGTCAATATCCACCCCCTCCCTGGCGTAGATGCCCAGCTGCGTCGCATCGTCGAGGCCCCAGTACTCGGTAAGCCATCGCCGGTCCATATACACGAAGCCCGAGGTGGTGGAATAGCTGCTGAAGACATCCCTGATCAGGAACCTCGCCGGACCCCGCGGTGTCCGCAGTTCCAGGGTGCCACCCCTGGCGAGGCCATAGTTCGTGGCCAGGTATGTGGAGATCCCCGCCTCCTGTCGCGCCGCTGATTCCCTGAACCGTGTGGCTGAGCCGGAATTCCTCTTTCCGGAGAAGGCGCGCGCAACCTCCGTGTCGCCGAAGCCGGCAACGATCTTTCTCCCTTCATAGGTAAGCTCGAGAGTCCTGAAGCGGTCGATGCCCGCTACCTCGGGGAACCCCCGGAGTTCCTGCTCGAGATCGCGGGAGAGGGGGAAGAAACAGAAGTTCGATCTGCATGACGAGGGCTTTATGTATACATCGGCCGAGATGTTCTGGGTGATCCAGCGGGTGAGAGAGTTCCTGAAGGAAACAATGACGATGAGGAGCGATACGATGAGACTGCAGCTGATCGCCACGCTCATGAGCGCCACGGAAAAGCGGTAGATGCTGCCCTGCATGTCAGCCGAGGCGATGCTGCCCGCCGGCCCGAACGTCGTGGCGACCGGCTGCTCCATGATTTTGATGAAAAAGGAAAGGTATATCGGGGAGACGAGCGTGAAGCCGAGGATGATCAGGAGTATGCCCGCATAGGCGAGGAAGGGGAAAGGGAACGGCATGAGGCGGTAGTCAAGATAGGATAATGTCATCCCCGCGACGATTATGATAAAACCGATGCATGAAAACAGAGCCCTCCGGCGTCGGTACCTGCTCTCAAACGACCCCTCCCGGGAGCTTTCGGTCGGCTGTATCCGGGATGACTCATACGCCGGGACAGCCGATGCTGCAAGGGATATGGCCAGGCCCAGGAGGAGGGCGGAGAGCGCCTCTGCAGGCGTGATGAGGTAATCTGATATGGTTATGGCGCTGTACATGGACGTGATAGTCCTCTGGACCGCAGCCACGGAGACATAGGCAAAGGCCTGGCCGATCCCGATGCCCAGGACCGAGCCGATAGTCCCCAGGACGATGCCCTGGATGATGAAGAGGAGGACGACCGTCCGCCTGTCCGCTCCGAGCCCCCGCAGTATGCCGATCTCCGTCCGTTTCTTCACCACGGTGATGAAGACGGTGTTATAGAGGAGGAAGACGCCGACGAGGATGGCGATGAGGCTGATGAATTCCAGATTATACCTGAAGGAGGCGATGAGAGATTTGCGGTTCTCGATCACCTGTGCCTTCTTCTCCAGGGAAAGCCCGGCGGGGAGCATCTGCCTGATCCTGCCGGCGGTTTCTCCGTCTGCCGCGACGTCGATGCGCGACAGCCTTCCTGCCATGCCGAAAGACTCCTGGAAATTGCCGATATCCATGATCACGGTCTGTGACGGGACGGAGGGGGCGTCGATGATGTCGACCACCTTCAGTTCACGGAGGCTGTCATATATCTGTACAGGCAGGGAGTCACCTTTTTTCAGGCGATGGGCTGCGGCAAGGCGTTTCGTAATAATGATCCCGTTGAGGTCCCTGAAGAAGGCCTCTGTTTCGAACCGGTGTCCGGACGCTGATCTCAGAAAGCCGAGGGTCTTGATAGTGTAGATCCCGTTTATGTCAGCCGATTCCCCGAGGGAGGGGAAATAGGCGCTTGCCCTGAGGACAGGGAAGGAGTCTTCAGCGAGGCTGCGGACGCCCCTATAGACACTCTCATCGAAGTCTATGCCCGCGGTATGGGTGATCTCGTATTCGGTATACGGGGTGAGTCCGCGGATGTCTGATTCAAACGACGATATCGCCCTGTCCGAGGCGACCCTGATGCTCGTAAAAAGGCCGATGCCCAGGGCGATGCCCAGGACCGAAAGGCTGGTCAGAAAGCGTTCCGTCTTTATATTCCTGATGACGAAGAGCTTGACGAGTTGCGCCAGACTCATGCCAGAATCACCCCGTCGCTGATCCTCAGCACCTTTTGCGAAAACCGCGCTATGTAATCCTCGTGGGTAACGAGCACGACGGTCTTCCCCTCCTCCTTCGCCAGCGCGGCGAGGAGGTCCATGACGTCCCTGCTGTTCTTCGTGTCAAGACTGCCGGTGGGTTCGTCGGCGAGGATGATCTCAGGGGCATGGACGAGCGCCCGGGCGATGGCAACGCGCTGCTGTTCCCCTCCCGAAAGCTCGTGGGGAAAACGATCGGTCTTGTCAGCCATGCCCACCCGTTGGAGGTAGCCCCGGACACCGGAGCTGTCGGCGATATCATTGAGGAGAAGGGGCATGCGTACGTTCTCGAAGACCGTTATGTTCGGCAGCAGGTTGAAAAACTGGAAGATAAAACCGACCTCCTGCCTGCGATAGGCTGTCAGCTGATCGTCCGAGAATGAAGACAGTTCCCTGCCGTTCACCTTGATGCTGCCCCGGTCAGGGAGGTCCATACCGCCGATCAGGTTCAGGAGGGTCGACTTGCCTGAACCCGAGCTGCCCATGACCGAGACAAACTCGCCCCGCTCCACCGAGAGGTTGATCCCCTTGAGTACAGGGGTTTGCCCGTAATATTTTTCAACGTCTATCAGATGGATCATGCCTCGTCCTCAGTATCCCGTGAGTTCGACATAGGCCCTGCCTGCCGCGGTTCCCGTTACCGAGCATGTCCCTTCCCAGTAATAGTTCCCCGTTGAGTTCATCCCGACGAATTCCTGGTCCTGCAGCAGCGGAGAGACATTCAGCTCCAGACCCTCCGTGGGTATGCTAACTTTCCACCGGGACGGGTATCGTGCCTTTGTCTTTGCCGACGTGTAGTGGTCCTGCACGGTTATCGAGAAGTCCCCCAAGGAGAGACGGCGATAGCGGCCGTCCCTGCCGACTATTGTTCCCGAGGAAGCAGGATCAGGCGAGCCGTCCAGCCTCCTCATGATATAGAGCATGATCTCCCTCCCGTCATCGAGCTGCAGGCTGAACCAGTCCCAACCCTTCAGGTCCGGGGCGAGTCCCCTCGAGGAGAGCTCGCGGTCGAACCAGCTGATGCCTTTGACCGGGAGAGTCCTGCCCTGGATGCGCAGCCTGCCGCCGGTTTCCATCCGCGTGGATGAGAAATAGAGGGATGAAAAGAGCGGGGATCCGGCCGACTTGCGGGAGTATCCGCTGTCGCCGTGCAGGACGAGAGGCTTTGTCGGCGTGAGCACGAGGTCGAGGCTGAATGCTTTATCATCCGCGGTGACATGCATCTTCCCGATGTCGCCCTCAAGCATGTTCCGGTTCACCCATACCCTGAGCCTCCCTGCCTCCGCTCCGGCGAAACCATAGGCGCCGGAATCGGCCGCATCGGCATGGTAATATTTCTTGCCGGAGATATCCGAGAGGGCGAAATGGGAGATATAGAGGTCATTCACCCCGAACCGGGACCGGTATTTCCGCTTCTGTACGCCGGCGACAAAGAAGGTCACCTCGTAGCCGAATTCCTTCCCCTCGGCATCCGTGAGGTGGCCGGTGAAGTACCACCATTGAATCCTGAATTCGTCCCTGAAGAAGAGGTCTCCGGGGAACTCCGGCCGCGACCCTGCAACGATGTCCCTGTATTCCTGCGCGCTGCTGCTGCCGATCAGTACCAGCAGAGAGAAGAGGATAAAGAAGATAGGGCGTATCCCTGAGAGGGGCGGGCGTGGTGTCAATGCAGGCTTCATTTCTTTTAATTGTAATATAATTTCTCTAAAATAGACGTCAGCATCGCATTATACGGACATGATGAATTTCATTCTCCTGGATTATTCAGGCCACTATTTTGACGAGGTTGCCGGCACCGGCCTTCCGCGCAAGCGGGAGGGAAAGTTTATCCAGGTGCGGCATCATCCGTCCGCGACCGAATATCTCGTCCTCTCACCCCGGGGGCTTTCAGCTTATCACGCCAATATCGCCGAGCGGTTTTTCAGCTCCCGGGGCGTCAAGGGCGCGTTCAACCGGAAAAGAGACCACTATGGACTGTCCTCTTCAGAATGGGAGATTGTGGGAGGCGGCATGTGGGAAGTGGATGAAGGGGCGATGGATGTCCGCTTCTTCGGAAGATCGCAGGCATATGGCGCATTCGATCCGGAAGGACTCGGGCGGCGACTCAGGGGGCTTCCGGTCTATTCCGGCTACAGCATCGCGGTAGACGGTCGATGAGCGGAAGGTGCGGCGTTTCCTAATTCAAGATCAAAGACCTTACCCCGACCCCTCTTTCACTTGCTTATCTTGCCGAGTAAGTCCAGAGCCTGCGAGCCCCTAGTACCATAATTTCCACTTGAGAGAATCTTTCCACAGTGCTATTATCATCCGGGGAAGTTAACGAGGCAACTATCAACCAGCGAAGGAGGGTTTCATGAAGAATCTCATCGCAGTGGTATCAGCCGTTTTATTGTTTGCAGGGATCGCCTATGCAGGCAGCGAATGCGAGGTGGTGTCCGTGCGGCCGTATTCGCAAGTAGCCGGAGGAACCGTCTCGGGTGGTCATGTCAGCGGCGGCATGATCCACGGCGCTGATGTCGATATTCGCACAGAACAATGTGCATCCATCGTCATCAAGAACACCGCAGGAGGCAATCGCATGGGCGCCAAGGTCACGGTTAGCTTCGCTGATGGATCAACAGCATTCACAACCATCGGGTCCGCACTTCAGAGGGTAGACCCAGGCAGAACCGCTTCGGGAAATGAATGCTGGACAGGGAAGCCTCCCGTCACCGGGGCAGACTGTAGTTTCTAACCAGAATGTGCCAGCGCACTTTTCTTATTTTATAAAGCTGGCCAGAAAACCCCGAATTTTTAAACTCGGGGATGAATGGCCGCCCGGAGCAAAGTCAGTGCAACTGGCGTCGCGGAGGTAGATTTGGCATAATCTGGCTATGGCCAGATATCGGACAGGGTGGCATACCAAACACCGCCTGCTGTATCACTTGGTATGGATACCGAAATATCGGGAGGCTGCCGAGGGTCACCCATTAAAGGCCACCCTGTCAAGAGCCCGCAGTAATACGTCCGTGAAAAGGAGTCTTTTTACGTCTCCTGTAATCAGCTACCATCTCTTCGCCACACCTGGGGTTTTCGTTCATTCGGTCATACCGGTTACGTTCCATCTCCGGAAAGAGATTTCAGATGCTGCCAGCAGCTGACAACAATGGAAATCGGCAGACGATGTTGTTTGACAGGCATATGACTTTGTGGTACTCGAATAGCAGAGGGGATTAAAGCAAAGGTATTGCACACAGAAGGGAGGCAGTGTTATGCAAGACGCACTGGTACAACGCACCCGCACGGCTGTCGTGAAGCGGTCATGAGAAGGATGCGGATCAGTAAAGCTTTCACGCTGATGGAATCTGGACCGGTTGTCCTCGTGACGACACACGATGGCCGGAAGCAGAACATAATGACCATCTCGTGGACCATGGTAGTGGACTTCACCCCGCTATTTGCCATAACCACCGGGCCCTGGAACTATTCCTATGCCGCTCTTCGAAAATCCAGGGAATGCGTAATCTCAATTCCAACGGTTGACCTGATTGATCAGGTTGTCGGCATCGGAACATGTTCCGGCGCCGACACGGACAAATTCGCAAAGTTTGGACTGACCCCTGTGCAGGGCAAGCATGTCAGGTCTCCCCTGATCAAGGAATGTCTGGCAAATATCGAATGCAGGGTGATCGATATCGTCAAAAAGCATAATATCGTTGTGCTCGAAGGAGTCGCTGCGTATTTTGACAGTTCGCGAAAAGAGAAGCGGACCATACACGCAATTGGTGATGGCACCTTTGTGGTGGATGGGCGAAAGTTGAATCGAAGGAAAATGATGCAATCGAAGCTTCCAGACGGCGTGTAACTCATTGTATGCATTTGATGCGCAGGAAATTCTTTCTGACGGTCATTCCGATAACGGATCCAAAGATCGCGCCGGCAGTATCAAAGAAGCAACAGGGACACATCAGTCTAATCCTCCTCCCCTTGATTTATTATCCACCCCACGTTATCCTTATCTTGCCTTTTAGCCAATACGGACTTTACATACTGCACGATCCGGTAAACAGGAGGAATTTATGAAGGACCGCAGATCCATGTTCGGCTTCCTCGGCTTCGCCTTGATCATCCTTTCTCTGGCGGGCTGCTCGTCATCGTCCAACACGCAGGCGGTCTATCTGGACGGGTATGTATCATCGGCCTCCGACGTGGCCGGGGCCCGGGTGCAGGTCATGGACACCTACGGCGGCATGCTCGCGGAAAAAGAACCCGCCACCAGCGATTCCGGGGCCTTCATGATCACGGTCAACGGGCTGCCGCAGAAATTCCGGGTCGTTTCCAGCGGCGGTACGTCTGCAGACCAGGCTGTCGATTACACCCTCAGGGCCCAGTTCGAAGGGTTCAAGCCGGATACCGACAAGGTTTACCTGAACCTGGCCACCACCCTGGTCTGCGCCTATCTCGACCAAAATCCCGGGAAGGCCCTCCCTGACGCAGTTACGGCCGTGAAGACCTTCCTCGGCATACCCGACCAGGTTGACATCGGCAAAGGGCTCTACCACAACACCAGATATTTCAGCGCCGCCACGTTTCTGCAGGAGGCGGATGCCGCAGGCGGCGTCGATGCCTTCATCCACGGGCTCGCGGAGCAGATGAGCCAGGACCCGGCCGCGAAGCATCCGTTCCCCTCGAAGCTGCTGGGCGGCCCCGGGACCGGCGCGCTCACCTCCTGCCCGGGGACGACCCTCGGCCAGGCCGCCAGAAACGGCGTGGTCGCCTGGGGGGTCGGGTTCGCACTGAACATGGGCATGAGTGAACTCTTCGGTATCGGCGGCCCGAGCAAGGAAGACATAGAAGAGCTGAAGTCCATGATGAGCCAGATCCAGGCTCAGCTTACCGACCTGAAGAACGAGGTGCTGGGCCTCAGGCTGGGACTGTATCAGCTCGAATATAACCTCGGCACGATGCTGTTGTCAGACTACGTTACCCTTGTGGAAAACGCATACGCCGGGGTGACCATCGAGCTTCTGAAGGACCCCGCAACCCTTACCGCCGCTGAGTTGGTCCAGAGGAACAATACCCTGAACTACTGGATGAACATCGTCGGGCAGCAGATAAAGCCGAACCTGGGGTCGCTCCACAACAAGCTCTACGGGACCCTGGGCTCCGACGGTTTGTATAAGACCTACGCCAAGAAACTGAAGGAAGAAAAAAGATTCATCACCTACGCCAATTATCACAACAAGGTGAAGACCGCCCTTCTGTATTACAACCAGATCGAGGCCGCGGCCGTCTATCTGTCGACCGAGTACTCGCGGGTGCAGAACCTCTCCAGGAGCGAGATCGACAGGACCGTACAGCAGCTTGCAACGGACAGCCAGCTGGAGATGGACTGGTACAACTCGGTGCAGGAGATATGGTATGGCCCGTACACCCTAGACAGGGGCCTTGGGCTCATGCTGCAGACGGGCTGGGAGTGGGACGGGTCCACTCCCTACCAGGGGACCTGGACCGATGCCGATCACTATGTATCCGTCGTGAACAAGAATATAGAATTGTACGGAGGGTACGGGCCGCCCGTCTGGCGCGTTGTGGCGCAGAACGAGGTCAACGACTTCCTTAAGGACAGCAAGAGCGGCAGGCCCTTCTATCAATATCTGATAGACCAGGGGTGGCCTGCGCCGGAGTATGGCCTGCCCGACCCGTATCTCTTCGGGACCGCAGGAGGATGGATTTATTCTGCCCTGGACATGACCGCAACTTCCGGAGGCTGGCAGGGAATAAACGACCCGTGGCCGGGTTCCTTTGTCGCCTACTGGGTCTTCGTCCGGCCGCTTACGGCTGACGAGAATTATTTCTGGTAGAAGCCGTGAGAAATGAGTCAAGACTAACTGAAAGGGACAGGCTACTTTATCCAAATAGTAGCCTGTCCCCTTAAGCAATTGTCCCCCTAATCAATCGCATACGGCCGGTCTCTTCTTGCCCCGAATATTTCTATTGACACCCCTGAGAGCCGCTTTCTATGATACTGCCGAGGCGGATAACCATGTTTTCTGGAAAGGGAGGAATA
>JAKAHR010000001.1 GCA_021825365.1 Nitrospirota bacterium | reverse complement strand
CATGCCTTCCTTCAGCCATTTGAAAGGATTGAACATGTGTAGCTGTACCTCCCCTGAATCGTGTATCTATTTTGCCGACTCTTTAAGCGCTTCGTATGCAGCCTTTATCGTGCTGTCTATTTCCTTATCCGTATGGGCGAGAGACATGAAGCCGGCCTCAAACTGGGACGGGGCAAGGTTGACCCCGCGCCTCAGCATGCCGGCAAAAAAACGGGCAAACCGCTTCGTGTCCGCAGTCTTCGCGGACGCATAGTCAAAGACCTCCTGGTCCGTAAAATAGGTGCAGAACATCGAGCCTGCCCGATAGAACTTCGCGGCAACGCCGGCCCTGCGGGCGGCGTCGATCAGGCCTTTTTCGAGCCTGGCCGAATTCCTCTCGAGTTTCCGATAGATGCCCGGCCTGGAGAGTTCACGGAGGGTTTCGATGCCTGCGGTCATCGCCAGGGGATTGCCTGACAGGGTGCCTGCCTGGTACACGGGGCCTTCCGGCGAGACCAGGGACATGATATCTTTCCTTCCGCCATAGGCACCCACCGGCAGGCCTCCGCCGATCACCTTGCCGAGGCAGGTCATGTCGGGCGTGATGCCGTAGCGGGCCTGGGCGCCGCCGAAGGAGACCCTGAAGCCTGTCATCACCTCGTCAAAGATGAGGACGATTCCGTGTTTCTTCGTCAGCTTCCTGAGGGCCTCGAGAAAGCCGGGCCTGGGCAGCACACATCCGATATTGCCGACGACCGGCTCGACAATGATACAGGCAATGGAACGCCACTCCCCATCTATCACTTTTTTGAGGGACAGGATGTCATTGAAGGGAAGGGTGATGGTGTTGCGCGCGTATGATTTTGGAACGCCGGGACTGTCGGGCAGGCCGAAGGTCATCGCACCCGAGCCCGCCTTGACCAGCAGCCCGTCCGCATGGCCATGGTAGCAGCCCTCGAATTTTATGATCTTGTCCCTGCCGGTGTAGCCCCGTGCCACACGGATGGCGCTCATCGTCGCCTCGGTGCCGGAGTTCACCATGCGGACCCTGTCCATCGACGGATACGCTGCCAGGACGAGTTCCGCCAGTTCTATCTCGAGTGCGGTAGGAGCTCCGAAACTGGTGCCGCGCATGACCGCTTTCTTCAGGGCGCTGACGATACGGGGATGGGCATGACCGAGGATCATCGGCCCCCACGACAGGACATAATCGACGTAGGCATTGCCGTCAACGTCGTAGATTTTGCAGCCCTTGGCCTTGTCTATAAAGAGAGGGTTTCCGCCGACTGCCTTGAAGGCCCTCACCGGGCTGTTAACGCCGCCGGGGATAAGGTCTTTTGCCTGTCTGAAGAGTCTCCTGGATACGTTGAAGTTCTTGTTCTTCATTGCCTTATCGGGGAATTTTATTAATCTATCATAAAAAAGAAAGGCATGTCAAAAATATCACATTTTTTGAAGCCCTCTGTGGTATAACAAATAATTCCAGACTACACGGAGGAGACTGATGAAAAGGATTGCAGCTATAGCCCTTTTGCTGATCGTGCTCGCGGCATGTTCAAAGAAGGGCGTCGAACAGCAGAGCGGCCCCTTTGTCGCAAAGGTAGGCAGCGCAACGATCACCAAGGCGGACTTCGACCGCGAGTTGAAGGGGCTTCCCGAGTATGCGCAGCAGCTTTTTCAGGACGAGCAGGGCAGGCAGAAGTTCCTCGATGAGATCATAAAGAAGGAGATCCTGTACCAGGAGGCTGTGAAGAAGGGATTCGATAAGACTCCGGAGTTCTCGAAGAAGGTGGAGGACTTCAAGAAGCTTACCCTCGCCTCCGAGCTGCTCGAAAAAGAGATCATGGCCAAGTCGAAGGTCTCGGATCAGGATGCCAAGGACTACTACGCAAAGCACAAGGATGAGTTCACTACGACGAGCCAGATACGGGCCAGCCATATCTTGGTGAAGACCGAGGATGAGGCGAAGAAGGTCCTTCAGAGGCTGAAGAAGGGCGAGAAGTTCGAGGAGATCGCGAAGAAGGAGTCCCTTGACAAGGGGTCTGCCCAGAACGGCGGGGACCTCGGGTTTTTCAAGCGGGGCGACATGGTGCCCGAGTTCGAGCAGGCGGCGGCATCTCTTAAACCCGGAGAACTGAGCGGCGTTGTGAAGTCCAGATATGGCTTCCACATCATCAAGGTCGTTGACAGGAAGACGGGTCCCGTGCTGGAATTCGACAAGGTCAAGGACATGATCGTGCAGCGTCTCTCCGGAGAGCGGCAGAAGGAGGCCTTCGACAAATATGTCGAGGACCTGAAGAAGGGCTACAAGATCGAGATCAACAAAGACTCCCTCGCGCAGGCGCCTCAGGAAAAGCCGGCCCAGCCGGCGGCACCGGAGAAGGCAGGACAGAAGCCGGAGCAGAAAGAGACGTCAGGCCAGAAGAAGTAGCAGTTAAGGGCGGCCCCGTCAGGGCCGCCCTTTGTCAATTAGGGACAGCCTGCTTCATGAAGTCGATCCAGATGGGAAGTGCCGCAGCGGCCCCTGTCTCCTTGTTCCCGATAGGTTTATGGTCGTCGCGTCCTACCCAGACGCCCACCGCAAGGGAATCATCGAATCCGATAAACCACGCGTCCGTATAATCGTTGGTAGTTCCGGTCTTGCCGAAGGCCGGCCTGCCCAGTTCCCTGGCCCTCACCCCGGTGCCCTCCTTTATAACGGCTGCAAGCAGGGCCTTCATCCCGGTGACGACATCGTCATCGAGGATGTCCGTGGTATGAGGGTACAACTCGTCGACAACGACACCGTCCCTGTTGACGATCCGCTCGTAGGGGACCAGGTCCATCCTCTTGCCGGTGGCAAAGGCGGTATATGCCCTGACCATCTCGGACAGGGTGACGTCGGATGCGCCGAGCGCAAGCGGCATATAGGGCTGCAGGTCGCTGGTTATCCCGAGTTTCCTGGCAGTCTCGATGACGTTGTCGATGCCGACTTTGCCCGCAAGCCTCACGGTCGCCGAATTGAGAGATTTTGCAAGGGCGGTCTTGAGTGTTACGGCGCCGTGATAGGTGCCGTCATAATTCTTCGGCGTCCACATCTGCCCGGGCCGGGCCCCCTTAAAGGAGATTGGTGAATCGCTTATCACGTCCTCCGGCGTCATGCCGTTTTCGAATGCCGTTGCATAGACAAAGGGCTTAAAGGCTGATCCGGGCTGGCGCAGCGCCTGGGTGGCACGGTTGAACTGGTTCTGCCAGAAATCAAAACCACCCACCATCGCCTTGATGTGTCCCGTACGGATCTCCACCGCGATCAGCGCGGCCTGCACCCCCGGCTTTACCCGCTTCTCCACCTTCTTTACCCCGTTTTCCAGGGCCGTCTCGGCAGCCTGCTGCATCCGGGCGTCGATCGTGGAATAGATCCTGTATCCGGAGGTATAGATCTCCGGTCCGTACTTGTGTTCCAGTTGCTGCCTGAGCAGTTCCACAAAATAGGGTGCGCCGTATTTTCTGTAGTGGGGCGCGGCCGGCGGCCTTTCGGCCTTCGCCCTGTCGAAGGCCTCTTTCGTTATAAACTTCTGGCGCAGCATCGCCTGAAGCACGATCGCACGGCGCTCAGCCGCCTTTTCCGGGTTTCTGAACGGTGAGTAGAGGGAGGGCGCCTTCGGCAGGGAGGCGAGGAGCGCCGCCTCGCCGACGGTCAGGTCAGCAGCCGACTTTCCGAAATAGGTTTGGGCAGCGGCCTCGATGCCGAATGCCCTCGTGCCGAAGTATGCCTGGTTGAGATACAGGCCGATGATCTCGTCCTTGGTGTAGCGCTTCTCGATCTGGACGGAGATGACCGCCTCCTTCAGCTTTCGGGTGATCGATTTCTCCGGCTTGAGAAAGAGCATCTTGGCGAGCTGCTGGGTGATCGTGCTCCCTCCCTGGACCATGCCGCGCGCCTTTACGTCATGGACGAGGGCCCTGACTATGCCGATCAGGTCCACGCCGGGATGGCTGTAAAAACGGCTGTCCTCGATCGCGATGAAGGCCTTTTTGACGTGATCCGGTATGAGGTAATGGGGGATAAAGGTTCGGCGCTCATAGTAGAACTCCGCGAGGATCGTGCCGTCGCCTGAATAGACCTTGGAAGATTCAACCGGAACATACTCCTCGATCGCGTTTACCCGGGGCAGGTCGGAAAGCGTCCAGTAGAGAAACCCGCCCGGGATTCCGACCAGTGCGCAAAGGAATACGAAGAGATAGAGAAACCTCCGCGAACGGGCCCTGTTCGTCTGCCTCTGCAGTTCCTGCTGAAGGTCGGACATATGTATCTATTATACAATGCCTTCCGGCTCGTGGCGGGGTTAAGATTGCTTAATGAAGAGAGGCTTGAGGAATAAGGGCCCCACCAGCGGGGCCCTTGGTGCAGTTTCCGTGTTATCTTTTCAGGAGTTTCCTTGCCCTCCGGACGATGTTTTCGACGGTAAAGCCGAACTTCTCGAAGAGCACCTTGGCAGGGGCAGAGGCTCCGAACCGGTCGATGCCGATCACGTCTCCCTTCAGTCCTGCATATTTGTGCCAGCCGAGGGTCGCGCCCGCCTCGACAGCGAGCCGCGCCTCGACAGCAGAAGGAAGCACTTTCCTCTTATAGGCGTCGGGCTGGCGGTCGAAGAGTTCTGCGCAAACCATATTGACTACCCGCACCTTGCGACCCTCCTGCCGAAGGACATCCGCTGAGGCGAGGGCAACATGGACCTCAGCGCCGGAGGCGAGGAGGATGATATCGGGCAGGCCTTTCGAATCGGAGACGATGTAAGCGCCCTGGAGGGCGTCGTCGGCCGGGGCGTACTTCGTCCTGTCCAGTACAGGGAGATTCTGGCGGGAGAGGATCAGGGCATGGGGCCGCGACCGGTCGGACAGGGCCGCCTTCCAGCAAGCAACGGTCTCATTCGCGTCCGCAGGCCTGAGCACATTCAGATTCGGCATAGCCCGCAGCGCGGTGAGGTGCTCTACCGGCTGGTGTGTCGGTCCGTCCTCGCCGAGGCCGATCGAATCATGGGTGAAGACGTAGACCACATGCGTACCCATGAGGGCCGCAAGCCTGATGGCAGGCTTCATATAATCCGCAAAGACGAGGAAGGTCCCTCCGTAGGGGATGAGCATCTTGCTCAAGGCCATGCCGTTCATGGCAGACCCCATCGCGTGCTCGCGCACGCCGAAGTGGATGTTCCTTCCCGGCTTCTTCTGCGTGAAGTCCGGGTACTTCTTCAGGTAGGTGTTATTCGAAGGCGCCAGGTCCGCCGATCCGCCGATCAGCTGCGGGACAACCTCGGCAAGGGCATTGAGCACCTTGCCCGAGACGCTCCTCGTCGCGACGGCCCCATCCGTTGCCTTGAATTTCGGAAGGGCCTTTTCCCAGCCCTTCGGCAGAACACCCGAGGACATCATGTCCCACCGTTTGCCCAGGTCAGGATATTTTCTCCGGTATCTCTTCAGGAGGGTCGCCCACGCAGATTCGGCAAGCCTGCCCTGTTTCACCGCGGCGCGCATATGTTTCAGAACAGCGGACGGTATACAGAACTTTCTGGGAGGACAGCAGAGGTTCTTCTTCGTCCTGAGGAGTTCGTCTTCTCCAAGCGGAGAGCCGTGCGCCTCGCAGGAGTCCTGACGGGCCGGGCTTCCGTAGCCGATGTTGGTACGGACCATAATGAGGGAAGGCCTCGTCTTCTCCCTTCTGGCCTTGCTGATGGCTGCGTTGATCGCCTTGACGTCATTGCCGCCGGCACGCAGGACCTGCCATCCGTAGGCGGTAAACCGCTTTGCAACGTCCTCGGTGAAGGAGAGGTCCGTTGAGCCTTCGATGGTGATCTTGTTGTCAGAGTACAGGTAAACGATCTTGCCGAGCTTCAGGTGGCCGGCGAGTGAGGCCGCCTCGGATGCCACGCCCTCCATCAGGTCGCCGTCGCTAACGATGCCGTAGATGTTGTAGTCGACGAGGCGAAAGCCGGGCCTGTTGAACATGCCGCTGAGATGGCGTTCGGCCATCGCCATGCCGACGCCCGTTGCAAAGCCCTGGCCGAGGGGCCCGGTCGTCGTCTCTATGCCGCAGGGCAGGCAATATTCAGGATGGCCGGGGGTCTTGCTCTCCCACTGCCTGAAGTCCTTTATGTCATCGAGGGAGATATCGTGGCCGGTCAGGTGGAGGAGGCTGTAGAGGAGAGCCGAGCCGTGGCCTGCGGAAAGGACGAACCGGTCGCGGTTCTGCCAGGCAGGGTTTTTGGGGTTGTGCCTGAGGTACTTTGACCAGAGCACATACGCCATGGCCGCATCGCCCATCGGCATGCCGGGGTGCCCTGAGTTGGCCTGCTGCACCGCGTCGGCTGCAAGCATCCTGATCGTGTCTATGGAGAGTTGATCGATGGTCTTCTTTGTCACCAGTAGCCTCCGTGAATGTGGATTGGCATGAATCAACCGGTCTGATTCGTGGTCGGATACCGCTGCAGGTATCGCGGCCCATACATCTTACAAAAAGAGTTGCGGATTAGGCAAGGGCCAGGCTTCTTTTTTTGTTGCCCTTTGTTGCCGCGATTTCGTATGATATTTTCGTCTTACCGACAGTATAGTCATGGAAAGGGTATCGGGGATCTGCAAATGACTGAGTTTCTTTCTTTTCAGTGTCGGCTGTTCCTTTTTGTTGCAGTCCTGATAGTTCCTTCCTTTCTTCCTGTTCAAATCATTATTGCCGCTGAGCCGAAGGTATTCACGGATGATGACCTCTCCGGCTACGATGGTCCTTCCATGCTCGATGCACAGAGCGTCGCGAAGAAGGAAGAGGACATGCAGCTTTGGGAGAAGAAGAAAGATGCGGAGCTTAAGCAGGAAAAAAGACAGCAGGCCCTCGAGGCGGGCAGACAGAAGGTAAAGCCCTCTCAGTCTTCGGGCGTCCGGTCAGGGCAGGTGATCGGTACGGGAGGAGTGGGTTCGGCATATCTCGGCGCATCCGGTGGCGTAAAGGTGGTTCCACCCAAGGGGAACGTCTCCAAACCAACCTGAAGGCTGAAGAAGAGACCGTGAGTCTCGATAATAGGCAGCTTCTCCATCATGAAGAGAGGCGTTCACAGTAGGATTTTCTGAGGGACCTGACATTCTTATGGCTCATGGGCGCATGTGCTATAATCAGACACAGGGGGCTATAGTATGAAGCTGCATGTTGTCGTCGAACAGGATGAGGGCGGATATTTTGTGGCCGAAGTCCCGGCCCTTCCGGGCTGTCTTTCGCAAGGAAAGACGCGAGAAGAGGCCCTGGCAAACATCAAAGAGGCGATAGAGGGTTGGCTTGAGGTAATGGAGTCCAAGTCGGACGCCGAAGCCGCTGATCTTGTAGAAGTCACTGTCTGATGAGCCCCGGCCTGAGACTGGTATCAGGCTCCGAGGCTGTTCTTAAGTTCCAGCGCGCCGGGTGGTCTGTTGCAAGACAGAAGGGTTCTCACGTGATGCTCACCAAGCCTGGCTACCAATGGACTTTGTCAGTCCCCCAACATGAAGAACTGGGGCCAGGAATATTGAAAAAGCTGGTTAAGCAGGCGGGACTTACAGTCGAGGAATTCAACAACCTTTAAGGATCGTCCTTATTCTGGCGCAAAGTTCAGTTCTGCAATCAGCGTTTTCAACTGACGCAACCGATATGCCTGCGCATTTTCGAGTGAAGATAATTCAGTATAAATTTCCGGAATTGGGTCTCAGCTAAATGACATTCCGGCCGGCATGATCCCACAAGCACCTCTGAGGAAGGTCAAGAACCAGACTTCACAAAGAAATGACGGATAAACCAGAAGTGCGTCCCCACGGGTTATCTAACCAGCACCTCTCCTCCTTCCTCTTGCGCGCGCTCCGAAAAGGGGCTACCATGGCGATAGATAGAGCAGGAATACTTCATAGGCACGGAAGGATAACATGAAGGCGATCGTTATAAGAGAATTCGGCGAGCCCGAGGTGATGCGAGTGGAAGAGGTGGTGGCCCCTGTCCCGGCTGATGGGCAGGTGCTGATCGCGATGAAGGCGGCCGGGGTCAACCCGGTTGACACCTACGTTCGGACAGGGACGTATCCGCTGAAGCCTGAGCTTCCGTATATCCCCGGGATGGACGGCTCCGGGATCGTGGAGGCAACAGGCAGGGGCGTCAAGAAGTTTTCCGCAGGCGACCGCGTGTATGTCTCGCGGACCCTGCGCGGATCATACGCCGAAAAGGCCCTCTGCCTTGAATCGCAGGTCCATCCCCTTCCTGCCATGGTATCTTTCCAACAGGGCGCCGGGGTAGGCGTACCTTACGGGGCTGCGTGTCATGCCCTGTTCGGCCGCGCGAAGGTGAGCCCGGGTGAAACCGTGCTCGTCCACGGCGCAACCGGAGGAGTCGGCATTGCAGCGGTCCAGATGGCACGCGCCGCGGGGATGGTCGTGATCGGCACGGGAGGCACGGAAAAGGGAAGACGACTGGTGAAGGAGCAGGGTTGCCATCATGTTTTTGATCATCGTGCCCCGGACTACGCTGACAGGATTCTCGAGGTGACGGAAGGGCGGGGCGTTGACGTGATTATCGAGATGCTCGGGAACGTCAACCTCGGCAAGGATCTCCGTATGATTGCGCGCAGCGGACGCATCGTCGTCGTCGGCAGCAGGGGGACGACGGAAATCAATCCGCGCGATATCATGGGCCGGGATGCCGCGATCCTCGGCATGGTGATCCTGAATGCGTCCGAAAGTGAACTGTACCGTGCATTTGCCCTGATCGATGCCGGTCTTGAAAGCGGGACCCTCCGTCCCGTCATCGGCAAAGAGCTTCCTCTGGCGGAGGCCGCCCGCAGCCACCACGACATCATGGGGTCATCCGCATACGGAAAGATCGTTCTCACCGTCTGAGCGGCGCAACGACTTCTTTGACAGGAGGGTCTGTATATTTTATGCTTAAGTATGGATGATTCATCCGGCTGGGTAATCCTGATAGTGACCTACGATGGCCTCGAGGCGGAGATGATGAAGGACGTCCTCGAAAGCGCCGGCATCGAAACCGTGCTCCGTTCCTCGAAGGTGTCGCCCTATCCGGTCAACGTGGGGAGGATGGGAGAGGTGAAGGTGCTGGTCAGGCAGGAGGACAGGGCTGCTGCCGAGGAGATTCTGCAGGATACCCGGAAAGAGGAATGAAGAGAAGCGACGGCGATTCGATGGCGACTGACATAAACGACCTCAAGAGACAGATCTTCTTCGAAATGCTCGACCTTGCGGGCAGGGTCTTTATCCTCGTTAATCATGCGGAGGATGTGATCATCGGCAACAGGGGTTTTCTTCCCGAGGAGAAGGAAAAGGGAATCATCCTCGTCTTCAACAAGAGGATGAATTTCGAATGGGGTGACGAGGCGATATCAGCGCGCCTGGTCTTCGGTGCGAACACCGAGAAGTGTTACATCCCTGTCGAAGAGGTACTCTCTGTTTTTTCCCCGGAGCTTGCCGCGCAGTTTTCGGTCACGCCTCCCGCGGAGCCGCGGGTGAAGAACTCCGCAGGGGACAGACCTGACCAGGCCCGGGTCGATGCCGGTTCGAAAGACGGCAAGGTCGTTAAGGTCGATTTCAACAAGAAGCGGTAGCTCCTTCCCTTGCAAACTCTGAAGTTCGGGTGCTAAACTCAAAAATCTTTTTATTTTCACGGAGGATATCCTTGGGGCTTTACCGGCTCGGTGTTCAGGAACTGCTCGGCATGATGCGCAAGGGCGAGGCGACCGCCTCCGAAGTGATCAAGTCGGTCCATGAGAGGATCGACAGCGTTGAAGATCGTATCACGGCCTATGTGACACGCTCGCCTGAAGAGGCGATGAAGATGGCGGAGAAGGCCGACCGCGACAGGAAGGCGGGAGTTGCGGGACCGCTGTCAGGCATCCCGATTGCGATCAAGGACAACATGTGCACCAGGGGGATACGGACCACCTGTTCCTCGAAGATCCTGAGCAACTTCATCCCTCCCTATGAGAGTACGGTGACGAATAGGCTGCTCGAAGCCGGCTATGTTCTCACCGGCAAGACGAATCTGGACGAGTTCGCCATGGGCTCGTCCACCGAAAACTCCGGCATCCAGGTGACGAGAAATCCGTGGGACACTCAACGGATTCCCGGGGGGTCAAGCGGCGGCTCGGCTGCTGCGGTTGCTGCTGACGAGTGCATCGCTGCTCTCGGTTCTGATACCGGGGGCTCGATACGCCAGCCTGCCGCCCTCTGTGGAGTTGTCGGTATGAAGCCGACGTACGGGCGCGTATCTCGCTACGGCCTCGTTGCCTTCGCCTCATCTCTGGATCAGATCGGCCCGATAACCAAGAATGTTGGTGACTGCGGCCTGCTGCTGAATGCGATCAGCGGCCGGGACCCCCTTGATTCTACGTCAGCGCCCGTGGAGGTGCCAGACTTCAGCTCCTTTGTAGGAAGGGAGATAAAGGGGATGAGGATCGGCATTCCGAAGGAGTACTTCATCGAAGGCATGGACCCTGAGGTGGATGCCGCGGTAAGGGAGGCGGTCCGCCGGATGGAAGGTCTCGGCGCGGTGCCCGTAGAGGTCTCGCTGCCGCATACCGGGTATGCCGTCGCCGCCTATTACATCCTCTGCACCTCGGAGGCGAGTTCGAACCTTGCGCGGTATGATGGGGTCAAGTACGGCTTCAGGACAGGCGGCAAGGACCTCATGGATATGTATATGCGGTCTCGTGCGGAGGGCTTCGGACCGGAGGTAAAACTGCGGATCATGCTCGGCACCTACGCGCTTTCATCCGGATACTACGACGCCTACTACAAGAAGGCCCAGCAGGTGAGGACCCTTATCAAAAATGACTTCGAAAGGGCGCTGGCTGACGTCGATATCCTCGTCACGCCCACTTCACCGACAGCTGCTTTCAAAATCGGGGAAAAGACAGACGACCCCCTTCAGATGTATCTGGCGGACATCTTCACCATCTCCGTGAATCTGGCGGGGGTGCCGGCGATTTCGGTTCCCTGCGGTTTCACCTCAGGGAACCTTCCCATAGGGCTTCAGCTCATCGGCAGGCATTTTGACGAGGGGACCCTGCTGCAGGCGGCCTACGCCTATGAACAGTCAACGGACTGGCACAAGAGAAGACCCGCGCTGTAGATACATATCCGCCGTCTATTTCAGTTTAAAGTCAACGCGGCTGTCCTTCATCTTCTCTTTCTTCTCGGGTGAGAGCGATTTCGGCTCTATCAGGAATATCCGGTCCGGTTCGACCTGCTTCGTCTTCAGTATGTGCTCCCGCACTGTTGATGCGCGTTCATGGGCGAGCTGTCTCAGGTCATCGTCTTTCACCTCGATATGGGTGAGCATCAGCTTTTCCATCTCAGCCGGAGGCAGGTCTTTTGCGATCCCTATGATGTTCCTCGGCTTTGGGAATTTTTCCTGTTTATAGGCCATCTTCAGGTATTTCGGATATTCCTCTTTCTCGATCTTCACCTCATCAACGGGAACGGCCGGGAGGCCTTTATTAACGATGTCCTTTAGTTTCTGGGCCTTTATCTTCTTGTTAAAGAGATAATCCCGCAGCCCCTGCCTGTCTTTTTCGACATCAACGTATCCTTCCATGTCGAGTTTCAGGGAAGGCCTGTCATAGAGCGCCTTGACCAGCTTGTCGATCTTCTTGTCGCCGTCTTCGCCTATCGCCGCACTGCCATAGGCGAAATCGATGTAGCTGAGTTCCTCCCCTCCACCGCCGAAGAGAGCGCCGAGGAGCGCAAAAGGGGAGGTTGCGGCCTTGACCAGCAGGTTTACAATGATCTTGAGCACGATCCTGCCGATGCTGAACTTGGGGTCGTCGATCTGACCTGTCACGGGGATATCGAGCTTGATCTCACCCTTCCTGTTTTTCAGGAGCGCTATCGCGAGCTTCACCGGCAGCTTCGTCGCATCCGGGCTCTCCACCTTATCTCCGAGGGTGAACTGGTCGAGGAATAACGTGTTTTGGGAGTCGAGCTTCTTCTTGACGATCAGGTATTGGAGGTTGAGTGTGAGCTTGCCCTTCTGGATGGTATAGCCCATGTACCTGCCGGAATAGGGGGTCATGGGGCTCAGGTCCATGTCCTTGAAATCTACCTTCAGGTCGACGTAGAGGTCTTTTTTCAACGGGTTTATCTTTCCCGTGATCTCGAGAGGGGCATAGTTGTCGAGCTTTCCCCTGAGATCGAGATCGCCGAACTTGTCTTCCTCCGAGGTGAGTCCGGATACCCTTCCTCCTATCTCGATCAGGTTCGCGGTATAACTCGGCTGTATATGCCTGTCCGAAAAATTGATCGTGCCTCCCTGGAGGGTGACGGTCGCGATCTTTACCATCTTTGCCGGGGTCGGCTTACTGTCCGCTTTAGCTGGTTCCGAAGGCTTGGCAGGCTCCTGACCTGCCTGCGCCGGAGCCTCCTCTTCCACGATCCCCTGCACATTAAGTGAGCCGTCGGCGTTGATGATCAGTCGCGAATAAAAATCACTCAGCGCTATCTCCCTGATGGTAAGGAGGGTCGGATTGTATCGCGCGTCTATGCCGTCGAAATGGAGGGAATCCCACTTCAGGAACTCCTCTGCATTAGTTTTATCGAGAGACAGGAAATTGGTGAGGGACGCATCCCCGGTATACGCGATGGCTGGACCGGTATCCTTTGCATATGACAGGGCAAGGTCGCCGTTGGCCGATATAAGGCCCCCGGTCAGGATGATCTTGACCCTGTCCGTGAAGTACGGCTGGAAGGGGACGATGTCCATGCTCTTTGCGGAGACCTTCAGATTCGCGGAAAGAGGGTCGATGCTGAGCGTTCCTTTGGTCGTGAGAGAGCCCTTCTTGTTCAGGAACAGCGAAAGAGAGGCGTTGCCTTTCTTGTTCTTTGCTGTCGAGATATTGGTGCCGGTAACCCTGATCTGATCAACGGTGGTGGTAACCGGCAGGGAAGGCACCATATCCTCAACCGTCACGCCATACCCTTCGACCGCCATGTTCTTTACCGTGACCTGCCACGGTTTATCGATTTGTCCTTTTTTCCCGGCCGGAGCCTTTTCCGCCCTTGGCGGAGCGGGTGGAGTCAGGCCGTCAACGTTCAGAGTTCCGTCCTTGAAGCGCTTAACGGAGATCATGCCCTTTTGCGTAAGAAAGTTCCCGACAACGAGGTCCCTCTTCGAGACATCGATATCCGTTTCCTTTATCGCAATTACGGGTATCCTGAGAAAATCATCCTTGTCATCCCTCTTTTTCAGCCTCAGGGAGTGAAGGCCGGCGGACATTCCCAGGAGTTTGAGCTCGGGCTCTTCCCCGGTCTTGGAGAAGCTGTACCTTGTCTGCAGATCGAGTTGCGCATCTTCTATATCGAAGAGCACCGCGTCGCTGAAGTAGGGAGAATATTTCCTGACCGGCACTCCCCTTATCTCGACGCTCCCTTCCGCCTTCATCGGCTCTACGGAGAAATCCCCGGAGAGTTTCAGGGCCTCCTTGGCCTCGGTCTTGAGCGACAGGTCTATGGCGCTCTTCCTGTCAGGACTGTTGCTGAAATGACCTATATTCAGATCGATCGCTTCTATCATGGTCTTGAAGGTGCCTGTCTTCAGAAAATCGGAATAGGAAATCCTCCCCCCGGCCATCTTGATCTCATCCGCATCTATCGCCGGGGCCTTTGAGGCCTCCTTCTTTTCCGAAGGGCCCTGCGGGATGAGCGCCTCTACATTTATTTTCCCCGTCTTCTCTCTCACCAGGACGATTTCAGGCGACTGGAGGAAGATCCGGGAAAAATGTGCCTTCGCGGAAATCAGATCAGACGATGCGATGGAGATATCCGTGAGCGGCATGTTCAGCACGGGGTTGTTCCTGGCGTCCGTTACCTTTATCTGTTTGATGGCGATGTTTCCCGTAAGGGAGAGGGTGGGGGCCTTCTGTTTGTACTGGGTGTATGCGACCACCACATCTGTATCAACATATCCCGAGAGGAGTCTGAAGTTCATCGGAAAGGGGACATATGCCAGATAATAGGGGATGTTGAAGTCCTTCACGTTCACGTCAAAGGATGTCTCAAGAGAATCGGTGAACGGCTTTGTCTTTCCCTTGAAAGAGATGAGGGTGTCGTTGACCTTTGCCTCCAGGAGCGGCTGCACAAAGGTGTTGACAAAGTACGGCAGGTTTGACAGGAACGGGATCCTGATGACAACATCCCGCGCCTTATGCCTCGTCTGCTTCGGCCCGTCCAGAAAATCGGCGCTGCCGTTTATTATCTGGATATTGTTCAGGGAAAATCTCAGGGGCCTGGTCGCAGGCTTTGCCTTGGGCGTTTCTTCTTCCAGCAGGTCTGAAAAATTGTAGGTGCCGTCTTCATTCCGGATGACATTTGCATAGGGCCTGTCGATCTTTATCTCCTTGAGGATCAGCCCCCTTCTCCAGATTGAGGCGGTCTGGAGGTTTATATAGAGCTCATCGAAGGATGCGAACGTCCCCTTATTCTCACGGTCTTTGACGAGGACCCCTTTCACATCGAGGGAGAGCATGAATGGATTTACCCTGATCTTCTGGATCGTTACCTGGCGGTGGAGTCTCTCCGAAAGCTTCGTCGTGAGAACGGATTTCAGGATAGGGGGGGCGACGAAAAACCCCGCGATGCTGAAGAGGACGAGGAATATGATCGCCCCAAGGAAGATCTTCTTCAGACGCGGCTTTTCCCGGGCCACTTTCATCAGATCCATTGCCAGGCCCCCTACTTTCCGAAAACAGTCTTGAGCAGGTCCGTGACCCGTGCGGCAGGGTCGGTCCTGATCTTCTTTTCCTCCTGGCCGACCATGTAGAAGAGGCCGTCCAGCGCCTTGTTGGTTACATAATGATCGAGATCCAGGGATTTCTTATCCATAAACGGCAGGGATTCATACTTCCCCATCATCTCTTTGTATGAACGCGTGGCTCCGACCTCGTTTACGCTCGATGAGACAACGGGCTTGAATGCGGCGTAGAGCTTGTCATGGGTCTTGTCCTTAAAGAACTCCGTCGCCGCGGTATCTCCCCCGCCGAGGATCTTTTTTGCGTCTTCAAAGGTCATCTCCCTGATCGCATCGACAAAAAAGGTGGTGGCCTTCGGCGCCGCCTTTTCAGCCGCTCTGTTCATGCTGAGCACAAAATCATCCACCTGTTTCTGGTACCCCACCTTGCCGAGCACATCAGCCACCTTCTGAATATTGCCGGGCATCAGTATCTTAATCGCCTGGTTCCCGAAATAGCCGTCCAGACGGGATACGTTCCTGACCGCGTTTTCCGTGCCGATGGAGAGTGCCTCCTTGAGGCCGGAGGCGGTTGTACCCTCATCGGCCCCCCCTTTTTGCGCACCGCCGACCCCTTTCATCACGTCGTCGACCAATCCGGCATATGCGGGGCTTGAGAAAAAGATCACGACCAGAATAAGAATGAATGCCCTTTTCATAGTCCTATCTCCTTGCTGAATGGTTGATTGATGTACTATTCGCGTTCATCCTGTTTTGGGTTTTGCCCGTTCTCAGTTCACTTTCAGTTCCGAGGTGCAGTGACCGCAGCGGACCGCCTTAAGCGGAATGACTGACAGGCAGAAGGGGCACTCCTTTGTTGTCGGCACTGCTGGCGCTGCTTCCTGCTGTCTCCTGAGACGGTTGATGCTGCGGACGAGCAGAAAGACCGAAAAGGCGACGATCAGGAAGCTGATAATCGTGTTAATAAACACTCCAAAGTTGAGAGTCACGGCCCCGGCGGCCTTTGCCGCAGCCACGGAATCATAGGGGCCGGCCGCCTTGCCCTCTTTCAGGACGGCAAAGAGGTTGCTGAAATCGACATTCCCCAGGAGCAGTCCGACCGGAGGCATAATGATATCCCCCACGAGTGACGTGATGATGGAACCGAAGGCCGCCCCGATGATGATGCCGACCGCCATGTCAACGACATTTCCCCTCAAGATGAATTCTTTGAACTCTTTTGTCATGCACTTCCCCCTTTCCCGATATGCATCGACCCAGCCTCATACCTGATACACCATCTTATCACCATTTGGGCCCTGCCGCCACTTGCTGCACGCAAAGAAGAACGCACCATTTTTCAGGGGTTGCGTCTCTTGCTGCCGACCGGCGTTGTTTGACCTTGCGGTGGACAAAAAGTAAAATAGATCGCAATGACAGTCCTCTTCTCGCGATAATTATGCAACTGAAAGGTTTCAACACATGACGTACGAAGCGGTCATCGGTCTTGAGGTGCATGCGCAGATGCTGACCGATACGAAGATATTCTGCGGCTGCTCGACGAGGTTCGGCAGGGAGCCGAATTCCCAGACATGCCAGATTTGTATCGGCATGCCGGGCGTGCTGCCGGTGCTGAACAGGAAGGCGCTCGAATTCGCGGTGCGCACCGGCCTGGCGACGCACTGCACGATCTCTCCATACAGCCGGTTCGCCCGGAAGAACTATTTTTACCCCGACCTGCCGAAGGGCTACCAGATCAGTCAGTACGAACTCCCCATCTGCGAGCACGGTCATGTCGATATCATGGTGGAGGGCGAGTCAAAGCGCATCGGCATCACGAGGATACACATGGAGGAAGACGCCGGCAAGAACATCCATGAGGGCGCCGGCGCGTACAGCCTTGTTGATCTGAACAGGGCAGGGGTGCCGCTGATGGAGATCGTCTCTGAGCCGGACATCCGGTCCCCGCAGGAGGCGGCCGAGTATATGAAGAGGCTCCGTGCGCTCCTGCGGTATCTCGGCGTCTGCGACGGCAACATGGAGCAGGGGTCCCTGCGGTGCGATGCCAATGTTTCGGTCCGTCCCGGCGGGCAGAAGGAGTTCGGCACCAGGGCTGAGATCAAGAATATCAACTCCTTCCGGTTCGTGGAGAAGGCGATAGAGTATGAGATCAGGCGTCAGATACGGGTGCTGGAAGAGGGCGGAAGCGTTGTCCAGGAGACGAGACTCTGGGATTCCTCGCGGGGCGTGACCGAATCGATGCGCTCCAAGGAGGAGGCACACGACTACCGGTATTTCCCTGAACCCGACCTGGTGCCGATCGTTGTTGACCCCGCATGGGTGGAGGGCATCAGGGCGTCCCTGCCGGAACTCCCTGATGCGAAGCAGGCGCGGTTCCTCAGCAAGTATGGTCTGTCCGTAGACGACGCCTCCCAGCTAACCGAGGAAAAGGCGGTTGCCGAATGGTTTGAAGAGGTGGTAAGACAGGGCGGCCGGCCGAAGGCGGCAGCCAACTGGATGATGGGTGAACTGATGCGGTATCTCAACGAAGAGAACAAGGCGATCGGAGAATGTCTCATACAGCCAAAGCAGGTGGCGGAGATGCTCAAGCTTATGGATAATGGGACGATCAGCGGCAAGATCGCAAAGACAGTCTTCGAAGAAATGTACCGCACCGGCAAGGATGCGCCTGCCATCGTGAAGGAGAAGGGGCTGGTCCAGATCACGGACGAATCGGCGATAGAGCAGGCGGTGGACGATATCATCGCGAAGAGCCCGAAAGAGGTCGAGCGGTATAAGGCAGGGGAAGAGAAGCTCCTCGGCTTCTTCGTCGGCCAGGTGATGAAGGCGACCAGGGGCAAGGCAAACCCGCAGATCCTCAATGAACTGGTCAAAAAGAAGCTGTCGTGATCCTTCCATCTGTCCGTCTTTACTGCCCGCAGTAGTTATCCCCAAAACGCATGATCAAACTCATCATGTTCGATCTCGACGGCACGCTGGTTGATTCGGCGCGTGACATAAACAACGCACTCAACTATGCGATCGAGCCGTACGGCATCGAGGCCCTCACGGTCGAAAAGACCGTGGGCATGGTCGGCGGCGGGCTGACGAACCTGATGCAGAAACTCCTGGGACCGGGCCGTGCCGCTATCATGCCGGAGGTCCTCATACGGTTTCTGGAATTCTATTCAGCCCATCTCGCTGATTTTACCGTTGCATATCCCGGCGTGGCGGAGACCCTGCAGAGGCTTGCGGCCTGCAGGAAGGCGGTCATCTCGAACAAGAGAGAGGCCCTGTCCCGCAGGGTGCTGGAGATTCTCGGTCTTGTCGGGTACTTCGAGATCATCCTCGGCAGCGACAGTGTCGAGGAAAAGAAGCCGTCTCCGAAGCCGCTCCTGGCGATCATGGACAGACTCGCCCTCCCTCCCCGCGAGGCGCTCATGGTCGGAGACAGCATCTACGACATCCAGGCAGGCAAGGCGGCGGGAGTCAGGACGATCGCGGTCTCCTACGGCTACCGGGAGAAGCAGTCGCTGAGCAGCGCCGATTATCTCATCGATCGCATGGATGGGCTGCCCGCCATTGTCGAGGGGATTAATGCCCGGGAGGGATGACAGGGAGACGACCCTCGACGGCCTGAGGGGCGTCAGGGTATACCAGTACGTCGACGGGTACCGTTTTTCCGTAGACGCCCTCCTGCTCTATTCCTTTGTTCACCTGCGCCACGCGCGCGGCATCGCTGATCTGGGGACAGGCTCGGGCATTATCGGGCTGCTCCTCGCACGGAAGTATGCGTCAGCCCACGTGCTGCTTATCGAACTCCAGGAGTCCCTCTTCAGCCTCGCGCAGCGGAATATCTTGATCAACGGACTCGAAGAGCGGGTGACCGCGGTGATGGCTGATATTACGGAGATCAGGAGCGTCCTGAGTCCCATTTCCCTTGATGTGATTGTTTCCAACCCGCCCTTCAGAAAACCCGCTACCGGGCGCCTCAGCATCGGACAGGAACGGCAGATCGCCCGCCATGAGATGAAGATGACGCTCCCGGACCTTGCGGGGGCTGCCTCATACCTGCTAAAGGAAAAGGGCAGGTTCTTCATGATCTATCACCCGGAGCGTCTCCCGGAGACGATGGATACCCTGCGGCGGAACAGGCTTGAGCCGAAGAAGGTGCGCTTTGTTCATAATGATCCGGATTCCGTATCGAAGATGGTGTTGATCGAGGCGGTCAAGGACGGACAGTCCGGTATGAAGGTGGACCGGCCTCTGTTTATCTATAAGCCGGACGGCTCCTATACGGATGAGGTACAGGAGATGTACGGATAGGGTTTTCTTCCGGTTGGGTGCAGGGCCGGGGGTGTCTCGAGCGCTATCCGATGATGAACTTCCTATCCAAACAGATCTGAATGACTGCCGGTGCGGACAAAGGTAATAGCTTGTGTCTCTTTATCTATCCGATAAAGCAATCCAGTCAGGCTCTATATGGCAGTCCCTGTGTCCTTTCAGACTGCCTGCAAGTGGATGATCGAGGTAATTGCTGCCAAGCGGCTCGCCGTCCGCGAGCTTCCTCACGACGCTCTTAAGTTTTTCCATGTCCTTATTGCCCGACATCTGTATCTTCTTTATGTCTTTCTTGAATTGTCGGGTATACCGGGGTTTCGGCATCCTTATATGCCCAGCTTCCTGAACATATCCTCGGCGTCTTCTGACTCAATAAGATTCCGCCCCTCTTCGGCGTCCGTCATCGCCTTAAGGGTGGACTTGTTGGGAATCTTTACATCAAAAGGCAATCCCTTGCGGAGCCTCACCTGAGACAAAAACAGATTTATCGCCTCTGTCGTGCTGATCCCCAGTTTGTGCAACACCTTTTCGGCATCGCTCTTCAAAGCGGGGTCAATCCGTGTCGTTATCATTGCCGTCTTTGCCATGTGACACCTCCTTTTGATAGCTCTATTGTATCACAATTGATATACATACATTTAAAAGGTCATAGTGGGCATCTCTATATATGCTGAATTGGTATGAAGAAACCGTCTTCAGAGATTGTCATTTCGGCTATGTTTGCTCATCATGCCGGATAAGTACATAATCTATAGAGAAGATTTTAAGAATAACGGCGCGTCTAAGTGGGCCGATGAGTTTGAGTCATTAACAACTGCTCAAAAAAATGATTTCCTCAGAATCGTTCGTCTAAATAACTTTTGTGAGGAAGCTAAGACCTCGCGATTTTCAGAAGTGAATGAGCTTCTAACGCACTATAAGAAAGGAAAGTCTACAGCCTCGGAATAGCTGCTTTTTGATAAGTTAAGATAGTGTCAACGATTCTTTTTACACCTTCTTGATGGCCGCAATTTGTCTATTTTTTCATTAAGCTGCTGTTAACTCCTGAGCTGCCGAGTACGCCGTTGGTCATGCGCAGCTGACGCGCAGTCTGGCCGGCGATCTCCCGGTTGTGCGTAACGATGATGAAGGTGACCGCCTTTTCCCTGTTCATGCGGTGAAAAAGGCGTATGATCTCCGCCTCTGACTGTTCATCGAGGTCTCCGGTGGGCTCATCAGCCAGCACGATCTCCGGGTCGTTGATGAATGCCCTCGCTATCGCTATCCTGCGCTGCTGTCCTCCGGAAAGATGGGACGGATAGGCCCGCGCCTTGTCCGCCAGTCCTACGATGCCAAGGAGTTCCTTCGCGTATTCCTCCCTGTCTGCACCGAAGGTCCCGAAGGCAGTGGGCAGGATGATGTTCTCGATCGCCGTGAGGGTGGGGATGAGACTCGAAAACTGGTAGATGAAGCTCATGCGCCTGTTCCTCAGTTCAGACCGTTGATTGTCCCTAAGTGCCCACAGGTCAATGCCGTCGATGATCACCGTGCCGGTGTCGGGCCGGGTAAGGCCTCCCATCAGGCTGAGGAGCGTCGTCTTGCCGGAGCCGGAGTGGCCGACGACAGACAGCATCTCTGCCTTATCAGCGGTCAGGGAGACGGCGTCAACCGCCTTGAGTATCTGGCCGTCGATGTCGTATTGCTTGGTTACGTTGTTTACTTCGAGCAGCATAGTCTTTCGTGTCCTCAGGATGCCTTGTCGATCTCTTTCTTGAGAGCAGCGGCTGTCCCGCTGTCGAAACGATCAAGGGCCTCATACTCCTTCATGGCTGCCTTCCTGTCCCCAATCCTGAGGTAGGTCATCCCCAGGTTGTACCGTGCCGCCGAATAGGTCGGCCTCAATTGAATCGCCTTCTTCAACGACTGTATCTCGTCCCTGGACTTGCCGAGTTTGCCGTATGCTATCCCCATGTTGTTGTACAGGACCGGATGGTTCGGCAGGTGCCTGGCGGCCTTCCTGAATTCAGCCACCGCCTCCGCGGCCTTGTCGAGACGGTCATATGCCGTCCCCATCTTGAAATAGGCATACCCCATATCCGGCCTGAGCGTGACGACCTTCTTGTACGTCTCGATCGCCTCGCTGTACTGGGCGTTGCGGTCGTACAGGTCCGCAAGGTGATAGAGCGCATCAGCATCATTCGGATTGTCCTTCAGCTTCTTTTGGAGTTCCTGGTAGACCGAGTCCGCTGAATAGGGATTGACCGCCTCGACGGCCCTCGGCTTCGGCGGCTCCTCCCTTGAGCAGGAGGCGGCAAACATAATGCCGGGGACCATCAAGACAAAAGTGGCGCGCATGGCCAGACGCATCAGTCTATTCTTTTTCATAGGTGCTTCTATTCTCCCTTCCTGACAGCCTCATAGGGGTCCATCCTGCTCGCCCCTGCCGCGGGAAGCAGGGAGGAGAGAATGCCGGTGATCATCGCAAAGAGCAGCGAGCCGACGACAAGCTCAAACAGGACACCATACGAGGGGAGCAGATACGGCAATTTCAGCTCCCTGATGATGATGCCCTTAAAGAAATAGAGAAGACCGGAACCCACGGCAATACCGACTATTCCGCCTGCGAATGAAAGGAAGACCGCCTCGGTCATGATGAGACCGAAGATCTGGCGGCGCTTGGCCCCCATCGCGCGCAGCAGGCCCAACTCTCTCTGTCGTTCGTTGACGATCATGTAAAAGGCAAAGCCCATCATGAGGAGTGCGAGAATCCAGACTATCGCGCTGATGCCGATGATGCCCTTGAGAAGTCCTGAGAGCTGCCGCCTGACCGTGCTGATCACCTCATCGGAGGCGATCGCCTTCACCCCCTCCACGTCGTGCTCGATCCTGATCGCAATGCGCTGGGGGGTAAAGCCCTCCCGTACCTGCACCAGGACCGCAGATATCCTGTCTCTTTCGAGCTCAAGGGACTGCATGGATTTTGTCTTTGAGTTTTCAGCCATCAGATATGCGGAGTTCATGGTCATGAAGACGGACTGGTCGAAAAACTTCATCCCCGTCGGCTCCATCGTGCCGGCCACGGTGAAGGGGGTGCCGAAGAAGGGAAGGGTGTCCCCCGCGACGACCGGCAGGCTGCTGCCGACGATCACCTCGCTGTCGGCAAGGGGCTTCTTCAGCCGTTTTTCGAGCCAGGGAGATATGGTGAAGTCAGAAGCAGGGTCAAAGGCGACGAGGAATGCGTCTACATTATAGCAGCAGGTGAATGACGTCGGTTTCAGAAAAAGCTGGGGCGAGGCCCTCTTCACCCCTTCCACGTGCTTCACCTTCTCGACGACCCCGCGGTCCATGTAGAAACTCGTCGGCTCTCCCGCAAGGAGGGCTGATTTTGCCTGTGCCTCGTTCTTTTCCGGGACTACAAGGACATCGGCACCGAGGCGATAGGTGCCGATCTTCAGGGCATTCTGCATGCCGGTTATGAAGGCAGTCGCCCCAAGCAGCGTGCCGGTAACGACCGCCACCGTGAAGAGGAGGATGACCGTGCGGACGACCTTGCGTCTCAGGTTCCTGAATGCGAGTCCCGGGATTCCGATCTTTGTCATTCTTTAATTATAAGTACGGTTTCGGGTGATTGTCTAATCATGTGCTGCAAGGCATGATGAGCCGGGCAAAAAAAGGCCGGGTCATGCGACCCGGCCCAGCGCCTCGAGACTCCTTTGTTACTTCTTCTTTGAAGGGCTCCAGTCGACTTCGATACCGCAGAGAAGCGGCGATCCCTTGTCAACCTTCACCGTGATGCCCGCCTCTTTATGGCAGGAAGCGCATGCAGAGACGCTCCTGACGATATTGAGGCTCTTCATATCCACCACGTTGAGGGTGCTGTCGTCGCCGTAAGTGCGGGACGAGAGGAAGGCATACTTGCCGTCTTTGGTAAAGGCGAAGTCGTGCGGCCTGACGTTGTCGGGAAGCACGATCCGCTTCACGATCTCATCCGTCTTGGTGTCGATAACAATAACCTGGCTCTTGTGGGTCCCTGGCTTCAGGCCGGGGTCGAACTCGTTGGGAGCCGATACCCACAGATATTTCTTGTCAGGGGTCAGCCGCGCCTGGTGGATGAAGGTCATCTCCGGGCTGGTGATCTCCTTGACCTTTTTCTTCGTCTTCCAGTCATAGACGTACACCGTACCTGTCGGCATGTCGGTTATGTAGGCCTTCTCATTATTCTTGGTCCACTGAATACCGCAGACAGCCTTGCCCACCGGCATCTCGTCAACGGTCTTGAGCTTGTCGGCATCCCATACATAGACCTTGCCGTTTGCCATATCTTCCAGGTATATCTTTCCGTCAGGGCCCACGATGGTCCCGCAGAACTTCTCACCGACCTTAAAAGGGCCTTCCTTCTTTCCGGAGGCGAGGTCGATCTTGTAGACATTACCGTTGAGTGTGCCAGCAACCAGGACCTTCTTGCCCTTCTTGTCCAGCAGCGCCTGTCCGTGCGTTCCGCCGGCCTTCTTCACTTCCTCGAAGCTCATGCCCGCGATCTTGCCTTCCATCTCGGAGCCGGCCTCGGTCAGGACGATCCTTCCCTTTTCCATGTCAGTCGGCGACTTCATCGTCCTCATGTCGATGACGGCGATATGGCCGCCGTGGCCGGCGATGTAGGCGACGGCGTTGAAGGTGGGCTCCTTTGCAGCCTTGACTACCTTAGCCTCAACGACCTGGGGCTCATTGGTGGCAGCTACCCGGGTGCTGTTGACTACCATATACCCGACAACCGCCAAAAACAGAATAAACACCACTGATAATCTCTTTGCCATGCTATCTCCCCTTACTCTTTTTTTGTTTTGCGTTTCCCAAAAAGATACTCCCGTTATAACTCAAATCAAGATCTATTCCCGACATCACCTCCTGTTCCTGAGAGCATGATATGAACGTAGTATATGACGATTTTTTGAAGTTACGCAACTTGAAACTATGAGTTTAGACTGTCTCTTTCGAGCGTTTCACTTTTGAACAGAAAGAAGGTTGCTTAGGCCTTCAGGAAGATGACTTCAGGGTATCCAGAAGTGACCGTACCGATTTCTTCAGCACCGGATGCACCCTGTCGGGGCTTATCTCTGCAAGGGGTTCAAGGACGAACATGCGCTCGTGCAGCAACGGGTGGGGAATGATGAGATCCTCGGAGGAAAAGATCAAGTCATCGTAAAAGAGGATATCAAGGTCGATGGTCCTGGGGCCCCACCTGATCGTCTGCTCTCTTCCCAGCGAGCGTTCTATGTCTTTCAACAGCTGAAGCAGATTGAGGGGGCCGAGGAAGGTGCATGCCTCCAGAGCCATATTGATGAAACGGGGCTGGTCTTTCACGCCCCAGGGCTCTGTTTCATAGTGTGATGATGTGCGGATGATTGACATGCCTGTTGAAATCATCAGTTCAACGGCCTTGGAGCAGTTTCGCCGCCTGTCGCCGAGGTTCGATCCTATCCCGATAAAGACGACGGCCACGCGGGGCTACAATGCCTTCTTCAGCCGCTCAACAGCCTCTCTTGTGCGGTCTGCTGAAACGGTGAGGGCGAAGCGCACATATCCTTCTCCCGGAGCGCCGAAGCCGTTGCCCGGCGTGGCGAGTACGCCGGTCTTCTCGAGGACGGTGGCGACGAAGCCGGCTGAGTCGTATCCTGAGGGCACCCGCGCCCAGAGGTAGAAAGATGCCCTCGGTTTGGTGACGTCGAGTCCCAGCGCCCGGAGGCCGGCATACAGGATATCCCTTCTCTCCTGATACGTCTGACGGATGCCGGACAGGACGGCATCGTCAGTCCGGAGGGCGGTGATCGATGCCTCCTGGATCGCCTGGAATACCCCTGAGTCGAGATTCGTTTTTATCTTGCCGAGGCCTGCGAGCACCTCGTTGTTGCCCGCTGCGAAACCTATCCTCCACCCGGTCATGTTATACGTCTTCGAGAGTGAGTGGAACTCGATGCCGACGGACTTGGCCCCATCCACCTCCAGGAAGCTCAGGGGCCTCTCCCCGTCGAAATAGATCTCGCTGTACGCCGCGTCGTGGCAGACGATGATGTTGTACTTGTCAGCGAGGTTTACCACCTCTTCATAGAATGAACGGGGCGCCACGGCGGAGGTAGGGTTGTTCGGGTAGTTGATAAACATCAGCTTGGTGTTCATGAGGGTCCGCTGGGGTATGGAGGAGAAATCAGGCAGAAAGCCGTTCTTTTCCGTCAGGGGCATGATATGGCTCTCGCCCCCCGCGAAGAGGACACTCACCGGATAGACCGGGTATCCGGGCGACGGGACAAGGACGGTGTCGCCCGGCTCGACAAACGCAAGGGGTATGTGTCCGATCCCCTCCTTCGAGCCGATCAGGGAAAGCACCTCCTGTCCGGGATCAAGTGTAACGTTGAAACGGGTCTTGTACCAGTCGGCCACCGCCTGACGGAAGGACAGCATGCCCTCGTAGGAAGGATACCGATGGTGTTCCGGGTTTTCGACGGCGGTCTTCATCGCGTCCACGATATGGGAAGGAGTCGGGATGTCCGGGTCTCCGATGCTCATATCGATGACGTCGACCCCTTTGGCGCGCGCCTCCTGCTTCATCTTGTCGATAGCAGCAAAGAGGTAGGGCGGCAGGTTCTTGACGCGTGACGCCATCTCTACAAAGACTTTGGGTTTCAACGGTACCTCCTCGTTTTCGTATTTCCGGATATTATATATTATTTGGCCGGCTCTCTTCAGCGGACTTATCCATGATATGTCTGCCCGGTCATCGTGCATGCACGATTTCTTTTGACAATATTCTCTATTTCCATTTTAATGGTACTATGCATGCTGCGCACATGAACGGTGTCGGGTATTTTACTGATTTCGATAAGCCTGAGGGGCTGTGCAGCCGATGAGCGCCGGCCGCTGGGAGACATATTTCGACTCTGTCAAGAGACAGGACTGGCCGGGTGCGGTGCGCGAGCTGATCGAGCTTTCCCGGATAGATGCGGGCAATCCCCAGGTCTACCTCAAGTTGGGCGACGTCTATCAGCGCATGAATGACGCTGCAAACGCGGTCGCCTACTACCACCGGGCCGCCCTGATCCTCGCCGGTCAGGGATTCAGCCAAAAGGCGCTTGCCCTCTATAAGATCATCCTTCGCCTTGCGCCCTATGACATGGACGCCATGGACCGTTCCCGTCACCTTGTCGAGGAGATGGATTCATCGCCTGCGGCTCCGTCCGCTGCCATTGCTGATCATGGCGGGGACGCCCCTGCCGGCGCGGACCGCCCTGATGCGGGGCCGTCCGCCGGCAGACAGGTACCGTTGTCATCAGAAGCGGACGCGGCGGCTTTCCCGCCGTCCAGCAGGGTGCCGTCTCTCTTTGCGGGGATGTCGGTTGAGGAGTTCGGCAGGAACCTCGGAAATTTCGCACTGCTGTCATTTGCCGACGGCCAGAAGGTGATTGTCGAGGGAGATTCGGGAGACTCTCTCTATATCATCAAGTTTGGAAAGGCGCGGGTAAGCGCCCACCTCCTGGGGAGGGAGATTCAGCTGGCGCTCCTGGGTGAGGGGGATGTCTTCGGAGAGGTCTCCTTCCTGACCGGAAGGCCGAGGACGGCGGACGTCATCGCCGCCGGACCGCTTGAGGTGTATGAAGTCGGCCGGCTCGCCATAGAGACGGTGCTCGAAAAAAATCCCGGCGTGCTGTCAAGGCTCGAGGAGTTCTACGAGAGCCGCGTCAGGGATACGATCCGGAAGGTGAAGTAGGACATACCCCCGGATTCTGCAGGATACTTTTCTCCTTCCGCCTGAGTTCCCTTTTCCGGCATTTGATTTTTTGAAAATACCGGTTTTGTGCTAATATTCCCTGTGTTACTGCAGCAGATAATCAACGGGCTCACCTTAGGCAGTGTCTATGCGCTCATCGCGCTGGGGTACACCATGGTCTACGGCATCCTCGAGCTGATCAACTTCGCCCACGGAGAGATCTACATGCTCGGCGCATACCTCGGCATCATACTTCTCGGTTTTTTCACCGCAATCGGCCTTACGTCCTACAGTCTCACCCTGTCGATCATCCTCACCCTCGTCCTGACGGTCATCTTCTGCTCCTCCTACGGGTTTACGATCGAAAAAATTGCGTACAAACCCCTGAGAAAGGCGCCCCGGCTGAGTCCGCTCATCAGCGCGATCGGTGTCTCGATCTTCCTGCAGAACTATGTGATGCTGACGCAGGGGGCGACGGACAAGGTTTTCCCCCAGCTCTTCGGAGACCGCGGTATCGAGTTCTTCTCGACCCGGGTCTCCTTCCTGCAGGGTGCGATCATCGCCGTGGCCGCTGCCGTCATGCTCGTGCTTCACGCCTTTGTAAGCAGGACGAGGATGGGCAAGGCGATACGGGCAGTCGCCCAGGACAAGACGATGGCGTCCCTGGTGGGCATCAATATCGACATGGTCATTTCGGTCACCTTTATCATCGGCTCCGGACTGGCGGCGATCGCGGGCGTGATGGTCGCGATGTACTACGGCCTTGTCAATTATTTCATCGGATATTCGGCGGGTATCAAGGCGTTCACCGCAGCGGTGCTCGGGGGCATCGGCAGCATCCCGGGCGCGATGTTCGGAGGAATTCTGCTCGGTCTTATCGAGGGCCTCGGCGCAAGTTACATATCCAGCGAATATAAGGACGCCTACGCCTTCATTATATTGATCATCATCCTTCTTCTGAAGCCTGAAGGCCTGCTCGGGAAGGCCTCTGAGGAGAAGATATGAGCGTCAGGGCGGCAATCAGGGCGCATCTGATGCCGGTTGTCGTTTCCCTCTGGTTTGCCTTCCTTTTCCTCCCGTTTGCAGGGCTTGACGCCGGGGGGCTCAGGGCCGCCGGCGTGCTCTTTGCCGCATTTGTCGCAGCGCTCTTCCTGTGGAAGTCATTGTCAGGGGCTGCGGGGAAGGTGAAGACCCAGATGGCTGCGTTTAGCCGCCTCATCCCTTCTGACAGCAGATATCTCGCCGTCTTCCTCATCCCCGTGCTCATCCTTCCCCAAGTGGCGGAGACCTACGTCGTGGATGTCGCTGTCATCTGCGGCATCTATATCATCCTCGCGCTCGGCCTTAATGTTGTCGTCGGTTTTGCCGGGCTCCTGAACCTCGGCTTTGTCGCCTTCTATGCGATCGGCGCGTATACCTATGCGCTCCTGAATACGAAGATCGGTCTGGGCTTCTGGCAGGCGCTCCCTTTCTCGCTGGTGTTGACTACCCTGGCGGGATTCCTCCTCGCTGTGCCCGCCCTGCGGCTGAAGGGAGACTATCTCGCCCTGGTGACCCTCGGCTTTGGCGAGATCGTCAGGCTTGTGCTGAACAACTGGGACAGGCTCACCCGGGGACCCAACGGCATCTCGGGCATCGCGGTGCCCACCCTCCCGGGCGTCCCGATGGGCAGGCTTTCGAACTATTACTATCTTGTCCTTTGTTGCGCCCTGATCGCGGTATTCATCATCAACAGGGTGAAGTCCTCGATGATCGGCAGGGCATGGCTGGCGATACGGGAGGACGAGGTCGCCTCCTCCGCCATGGGGATCAATACCGTGCGGTACAAGCTGTACGCCTGCGCATTCGGAGCATTCTGGGCAGGCCTGGCCGGCAGCCTCTTTGCGGCGAAGATGCAGTTTGTCTCTCCGGAGAGCTTCACCTTCATGGAATCCGTCCTGATCCTCTGCATGGTGATTATCGGCGGCCTGGGGTCCATCCCGGGAGTTATCGTAGGCGCGATGGTCCTCGTCTTCCTGCCGGAGGTCCTCCGCGAGGTGCAACTCTACCGGATGCTCGCCCTCGGCGGGGGTCTCGTCTTCCTGATGGTCTTCAGGCCGCAGGGTCTTTTTGGAGGTAAGGGTGTATCTGTTGGAGGTTAAGGACCTCTGCAAGTATTTCGGCGGAATCAGAGCGATCGAGGGCGTGAGCTTCGCCGTCAGGTCGAATATCATCCTCAGCATCATCGGCCCCAACGGCGCGGGAAAGACGACGCTCTTTAACTGCCTCACCGGCTTCATGAAGCCGACCCGGGGTCATATCGTCCTCGATGAAAAAGAGATCTCCGGCATGCCGGCGGACAGGATAACGCATCTGGGCATCGCCCGCACCTTCCAGAACATCCGGATATTCAGGGGCATGAGCGTGCTGGAGAATGTGATGGTCGCCCAGCACGGCAAGATCGGCTACGGTCTGCTCGCCGCAGTCACGCGGTCTTCGGCATACAGGCGGGAGGAGAGGGAGACGCGGGAGCGGGCCTTCGAATATCTCTGTCTCCTCGGCCTCGAACCCTATGCGGAAAAGGTGTCAGGGAGCCTCGCCTATGGACTGCAGCGGAGGATAGAGATTGCGAGGGCGCTGGCTACCGGCTCATCGATCATTCTCCTGGATGAGCCGACCGCGGGAATGAACCCCCAGGAGACGGATGAGATGACCGGGGCTATCCGGCATCTCAAAGACCTCGGCAAGACGGTTCTCCTGATCGAGCATGACATGAAGGTGGTCATGGGCATATCCGATAGGGTGGTCGTGCTCGACCATGGGGTGAAGATCGCCGAGGGCGCCCCGGCTGAGATAAAGAAGGACCCTCTCGTCATCGAGGCCTATCTCGGCAAGGAGGCGCTGTGAACGTGAGGGCAGGTGCCGCGGCATGCTGAGGCTCGAAAGAGTCCATACGTTCTATGGCCCGATCGAGGCGCTGCGGGGTATAGACATCCATATCGAACGGGGCGAGATCGTCTCGCTCATCGGGAGCAATGGCGCGGGCAAGTCCACCTGTCTCATGACGATTTCCGGCATCCTCCACCCGGCCGGGGGCAGGGTGGTGTTCAAGGGTGATGATCTCACTGGCGCCTCTCCCCACGCCATCGTGCGGATGGGCATAAGCCAGGTGCCTGAGGGCAGGAGGATATTCCCGAAGCTGACGGTGTTTGAAAACCTCGAGATGGGGGCATTTCTGCGGCGCGGAAATTTCGGAGAACTCCTCGAATATGTCTACCGCCTCTTCCCCGTATTAAAGGAGAGGGCGAGGCAGTACGGCGGCACCTTAAGCGGAGGTGAGCAACAGATGCTGGCGATCGCCAGGGCGCTCATGTCGAGGCCGGACGTGCTCCTGCTGGACGAGCCTTCCCTCGGTCTTGCGCCGATCATGGTGAGCAGGATCTTCAGGACGATCGAGGAGATCAACAAGGAGGGCGTTACCGTCCTGCTGGTCGAGCAGAACGCCCGCGCCGCACTGAAGCTGTCACACCGGGGCTATGTGATCGAGAGCGGGGCGATCTCCCTGCACGGCAACAGTGATGAACTGCTCCACAACGAGAAGGTCAGGCACGCCTATCTTGGGGAGTAGGAAGGAGTGCAGCGTCAGCGGAGGCTGCTCGGCGTGTATCATGAGGCTCAGGGTCTGCAGAAGGCCATGAAATATGGCTGGAAGGAATTGCCGTTCGGGTTTCGGTTCAAGGCGGTTCTCGCCTTTTTTCTTTTCAACGCGGCAGTGAGTTCTGTCCTGTCCGTTTCAGCATACCGTGTCCTGCAGACCAACATGATGAAGGAATTCGAGGGACGGACCGGAAACATAGCCCAGCTGGGCAGCTATCTCCTCGATAAACAGGGCCTGAAAAGGCTCGTCGATCAGATGGGGCCGGGATTGTCTGATCAGGAGGCCCGCTCTATTGAACAATCCGGTGATTTCCGGCATATCTCCAGGCAGTTGAACAGGCTGCGGGACATCGATCGCCGGCTGATACGCTATGCCTACGTCATCCGCCCTGTGGATAACGGTCACCCCCGGTACGTGGCCGATGCCGATACCCTGTCGGGCAGGAAGAAGGCGACCCGGCCGGCCGGAGGGGAGATATCGGGATTTAATGCGCCTTTCGATGCCTCCACCTTCCCCGTATTCCACAGGGCGGTGCGTGAAAAGAAATACCTGGTGGAGAAGGAATTCTCCTATGACCCGGCCTACAAGGTCCGCTCGATCACCGCGTATGCTCCGATTCTCGATGAGGATTCGAGAACGGTCCTGGCTGTTTTATGCATGGACATCATCGATGCGAATGTCGAGGCCGCCTTGCGGGAGAGCAAGCGACAATCTTTGATTATCGTGGGGGCTGCGCTTGTCATGTCGCTCCTGATCGCCTTTGTCCTGGGGCATATCTTTTCACGGGGCATCCTGGCGCTTGACCGGATAGTCCGGCGGTATGCCCAGAAGGACTTTTCAGCACGATCCTCGATCACGTCGAGGGACGAAATAGGGAAACTGGGCTTCAGCCTTAACTACATGGCCGAAACGATCCAGAATTATGCGGCGAGGCTGGAGGCGCTCCTGTCCGCCTGCAACCGGTTTGTGCCGAACCATTTCCTCCGATTCCTCAATAAGGAGAGCATTACCGACGTGCGCCTCGGGGACCAGGTCCAGCAGGAAATGACCATCCTCTTTTCGGACATACGGTCTTTCACCGCGCTTTCAGAGAGCATGACCCCTGCCGAAAATTTCAATTTCATCAACAGCTATCTCCGGCGCGTCGGTCCGTCGATACGCCTGAATAACGGCTTTATCGACAAATATATCGGAGACGGCATCATGGCCCTTTTCCCCTGCGGACCGGATGATGCGGTGAGGGCGGCGATCGACATGATCAGGAAGGTTGATGAGTATAACGGCCATCGGGCCTCTTCGGGGTATAGGCCCGTCAAGATAGGGATCGGGATACATACGGGACTCCTGATGCTCGGCACGATAGGAGAAGACGAGCGGATGGACGGCAGCGTCATTTCTGATGCCGTAAATCTTTGTTCGAGGATGGAAGGGTTAACCAAGACCTTCGGCGTTTCGATCATCCTCAGTAAAGAGACGGTCGGAAAATTGAAAGACCCGGCCGAGTATCACATCCGTTTTCTGGATATGGTGCAGGTGAAGGGGAAACAGGTATCCGTCTCTCTGTATGAAGTATTCAGCGCGGACCCTCCTTACCTGCGCGACAGGAAGGAAAGGAGCAGGCCGATGCTGGAGCAGGGGGTGGCACTCTACCTGGATCGAAACCTCGATGCTGCCCATACTATCTTTGTTTCACTGCAGGGCGAGTATCCTGAAGACAGTCTGATACGCCTTTATGTCGACCGCTGTGAGCGATATAGGAAGGAGGGCATCCCGAATGACTGGCCCGTGGCACAGGGGCCTGAGGCGGGGCAGGATAGGGCACCCATTCAGTGAGAGGGGCTTGCGACGCGGACTGACCCGATAAACAGGGGGGTTGCTATCACCAGGAGGGATGCCATCATCAGGAAGGACGGAAGATAGTCAAAGCGGGCAAGGAGAAGGCCGGCCACAATCGGACCCGATGCGTGTCCGATGTCGAAGATCGTCCCGAAGGTCCCCATCGCCGCCCCGAAGTTCTTTTCCCTGCATAGATCAGCAATAAGCGCAGCCGTTGATGACGTCACGAAGGCCTCGCCAAGGCCGAAGACCATCGCCGCAACAGCCAGAAGATAAAAGTCCTTCAAAAGGGGTATGGCCCCGAAAGAAGAGGCGCACAGCAGCATGCCGGCGATTATCAGCGGCTTGCGGCCATAATGGTCGGACGTCTTGCCCATGAACGGCTTTGAAAGTATGGTAACGACGATCTGCACGCCCCAGAGAAGGCCGGCCTGAAACTCGGTTAACCCCGCAACCCTCACCGCATAGATCGGAAGGAAGGCCTCCAGGGCTCCGACGGTCATATTCTGTATTCCTTCCATGCCTGAGGTGACCACCACCCTCCTGTCGCTTATCACTTCCCGTATGCCTGATGCGAACCTTCCGTACGCCTCTTTCAGGCTGTTTTGCTTCTCAGCCCTGCTTCCGTCCCTGAGCACACCAAGGGCCAGGATAAGCGACACCAGGCCGGCGATACCGCTCAGGACATAGGCGAGGTGAAAATCTCCCAGAGACGGGCTGCTCACACCCGGGGCCCGGTGGAGGATGAAGCCGCCAAGCGGCGCGCCCAGGAGGTTGCCGATGATCGTGACCGAGGAAAACCACGAAAGCAGTTCGCCCTTTCTCGCCCCTGCCACGTCAGCCACGACCGCCATGGACACGGGCCCGTACACAGCGGTCGCAAGACCATGGATAAAACGGATGACGATCAGGAGCTGATAGTCGCGGACCGCGAGGTAGGTAAAGGGCATGGCCGCAAAGACGACCAATCCGAAGAGCATCGTCCTTCTTCTTCCGATAATGTCCGACAATGCTCCGGATGGCAGCTTGAAGAATATTCCCGTCACCGTAGAGATGCCGACGGCAAAGCCTATCGCTTCCGGACCCGCTCCAAGGTACAGCGCAAACAGCGGAAGCACGGGACTCCTTGCGAGGGCATAGGAAAGCCTCGCAAAGAAGCCGACAGTGCAGAGTGCGGTAAAGGGAGAGAGAACACCAGCCATACGTGCCTCAGTGCCTTGTCAGCCCCGCTGGTTCTTTCATCCGGGTTATTTCTGCCGTCTTTTGGCTCTCGACATATTCAAGATCTCGCAGACTGTCATGTATTTTTCCAGCAACTTCCCGAGCACGGAAATGCTATCCTCAGTCTATCAGAGAAAGAAGATTTTGCATCTATAATTTGGATTATAAAGCAGAATCGTCCGATTCGTGATACCATGAAATTATAGGTCGGCCATGCAGTTCGGCATGCGAAGGGTACGTGCTCTGTTCACGGGTTTTTGAGCAGGAGAGAACCGGATGAGGAGGGGATGTATGCATCGTTCCACGAGCTTTCTTCCAGTGACGTTATTCTGCTTCCTGATATCCTCTTCTTTTATTCCGTTGGCCCGGACGGATGCGGTTGCAGAACAGACCGTTCGAATTAATGGTTCCGGAACCGGGCTTGAAATGATGAAACCGCTCATCGAGGCGTATGTCAAATCTCACCCCGGGGTCAAGTTCGAAATGGAAAAGCCCCTGGGAAGTTCAGGTGCGATAAAGGCGGTTATCGCCGGCGTTTTGGATATCGCCGTAACCAGTAAACCCCTGACAAAAGAAGAAGAGGCGCGCGGGGCGGTAATCAGCATCTTCGGCAGGACGCCGCTGGCTATCGTTGCGGGCAGGAATGTCCCGGAAAACAATGTTTCGACTGCGGACCTTGAAAATATGTACTCGGGCGTGACAAGAAGATGGACAAATGGTGAAAATATCCGCGTTGTCCTGCGGCCGCAGACGGATATTGATACGGTGATCCTGAGCGGGCTGTCTCCCGGAATGGCTAAAGCGATTGTGAGGGCGCGAAGTCAGCAAGGCATGTTTATGGCGGTGACCGACCCGGAATCGAACGAGGCGGTACTGAAAATCGGCGGCAGCATCGGGGCATCCGGGCTCACGGGAATCATGGCGGGCAAATTGCCGTTACGGATTCTTTCGCTTAACGGTGTTATGCCGGCCACGGAGGCCCTTGCCGATGGCCGTTACCCCCTCTCAAAAGACCTGAATTTTGTCACCAGAGGCAGACTCACGCAGGCCGCCGCCGATTTTCTTGATTTCACCTACTCGAAAAAAGGGCGTGCGATTGTCGGGAAGGTCGGGGTGCTTGTGACAGCCGGCCGAAAGGCTTATAAATGACATCCGGCTACGATTCCGTAGTCCGCATTACAACAGGAATATCGATCATCATAGCGTTCCTTGTTGCGTGTGTTGTCCCGGCCGCCTATTTTGCCATGTCATACCAGTACAAAGTGGGAAGCCTGGATGCCGAAGTCAAGCTCACCTCCCGGAGAGTCGAGGGGCTGATTCTGGCAAACCCCACCATGTGGCAGTATGAGGAAGTTCGTTTGCAGGAATTGTTACAACACCGCCACGAGGAGGAGACTTCTGAGAACTGGCTGATCAGGGATATGCAGGGGAATGTAATAGCCCGGGTGTCAAATCCCGTTTCCCGCCCGCAGATGTCGCACAGCCGTGAAATATACGATGCCGGGTCTCCGGTGGCGGTCATCGAGGTTTCACAGCCCCTCCTGCCGCTTCTGATGCGTACGGCGCTGGTAAGCTTTTTTTCGTTCGCGGTCGGGATTGCCATATATTACGTCCTGCGCACGCTGCCGCTGAAATCCCTCAGGCAGGCATATCACTCCCTGGAGGATAAAGAGCGGGAACTCCATCTCAGCGAACAGCGCTATCGGTTCATGTATAATCACACGCCTGCAATGCTTCACTCCATCGACAGGGACGGACGGCTGATCAGTGTCAGCAACTACTGGCTGGATGTGATGGGATATGAGCGCGATGAGGTTCTCGGCAGGCGTTCTACCGAGTTTTTGAGTGAAGCCTCACGCCGCCATGCGATCGAGGTCATCCTGCCGGAGTTCATGAAGACCGGTGAGTGCAGGGATGTGGAGTATCAATTTGTAAAGAAGAACGGTGAGGTCATCGATACGCTCCTGTCCGGAACCTCTGAACGTGATGTCGGCGGACATGTCATGCGATCTCTTGCCATAATACAGGACGTTACGAAGAGGAAGAAGGCGGAAGATGCGCTGCGGAAAAGAGAGCGCTACCAGCGGGCCTTGCTCGACAACTTTCCCTTCTCGGTCTGGCTGAAGGACACGGAAGGCCGCTTTCTCGCCGTGAACAAGATGTTTGCCCGGATCTTCGGGGCTCACGATGCCGACGAATTGCAGGGAAAAAGTGACTTCGACGTCACTTCGCACGACAGTGCACAACGCTACCAGGCGGAGGACGCGGCCGTGCTGTCATCCCGACAGCAGAAGATTGTTGAAGAGGAGATCGATGATCAGGGGGTATGCAGGTCTTTCGAAATCTTCAGGGCTCCCGTGATCGACGAAAACGGTGAGCTACTCGGCACGGTGGGCTTTTCGCGCGACATTACCGAGCACAAAGAGCATGAGAAGGAGCTGATCAGAATTGAGAAACTCGAATCCCTCGGCATCCTTGCCGGCGGGATCGCCCACGACTTTAACAATATTATCACCGGCATCATGGGAAATATATCCTTTGCGCGGAAGTTCCTTGATGCCACCCATAAATCATTTGCATTGCTGTCTGAGGCAGAAAGGGCCTCCGTGCGCGCCAGGGAGCTGGCCCAGCAGCTCCTGACCTTCTCACGGGGCGGGGAACCGGTAAAGAAGGTCGTTTCAGTACAGGACATTGTCAATGAATCCGTCTCGCTCATGATGCGGGGATCAAACGTCAGGGCGGTTGTCGACATACCTGCCTCCGTGCATGCCGTCGACGTGGATGAAGGCCAGATCAGCCAGGCGTTTAATAATCTCATCCTCAATGCCCTGCAGGCGATGCCGGGAGGCGGCACGCTGAGTATCGCAGCACAAAACGAGACAGTGGATGACAGGAACACGCTGGGGCTCTCGCCCGGGGCGTATGTCAGCATTACCTTCGCCGATCAGGGATGCGGCATACCGGATGCTGATCTGCTGAGAATCTTCGACCCCTATTTCAGTACCAAGACGGCCGGAAGGGGGCTAGGCCTTGCCTCGGTCTACTCGATAGTAAACAGACATGGGGGGCATATCGGCGTCACTTCCGCGATCAGGAAGGGTACGACCTTCAAGATCTTCCTGCCCTCGGGCGGGGAGATCTGCTCACGGCGCCAACCCGATGCGGTTGCGAGCATCGCCGGGGATCATCAGGGAGGAAATATTCTCGTTATGGACGACGAGAAGGCGATCCGGAATCTTGCCGGAGAGCTGCTGACCTATCTCGGGTATCAGGTGCAAACGTGCGTCAACGGCGAAGAGGCGATAGCCTGTTATAAGACAGCCGGGGAATCGGGGACGCCATTTTCGGCTGTCGTCATGGACCTGACTATCCCCGGCGGCATGGGAGGCAGGGAGGCCGCACAGCATATTCTTGCCCTCGACCCGGAGGCCCTGCTGATTGTGTCGAGCGGCTATTCCAATGACCCGATCATGGCCGACTACAGGGCTTTCGGATTCGGCGGCGCCATTACCAAGCCTTATAAAGTGGACGACCTCAGTCGGATATTGAGTTCCCTGCTGCAGGGGAAAAGTGCGAAGTTCCGAAAATAGCCCTCAGCATCAGCCCGTCCGGAGCTGAGGAATCACGATACGCGTCACGGGCGGGACCCGATCTCTTCCAGCCGGACCTTCCCCAACAGCGACACCACGCGCGCCTGTCTGTCCAGGTCGCCTGCGATCAGCCGTATATGACCGGCATCGGCAGGGAACTGTCCCAGGGTGGGGTCAACGGCGACCCAGCCGGACAGGTATATCTCGTTCCAGGCGTGATAGTAGAACCTTCCCGTATCATGCACCAATCCCAGTGCGATCCGGGCGGGGATACCGGATGCGCGGGCGAGAGAGGCGAAGAGCACCGCATGCTCGTTGCAGTCCCCCCTTCCTGTCTGCAGGACCGCCGTCGAGAGCGGGACAGATAGGAGCGGAGACTTCTCCATGTTCCGGTATACCCACGAGTTGATGAGGCGGGCAGCCCTGAGAGGATCCTTCTCCGTGCCGACGATCTCACGGGCCTGCGCGACGATCCTGCTGTCCCCCGCCTGGATAAAGATGCTGTCAGCAAGATAGTCGGGGGAGATCTTTCCCGACGAAGAAGCGGGCATCCGTTTGAGGTCCTCAAGGCGAATTTCGAGGACGTCACCCCGAAGCCTCTGTCTCCCTCCGTCAAGGTCAAGCCCCGCCGCGTCGATGCCGGAAATCTTCACCTTCAGAAAGGACAGGCCTTCGGGCAAGACGCGGCGAAAAGGGACGGAGGAGGCCTCTGCCATATCAGCGGCAGGCTGTTGGGTCCTGAGCGCCTCCTCCTTCGTCTCTCTTATCAGGGTGAAACCGAGGGGAGTTTCCTGTCTGATGATCTCGCCCTGTTCCGTAAGCCAGACCGACAGATCGCCGCCCCGGAAGGAGCCCCTGAGTCTCACGGTATCGACCATCGCTCCCATGGATCTGACCTGCTCCTTCCCCTCCACGCTGAAGGAGACCGGCTCGACACTCATGGATGAGGGGTCGAGCATGTTCAGGTCGTACCTGCGGCCGGGAGTCATGCCCCCCTTCATGACCGACGGCACCATCGAGAGATTGAGCACCGGCCTTTCCTTCAGTCGTATCGACCTTTCGGTGCGCGTGCCTGCCGAATCGATGACAATGCCGAGGGAATTCCCGCGGACAGTCCCGGAGATATCCATCGAAACGTCGGAGATGAGCGAGAGGGTGAAGGAATCGAGTCCCAGATCAGGACCGAGAGACGCCTTTGTCACGAGTTCCATCTCCCGGGAGGCATCCAGTACCAGAAGCCTGAGCTTCAGGGTCTCGCTCGCCGCATATCCCGAACCCTCGCGTTCGAACTTCCAGGAGGAATAGCCGATCCTCCTGTCCTTCTGGTAGACCCCGAACCAGTGCTCGCCGAAGACTCCCTCCGGTATGCCGCCGGAGACAGACGGGCCCTGCGGCGTCCTGCCCCCGTAGTGGCGCTGCAGAAGAAGTGCGGTCATGACGAGCCAGAAGGCGACGACGAGTACCGCGGCAATCTTTTGCAGCGGGATGCGGGTCATGACCTGATGAGAAGGTATTCCCGGAGAAGTTCCGGATACAGCCGGGGATTAAAGAGGATGTTCGTCATGAAATAACATTCATGGGTGCAGAAGCACTTTCTCGCCCTGATGGAGGAGACGATCTCTTTCGCCCGGCCGGTCAGGAGCAGCCGGCGGATGTCATACCCATGGTCCCTCACATTGCCCATGGAAGACGTCAGGATCTCGCAGGGAAAGACCTCGCCGGATTCGGAAAGCACGAGGTTCAGCCTCCCCGCGTAGCAGGGGATAAGGCTCCTCTGCTCTTTCTGTATGCGGTGGATGAGGCGGCGCTGGATGATGTCCTGGGCGGCCTTGATCCGCGCCCCCCTGAAGCGGTAGACGGGTGAAGAGGCGTCCTTGAGGTTCTGTTCGAGCCTGCGTATGGCGTGCAGGTATCTCCCGAAATCCACGTCTTTGAACTCCTGCCGGGAGAGATTGCCCCTGACGAGGGAGATGGTGTGCGTCTTTATGTCGGGCAGCCCCCGTACGAAGTCGATGATGCTGTCCATGGAGTCCTGGTTTTCGGCGCTGAATACGGTATTAACGCCGAGTTCGAAGTTCGGATGCCTTTGGAGCAGCGGCCCGAGGAGTTCACAGGTGCGCATCGTGCTGCTGAAGCTGCCGGCCGTGTTCCGCACGCGGTCATGGGCATCGCCGACCCCGTCGAGAGAAAGCTTGACAGCCACGATGCTTTCGCCGCATTCCCTGAGTATCTCCTCTGTCGTGTCCCTGATGAGTTCGGGGAGCATGCCGTTGGTCGGCAGGAGCATGATTGCCGGGCGGTTGTTCTGATAGAAGGTCCTCGCTATAGCAGCAAGGTCCTCGCGGAGGAAGATCTCTCCCCCCGAAAAGGCGAGCCAGAGCAGGCTGCCGAGGGATGAGGAAATCTTTCTGATCTCGTCGAGCCCCAGCTCATCGGCCCCGGCCCCCGTCAGCTCCGGGCTTTCCCGATAAAAGCAGAAGGGACACCTTCCGTTGCAGCGTTTCGTGACGAAGAAGGTGAGATGGATCGGCCTTGTCTTCATGAGGATCGAGGCGGAATGTCTGAAGGGTGAAAACATGACTATGCTCCCGGACCGCGTCCACGGCACGACAGGGCCTCAGAAAGAGTCTTGCGGGGAAAAAGGCTATACATGATCCCTGGATGTCTCCTTCTTCAGCGACGGCCCGTATCCTGACAGATATTTCAGCAGCCCGATCATACCCCCGATTCCGACCGCAACAGGGTAGAGGAGGGAGTAGTAGAGAGCCGCCCGAAGGCCGAAAGAAATCCCCCTCGCGTCAAAAAGGAGGGCAAGAAACTTTCTGTTGATATAGAGCGATGCCGCGCAGACCGGCGGGATGGGAAACAGCCATGCGGTCCTTCCCGTCGCCAGCCACAGCAGGACCAGGAAGGCATGTAGCAGCCAGGCGAAGACGGCAGTCTTGAGTTCAACGGAGGCTGTGCCGGAATCCCGAAGAAGGTCCCTGTTTGCCAGGGAATAGATCGTCCAGTAAAGAGACTTCCTGAAGGCATTCCCGAGGGACTTGCCGAGGTCGAAGTTGAAGAGGTGGCGGACGAGGATACCGGGATTCATGGCGAGCCTGCATCCGGACCGACGGAGCCGGTGGCTGAACTCGACATCCTCGAGGATCGGCATGAAGTCTTCGGGAAATCCGCCGCTCTTCCGGAACGCGGCCGTGTCGATCACCATGGCATGTGTCGCTACATAATCGGGCTCCGTATTCTTTGTCTCGCAATAATGAATAAACAGGGACTGGAAGGTGCTGAAGAAGGTGTCGTCAGCGGCGATCCGCGTGTACGTCCCGCCCGTGACGGCATGCGGGTCGCGTTCGTATGATCGCGCCGCGGCGGAGAGCGTATCCGGCAGGCACAGGCAGTCCGCATCGATGAAGAACAAGGCCTCACCGGCAGCCCGCGCGGCTCCCGCATTGCGTGCACGAGAGGCGCCCGAGTGGCGGTCCAGGGGAATGAGCGTGCACGGATAGCGGGCGATGATTTCGGCTGATCTGTCGGTAGAACAGTCGTCCACCACGATCACCTCGAAATCGTCAAAGGGTGAGGCAAAGACCGCGTCGAGGCACCGGCCGATGGTCTGCTCGCCGTTGCGGTTGGGGATGATGACAGATAAGCGTCGGGCCATGGTGTCATATTATGGAATAAAAGCGTCGCTCTAGCCAAGGTGGGGGCGGCATTCCACGTGGCATTCCACTAACCAGTCTCAAGCCGATCAGGACGAAGAATGCGCCTGACCCGTGGGAAACAGAGGCCCTGATAGCCTGCGAGAAGGGTGCGGCTGAGGTGAGTTCGATTCAGACCATGGGTGACAGGCGGTATATGCGTCTGATGGTTCCTCTGAAGACAGAGAAGGCATGCCTGAAATGTCATGAAAAGCAGGGGTATAAGGAAGGCGAGATCAGGGGGGGGATCAGCTCTTCCATGCCATTGACGCCCTTTCTGACCGCTTTCAGGAGCAGTCTGCTCGATGAGATGATCGTCTACGGCAGGGACATAACGGACCGTGTGCGCGACGAGGAGGCCCTGAAACAAAGCGAGGAGAAGCTTCGGGCCTTCTACGAGAGGTCGCAGCAGTATTTCAATGTCGCCGCCGTGATGCTGCTGGTAATCGACCGCGACCAGACGGTCAGCCTGATCAACCGGCGCCGGCATGGACGCTAAGACGCGGGAGAAGATATTCGAGCCGTTCTTTACCACCAAGGAGCAGGGCAGGGGGACGGGCCTCGGATTGGCGATCGTCTATGGCGTGGTCAAGCAGAACGAGGGCTTTGTCAACGTGTACAGCGATATCGGCATGGGCACGACGTTCCGGATATATCTCCCCCTCATCGATGTCGTGCCCGAAGAGATTCCATCGCGGGAGCAGCCGGAGATCGTCGGGGGGAGCGAGACGGTACTCGTGGCGGAGGATGACGATACCGTACGCGGATTGATGAAGACGATCCTCGAAGAACGGGGGTATGTGGTGATCACGGCGAAGGACGGCGGTGAGGCGGTCGAGACGTTCCGGAAGCGCATGGAGGATATTGACCTCCTCATCCTCGATGTCATCATGCCGAAGAAGACCGGCAAGGAGGTCTTCGATGAGATTACGGGAATGAAAAGCGGCATCAAGGCCCTCTTTTCGAGCGGCTATGCGGACGATATCATTCAGCGCCGGGGTTTTAGCGACATGAGGATCCATTTTATCAGCAAGCCGGTTTCTCCGACAGAGCTTCTCGCCAAGGTGCGGGAGGCCCTGGATACCTAGTCTGCAGTGCGATATTGCCGGTCTGATAACACATCTAAAGTTACAATTTCAAGTTGACAAAGGGCAAAGACCGGATGGTATCTTAATCTATAACTAGAGGGTATGAATATAAGCGCATTGGAAGGGGGGTGGTAGATGAAGATCGCGGATTCTTTCCTCGAGGCTGCAGCAGACCGAAATAAAAATAAAAAAGTGTTACTGGGAGAATGATATGAAGAAAATTTTGCTTGTTGCCGTAATGGTATCCCTCGCATTCGGCGGATACCTTGCCTTTACCACCGTAGATTCGAAGACCGCTGTCGTTGTCGCCGCAAAGAAGATCTATAGCGCCACGGTGTATGTCGCCGGCCACGGCGGCCACTTTGCAAAGGCTGACGTCACGATTGACCCTAATAACGCCGATAACCCGATCAAGGTCAACGGTCTGGACATGGTCAACATCGGAAACACGAAGACCCACAAGACCCACGATGCCCGCATCGATGCCAATAACAATACCGTAATGTTCTGGTCCACCTACCAGCTCGACCCTAATGGCAAACAGCATGTCGGCAAGTCCGACCTCAAGACCGGAAAGGTGATCACCGACGTTGCGATGGACCCTGACAAGAGGTCCAGCGGCGGCGAGAAGAAGATGCCGATCTATTGCGCCTCCGGCCAGTCGAAGGGCGACTACATGCCCGTATTCATGGGCACTGAGGCCTATGTCGACGTGTTTGATAAGGCCACCATGAAGCACAAACACCGCGTGTTCGTGAGCGACCTGGGCTACAAGCCGGGCTCCTATCAGTTCGTCCACGGCATCAACAGCAACAAGATGGACAAGTTCGTCCTGACCTTCACCATGAAGGGTGAAGACGGCAAGATGAACGGCAAGATCGACTTCGTGACCGTGGACCTCAAGGCGCTTGAAAACGGCAAGATGAAGGAGATAAAGAAGGCGACCCATACCGGTACGCCCGGCAAGACGATCACCTTCAGGGAATATTTCAGCCCTGACGACAAGCTGATCTACCAGTCTGCCGGAGACCGCATGTGGGTGCTGGATGCAAATACCCTCGCGATGGTCGACGAGAAGATGAGCACAGGCGGCGAGAACCATGACGTACAGCCTACTCCGGATGGAAAGTATGCGGTCCTTACGCTCAGAAACGGCAAGGCCGAGGCATGCGATGCCGAGGGCAAGCCGGTCATGAAGGACGGCAAGGCGGTGAATATCACCGACGGCATGATCCAGCTGTATGATGCCGATGCCAAGAAGATCGTCGGCAAGCCGGTATCCACCTGCTTTGGTTGCCACAAGGGCATGGGCCTGGGCGACAAGACCGCTATCCTCTGCGGCCTCGACTCCGTCTACAAGAAATAGGGCACTTCTTACACTCTCCTGCCAGGCGGCCTTCGGGCCGCCTGGCAGGCAGACGTTCATATCCTATATAATAAGTGTGTATGACCGATTCCTTTACCCTTCTTTCGTTCGCAACGAGAAACCTCAGGAGAAAACCTCTGCGGACCGCCGTCCTGATCGCCTCGATCGGACTGCTCGTGACGGCCCTTGTCTTTGTGCTGTCCTTTGTGCGGCGGGTCGACTCGGTGGTGAAGACCGCCTCAGAGCGGCTCGGCGCCGACGTGATCATCGTGCCCGCGGGGTCGCGGGGTGCCGCGGAAGACGTGCTTCTCGAAAATACGGTGAAGACCTTTTACCTGGACCGGGGGCTGGAGGAGAAGATCAAACAGGTGGAGGGCATCGAGAGCCTGACGCACCAGACATATCTGGCGAGCATCGTCGGTCAGTGCTGCGACGTGCCGGAGACCGTCGTAGTCGCCTTTAACCAGGACACGGATTTTATCATCAAGCCGTGGCTGGCGAAGGCCCTGGGAAGGCGCCTGAAGAAGGGCGAGGCCCTCGTCGGCAATGAGTCCGCCATGAATATCAGCGTCGGCCTTACGGAGGTGGACGGCGTCCTGTTCGGCAATATGTTTAAGATGGTGGGGGTCCTCGAAAAGACGGGCACCGGCCTCGACACCGCCATCTTTATCGATGAATCCAATATAGAGGACATCCTGACCAAGGGGAAGACCGCCCTGAAGCCGGGACAGGCATCCATCTTCTTCGCCCGTGTGCGCAAGGGTGTCGACCCCAATGTTGTGGCAGGCAAGATCGAGGACTCCTTTATCCAGGTGGACGCGGTGGCGCGCAAGGACATCGGCAGGAATATCCTCGGCACCCTGCGGGACCTCAACCGGGTCTTCATCGTGACCGTGACGCTCGCTGCGGTGCTTTCCATCTTTCTGGTCTGGGCGGTCTTTTCGGCGATCGCCAACGAGAGGTCATGGGAGATCGGCATCATGCGGGCGATCGGAGCCCGGGAGTCTCATGTCAGCAGGCTCTTCCTGATCGAGGTGCTCTTCATCGGCGTGACCGGCAGCCTCATGGGCATCATCGCCGGCACGACCATATCCGTCTTTTTGGGCAAGCACTTCATGATGCTCAAAAACGTATCTGCCGACCTCCGGACCATCGAGAGGATCATTATCGGCATCTGCAGTCTCGCCGCAGGCACGGGCATCTGCGTGATCGGGGCGCTTTCCCCGGTGCGCAGGCTCAAGAAACTGGAGCCCCTGCTGGCCATCAGAAAGGAATAGGATGTCCCAGATCGAGCTTTCCGACATATGCAAGGAATACGCGGTCGGCGATCTTTCGATACGCGCGGTTGACGGCGTTTCGCTCAGGATCGAGAAAGGCGACTTTCTTTCCATCGTCGGGCATTCCGGATCAGGGAAGACGACCCTCCTGTCGATCATCGGCGGGATCATCAGGCCTTCTTCAGGGAAGGTGCTCTATGAGGGAAGCGATATCTGCGGTCTTGACGACGACCGCGTGTCTGAATACAGAAACAGGAAGATCGGTTTTATGTTCCAGTTCGCCAGCCTCCTTCCGATCCTCACGGCGAAGGAGAACATCATCCTGCCCGGACTTTTCGGACCTGCGGGTGCGACGGCGAAGGGCAAGGCAGCGGAGGAGTATCTCTCCGTTGTCGGCCTCAGCGACAAGATCAATTCGTTCCCGTCCCAGCTGTCGGGGGGCCAGCAGAGGCGCGTTGCGATCGCCCGCGCCCTGATCAACGATCCGGAGGTCATCCTGGCAGACGAGCCGACGGGAGACCTCGACGAGGAGACCGAGGCGGAGATCATGGACCTCTTCAGGAAGCTCAACAAGGAGAGGCAGGTCACGTTTATCTTCATCACGCACAATGGCGACCTGGCCCGGCAGGCCGCGCGGCAGCTGCGCATGCACTCCGGACGGCTCGTCGAAACCTCCCCTGTCCCGGCCTAGCAACCCTCTTCAGAAGCCGACATCACGCGCATCTTTCCATCTTCAATAAGATTCTGCATATGAAGCAGGTGGCCGTGTCTCAGCGGTATTTCTCCGGCCGTCTGTCCGCGAAGAGGTTGTTGTACCGATTGAGCTGCTTATCCTGCGCCTCTGCCGGATCCATCTCCGCCTCGATATACTCTTCTCCGTCCCTTGATGCGCGAGCGAGGATCTTCCCCCTGCATGAGGTGATTTGGCTGGTGCCGATGAAGTCTAGCCTCTCTCTTCCTCCCCGCTCCTCGCTCCCCGTCCTGTTTGCCGTTATCGCAAAGACCCGGTTTTCGAGGCACCGCGTCACCATCGCGTCGGGGCAGAAGGGGAGCACCAGGTTAGCCGGGTGGGCGATGATGTCTGCGCCCATGAGACTGAGCGTGCGCGCGGACTCGGGGAAGAACCAGTCGAAGCAGATCATGACGCCCAGCCTGCCGATTGTCGTATCCCAGACCCGGAAGCCGGTATCTCCCGGCGAGAACCAGAGCTTTTCCTCATGAAAGAGATGCGTCTTCCGGTAGACGCCGATATAGCCCTCCGGGCCGGTCAGGAAGGCTGAGTTGAATATCCTGTCCCCGTCACGTTCTGCGATGCCCGCAGCGATGAACGCTGACCTCTCGTGCGAGAAGTCAGCGAGGCGCTGAGTTGTCAAGCCTGAGGGCACCTCCTCCGCGAGGTCGCGGGCCTCTTCGATCGAGGTGAACTGGTATCCGGTGCTGAAGAGTTCGGGCAGGACGATCAGATCAGCGGAGGCGGATGCAAGGGTCGCGAGCGCCCGGTCCACATTGCGGGAGATGTCGCCGAAGGAAGGAGCAAACTGGAAGAGGCCTGCCTTTATCTTCATCAGAAGAGCTTGGCCCCTTTTTCCAGATCAGATGTCTGCAGAACGAGCGTCTTGTCCTGGAGCCTGCTCTTGATCAGGATCGGGCTGCACCCCCGGGAATTGTCCCACCGCTCGTCGGCCAGTCTGAAGTTGAGACTGCATTCATTACAGACGAGGTCAGCGCCTTCGACGCGGTATCCCTTCTTATATTTAAAGCAGGTGAAACAGGCATCAAAGTATGCTGAAAGCGCTCCCGCGCCATCCGTCCTCACAAAGAAATTTATCCTCTTTCCCGCATGCTTATAGGTATAGAAGTGGGGCATGCCGTCGCTCACGTCGGAAAGGGGGATGATGATCGCGCCGTCGACAGCCTTTACCCTGGTGTGTTCGGCAGGAAGATTGCTGCATCCCAGGAAGGAGGCTGCAAGGGCCAGCAGAAGAACGGCACGCAGACTCCCGAACAAAGCGCCTCTGTCGTCTTTTCTTGTCAATCAATAACCTTCAAGCGTAAAAGGCGTAAAAACCATCGGTACTATCGATAGTATAACAAAAAGCGTGATGGCTACGGTTGCGGTCAGCGCCCATCTCCGCTGCACCGCCGGGATCACCGCCGCCAGGGACGGGATCTTTCTGAAGGGCTCGACCGCCCCGGTCATCACCCCGAAGAAACTGCCGGCAAAGAGGGTTGCATAGAGGGGATACCCGACATAATAGTATCCTGACTGAAGGATGTCGAACGGGCAGTGGTGCGACGGCATCTGGTAGAAGTAAAGGGATATGAACGTGATGACGGACGCGATGGCGCCGAAGAAGAAAAGCGCGGACGATGCGGACAGGAGCAGCGTGAAAGGCCTCCTGCCGCTCCGGGCTGCCAATAGACCGGAGACGATGACGAGCAGATACAGCAGTCCGAAGACGATCTCCGTCTTCCGGACAGGGAGCGAGGAGAGGGAACTGCCGAGCCCGGCGCCCCCTTCGCTGAAGAGGACGCCGCAGCAGGAGGTGATGACATCAGGGTCAATCGAGCCGAAATACGTAAGCTGCAGGACGTAGCCTGCCGTGACCGCCGGCAGGATAAGAAACAGCAGGCTGTATTTCTTCCGGGTGAGGGGGTAGTCCTCGGCACGGTTGTCTATCCGGTTCAGGCTGATCCAGGCGGCTGCCAGGAAGAGGGTCACGATCTGCGCGTAGAGAGCAGGGAAGCCGTAGGGATTGGCGTTGAGGGATCCTGTTGCGCACATGGCGCCCACGAGGAGGTTATGCATGTCGTCAGCCGTGTAGATGAACAGGAAGGCCGAAATCACCTGAAAGAGCAGGGCATATTGTACGAGCGTTGAGACGAGGTAGGTCTTGCGCTCCAGGCTGAGCTGCAGTTCGGAACTGCTCGTGATGTCCCATTTCCTGAGGATCTGCATGCCGAGGAGGGCTGACGAGAAAAGCAGGAGGAGCGTCAGGCCCGAGCCGATGATAAGCCCGATGATGCCGGGATGAAGGAGCACCGCCTCAACCCCTCCTCTTCAGCTCCGTCAGCGAGCCGTCACGCATGCCCACGATCAGCCCGACCGCAGGGTCCTCAAAGACGAGGGGATCATGCGAGGCGATGACGATAGTCTTGCCCTTGTCCCGAAAGCCCTTCATGATCTCCATGAAGTCCTTCGAGAGAGCCGTATCAAGATGGGCGGTCGGTTCATCCGCAAGGATGATATCAGGGTCATTGATAAGCGCCCGGGCGATCGCTGTCCTCTGCTGTTCGCCGCCTGAAAGGCCCTGCACCGGAAAGGCCGCGCGCTTGGACATGTCGAGGCTGTCGAGAAGCGCTGCCGCCCGCCTCTTCAGGTCCGGCAGGGTGCTGTCGGTGGGGTAGAGGGGGATCATCACGTTTTGAAGCACGCTCATGCCGGGGATGAGATGAAACTGCTGGAAGATGAACCCGAAGGTCTTTCTCCTGATCTCGGCGAGGAAGCGTTCCGGAAGGTGCGAGGCATCCCTGCCGGCAACCACGACGCTGCCCGCGGTCGGCCTCGTCATGCAGCCGATGAGAGACAGGAGCGTGGTTTTCCCCGATCCGCTCGGCCCCTTCAGCACACTGAAGTCCCCCTTTCTGATCGCAAAGGTCACGCCGTTTACGGCAAGCACCTCGTTCGGCCTTCCCCGGTTGAAGTACTTGGTGACCCCGCTGGTGGAGATGATGGTGTCCGCCGGCATGATATCAGCCCCTCACGACCTCATCCGGGTCTGTCACCGCCGCCTTCCACGAAGGGATGATGGTGGATGCGATATAGGGTATCACCGTCAGCGAGAGCAGCGTGGCTATCTGGTACGGATCAATGAAGGGGACGAGGTGGAACCGGGGATAGATGACGGACCAGCCCTTGAGGGCAGGGGCGAAGAGGGCGGCGTCGAAAAAGAAGATATGGGCATAGGCTGCCAGGATGCCGAGAAAAAAGGAGGTGAGGGAAATAGCGACCCCCTCCCAGAATTTCATTTCGAGGATATCGGAGGTCTCCCACCCCAGGGCCTTCAGGATGCCTATCTCGCGGCGTTCGTCAGCGCTCAGGCCCGTCGCCTTGTCCCAGGCGAGGATGGCGAATGCAGCAAGGGCCCCGGCAAAGAGCGTGAGGATAAGGCCGCTGCGCCAACTGAAGACCGCGTCATATGTCCTGATGATCTCTCTCCTGAGGATCGGACGGGAATCAGGGATGCGCTCCCTGATCTTCCGGGCGATGACCGGCGCCTCGGTCTCATTGCGGACCCCGACGACGAGGTCCGTGGCGATGCCGGGGGGCAGGGAAAAGAGTTCCTGCAAATCGCCCTTGCCGATGACGATAAGATCGAATGTCAGGAGTTCCGAAGGCGCCTGGAATATGCCGACAACCCGGAAATTCCGCAGCTTCCCGTCCGGAGAAAAGAGGGCAAGGTCGTCATCGATGCCGAGGAAGCGCGTCCGTGCTATGCCGCCGCCGATGGCTGCCACGCCCTTCTCTTCGGCAGAAGGCAGGCGGCCCTGCAGGAGCTTATTGCCCTCTGACAGTCTGCCGCCGGGAGTCACGACCGTGTAATTGGCCTTTGTAAAGGAGTCGAAGTAGTAACCCCAGTAGCGGGGTTCGACTCCGGACACGCCGGGGATCCTGCTGATCTCCTCACCGAGGCTGACGGGGATGAGCTCATGCCTTCCGGCGGTCATCTTCTGGACGATCAGCTCCGGCACATTGCCCAAAACAAGGACTGCCTCGCGTTTAAATGCGTAGGTGAGGAGGAGAACCGACCCCGTAATACAGATCACCAGGGAAAATACGAGGATTATACCGGCATTCCTGAACTTTCGGCGCAGCAGCGAAAGCAGGGTGTAGTCGAGGATGTTGATATGCTTGGTCAGGCTCATCGTTTGCCCGCGGAGATCGCCGTGCCGATGCCCGAAAAGTCGGGGGGCGCTGACACCGATCCGGAGGGAAAATGCTCTATGGAGCCAGGATGGTCCTGGAAGGCTGAAAAGAGGTCTGCCTGCGAGGGGTGTCTCGTATAACGGGCATCGTGCGAGAAGGAAATGTCAGTCAGCCGCAGGCAGGCGGCTATTTCGGTCATGTCGCGGACGGTGTTGCCCTGCTGCCTCACCGTCGCTGCCGACCGGAAGAGGAGACCCGTCAGGGCCAGCAGGCAGAGGCCGGCACCCGCGAGGAAGACAAAGGCCCGGTTCACCTATCTGACGTCCTCGGATGTGACGCCGCCGAATCCCAGGATCTTCTTCCCCTTGTGGTCTTTCAGGAACTCCTTTGCCCTTGCTTCGGTCTCAACAGGCACGAGTTCCGTGCCCATGGGTCCGTAGACATCGCTTCCCTGGACGAAGAACACATCCTTCACGTTCATCATCCTGGCAGAATAGTACTCTGTCACGTACATGACTTCGATGTCCGACTGCTTTCTTGCAGGGGTATAACGGGGAACATTGAGGTAATAGCGGAACATGTCCTTTGGTCCATCGAAGAACGCCGCCGTGCCGTCAGTAAAGATGACCTGGGCCATCCATTCCTTGTACTTTTCGACGAACATGCCGCAGACCGCGCACTTGTCGCCCTTTTTCACCGCGACCGGTTTCCTTTCCGCCGCCCGGGCAGGGAAGGAGATGAAGATCATGAGAACCGCCACGCACGCCAAAACCGGGATGCTGCGCCTGATACCTCTTGGTTTCATCGTTATTTCTCCTGTGCTGCAGGGATTGAGGCTATCGAAACTAGTATAGCACGAGACAGCGCCGGGCGGATGCGCAGCGGCTCAGAGTCCGGGCTTTCTCCGTCATGCAGCCGAAGACGCGGCGACGGTCCTGCGCACTACGTCTCCCTATTTCCCCGGAAGCCTGTTTCTGTGGTAGAATAATCGGAAAATTACGGCCCCGGGCCTTATGAGGAGAATTGGAGCCATGAAAATTTCAGGCGCAGAGATCTTTATAGAATGCCTCAAGAAAGAGGGCGTGAAGCACATCTTCGGGTATCCCGGGGGCGTTGTGCTGAACATCTTCGACGCGCTCCACGACGAGAAGGACCTGCAGCTCATCCTCACGAGACATGAACAGGGGGCTGTCCACGCTGCTGACGGGTACGCCCGGGCCTCCGGAAAGGCGGGCGTTGTGCTCGTCACCTCCGGCCCCGGAGCCACCAACACCGTTACCGGCATAGCGACCGCATCGATGGATTCCATCCCGCTCGTAGTCTTTTCAGGCCAGGTGCCGACGCTGCTCATCGGCAACGATGCCTTTCAGGAGGCTGATATCGTCGGGATAACCAGGCCCTGTACAAAATATAACTACCTCGTGAAGGACGTGCAGGACCTTGCCCGGATCATCAAGGAGGCATTTTACATCGCAACTACCGGCCGGCCCGGCCCTGTCCTGATCGACCTGCCCAAGGATGTGACGTCCGGCAAGGCCGAGTTCGTATGGCCCGAGTCCGTCTCCATGGCGACGTACAAGCCGACCTACGAAGGCAACCGCTACATGATCAACCAGGCTGCCCATATGCTCGCCAAGGCAAAGAAGCCGGTCATCGTCGCGGGAGGAGGGGTCATCGCCTCGGGCGCCTCGAAGGAACTGAAGGAACTCGCCGAATACGCCGACGTCCCGGTGACCATGACTCTTATGGGTCTCGGCTGCTTTCCCGGCAGCCACCGCCTCTCCCTCGGTATGCCGGGTATGCATGGTACGTACTATGCCAACCGCGCGATCCAGGAGTCTGACCTGCTCGTGGCCGTTGGCATGCGCTTTGACGACCGGGTGACCGGGAAGATCAGCGCCTTTGCCCCGAATGCAAAGATCGTGCATATCGACATAGACCCCACCTCCATCAGGAAGAACGTGCGTGTCGACGTCCCGATCGTCGGCGACGTCAAGAGGGTGCTGTCGGTGATGAACAAGGTGCTCAAGGAGGAAGTGAAGGACCAGTGGCAGGAGGTGCGCAAGGCCTGGACAAAACAGATAGACGCCTGGAGGAAGGAACGTCCCCTCACCTACGACCGCACGACCGATACCATCAAGCCCCAGTATGTGGTCGAGAAGATCTATGAGCTGACAAAGGGTGACGCGATCATCGCCACCGAGGTCGGCCAGAACCAGATGTGGGCCTCCCAGTTCTACCGGTACGACAAGCCCCGCACCCTGCTGAGCTCGGGCGGCCTCGGCACCATGGGATATGGGATGCCGGCGGCGATCGGCGCGCAGTTCGCCTTCCCCAACAAGCTCGTGATCGACATAGCCGGGGACGGCAGCATCCAGATGAACATACAGGAGCTGGCCACGGCGGTTCTCAACAAGCTGCCGATCAAGGTGGCGATCCTGAACAACCGCTATCTCGGCATGGTCCGGCAGTGGCAGGAACTCTTTTTCCAGGAACGGTATGCCCATACCAAGCTGGACGAGACCGTGCCTGATTTCGTCAAGATCGCGGAGGCGTACAATGCCGTGGGGTTGCGTGCCACGAAGAAGTCGGAGGTGGAGCCTGTCCTGAAAGAGGCCTTCAGCATCAAGCGGCCGGTGATGATGGACTTCGTCGTCGACTGGCGGGAGAAGGTCTACCCCATGGTCCCTGCCGGAGCCGCCATCGACGAGATGCTCTTCGCGGAGGATGAAAAGAAGTCTGAAAAGAAACTCAAGGCGGTCAAGTAGCGGATCTGCCGATGGTTCCCGGGTTCGAATATAATGACAGAGGAGCGTTATGAGACATACCATATCTGTTCTCGTTGAAAACAAGTTCGGTGTATTGTCGAGGGTGTCGGGCCTGTTCAGCGGCAGGGGCTACAATATCGAGAGCCTCTCTGTCGGCGAGACGATTGACCCCAATGTCTCGGTCATGACGATCGTCACCAGCGGTGACGACTGGATCATCGAGCAGATCACGAAACAGCTGAACAAGCTCATCGACGTGATCAAAGTGGTCGATATGACGGAGCTTGACCATGTCGAGCGTGAGATGGTGCTGATCAAGGTGGCGCCCCGCTCCGAGGATAAGGCTGAGGTATTGCGGCTTGCCGAGATATTCAGGGGCAGGGTGGTGGATTCAAGTCCCAAGACCTACACCATCGAGATGACCGGCGACGAGAAGAAGATCGCGGCCATCGTCGAGCTTCTCCGGCCGATGGGGATCAAGGAGTTCGTCCGCACCGGCAAGATCGCGATAGCCCGGGAAGGCATCAAGAAGGCATAGCCACGGCCCATTTCATCGTAACCTCCGGCATTGCATATCGAAGAGGCCGGCCATGCATAAAAAGCCCCTATTGCAGGTCCGCACAGGATAGGGATCTCTTTCCGCACTCCCGGCCTCTTTTTCTGATGTGCGCGCACCTGAGCAATCCGAATCTTGCGTAGAATTATTCCCTCGTCCATCGCATGATCCAGGTCAGCAATATCCATAAGGCATACGGCCGGCAGGTCGTCTTCGATGATATCAGCTTCACCGTAAACAAGGGAGAGCGGGTCGGCCTCGTCGGCAGGAACGGCCACGGCAAGACGACGCTCCTGAGGATGATCACGGGTGAGGAAAGGCCGGACGCCGGCGTCATCCAGGTGCCGGCCCATTACCGTATTGGATATCTCTCCCAGCATCTCCGCTTTTTCTCCGATTCCGTGCTCCAGGAGGCGTGCCGCGGTATCCCGGCGACCGACGACGGCAGGGATGAGACATACAAGGCGGAGACGATCCTGATGGGGCTCGGGTTTGGCCGCGATGATTTCGACCGGAGCCCTGCGGACCTGTCCGGCGGATACCAGGTCCGCCTCCACCTGGCCCGGCTTCTTGTCTCAACACCGAACCTGCTCCTGCTGGACGAGCCGACCAATTACCTTGACATCGTATCCATCCGGTGGCTTGCCCGTTTCCTCAGGTCCTGGCCGGGTGAGTTGATTCTCATCACGCATGATCGTGACTTCATGGACAGCGTGACTACCCATACCCTGGGGATACACAGGAGCAGGATCAGGAAGATACCGGGGCCCACGGAGAAGCTCTATCAGCAGATACTGATGGAGGAAGAGGTGTATGAGAAGACGAGGCTGAACGAGGAGCGGAGGCGGGCTGAAGTCGAGCAGTTCATCAGCCGCTTCCGGGCGCAGGCGACCAGGGCACGGGCGGTGCAGTCGAAGATAAAGGCGCTGCGGAAGCATGAGCGTCTCGACAGACTTCAGGAAATAAAAGACCTGGAGTTTCAGTTCACCACAGCGCCCTTTACCGGCAAATGGCTCATGGCTGCCCGTGATATCTCTTTTTCCTTTGATCCCGGGGCAGCCCCCCTCATCGACCGGTTGAGTCTCACGATAGGAAAGCGCGACCGCATCGCGGTCATCGGCAGGAACGGCAAGGGAAAGACGACGCTGCTGAACCTCCTGGCGGGTGAACTGGCGCCGCGGTCGGGAGGCATCGTCCGCGACCCGAAACTGAGTCTTGCCTATTTCGGCCAGACGAACATCCAGCGGCTCGACCCGGCAAAGACGATCGAACAGGAGATCATCGATATCCACCCCGAGGGCAGCAGAAAGGCGAGCCGCGCCATCTGCGGGAGCATGATGTTTGAGGGGGACAATGCGCTGAAGAAGATAGAGGTGCTCTCCGGAGGCGAGAAAAGCAGGGTCCTCCTTGGCAAACTCCTGGTCAGTCCGGCCAACCTGCTTCTCCTGGACGAGCCGACGAATCATCTCGATATGGAATCAGTCGACTCGCTCCTGGGTGCTATCGACGCCTTTGAGGGTTCTGTGGTGATCGTAACGCACAGCGAGATGATCCTGCATTCCCTGGCAACGCGGCTCGTCGTCTTCGACGGAGGCGAGGTGAGCGTCTTTGAAGGGACCTATCAGGACTTTCTCGACCGCGTCGGATGGCGCGGGGAGGAGCCGGCCGGAAACGGGGCTGTTCAGGATGCCGGCGGGAAGGGTTCCGTTGTCAGCAGGAAGGACCTGAGGAGGCTGAGGGCCGAGGTGATCACGCGACGGTCGCAGACCCTGGGGCCGATGGAGGCCCGGATCGCGGAGATAGAGGATACCATCATCCTCCTGGAACGTCAGGTGGAAGAGGACACCCAGGCCCTGGTGGACGCCTCTGTCAGGGGGCTGGGCGAGCCGATCAAGCGGCTCTCGAAGGCGGTGGATGAAGCCAAGAAGAGGATAGAGTCGCTCTTTGATGAACTGGCCGCGCTGACGGATGAGCACGCTTCCCTTGCGAAAGACTTTGAGAGGGAACTGGAAGGACTCTCGGCAGGGGCATAGCCCCCTGCAATCTCGAAATCTCCCTGCCGTACAACACGTTTGGCTCTTGCAGTGTGAAACAGCCCTGTGTTATAAAAAATCATCATACATCGTGGACACGTTGCCTGAAGTATCCGGGCAGGAGCGCGGGCTATCCCCTGTACCGGCGGCTCCGCGGGAGATTAATTTTTTGGCATGAATAAATAGGGGGATCAGGAGGTGCTGGCTCATGAAATCTGATTCCGAGAAGAGGAATTCGGGGATAGCCCTGATCGGGGACCTTCCCTGGGGCAGTCATTTCTGTCAGTTCTACCGCACCAAGAAGGATCTGCTGTACGTGCTCGTGCCTTACTTCAGGGCGGGACTCCAGAGCAACGAACTCTGCATATGGGTCACGTCGGACTTTGTCACGGACGAGGACGCCCTGCGGGCGATGAAGAGGGGGGTGCCTGATTTCAAGTCCTGCCTGGAGAAGGGGCAGATGGAGATATTCCCCTACACGGACTGGTACCTGAAGGGCGGGAAATTCGACCTTCAGCGTACGCTGGACATGTGGATGGAAAAACATGACGAGGCGTTGTCGCGGGGGTTTGCGGGGATGCGGGTGAGCGGCAACCCCTACTGGATCGACAATAAAAAGGATTGGGACGATTTCGCCTGCTATGAGGCGGAGATCAACAACGTGATCGGCGGCACCCGCCTGCTCGTCCTCTGCACCTACTCCCTCAAGAAGTGCGGTGTCGTGGAGATCATGGACGTCGTCAGGAACCATGAGTTTGCGCTGGCGATGAACCGCGGCGCATGGCAGATCGTCAGCATGCCCGCTTCCGGCCTTGGCCGTATTCCGTAGAGGAGTATATGCAGCCGTCTGCGGGGGCCATTTCGCCTATGTATCAGTAACCAGGGTATTCCATGCACTTCGATAAACGGAAATCAGGCATCGCCCTTATTGATGACCTTCCCTGGGGCAGCCATTTCTGTCAGTTTTACCAAACCGCCCAGGACCTGTTCGACCTGCTTGTGCCGTACTTCAGAAGCGGGCTTGAAAACAACGAGCTCTGCGTGTGGGTGACGTCGGAGCCGCTCTCCGCGGCGGATGCGAGGAAGGCGCTCGAAAGGGAAGTGCCCCATTTTGAGGAGTATGACAGGAAGGGGCAGATCGAGATCATACCGTACAGCCGATGGCACTCGAGGGGAGGGAAGTCCGGCAAGTCTGTCCTTGCGGGGGTCGACAAGGCGGTCTCCGGCGGGTTTGACGGGCTGAGGCTTGCGTGCAATGCCTCCACGAATGGGGATGAGGGCAAGGACATCTTTGCGCAGGCGGAGGTCGTGAGCAGCCACAATGCGATCGCCGCCTTTTCCTATCCCCGTGACGAATTCAGCGCAGTCGGCCTCATGGAGGTCGTAAAGAGCCACCATTTTGCCCTGGTGCGGAACGCCGGCAGATGGGAGGTCATCGAGAGCACCGAGGCGCGGTCGATGAAGGCCGCCCTCAAAAGGAGCGAGGAAAAACTCCAGTCCCTCTTCAGCAACATGTCCGAGGGCTTTGCCTATCACCGGATAGTGCTTGATCCCCGGGGAAGGCCGTGCGACTGCGTCTTCCTCGAGGTGAACAGCGCCTTTGAGAGGCTCACGGGACTTAAGGGGACAGGCATCGTCGGGAAGAGGGTGACAGAAGTCCTTCCAGGCATCGAGCAGGACCCCGCCGACTGGATTGAAAAGTTCGGAAACGTCGCGCTGACTGGAAATCCCGTTCACTTTGAGAGCTACTCAAAGGCGCTCGGGAAATGGTATTCGGTCTCCGCCTTCAGTCCGCACAAAGGGTATTTTGCGGTGACCCTGAGCGATATTACAGAGCGCAAGGCGGGTGAGGAGGCCTTGCGGAGGATCAACCTGAAGCTGGAGATCCTTGCGGAATCTTCACGTCTGCTTTTGGCCAGCGAGACACCCGAAGGAATCGTGCAGGCCATCTGTGAAAGGGTGATGGACCACCTTGATTGCCATGCCTTCTTTAATTACCTGATGGATGACAATGCGCAGCGGCTGCATCTGAATGCCCATTGCGGGATTCCAGGGTCGACGGCACAGGAGATCGAATGGCTCGATGTCGGGTCTGCTGTCTGCGGATGCGTCGCCAGGGACGGCCGAAGGGTCATCGCCGAGGATATACCCAATACGCCGGATGAGAGGACGGCCCTCGTCCGCTCACTCGGCATGAAGGCCTACGTCTGCCATCCCCTCATCTGCCAGGGGAGGACGATCGGGACTCTCTCTTTCGGAACGCGCAGCCGTTGTCATTTCAGTGATGACGAAATCGACCTGATGCGGACGATCGCTGACCTGGTTGCCACCGCGATGTCGCGCAAGAGGGCGGAGGAATCGCTCGTCCGGGCCAAAGAGGAGTGGGAACGGACCTTCGACAGCGTGCCGGACATGATCGCGATTATCAACAACAGGCACCGGATCATGAGGGTCAATGAGCCGATGGCGCGGCGGCTGGGGGTGAAGCCTGAGGAGTGTGTCGGCCTGCCCTGCTATCAACAGGTGCATGGGATGTCTGAGCCGCCGTCTTTTTGCCCGCATGCACGCACGATCAGTGATGGCAGGCCGCATTGTGAGGAAATACATGAAAAAAGTATCGGGGGCGACTTCCTGGTCAGCACGACTCCGTTACACGATAAGCAGGGGCGGCTTATCGGGTCGGTGCATGTTGCCCATGATATTACGGAGACCAAGGAGGCCGAGAGGCGGATAACGTCTCTTAATGAACAGTTGCAGCGGAAGATCGATGAACTTTCCACCGCGAACAGGGAGCTCGAGGCCTTCAGCTACTCTGTTTCACACGATCTGCGGGCCCCGCTTCGGAGCATCGATGGGTTCAGCCAGGAGATCCTTGAGGACTACGGGGAGAAACTGGATGAAAACGGCAAAGACTCGCTCCTGCGAATCCGTGCGGCGAGCCAGCGCATGGGGCTTCTCATAGACGGTCTTCTTAACCTGTCGCGTCTTTCCCGCAGCGAGATTGTCCACCGGGAGGTGAACCTGAGCGGTCTGGCCCTGCATATTGCCGGGGATCTCAGGAAGTCCCAGCCCGGCCGCGAGGTGGAGGTGGTCATCTCCGAAGGCATGGTTGACGACGGAGACGAGAGGCTGCTCTACGTTCTTCTCCAAAATCTGCTCGGCAACGCATGGAAATTTACCGGGAGGGCAGCGAAGGGGCGTATCGAGTTTGGTCCGGTCCTGATCGAAGGAGAGGCTGCCTATGTCGTGAGGGACAACGGAGCCGGCTTTGACATGGCGTATGCTGACAAGCTCTTCAGGCCTTTCCAGCGTCTGCATGAGGCGTCCGAGTTCGCCGGCACGGGGATAGGGCTGGCGACGGTGCAGCGCATTATTCATCGCCACGGCGGGCGTGTATGGGCCGAAGGCGTCAAAGGGGAAGGGGCGGCGTTCTATTTCACTCTCAGGTAGATGTGCATATCGACAATAATGACATGAGAAAGGAATCGAGTAAGGACGGATGAAGAACAAGGTTATCCTTCTGGTAGAAGACAATCAGGATGACGTGAAACTGACATTGCGCGCCCTGAGGAAGAGCAATATCCTGAACGAGGTGGTGATCGCCAGCGACGGCGTCAGGGCGCTCGACTACCTCTTCGGCACGGGGGAGCACGCGGGCAGAGACACGCGCTCCATGCCCCAGGTGATACTGCTGGACATCAATATGCCCCGGTTGGGGGGAATCGAGGTCCTGCAGCGTCTGCGCTCGGACGAGAGGACGAAATTGCTTCCGGTTGTCGTACTCACCACGTCGAACGAAGACGCTGATCGGGTGGAGAGCTACCGGTTCGGGGCGAACAGCTACGTCCGGAAGCCGGTTGATTTTGACCAGTTTGCGAAGGCGGTCCAGCAGCTTGGCCTCTACTGGCTGGTTCTCAACGAGGCTCCGCGATAGGGGCCGTCTACTTGCTCTTTTCGCCGACGAACCAGTCCCTCTTGTCGGCGAAAAGCACATTGAAGGTCGTCAGAGAGCCGTAACAGCGGGTGACGTACTGTTGCAGATTTATCTTGTCCGCGTCCGAGAGTTTTTCGTGCGAGTTGATGTTCTGTTCGAGCACCCGCAGGCGGTCACGGATCATGACGATCTTGTGGAAGACTGAATCTACCGGTATCTCCTTTTCCTGAAGACCGGGCTTGCCCGGCATCAGAATCATCCGGCCGCCTTCCCACTTCTCGGCCATGACGGTCTCTCCGGTGACCCCTTCTTCCCTGAGAACTTCCCTGATAGCTGCCTTCAGATCTTCCATTTCCACCGGCTCCCCCCCGGGGTCCTCGTCTTCAGGGGGTGTTTCGCCCAGCATCTCTTCGGCCTCGGCAGGATTGAAATACTTCACTCCGGACCTGATAAAGCTGACCACAATGCGTTCCGGCTCCATATTGACGACCCTTCCGGCGCCGAATTCCGGGTGATAAACGGTCTTTCCCGTGTGAATGTTCATGCCTTCACCTCGCAAAGGATGTCAGACCCATTATAGCAGAAGGGACTTGGCGATTAAGTGCGGATGCGATATAATCAGGGCGAGACGCAGTGACGGGGGAGGTCCTTCGGTGCGGAACAAGCGGCGGCACAAGAGATACAGCCTGGATATCATGGAAATCAGCGGACAGATGATCTTTGCCAATACGGTTGAGATCATCGATATCAGTGCCGGCGGGATCGCCCTGAGGGCTGACAAGAGACTGAATATGGGCACCACTTATCAGGTCAAACTCCAGGACAGGGAAAGGGCGCTCAATGTCCAGGGGACCGTAGTCCGGTCTGCCCTGAGCGGAACCGTTGTGAGATCCGACGGGGAGAGGGTGCCGGTGTACACGGCGGGTATGATGTTCAAGGAGGATTCCGCAAGAAAGGTCGCTGCGTTCCTCGAAGATGTTGCGCATGAGCGCAAAGACGCAGGGAGGGTGCAGGTCGAACACCGGCGTACGGTACGGTTCCATATAAAGACGCCGACCCAGGCGATCCTGGATTTCCCCGCACAGTACATCGTCAAGGTGATCAGCCTGAGCGGCATGCTCATCGAGGCCGGCCAGGGTATCGGCGCCGGTGTCAGTGTCCCCATGGAACTGGCGATTGATGAAACCCCCATACATTTTCAGGGCAGGGTCGTCTCCTGCGATGAGACGAAGCAGAGGGGGCGGGTACGCTATGAGATAGCCGTCGAGTTTTCGGACCTGACGGACTACGACAGGTCAGTGCTTTCGGAATTTATCGACTACCTGGCGACTGTCGATGCTGTCGCGGACAAGGCCGCCGGCGGGGATGGCTCCTGACTGGTAAGAGACCTCTTGGTGCTGTTCCGCTTCCCCTGTCTTGATGCCGTACCCTCAGAAGAGGACCTGCAGCACCTCATCAATCTCCCTCAGGCAGGCGATGGCGCCGGCAGCCTCTTGGGGAGACAGTCTTCGGATGTCGGTTGCGGCAATCTCCGCATGCACCGCATCGAAGGCTCCTCGCACATCAAGGTCATTATCCATGTGAGAGATGAAGAGGTCTTTCAGCCTCGTAGCGACCCTTCCTGCAGCGGACGAGGGCGATGCCTTTCTTTGTAACTGACGAATCCTGGCCCTGAAATCCCGCAGCCTCCCGGCTGCGGCTGCCATATTCCGGGCCGAATAGATGAGGCGGTCCCGATAGTGTCCGTAGATGAGGAAGAAGCGTATCTCCCCGGTGCGGAACCCCTGTCTGCGGAGCGACCCGATATAATGGATGTTGCCGAGACTTTTGGACATTTTCCTGCCGTCCACATAGAGGTGGTTGCAATGAAGCCAGAACCGGGCCATCGGGTAGGGCCGTACTGATTCGATAATCGCCTTGCTGTAGTCATGGTGCCTGATAAGGTTGTCGATCCCCCCGCAATAAAGGGAAAGCGTCTCCGTGAGGAACCGTGACACCATCCCTGCATCCTGGACATTCCAGGAGGGTCTGCCCCTGCCGATCTCCGTTTGCCAGCAATAGACAGCAGGATCGTCGCATCCATGCCAGAGGATGAAGTCTCCCCGGTTCCACCGCATCCCCGGGTAGGTGTCCTTGTGGAAGCGGCGCTTCCGCACCGGCCATGATCTCATGTCCAGCCCATACAGTTTTCCAAAGCCCCGGAATTTCAGCGGATCGAAGTAGACATGAAAGCCGTGCCGGTACGCGACCCCCTTTCTGAGCAGTTCCGCAACGAGCGAAGCAGCCTCATCGACCGTGGCAGAGGCGGTCGGCAGGTAGTCAGGCACCTTCATCCTCAGGCTCCTCATCTCGGCGATGAACCGCCTGATATTAACGCCCGCGATCTGGCCGACGGTCTTCCTCCTCCGTGCAGCCTCCTCGATCGCCTTGTCCTCGATGTCCGTGAAATTCATGCCGCGCCTGACGGTGTAGCCCGCATACTCGAGGTATCGCACGAGGACGTCCTCGAAAAGAAAAGTCCTGAAGTTTCCGATGTGCGACGGCTGGTACACGGACGGGCCGCAGGTGAACAGGGTGACCAGCCGCCTGTTAACGGGTCTGAAGACCTCCATCTTCCGTCCAAGGGAGTTGAAGAGTTTCAGCATGCTGTCAGTCCAGTTGTATCTCTTTCCACCGGCCGCCGCGGAAGCGGAGCGTCATGAAGACCCCCTGAAAGACCATGGAGGATATCATCGCCGTCCACACCCCGGCCGGTCCATAGTCGAGCCCGATGCCCAGGTAATAGGCGAGGGGCAGCCTGATGAACCACATCGATGCGATGATGATCCACATGGTGCCCCTCGTGTCGCCGGCTCCCTGAAGCCCGCCGCCGAGGACCATGCTGAGGGCCATGAAGGGCTCGACCGTCATGTTGAAACGAAGGTAACGGGCGGTCTCGGCGAGCACCGCGGGGTTTGTCGTGAGACCGGAGGCGAGCCGGTCCGCGGTGGCGAAGATGACCAGCGACATGACACCGGTGATCCAGACCCCGGCCTTGGCGATCTTCCATCCAAGCGCCTCGGCGCGGCCGGGGTTTCCTGAGCCGAGGCTTTGACCTATCAGCACCGACGCAGCCATGTTCAGTGCAAAGGCGGGGAGAAACACGATCGCCTCGATCCTGAGGCCGTTGGTTATCGAGGCGATGGCAATGATGCTGCGGTCCCCCAGCCTGCCGAGTATGTTGTACAGGAGGATGTACCCCGCGCTCCAGGCGATCTGGAGCATCGCAGCCGGCCAGCCGACCCTGATGATCCTGCGGACCTCCCCGAACGAGAGGGAGTACGGCCTGTGGTAGATCCCCTGCCACCAGCCGAGGGTGAAGAGCAAAAGGTTGATCACCATGCCCGCGAAGACAGACGAGGCGGTTGCGATGGCGATCCCGATATATCCCATCCCCGGGTAGGAGGCGATCCCCACGACGAGGACGAAGTCGCCCAGGATGTTTATCAGGCTCACGAAAGACATCGTGTAGAGCGGCTTCTTCACGTCACCGACAGCGCGGAAGACGGCGTTTGAGATGATAAGGATGTAGTTCGGGCCAAGGGCGAGGGAAAAGATCTGAAGGAAGCGTACGGCTATCTCCCTGATCTCTTCCGGGAAGCCGGCAAGCGCTATGATCTCGCCCGGAAAGAGGACCCCCGGAAGGGTGAGGCAGCAGCCGACCAGGAGACTGAAGAGGAGCGACTGCCTGGCGATACTCATCGCCTTTGCCCGGTTCCCTTCTCCGATGGCGCGGGCGACGAGTGCAAGAGTTCCTATGCTGATCGCGTTGGCCAGGATGATGACGAAGAAATATATCTGCGTGATGAATCCCACCGCAGCCTGGACCGCGGGACCGATCAGGCCGGCGACATAGATGTCCGCCAGCCCGACGAAGAAGTTGAAGATCATGATGATCAGCATCGGCCAGGAGAGATCCCATATGCTTTCCCACAGACCTTCTTCTTTTCCGGCAAGCTGCATCTGAACGGTTGCCACGCACTCCCTCTTCGCTGTTTTATGGACTATTATATCACCCGCCGGTTTCATCCCGGCTGCCGCGCCAAACATATGATTGCGGCTTGAAGGCGACTTGACAAATTGTCCGTCTTCATTTATCGTTTCAGTTACCGTATCTGTGGGAGGAACGAGTGGGAATACGCCTTGCCTTCATCTGTCTTTTATCTTTCTTCCTGTGGGGATCTGCCTCCGCTTCCGAGACTCTGTACGAGAGGGACCTTGCCCGCGGCATCGCAGCCCTTGAGGCAAAGTCGTACACCGAGGCGACGAAGGCCTTTTCGGATGCGCTTGCCGAAAAACCGTCCGACCACACCGCAGTCCTTTATCTCGGCGTAGCCCAAAGCCGCGCCGGCGGGAAAGAGGCCGAGTCGTCTCTCAGGAAGGCCCTTTCTCTCTCCCCTGAGGACCCCCGGACAAATCTTGAGATGGGAATCTATTATTACGGCAAGGGCCGGGCGTCCGAGGCTGTCGGTTATTTCGAGAAGACTTCGCGTCTGGCCCCCTCGTCAGAGGCCGGGTTCGCTGCAGCCGAGTATCTGGACGTGATCAGGGCTGTTGACATGCGGAAGCCGTGGCAGATAAACATCTGGACCGGCGTACAGTACGACAGCAATGTCGTCCTGGGTCCTGACAAGAGTCCTCTCCCGCAGGGCATCTCCGGAAAGTCCGATTGGCGGGCGATTGTCTATTTGGACGGAACATATCGCCTGGTGCGGCGGCAGGGGCTGGAATGTTCGGCCGGATACGGCCTCTATCAGAGCCTGCATTCCAAACTGTCTGATTTTAATGTTACCCAAAGCCTGTTTACCGTGGCGGCCTCCTACCAGTTATCCCCGTCGCTGAAGCTGGGAGCGGCGTATCTTATGGAGTATGCCCTGGTCGGAGGAAACGGGTATTACGGCGCCCACGGCGTCACGCCGTCCCTGACCATCTCGGAGAGCGACGGCCTCACGACGGTCATCGAGTATCGGTACCGGAGGAGCCACTTCATCGATTCCGACCTCTTCCAGGGGAACGCCGACCGCACCGGCTCGAACAATTCCTTCGGCATCATGCAGACAGTCCGGTTCGGACCCCGGGTGAGCGGACGTATCGGTTATGCCCATGACAATGACGCGACCCGAAAGGATTTCTGGGACTATCGCGGGGACCGTGTCTTCGCCGGCGCCACGATCAATGCGGTCAAAGACGTATCAATCGATCTGAGCGGCGAGTATTACCATAAGAAATATCAGGGGCCGGATCCTCTTTCCGAGACCGGTGAACGGAGAAAAGACGATATCTATACGGCTGTAGTCTCTATCAGCAAGAGGCTTTCCGAGCGGTTTACGATCAGCCTCGTTCAGCAGTATACGAGCAACGGGTCGAATGTGGCTGCCTACGACTACAAGCGGTCGCTCACGAGCCTCTTGCTGGGAGCGAGGTTTTGATGAATAAGGGACTCTGCTTTAAGGCGTTGATGATCGTTGCCGTTCTGCTTGCGGCGGCAGGGGCGCATGCCGCGGGAGAGGCCGGGTCTGTCGTGGCCGTCCGCGGTAAGGCCTCTATCGAGCGTGATCAGAAGAGGATTGAGGCCCGCGCCGGCAATGCGGTGATGGTGCGCGATATCATGATTACCGGGGCCGCCTCCCGCGCCAAGCTGCTCTTTGTCGACGAGAGCGTCCTGACCCTCGGTGAGAACTCGAAGGTGGTCATCAGGGAGTTTCTCCTCGGGCGGGAAAAGGCCGGCAGTTCGATCTTCAACCTGATCGACGGCAAACTCCGTTCCGTTGTCGGGAAGAACGCATTCGAGGTCCACACGCCCACCTCCGTCGCCGCTGCGAGGGGCACGATCATCCTCACGGAGACCGGCGTCAGGAACGGGAAGAAATATACGACCCTGATCGGGATAGAGGGCAAGTTCCTTGTCAGGAGCTCTGACCTGCGGTTCCCCGGTGAGGTGGAGGTGAGCGCGGGGATGGAGATCACGATCTTCGAGGGAGAACCCCTGCCCCTTCCGGGCCCGGCATCGCCGCGTGACAGGGACAGGCTTCTTGAGGGTACGGACATGACCGGCTTTGAGATATCGATTCCGGGACCGTTAAGTGTAGTGGTCGGACCCGGTGGTATGGTGACAGGACCGCTGGGAGGATTCCGGCCGGATCTCGGGCTGTCCCCATATCAGCAGCCGGTGCGCTCAACGACACCGGTGAACATTGATCTGATTTTTTCGAAATAGGCGGGAGAGATTATGAGAATGAAGCTGCTTACCGTACCTGCTGCACTGTACCTTATCCTGTGCGTCTGCGGGTGCGGAGGGGGCAGCGGCGGGACTGCTGAGAGGACCTCGTCGGGCCGGACGATTGTCACCATCAACCTTGGACAGTCAAAGTCGGCAGCCGGGCGGTCAACGCAGTCGATCCCTCCTGATGTCGCCCTCATTCGCGTGCGTGTAACGGCACCGGACATGGTCGCACAGGAGATGTCGGAAGCGATCGCCGGCAAGACGACCCTTGCCCTGGCGATGGACGTGCCCAACGGAAAGAACAGGCTGTTCCGCGTCGAGGCGGCCGATGGCAACGGGAGCGTGCGGTATGTGGGCCAGACGTATGCTGACCTTGAGGGGGAGCCGGTATCCCTGGCGATCGTGATGATATCCTCTGACCCGGCGGCCCCGGCCTTCGGCGGGATCTCCGGCATCACGGGTATTACGACCACATCACTCGTGCTGTCATGGCAGCCTGCTGCTGATGATGTCACCCCGGCGGCCAGGATTCATTACCTCATTTATCTGGCCACCTCTCCGGGCGGCGAGGATTTCGGGCAGCAGAGCTTTACGAGCGAACCGGGCCAGACGACCTATACGGTGACGGGGCTGAGCCCGCGCACACAGTACTTTTTCGTGGTGCGCGCTGTTGATGAACGCGGGAACAGCGATACGAACACCGTAGAGATGTCCGCCTTCACCGCATCTCCTCCTGACAGCCAGGCGCCTTCTTTCAAGGGAATCGCGTCGGTAACGGGGCTGCCCACCGGAGAACTCGGTCTTTCCTGGATTGCGGCTTCCGACAACTTTACCCCGCCATCCGGTATGGTGTACCTTATCTATATGGCGACTGCTCCCGGGAAGGAGAACCTTGCCTCTCCCTCCTTTACGACGGCCGCCGGGGCCGTATCCTTCACCGTCAAGGGCCTCACCCCGGGCGCGACCTACTATTTCATCGTGCGGGCGCGTGACGAGGCGGGGAATATCGACCAGAATGTCGTTGAAAAGTCCGCCTTCCTCAGCGATACGGTCCCGCCGGTCTTCGGGGGTATTACGTCGGCAACCGCCTTTACCTCTTCATCCGGAGGGTTGACGTGGAACGCGGCAACGGACAATCTGACTCCCCAGGGCAGTATGAGGTACTGCGTGTATATGGCGACGAAGCCGGGTGGTGAAGACTTCTCTGTCCCTACCTATACATCCGCCTTCGGAGCAACTTCGATCACCGTTGAGAGCCTTCAGCCGCTCACCACGTATTATTTTGTCGTGAGGGCAAAGGACCAGGCGGGCAATACCGATACCAACAAGGTGGAGATGTCCTTTACGACGCCGCCTTCCGCTGATACCGTTCCTCCCGTATTTGGCGGCCTGGCATCGGTGACCGTCTCCGTGACGACACTATCGCTGAACTGGAGCCCTGCCACGGATAATGTCGGCCTGTCGGGGTACGCGATCTATGCGGCAACGACCCCGGGAGGTCAAAACTTCTCCGTTCCGACGATGACGGCTGCAGCCGGTGCGACCTCTGCGGTCTTTTCCGCTCCCAACGGCGCGACGACATATTATTTCGTGGTCAGGGCGCAGGACGTCTCGGGCAACATGGATGCCAATACGGTTGAAAGGTCCGCAACGACTGATGCTGTCGTGAATGCTGCGACCGGAAATGATACGACAGGGACCGGCATCGGCACCGCTCCGTTCAGGACGATTACAAGGGCGGTTGCGGCGAGTGCGACCAAGCCGGGCATCACGATCCATGTTGCGTCCGGCACGCACGATGCGGCGCTTGGCGAGGTTTTCCCTGTCAGTTTCGGCACGGCGGGCCGGACGCTTAACTGCACGGCAGGGGGCACGGTCATCAGCGCCGGGGGCCTTGCCATTCAGGGCAGCACCGGCACGACGATCAACAATTGCACCATCAACGGCAGGGTGAACGACAGCGGCGGGGCGACCACCATTGCGAATTGCGTCATCGACGGCGCCAGTTTCGGAGGGACAGGGGCCGGCATCGCCCTTGGATATAATTCAACCGTTACGAATTCACTGGTACGGAACTTCATCGCTACAGGCCCCATCGGGATCGGCATCGACATCGGCTGCGTGGCTACCTGCACGGCGACGTCGGTGACCGGCAGTACCATAGGGAACAATAACCAGGCGATGAACATTACCAACTCATCGCCTACCATCAGTGGTAACCTGATCGCCAACAATGTAGCCGGAATTTCCGTCTTTAATAATGCAGGCCCGACGATTACCGGAAATTCGATATACGGAAACGGCGGCAATGGCTTGACCTTCAGCCTGCCCAGCGCATCTACGGTCAGCGGCAATACGATCTGCGGCAATAACAACATAGGCATCAACGTGAATGATGCTACTGCCGGTGCTGCGCCGGTCATCAACAACAACAGGATATACCAGAACACCAACGCAGACCTGCGGGCATGGTCCTCCAGTTTCCAGATAAATGCCACGAACAACTTCTGGGACAATAATCCGCCCAGCTACGGAGCCGGTGTCTGCACAGGAGGTGTCGACACCTGCAGTGCAAGTTTCCCGGCCGCCGTGCTGCCGAGCGCCGGTCTCGTGGGGGGGGCCGCCTGCCCCTAGTCATGCGGAGTCGCCTGTCGTAGCCTCAGCGGGCCTTCTGCGTGTATAATGCTTTCGTGAAGAACAGGCGCGTCTATTATGCGATAGGCTTTCTGCTGACTCTTCTGTTTGCCTTCCTTCAGCTCTACCGGCTGCCCCTTATAGACGAACACCTCGAAAGCAAGACCCTCGATTTCCGGTTCAGGCTCAGGAATGCCCTCCTCCCGCCATCCGTCCCCACGGACATCCTCATCGTCGCGATCGACGAAAAGAGTATCCGGGAGGTGGGCGGCTGGCCGTGGGGAAGGGAGGTCCTTGCATCGCTTGTCCGGAAGATCAGTGCCGACAGGCCTGCGGTGATCGGGATCGACGTCATCCTGAGCGAGGCCAAAGACAATGACGACAGGCTGGAGACGGAACTGAAGCGTGCCGGAAACGTGGTGCTGGCGACCCCCTTCTTTGTCCCTGAGGGCAAGGGAAACACGACCCCGCGCGTTGAGGTCCCTGACATCCTGTGGGATTCTGCCTTCATGCAGGTGCGCAGCCAGAAGGGGTTGAAGTGGCAGCAGTTTGCGATAAAGCCTGACCGCGTGCTTCTTCCGATCGAACGGTATGCGAAGGTCTCCACCCTTGGACATGTATACAGCCTGCCGGATATGGACGGGGTTATCCGGTGGGAGGTGCTGTACCTGCAGTACGGGGATGATGCGTACCCTTCCTTTTCCCTGCAGATCGCCAGGAAGGCCCTCGGCGTCGAGATGAAGGATATGGTCCTGTACGGCGGCTCCGGCGTAGGCCTGGGAAACAGGATGATCCCGACGGATCTCAGCGGACGCATGCTCATCAATTTTGTCGGCAAGGAGGGCAGCTTTCGGTCGATCCCGGCCGCGGACGTCCTCCAGGGGAGGGCTCCCGCAGGTCTGCTGACAGGGAAGATCGTATTGATAGGCACCTCTGCGCTAGGGACGTACGACCAGAAGGTCACCCCTTTTTCCGGCAACACGCCGGGGGTCGAGAAGAATGCCACTTCTGTCAGCAACATCCTGCACGGGACCTATCTCACCAAGAGCCCGGGCGTGATCGAACTCGTCGTCATCGTGCTGACCGGACTCTTTATGGGTATTCTGCTGCCCCGGCTGAAGGCGGTACGCTCGGCCCTGCTCGCGGTCGTCTGTGTGTCGCTGTATGTCGCTGCAGGCTGCTACCTGCTGATGTACCGGAACCTCTGGATCAACCTCGTCTACCCCATCGCCAACATGGTCAGTATCTTCGGTATCCAGACGGTGATCAGGTTCTTTTACGAAGAAAAGAAGGCGCGGGATATCAGGCAGATGTTCTCCAGCTATGTGTCGCCCAAGATCGTCAGGGAGCTGATCGAAAACCCTGAGAAGGCGAGACTGGGCGGAGACAGGCGGGTGGTGACGGTCCTCTTCTCCGACGTGATCGGTTTCACCTCCCTTTCCGAAAGGAGACAGCCGGAGGAGGTGGTAGCTCTCCTCAACGAGTATTTCAAGAAGATGACCGAGATCATCTTCAAATGGGACGGGACGCTCGACAAGTTTGTAGGGGACGAGATCATGGTATTCTGGGGGGCGCCGGCGACGCAGGAGGACCATGCGGAACGGGCGGTGCGGTGCGCCATCGACATGTCGGAGCGGCTGGATGAGATGCGGCAGGAGTGGCGGCAGAGGGGGGTGGAGGGCCTTGACTGCGGCATCGGCATCAACAGCGGCGAGGTGATCATCGGCAACATCGGCGCTGCCGGCAAGAAGATGGATTATACGGTGATCGGCGACAACGTGAACCTCGCGGCGCGCGTCGAGAAGCTGACGCGTGAATACGGCTCAAGGATACTCATCACGGAAAACACGCTGCAGCATATCCAACCCCTCATCGCGGCGGGAGGGATCGGGCATGTCGAGATCAGGGACCTGGCATCCGTCAGGGTAAAAGGCAAGGAGCGGGAGGTCAGGATATGCAGCGTTGTCGGCCTTAAGCAGCCCTGAAGGGCGAGTCCTGTCAGCGATGTCCGGTCATGACTGTTTTCTTCCCGCCCCTTTTGGTATAGAATACATTCGCACGTTCCTGATAATCAGGCCATATACATGAAAGATGCGATAGAGATGATACTGAAGGACCCCTTCGGCATGCTCGGCATGCGAAAGGCAGGGGAAACCGGCCTTGTGGTGAAGGCATTTCTGCCCGAGGCTGCCGAGGCGTGGATACGGGATGACCGGTCGGGTGATGAATACGCGATGGAGCGCCAGAACCCTGAAGGCCTTTTTTCGGCCGGTATTTCCGGCACTGAGGTATTTCCGTACACCCTGCGGACAGCGACCCCCGATGCCCTTATCAGTGAGTTCAAGGACCCCTACTCCTTCCCTCCCGTGCTTACTGACTTCGATCTCCACCTCATAGGAGAGGGGAGCCACTACAGGAATTACGATAAACTCGGCTCCCATCTGAGGGAGATCGACGGGGTCAGCGGCGTGCATTTTGCGGTCTGGGCCCCGAATGCGCGGATCGTGAGCGTTATCGGGGATTTCAACCGGTGGGATAACCGGCGTCATCCCATGCGGCTGCTGGGCTCGTCCGGCGTGTGGGAGATATTCATACCGGGGCTACAGGAGGGGGAGATCTATAAATTCGATATCAGGTCACGCCACCACCGGTATCATGCGGTCAAGTCGGATCCCTACGGCTTCTTCTTCGAGTTGCGGCCGAAGACCGCCTCGATCGTCTGCAATATCGACCGCTATGTATGGGGCGACGAGTCGTGGATGAAGGAACGGACCGGGCGGAATTGGTTCGAGTCACCCATCGCTGTTTACGAAGTGCATCTGGGCTCGTGGATGAGGACGAGTGATGAGGGGACCCCCTTTCTCACCTACCGCGAGCTGGCGGAGAGGCTGATCCCGTATGTGAAGAAGATGGGGTATACCCACCTGGAGCTGCTCCCTGTCTCCGAACACCCCCTGGACGCCTCGTGGGGGTATCAGACGATCGGCTATTTCGCGCCGACGAGCAGGCACGGCAGGCCGGAGGACTTCATGTATTTTGTCGACCAGTGCCATAACAACGGCATCGGCGTCCTCCTGGACTGGTCTCCTGCGCATTTCCCGCGGGACGGCCACGGCCTGGGGTTTTTCGACGGCACCTGCCTCTACGAGCATCAGGACCCGCGCAAGGGCGAACACCGTGACTGGGGCACCCTCATCTTCAACTACGGCCGCAACGAGGTGAGAAACTTCCTCATCTCCAATGCCCTTTTCTGGCTCGACAAGTACCATATCGACGGCCTGCGGGTCGACGCCGTCGCCTCGATGCTCTACCTTGATTACTCGCGCCGGCCGGGCGAATGGGTGCCGAACAAATACGGAGGGAACGCAAACCTCGAGGCTATTGATTTCATCAAGAAGTTCAACGAACTGACCCACCAGTACTTCCCCGGGATCCTTACCGTCGCCGAGGAGTCGACGGCGTGGGCCGGGGTGACGAAGCCTGTCTACCTGGGAGGACTCGGGTTTGACCTGAAGTGGAACATGGGGTGGATGAACGATACGCTCGAGTACATGGCGAAGGAGCCTGTTCACCGGAAGTACCATCACAACAACCTTACCTTCAGCCTCATCTATGCCTTCTCCGAAAAGTTCGTTCTCGTGCTGTCGCACGACGAGGTGGTTCACGGCAAACGGTCTCTGCTCGGCAAGATGCCTGGCGACGAATGGCAGAAGTTCGCCAACCTGAGGCTCTATTACGGGTATATGTACGGTCATCCGGGCAAGAAGCTCCTGTTCATGGGCGGCGAGTTCGGGCAGTGGATCGAGTGGAGGTTTGACCACCATCTGGACTGGCACCTCCTGGAAGTCGAGCGTCATGCCAGGCTGCAGCAGTTCGTGCAGGCCCTCAACGGGATGTATGCGCTCGAACCCTCGTTACATGAAGATGACTTTGACGCGCGCGGTTTTTCGTGGATCGACTTCAGGGACACGGAAAAGGGTATCATCTCCTTTGTGAGACGAGGCAGGAGGGAGGGTGACCACCTCGTGGCCATCTGCAATTTCACCCCCGTGCCGAGGCACGGATACCGTATCGGCGTCCCGGAGGGTTGTTTCTACCGCGAAATTCTCAACAGTGACTGGGTGGAGTTCGGCGGCAGCGGAGTCGGCAATGGGGGGGGCGTACAGGCGGCTGCCAGGCCGTGGCAGGGCAAACCCTATTCAGTAGAATTGACGATCCCTCCGCTTGCGATACTCTTCCTGAAGCCTGACCGTCAGGCGACTGCCGGCGCATAGGCTGTCCTTCCCTTCTTTTCTGCACAGGGCGGCAAATCCCGATATAATGAGGAATAAGCAGGCGTTCATGCCATCGGAAAGGGGACGACCATGTTCCATACAGCAGATCCGGATGACATTATCGGGGGCAGCATAACGGACGTCTATTTCGACCGGACGGTAAGGATACTCAAGGCCAGGGGGATGAACCCGCACGTGAAGGCCGAATTCATCGCCAAGAGCCTTCCGGAGGATTGGCCATGGGGAATTCTGGCAGGCATGGAGGAGGTCTTTCATCTGGCGAAACACATCCCTCTGAAGATGCGCGCCATGAAGGAGGGATCCGTGTTTTTTCCGTACGAGCCGGTCATCGAGATCGAGGGGCTCTACCGGGATTTCTGCGTGTATGAGACCGCGCTCCTGGGGTTGATCTGTCAGGCATCCGGGATCGCGACCAGGGCGGCCCGACTGAAGAAGCTTGCCCAGGGCCGCCCGGTGATCAGCTTCGGGGCACGGCGGATGCACCCCATCCTTGCTCCGATGATCGAAAGGAACGCCTTTCTCGGCGGATGCGACGGCGTTTCCGTCCTGAAGTCCGGCGAGATCATCGGCGAGGACCCGATGGGCACGATGCCGCATGCCCTGATCATCTGCTTCGGCTCGACCGTGGAGGCGGTGAAGGCCTACGATGAGGTCCTTGGGCCGGCAGTCAGGAGGGTCGCCCTCATCGACACCTTCCTTGATGAGAAGTTCGAATGCCTGAACGTGGCAGAGGCGCTCGGCAAAAGACTTTTTGCCGTGCGGTTCGACACGCCTTCGTCAAGGCGGGGAAATTTCTATCGCATCCTCGAAGAGGCTCGGTGGGAGCTGGATACCCGGGGATACGGCCACGTGAAGTTCTACGTGAGCGGGGGGATACAGGAGAAGGATGTGCCGGTGCTGAACCCCCTGGTGCATGGCTACGGCATCGGGACGAGCATCAGCAACGCGCCGGTGGTTGACTTTGCGATGGACATCATGGAGGTTGAGGGAAAGCCGGTTGCCAAGCGCGGAAAGTGGTCAGGGAGCAAGCGGGTTCTGGAATGCGCCTCCTGCAGGGCCCGCAGGATCGTTCCAAACAGCAGGGCAGGGCATACCTGCACATGCGGCGGCAGATTCAGGGACGTGCTGCTGCCTGCCATGGACAAGGGCAGACTCCTTTTCCGTACCGACACTCCGGCGCGTATCAGGAAAGGGGTCCTGAAACGCGTCGCCGACCTTCCTCTTGCGTGAAACGTGGTTACAGCCGGCACAGTCGTGGTATAATCCACAGGCGGTCAGGATCCCCGGAGGGTGGATGACCTGCCGCACGATCAAGATCATGCGACCCTCGTGCACACAAGGCGGATGCCGGTGAAGGTCTGTGAGATATTCACGAGCATCCAGGGAGAATCCAGCCACGTCGGCAGGCCGTGCACCTTTGTCAGGCTTACCGGATGCAATCTCAGGTGTATCTATTGCGATACCCGGTATTCCTACGACGAGGGAGTAGAGATGTCTGTTGATGAGATCATCAACCACATCAAACTCGTCAGCGTCAACCTCGTCGAGATCACCGGTGGAGAACCGCTCCTGCAGGAAGAGGGCGTACGGGAGCTGACCCGGCTGCTGCTCGACGACGGGTACGAGGTCCTTATAGAGACGAACGGGACGCGCAGTGTCCGCGATATCGACCGCAGGGCGATGATCATCCTTGATGTAAAGACCCCCGGCAGCCTCATGAGCACCGACATGGACCCTTCGAACCTCGACATCCTCAAACCAGGCGATGAGATCAAGTTTGTCATAACAGGCCGGGAGGATTACGAGTGGGCGAAACGGTTGATGGCAGAGAAGGGCCTGCGTGAGAAGTGCGCAGTCCTCTTCTCGCCCGCCTTCGGGATGGTCGCGCCCCAGGACCTCGCCCGGTGGATCATCGAGGACCGCCTCGATGTCCGTTTCAACGCCCAGCTCCACAAGTACCTGTTCGGTCCTGACAAGAGGATGGTCTAACGCCCCCTGGCCAGATAGTGTTTGATCTCGCTTTCAAACTGGCCGCTGAAGATCCCGCTGCCCAAGTGCCCTGTAATCCAGCCAAGGTCCCGGAATTCGACGGCCTCTATCTCTTCCGGATTAGCATTGATCCTGCCTTCGTACACGCAGGAATACGTCGAAACCAGTTCTGATTCGCGGGAGTTGGAATACAGGTATGTATAGAGGAACGCCGGCATGCAGCCGGTGATGCCGAGTTCCTCCCTCATCTCCCGAAGGGCGGCCTGCAGGACCTCCTCACCCGGAGCAACATGTCCTCCGACCGAGGTGTCCCATTTCCCGGGAGCCGTATCCTTTGACAGGGAGCGCTTCTGGAGGAGGAGCCTGGATTGGGAATCAAGGACGAGCACGTGGACGACCCGATGGATCAGCCGGGGGTCGGCGTGCAGGACAGAGCGGCGGGCCCGGCCGATGACAGTGCCTTCCGTGTCCACCACTTCGAGAATCTCGTCAGAGTCGCTCATTTCACTCCCTTGTGCCCTCGTGACTGCTGCCGCAAGAGAGGCTTTATCACGCGGTCATGGGTTATAATAGCGGTGCCTTATCGTTCGATCCCGTCATTCGTCTCATCGGCCTTCCCGCGGTAAGGTCTATTTTACATAAGGAGCAAAGGGTGAAGATAGCTATAACAGGACTTGCGAACTCAGGAAAGACGACTTTATTTAACGCCCTCACCGGCCTCAACGTCGAGACGACCGTTTATGCGACCGTGACCGCCGAGCCGCACATGGGAGTAGTGAAGGTGCCGGACGGCCGCATCGACAGACTGGCGGACATCTACCATCCGAAGAAGACGACCTATGCGACCATAGAGTATGTCGATTATATCGGCCTGACAAAGGGAGACATGGAGCAGAACCGGAAGGTCTTCGACCTCGTCAAGGACGCAGAGGCGGTCGTCCATGTTGTCAGGGGTTTTGCGGACGAGTCGGTGGCGCACCCGCTCGGAGGCGTGGACCCGCGGAGGGACGCCGAGACGGTTGAACTCGAGATGATCTTCGGAGACCTGGAACTCGTCGACAAGCGTCTTGAGCGCATGGAGCAGGGCGCCAAGAGGGGCAAGAAGCCTGACGAGGCGGAACGCAAACTGCTTCTGAAGTGCAAGGAGATTCTCGAACAGGAACGCGCTCTCCGGGACGTCGATTTTACCGAGGAAGAGATAAAGGCGATGAGCCACCTGCAGTTCATGTCGATCAAGCCGCTTGTCATCGTTATCAACGGCGGCGAAGAAGATATCAAGTCCGAAAAGACGCAGGAGGCCCTTGCGCTGGTCAGCGCCTTCTTCAAGGGCCGCCAGGTGAAGGTCCTCGGCGTCTGCGGGAAGATAGAGATGGAAATAGCCCAGCTTTCGCCGGAAGAGGCGAGGGCGTTTCTCGATGACCTCGGCATCGAGGAGCCGGCTCTCCACCGCCTGATCCGCGTATCGTACGACCTGCTCGGCCTGATATCCTTTCTCACCGCAGGAGAGGATGAGGTGAGGGCGTGGACGATCCATAAGGGGATGAATGCGCAGAAGGCGGCCGGCAGGATACACTCGGACATTGAGAGGGGTTTTATCAGGGCCGAGGTGGTCTCCTATGATGACTTTATCGGCAGCGGAGGATCGATGGCAGCGGCCCGGGAGAAGGGCCAGCTGCGGCTTGAAGGCAAGACGTACGAAGTTCGGGACGGGGATATTATCAACTTCCGGTTTAATGTATAATGGATGCTAGTACGGAGTGCCGGGCGGCATAGGGAGATATCCCGAGACGAATAAGCCGCCTGGGGGAGTTGGCGGGTGCTGCCCGCGCTTCTGTTCCTGGACCAGATGGATGCGATTACTGAACTCATAAGGCGGTATGGCCTTGAAGAGGACCTTGAGCATATCATCATCCCGCTGCCCGGACCGGGCGGCACGGCACGCCGTTGCTTTCTCCTGAAAAGGCCTTACATCCGGGTGGTGTATCCTGACGGGAGCCAGCTGGATTTTCCGATCGCCGAGGCGATCGAGGCGATCATACGGTTTCCGGACCTGGGCCTGCGCGAGTCTCTCTCGCTGCTTCACCAGGAGCTGGATTCCGAGATAGAACGAATCTTTGAAGATAAAAAAGGAGTGACCTGAACAGGTTATGAAGAAGAAGATACTGATCAATGCCCTCTACGCAGAGGAGAAGCGGGTGGCAATCGTCGAAGGCGACACCCTGGTGGACTTTTACGTAGAATCATCGGGGAAAGAGCACCTCAGGGGGAACATCTACAAGGGCGTTATCGCCCGGATCGAGCCGGGCCTGCAGGCCGCCTTCGTCGACTTCGGGCCGAAGAAACACGGCTTCCTCCAGTTGCGCGAGGTTATGCCGGACTATTTCAAGGACAAGGCGGACAACAAGCGGGCGCGGATACAGGATGTCCTCTCCAAGGGCATGGAACTGATCGTGCAGGTGGAGAAGGACGAGAGGGACACGAAGGGCGCCAGCCTCACCACCTACCTCTCGCTGCCCGGAAGGTATATCGTCATGATGCCGGGGCAGCAGGAGCGGGTCGGTATCTCGCGCAAGATCGAGGAAAAAGAGGACAGGGAGAGGCTCAAGGACATATTCAACAAGCTCAAGGCCCCGAAGAACATGGGGTTTATCCTGCGCACCGCGGGGATCGACACGACCACGGAAGAACTCTCCAATGACCTGAAATACCTCACCAAACTCTGGAGCAAGATACAGGCCGAGTCGAAAAAGGCCGCCGCTCCGGCGCTTATCTACAAGGAACAGGACATCGCGGTCAGGACCGTGCGGGACTACCTCACCGCGGATGTGGGCGAGGTCCTCATCGACGACCAGGGCGCCATCAAGACTGTCAAGGAATTCCTGAGGAAGACCGCTCCGTGGCGGAAGATAAACGTTAAACTGTACAAGGACAAGAAGCCTATCTTCCTGAGGCACTCGATCGAGGAGCAGATCAGCAAGATCCACGAGCGGTATGTGCACCTCCCGTCGAGAGGGTATCTCGTGATCGACAAGACCGAGGCCCTCACCGCGATCGACGTCAATTCCGGCAGGTCCCGCAAGGAGGAGAACGTCGAGGCGACAGCCCTGAAGACGAACCTGGAGGCTGCGGATGAAATCTGCCGCCAGCTGCGGCTCCGGGACATAGGGGGCCTGATCGTCATGGACTTCATCGACATGGTCTCCTCCAAGAACAGGCGCGACGTGGAAAAGAGGATGAAGGACGGCCTCAGCACGGACAAGGCGCATACCGAGATCACCGGGATCTCGAAGTTCGGGATCATGGAGATGACGAGGGAGCGGATGAGGACCGCCTTTGCGGAGTCTGTCAGCAGGAAGTGCGAGATCTGCGGGGGCAACGGCACCGTGAGGACGGACGAGATGACCGCCGTGGCGGCGATCAGGGACATGCAGCTGCGGGTGATAAAAGGCGGGATAAAGTCGATGGAATGCCGCCTGACGATCGAGAGCATGAACCACCTTGTCAATGCGCGGCGTGATGAGTTCGCTGCCCTAGAGAAGGAATTGGGCATGCCGATCAGGCTGGTCGCAGACCCGAAGATAATCGCCGGCCAGTACCTGATCCATACCGGCAAGGTTGAAGGCGAGCGTCCGGAGCAGAAGGAAGAGCAGCGGCATGAACCGCGACGCGAACACCGACGTGAGCACCGCCGCGAACAAAGGCCCGAGCGCCGGCCCGAGCCGGGTGAGGAGCATCCCGCGGAGCCGGAGGCGGAACAGGTTGCCGAGCAGGGTCAGGAGGCGGCAGGGCAGGCGGGAGAGCAGCCGAAGACGGAGCACCGGAGGCGCCGCCGCAGCAGGTCCCGCGGCAGGCGGAGGGGAAAGCGGCATGCACCCGCCGAGGCCGGCCAGGCTGGAGCAGAACCGGGCACTGACGCCGAGAGGGCCGAGCCGGTCGAAACCGACGCAGCGGACCGCACCTTCAGGGAGGGTTCAGAGGAGTGAGGCTATCTTTTCAGCCACCTCCTCTGCCTTCACCTTTATCGTCTCCTTTGTCTTCCTGTCCTTGATTTCGACGAGGCCTTCCTTCAGGTTCTTTTCTCCGAGGATGACCTGCGTGGGTATGCCGATGAGGTCGGCGTCCTTGAATTTTACGCCAGCCCTCTCGTTCCGGTCGTCCATGAGCACCTCGATGCCCCGTTCCGCCAGGGCCTGGTAAAGCATCTCCGCCGTTGCGGTTGTCGTGGGGTCTGCCATGTTCAGGGGGATCAGTTCGACGTCAAAGGGCGCGATGGACCGGGGCCAGATGATGCCGTCCTTGTCGTTGTTCTGCTCGATCGCGGCCGCCGCGATGCGGGCAGGCCCGATGCCGTAGCTGCCCATGATGATCGCCTTTTCATTCCCGTTTTCGTCCAGGAAGACGGCGCCGAGGGGTTCGGAGTATTTGGTGCCGAGCTTGAAGATATTGCCGATCTCGATCACGCGCTCAACATGCAGGGTCCCGCTGCAGAAGGGACAGACGTCCCCGCCCCGCGCCGTGTGGATGTCGTGCCACTCCGCTGAAAAGTCGCGGTCCGCGGCGATGCCCTTGAGGTGGTAGTGGGGTTTGTTCGCTCCGCTGACGTAGATGCCCTCTTTCAGGCAGGCGTCCCCGACGATTCTCACCTTCTGTCCCATCGGTCCGATGAACCCGGCCTCAACGCCGAGGATCTCTTTCACCTCGGCCTTCTGGGCAGGCCGGAACGGGCCGATGATCTTTGTCAGCTTCTTTTCGTGGAGTTCCTGATCGCCGCGCACCAGGGCGAGGACCGGCGTGGGGCCGGCCATGACGAGGATGCTCTTGATGAAATAGGATGGTTTCACTTTGAGGAAATGGGAGACCTCCTGCACGGTCCGTTTGTCCGGCGTGTGCACTTCCTCCCTCGCCCAGTCAGCAGGGGCGTTTCCTACCGGCGTGGACAGGGCAAGCTCCACATTCGCGGCATAGCCGCAGGCCGGACAGATCGCCACCTCATCTTCTCCGGCAGGACTCGGGGCCATGAATTCATGGGCCCCTGCGCCGCCCATCATGCCGGTGTCCGATTCGACCTGCATGAACCTCAGGCCGCAGCGGCCGAATATCCGGTGGTACGCCTGCGCATGGAGGTCGTAGTTGGTATTGAGTCCTTCATCCGTTGTGTCGAAGCTGTAGCTGTCCTTCATGATGAATTCCCGGGTCCGCAGGATGCCGCTTTTCGGACGGGCCTCGTCCCTGAGCTTTGTCTGTATCTGGTACCAGACCTGGGGAAGGTCGCGGTAGGAGCGGATCTCCTTTGATGCAAGCCACGTCATGATCTCCTCATGGGTCATGCCGAGGCACAGGTCCCGGTCAGAGCGATCCTTCAGGCGGAACATCTCGCCGCCGATCGCGTCCCATCTGCCGGTCTGTTTCCATATCTCGGCCGGGTGCAGCACCGGCATGGATATCTCCTGTCCGCCGATCCGGTCCATCTCCTCCTTGAGGATGGCGTTGATTTTCCCGATGACCTTCCAGCCGAGGGGCAGGTAGATGTAGAGCCCGGCAGCCAGCTGCCGCACGTAACCCGCCCTGAGCATGAGGATATGGCTGACCGCCTCCGCATCAGCCGGAATCTCCCGCAAGGTGGGGATAAAGAGCTTCGAAAAACGCATGTCATCCTCCCGAAAAAATGGTACTAGTAGACTAAAGCATTGGGCAGGCCGAGTCAAGAAGAGGGACGGGGGAGGGACTCAGCGAAAGGCCGCCGACTCCGAGCGGATTCTGCAAATCCTGGCCCGGCGCCGTACCCGTCGATTGAGATCGAAAAGCTACGGACGAGCAGCTTCGACAGGGCGTTCTTCCTTATCATGGTCGGGACGGTATACTACCCTGACGCAGTTCCTGCCGGCGTTCTTGGCAGCATAGAGCGCACTGTCCACGAGTCTTATGAGGTGCGAAGAGGCGGACCCCTCAGCGGGCACTGCCGATGCGACGCCAACGCTGATCGTCACCACGGGTGCGGCGGAGGAATGAGCGTGCGGTATCGCCAGCGCCTCGATCTTCCGCCTCAGCCTTTCTGCTATTTCCGCAGCCCCATGGATGTCGGTTTCAGGCAGTACTACAATGAATTCCTCGCCCCCGTATCTGGCCGCAAGATCAGAGGGCCGCTTCGCCGACTCCGCTATCACCGTTGCCGCCTGCTTGAGACAGTCATCGCCCGCCTGATGCCCGTACATATCGTTATATGCCTTAAAGCAGTCGATATCCAGCATGATCATCGAGAGCTGACTTCTGTTACGGGAGGCGCGGCGCCATTCCCTCTCCGTGCAGTCCTCAAAATGGCGGCGGTTCGCCAGCCCTGTCAGCCCGTCGATCACCGAGACCCGGTGAAGGATGTCGTTTGCCCGCTGCACCGCATCAAGAAGACCCAGGTTTTCAAACTTCAGCGAGATGGCGGCGGTTATCGTTTCGTGGTGCGTGAATGAATGACGGAGGATCGCCGCCAGGTACACGATGATGAGAAGGCCTGCGGTGTTCCCGTAGGTGCTCTCCTCGGCGAGGCAACGGGCGGCATAGAGGAGCATCGCCGGAGCGATCCATGCGGTCGGCCCCAGACGGATGGAGGAATGCGAGATGGTGGTTGCCGCCGCAAGGCTGGCGATGACGAGAAGGAAGAGGGATATCAGCGACGGGTCGCCGGCGGGGAAGATGATGAAAGCGGACATCCCCCAGACGAGCCCCGAAAGAAACGCCAGGACCAGATACGCGCTCTTCCACTGCTTCCACGCAAACAGGCCTTCGCGAACCGTGAGAAACCGCCGGTAGAAGACGATCCTGCTGACGGCGACAACGGTAATCATCAGCATCCATCCCATGATGGCGGCCGGAGGCGCGGTCCTGCGCACGGAGTACGAAAGGACAAGGGCGACAAAGAAGGAGGTCAGTTGCATCGTCGGAAGCTGCCTGATGGCAAGGCGGACCTGCTCCCGGGCGACGTCGTCCATGGAGCTCGTGGTCGCCCTCACTCCCTCCGTCGCGGTTTCGCCCCTGAATATGATTGCACCTGTTCTCACTTATCCCCAGTATACCCGCGCGGATATTTATATCAAGCCGGGGGCCGCACGGTTTGGCGTCGTGTTTATCGGCTTTGAAAAAAAAGGACTACCATGGTACATTACAGTACTTTTCCAAAACCAAGAAGGAGATACCGTGCAGAGAGTCCCCATGACACCGGACGGTTACCGCAAGATGCGGGAAGAGCTTGAACGCCTCCTGAAGGTGGACCGGCCGAAGAACATCCAGGCGATCGCAGAGGCCCGCGCGCACGGAGACCTCTCGGAAAACGCCGAGTACCACGCAGCCAAGGAGCAGCAGAGCTTTATCGAGGGCAGGATCAAGGAACTGAAGGCCAAGATAGCGATGGCCGATGTGATTGACCCCTCCAAGATCAGGCAGTCGAAGGTCGCCTTCGGCGCAAAGGTGAAGGTGATCGATGTCGACGCCGACGAGGAATACGTCTTTATCCTGGTCGGACCGGACGAGGCTGATGTGAAACACGGCAGGATTTCGATCACCTCGCCTGTCGGCAAGGCGCTCATCGGCAAGGACGTGGGCGACACGGCTATTATCAAGGCGCCTGCCCGGACGATCCAGTACGAGATCGTAGAGATCGTTTTTGAGTAGATCCTTCAGGGCAGAGATCCGGGAAAACCGGCCGGTAAACGCCAACCACAACCTCCTCACGCTTGCACCCCTCGATATCATGGAAGAGCCCCGGCCGGGACAGTTCTACATGATCGAGATATCCCGGGGACTCGACCCCCTCCTCAAGCGGGCCTTCAGCCTCTTCCGGAGGACGCGCGACGGATTCCAGATACTCTACCGGATAAAGGGGAAGGGCACCTCCATTCTCAGGGAGCTCAGGGAGGGAACGATCATCAGCCTCCTCGGCCCCCTGGGAAACGGCTATCCCCTGCCCGCCGAGAACCAGACCGCCCTCGTCGTCGCGGGCGGCATCGGGATCGCCTCTGTCTTTTCCCTGGTCGAGAGGATTGAGAAAAGGGCGCATCTCTTCTACGGCGCGAGGGTGGGAGACGAGATCTTCATGACGGATGAGATGTCGGGATATTACCGGGAACTCCTCGTCTGCACGGACGACGGCTCGTGCGGCAGGAAGGGCACGGTGGTGGAGGCCATGAACGATTTCCTGAGCGATCCGTCTCTCGAAGGAAAGGAGCCGGTCATCTATGCGTGCGGACCGCAGCCGATGCTCAGGGAGATCGGACGCATCGCCTCGGCGAAGGGTATCACGGCGTATCTCTCCCTCGAAGAACATATGGCGTGCGGCATCGGCGCCTGCCTCGGCTGCGTTGTCAGGACAAAGGAGGGATACAGGAGGGTATGCAAGGAAGGACCTGTCTTTGAGGCAGGGGAGATAGTCTGGTGAGGGAAGAGGACGGACCGGGATGAACCTCAGCGTCAGCATCGGCAGCCTGAAACTCAAGAACCCTGTCATGACCGCCTCCGGCACGTTCGGCTATGGCGAGGAATACGCCGAGTTTATTGACCTCGGCAGGCTCGGGGCCATCGTGGTGAAGGGTCTATCCCTTTCCCCGAAGGAGGGCAATCCGCCGCCCCGCATCGTCGAGACGGCCGCAGGTATGCTGAATGCGATCGGACTCCAGAATATCGGCATCGGACGCTTTATCAGCGAGAAGATACCCTTCCTGAGGACGTACGACACCGCTGTCATCGCGAATTTCTTCGGCGACTCTGTCGACGAGTATGTGCAGGCGGCTGAAAAGCTCGCCTCAGCGGCAGGTGTCCATGCGCTGGAGATGAATATCTCCTGCCCGAACAAACAGGCCGGCTGGTGCGTCTTCGGCACAGACCCGAAGGTGACCCGGGAGGTGGTCTCTGCGGTAAGAAAAAAGACATCGCTGCCTCTTATCGTGAAACTGTCGCCCAATGTGACGGATATCGGGCTTATGGCGAAGGTGGCCGAGGATGCGGGGGCTGATGCGGTCTCCCTGATCAACACGATAACAGGCATGGCGGTAGACATACGGACACGCAGACCGAAGCTGGCGAACATTACCGGCGGGTTGTCCGGTCCGGCGATAAAACCCATCGCCCTGAGGATGGTCTACGAAGTGTACAAGGCCGTCCGTATACCGATCATCGGCATGGGCGGCATCGTGAGCGGGGAGGACGCGGTCGAGTTTCTGCTGGCCGGCGCAACCGCGGTCGCCGTCGGCACGGCTAATTTTGTGAGGCCCACGGCAGCGGCTGAGGTTCTGGATGGTATAATGAATTTCATGGAGGTGGAAAGGATCGAGGATATACGTTCTCTGACAGGAACGTTGCATGCAGGGTAAGCCTGTCATAACCCTCACCACCGATTTCGGCTACGAAGACCCCTTTGCCGGCATCATGAAGGGCGTCATCCGCTGTATCAATCCTGACATCGAGATCATCGACATCACCCACGGCATTCCCCCCCAGGACGTACAGACCGCTGCCTACGTCATCGGGACGAGCTTCCGGTATTTCCCGCTGAATTCCATTCACCTCGTCGTGGTCGACCCCGGCGTGGGGTCTGAGAGGAGGCCGATCCTGGTCATGACTGACCATTATTATTTTATCGGGCCTGACAACGGCGTCTTCTCCCATGTCTATCGCATGAGCCGGGAGCAGCTCGAGGTGACCCATATCACGGCGGAGCATTATTTTCTGCCTTCACGGGGCGCCACCTTTCACGGACGCGATATATTTGCGCCCGTTGCGGCATATTTCTCCAAGGGGATAGTGTCCGAGAAGTTCGGGGAAAAGGTGACTGACCAGAGATCGATCCGTCTTCCTGCTCCCCGCCGGACAAAGGACGGCCGCCTGCACGGCGAGGTGATCCATATCGACCGCTTCGGCAATGCGATCAGCAACATCGGCGCATCGGACATCGACGGCCTGGTTGGTTCGGCTGACAGGGCGGCCCTCCGGGTGATGGTGAAGGGGAGGGAGGCGCCGCTGCGCATGTTCTATGCTGAAGGAACGAAGAAGGGGTTATTCGCTTTGGTGAACAGCGCGGAGTATATCGAATTCTTCACGTATCGCGGCAGCGCGGCCGCGGAATACGGGATAGCCGTGGGGGACGGTGTGGAGGTCTGTCCGGTATAACCGTCCGTTCGTCACCGTCGTCGCAAAAAGCCCGCCTGTATCCATCTCCCTAATACTTGACAGAATTACTCGGCTATTATAACGTAGTATATGCTGCGGTTATCCACAAAGGGACAGTACGGGGTGCGCGCGATGTTCGAGATCGCCCGGGGGATCAGCCGGGGGCCGACGACGATCAAGGAGATTTCAGAGAGGCAGGACGTCTCTGTAGCATATCTGGAGCAGATACTCAACACCCTGCGGAAGGCGGGTCTCATCAGCAGCGTGCGCGGTCCGGGAGGCGGATACGTGCTCAGCCGGAGCCCGGAGAAGATCAGCATCGGCGCGATCCTGAGGGAGCTTGAAGGACCGGTTGCGATCACCTCCTGTCTCGACCCGAGAGAGGGCTGCCTCCGTGTGGACGGCTGCGTGACCCACCTCCTCTGGAAGGCGCTTGGGGAGAACATCGAGTCATTTCTCGATGACATGACCCTGAAGGACCTGCTCGAAGGCAATGACCTGATGGCGACCCAGAGACGGGGCAGGAGACAGCCGGAGAAGATCCGGATGCTCCATAAGTCGTAGGATGAAATTCGTCGATAACGTCAAGGCGGATGTGACGACGGATATCGTCTATATGATGTGCCCGATGCATCTTCTGAAGCTGGAAGAGCAGATACAGGAACTGGAGATCGGCCAGATCCTCGAGATCATGACCGATTATGACGGAGCGCTGGAAGACATCCCGGCATGGTGCGAGAAGACGGGAAATGAGTTTCTCGGCATGACGGATTCGGGAGATTTCTTTAAATTTTATATAAAGAAGATGGCGAGGTGACCATGAAAAAGCTCTATTTCGACCATGTAGCCACGAACCCCCTGCGGGCCGAGGTGCTCGAGGCGATGATGCCGTATTTCACGGAGGAGTTCGGCAACCCCCTCAGCGTATACGAATACGGCATGCGGGCGAAGAACGCGATAGAAGACGCTCGTGCGAAGGTTGGGGGCCTTGTCAACGCAAAGCCGGCTGAGATCATTTTTACCGCCAACGGGGCCGAGGCGAACAATTTCGCGCTCCGGGGGATCGCCCTTGCCCGGCAACAGGAGGGGAAGCATATCATGGTCTCCCGCATGGAGCACCATTCGATCCTGAATTCCGCCCGGTTTCTCGAAAAGAGCGGATTCGCCGTCACGTACCTTCCGGTTGACAAGCAGGGTTTTGTAGACCCCGATGTCGTCAGGAAGTCGATCACCAGGGAAACGACACTGATTTCCGTTATTCACGCCAGCAGCGAGGTGGGCACGATAGAGCCTCTGAAGGAGATCGTGGCGGTCGCAAAGGAAAAGAACATCACCGTGCATACGGACGCGGTCGCCACCGCGGGCAACATCCCCGTCGATGTGAGGGATTTAGGGGTTGACCTCCTCTCGATGGCGGCCCATCAGTTCTACGGGCCCAAGGGGGCGGGGGCGCTCTTTGTGAAGCAGGGCACGAGGATTGTTCCCCTGATTTACGGCGGCATCCAGGAGTCGGGCAGGAGGGCGGGGACAGAGAACGTGCCTGCCATCGTCGGTATGGGAAAGGCGGCAGAGATCACCCAGGCGGAGCTTGCCGGCCGCATGTCATACCTGAAGCCCCAGCGTGACCGGATCATCAACGCCCTGGCCGGCGTCGACAACGTCTACCTGACCGGAGACCGTGAAAAGAGGCTTCCCGGTCATGTAAGTTTCTGTGTTGAGTTTATCGAGGGAGAGGCGATGCTCCTGCTCCTTGCGGCGAAGGGCATCTTCGCTGCGAGCGGTTCCGCCTGCTCCTCCAAGGCGCTGAAGGCGTCCCCGGTGCTGCTTTCGATGGGCATCCCCTCGGGCCTTGCCCAGGGGTCGATCGTCTTTACGCTCGGCACGGGGAATGCCGTCGAGGACGTGGATCACCTGATACGGGAATTTCCTGCCGTGATAAAGAGACTGAGAGAGATATCTCCCTATGCGCAGGGCTGGGGAGACAGAGAAGGAGGTGGAGAGGCATGTACAGTGAAAGAGTGATGGACCATTTTACGAATCCGCGGAACGTGGGGGATATGACTGACGCCGACGGAGTCGGCACGGTCGGCAATCCCACCTGCGGGGATGCGATGAAGATCTATATCAAGGTGGAGAACGGCCGCATCGTCGATGCGAAGTTCAAGACCTTCGGCTGCGGCGCCGCTATCGCCGTCAGCAGCATGGTCACCGAGATGGTGAAGGGAAAGACGCTCGACGAGGCGTTGTCCATATCCAAGGAGGCGGTTGCGAACGAACTGGGAGGTCTGCCGCCCCAGAAGATGCACTGCTCGAACCTGGGGGCCGACGCGCTCAAGAAGGCTATCGAGGACTATCGGAGCAAACAGAAATAAGGCCGGCAGGGAAACGACGAGTATATAATTATCAGTAACCAGCAGGAGGTTGTGTCATGTCTGAAGACGAAAGATTCCATCGGTGGTCATTGAAAGAGAGTGATCTCGTCGACCTGACCCCTTTGAAGGTCCGGGATATTATCATCAAGTGCTTTTTTGAGGCGCAGAAAGAGACCTTCAGCCGCACGAAACAGGAGCTCGGCATGAAGACCTCTGAAGAGGAGCTTTATACGACGGTGAAGACTTCTGTCAGGATGGTCTTCAAGGATATCAAGGCGGATTTTGACAAGCCCACCAAGGATGACCTGATGAAGGTGGTGGATGCCCTGGCCCGGAAGGCCTCTTCCTGGGGCACCCCACAGGACATCATTCAGTTCCATGGCGGACAGATCATGAAGGTGCTGCAGATCCTGAAATAGCCGTGCGGAAAAAAAAGGTGCAGTCCCCTGGCTCAGGGTTTGAGTTTCAGGAGAGAAACGGGGTTGGTCGATACGCCCAGTACCCGCGCACCGAAGTGGAGATGAGGTCCGCTCGATCTGCCGGTGGAGCCGACTGATCCGATAACCGCTCCCTTCTCCGTAATGTCCCCGGGGGTTACGGAGAAGGCGGAAAGATGCATGTAGATGGTATACATCCCCTGGCCGTGATCCAGGATAAGCGTATTTCCTCCGAAAAAGAGTTCCTCCGCCAGGACGACCCTGCCCCTGTTTGCAGCCTGTATGTGCTCCCCACCGGCACCCCGGAGGTCGATGCCCCGGTGGATGCTTTCCCGGTGGTTATTGATAATGCGGCGTGTGCCGAAGGAGGTCGAGACAGCTCCGGCGACCGGCCTCACAAAGTCTCCTTCCCACATCCTCTCTGATACCGGTTCCATCGCCGACCTGACCTTCTCCGCCTCCCTTTCTATCCTCTTCATATCTTCTTCGCCGGGAGAGACCTTCTCCTCGGGAAGGGTAAGATAAAGAGAGGGAAAGGTGGTCTTTCTGATCACGAGCGGCACCTTCCGCGTCCTCTTCCCCTGACTGACCAGCACCTTGTACCTTCCGGGCCGCATGCCCAGGTCGACCGACCCGATCGCAAGGGAGCAAGCCTTGCCGCATGATGCCACGGGAAAAGACCTTCCCTTTAGCTCAACAGAAACAGGCAGACCGTCTGTCGCCCCTTTCACCCTGACCAGAAAGGCGTCTCCGGGACTTATCCTTACAGGAGATACGGCGGCTGAAAAAGCCGTTGCCTCCCCTCTCAGGCAAAGCAGGCCGAGTAAGGACAAGAGGATCAGTACAGGGGATGATGGTATCTTCCTGAACATGGTCTGTGCTTCATTGTAGAACAGGCTGGAAGAGGAACGCAAAGGCATGGTCGGTTTGACAATCGGTCGAAAATGTATAGAATTATGGTAATGACGATGCGCATTTATTTCTTTGCTTCCGTTGGGATATGAATAGATTGTCGATCAGGCTTGCCGCCGTGTTTGTCGTGCTGCTTGTGGTCTCGATCCCCTGCATCTCTCCCGGTTCCGGTCCGGGCGGGGCCGGCATCGAGGAGAAGACCGGCTCAGGCATACCGCGCAACATCTTTTTTTTTGATGAGGGGGGGGAGAGGCTTGCGCTGGCCAGCCTTCTGGACAGGCCGGCGGTCATCTCCCTCGTCTACCACGGCTGCCAGACGATCTGCCCCCGGCTGCTGGGAGGACTTGCGGTGGCTGCAGCCGGAGCCGACCTCGATGGCGGCAGTTACCGGCTCATCACCGTCAGCTTTGATGAAACAGACACGCCTGCCCTGGCCGCTGACAGGAAGCGGAATTATACCGCAGCGGCCGGACGTCCGCTTTCTGCTAATTCCTGGCGCTTTCTGACCGGAGATCAGGAGAATATCAGGAGACTGACTGATGCTGTCGGCTTTTCGTTCAGGCCGGAGGGCAAGGGTTTCGAGCACCCCCGGGTCCTCGTCGTCATGGCGCCGGGCGGCAGGATCGTCCGATACCTCGATGCTGCTCACGTCAAACCCCTTGATATCACGATGGCGGTCACGGAAGCGGCCGGCCCATCCGTATTTGAATACGGCGGAGTGCTCCTGTATTGTTTCAGGTTTGCACCCGAGGAAGGCGGGTATGTCTTCGACGGGCCGAAGGTGCTGATGACGGTTGCTGCGGCATTCTTGCTGATCGCGTCCGCGATGGTCTTGTTCCATCAGAGATATGGGAGGAGGTCCCTTGCCGGCTGAGTCGATGGCGACCCCCGAGAAGAGCTACCTGGAGGACGGCGGACGTTTCAGAGGACTGTTTTCCTGGATATTCACGACCGACCACAAGAGGATCGGCATTCTCTACCTGACGTCCGTCTTCAGCTTTTTCGCGATCGGCGTCATCCTGGGGCTTCTCATGAGGCTGAGCCTGATAGAGCCGGGAAGGTTCATGTCCGAGAGGACGTATAATTCCCTGTTCACGGTCCACGGGGTCATCCAGATATTCCTCTTCATCATCCCCGGCATACCCGCTTCTTTCGGCAATTTCTTTCTCCCGATTCACCTGGGGGCCCGGGACGTCGCCTTCCCCAGGCTGAATATCTTCTCGTGGTGGCTGTATATTACCGGAGGCGCCATCCTTATCCTCTCGATATTCCTTCCGGGCGGGGCGCCTGACACCGGATGGACCTTCTATGCGCCCTACAGCATAAGGACGACCTCGAATGTATCTCTGGCCGCCTCCGGCATCTTCATCGTCGGATTTTCGTCCATCCTGACAGGCCTGAATTTCGTCACCACCATCCACCGGATGCGGGCTCCGGGCATGAAATGGTTCAGGATGCCCCTCTTCATCTGGTCCCTCTACGCAACCGCGTGGACACAGATACTCGCTACACCCGTCCTGGCGATCACCCTGCTGCTGCTCATCCTCGAGCGGTCTTTCGGCATCGGGTTCTTCGAACCCCTGAAGGGAGGGGACCCGATCATGTTCGAACACCTCTTCTGGATGTATTCCCACCCCGCTGTCTACATCATGATCCTTCCGGCAATGGGCGTGGTGAGCGAGATATTCCCGGTCTTTTCGCGCAAGAACATCTTCGGCTACAAGGCGGTCGCCTTTTCGAGCCTCGGCATAGCCTTCTTCGGATATCTCGTCTGGGGGCACCACATGTTCACCAGCGGCATGAGCGACATATCGAGGGTCATCTTCTCGCTGATCACCTTTCTCGTCGCCGTGCCGAGCGGCATCAAGGTCTTCAACTGGATCGCCACGATGTACAAGGGCTCGGTGCGGGTGGATTCGCCCCTCCTGTTCTGCCTGGCCTTTATCTTCCTCTTCTCGATCGCCGGCCTGACCGGACTGATCATCGGCACGCTCTCCCTGAACCTCTACCTGCACGGGACCTACTTCATTGTCGGCCATTTCCACTACACCATGTTCGGCGGGGCGGGTTTCGGATTCTTCGCGGGGCTGCACTACTGGTTCCCGAAGATGTTCGGCAGGATGTTCAACGAGCGGGCTGCGAAGACCGCCTGGTTCATCATGTTCATCGGCTTCAATATCCTCTATTTCTCGATGTTCCTCCTCGGCCTGCAGGGCATGCCCCGCAGGTATTTCCAGTACCTCCCGCAGTTCAGGACGAACCATATCCTCTCGACGATCGGCTCGTGGATACTCGCCCTTGGACTGCTCATCATGTTCGGAAATCTGATCAGGGCGCTCTTCCGCGGGGAGAAGGCGCCGGCCAATCCCTGGGGCGGCAGCACCCTTGAATGGACCCTTCCCTCACCCCCGTCAAGGGAAAATTTCAGGGAGACGCCTGTCGTTAAAGGAGGGCCGTATACCTTTGGATAAGGGACGCCATGCATAAGGGCGAGGGGTCGGTCGACGAAAGGCATCTGGATTATGCGGGGGCCAAGATGGGGATGTGGATATTCCTGTTTACCGAGATCCTCTTCTTCGGCGGCCTGTTCCTGCTCTACTCCGTATACCGGATGAAGTACCTCGCCGAGTTTCACTCATCAGCAGCAGAGCTGAGCGTCGTTCTCGGCACCGCTAATACGGTCATCCTGCTCACGAGCAGCCTGTTCATGGCTCTTTCGATAGCGTTCCTCAGGAAGGGACGCAGGGGCCTCTCCCTTCTGTTTCAGCTGATTACGATCGGCCTGGGCCTGTTTTTTCTCGTGAACAAGTACTTCGAGTGGGCGGAACATATCCGGCAGGGCATTTACCCCGACTCGCCGGTGCTGCTGGATATGGCGCGGGGGAAGATCATCTTCTTCAGCCTCTATTATGTCATGACAGGGCTGCACGGCCTGCACGTGCTGATCGGCGTTACGATCATCGCGGTCATGGCGGCATTCACCCGGAATGAGACGATAGGCCCGCTTGATTTCGTGAAACTCGAGAACACGGGACTCTACTGGCACTTTGTGGATATCGTATGGATATACCTCTTTCCGCTTTTCTATCTCATTACGTAGGAGGACGGGTCTCATGACTGAAGCGGCTGTACCTCAGCACGGCCTGACATCAAGGCTCTATCTGCTCGTCTGGATCGTGCTGGTGGCCCTCACCGCAGCGACCGTGGCGGTGGCCAGGATGAACGTCACCGCCTTTGCCGCCCTGATATCCATCGGCATCGCTACGGTCAAGGCCGGCCTCGTGCTCGTCTTCTTCATGCACCTTAAGCATGAGCCGCTCATCCTGAAGGTAATGCTCGGTATCGCCCTTCTGGCGCTTTCCCTGATCATCCTGCTCACCTTCAGCGATGTCTGGTACCGATGGGGAGCGCATGTTCATTCCTGAGGCATCGAACTCAGCGCATTACGTTGACACCACCTTCTGGGTGATCGTCGTCATCTCGGCCGTCCTCCTCGTCGGCGTCACCTCTGCCATGCTCTTCCTGATCTTTCGCTACAACCGGAGAAGGGGGGCAAAGGCGGAACAGGTACAGGGAGGGACGGCCCTGGAGATCATCTGGACGGTTATCCCCGTCGTTCTGGTGCTGGTGATGTTTGTTATCGGGGAAAAGAGTTTCAGACTGATACGTTCCGTGCCCCGGGAGGTCATGACGGTGAGGGTCGATGCCCGGCAGTGGTCCTGGATGTTCGGTTATGACAACGGCCTTCGGAGCGACCAGCTGCGCGTGCCTCTCGGCAAGCCGGTGAAGCTGCGGCTCTCCTCGGCCGACGTGCTGCACAGCTTCTATATCCCGGCTTTCCGGATCAAGGAGGACTGCGTGCCGGGCATGGAGACCTATCTCTGGTTCACCCCGCAGCAGCAGGGCTCCTTTGACATCTTCTGCACCGAATACTGCGGCCTCGGTCATTCAGGGATGCTTGCCAAGGTGCTGGTGATGCCGGAGAAGGAATTCACCGACTGGTATACGGGCAGCGGGGCAAAGGGGAATAGGGGATTGCAGCTGCTGCAGGAAAAGGGATGCCTCGGGTGCCACACGACTGACGGCACGCCGAAGGTCGGCCCCACGTTCAAGGGGATTTACGGCCGCACGGTCACGGTCATCACCGCAGGCAAAGAGCGTACGATTGCCGTTGACGGCGATTATCTGAAGCGGTCCATCCTCGATCCCGGAGCAGACATGGTGAAGGATTTTCCGCCGGTGATGCCGAAGATACCGGTTACACCCGAGGAACTGGAAGCGATAGAGGATTCCCTGGAGCATCTGCGATGAGGGCCTATCTGGATCTGTGCAGCCTGAGGATCAGCCTGTTTGCCTCCCTGGCTGCATTCACCGGGTTCATGCTCCGGGCAGGGCAGCCTGATGCCCGGGCAACGGTGCTGGCCATCGGGGTCTTCAGCCTTGCCTGCGGTGCCCGCGCCCTGAACCAGTATCAGGAGCAGGAGACGGACGGACTTATGCCGCGGACGATGAAAAGGCCGATCCCTTCCGGCAGGCTGAAGCCTGCTGAGGCGCTTTTTTTTTCCATCTGCATGATCCTCTTCGGCATGGGGACGCTTTTGCTGACAGGTTCAGCCGGGGCTCCGCTGCTCGGACTGTTCGCTGTCTGCTGGTATAACGGCCTCTATACGCACCTGAAGAGATATACAGCCTTTGCGGTCGTGCCGGGCGCCCTGGTGGGGGCGGTGCCGCCCGCTATCGGCTGGGCGGCAGCCGGCGGGCAGCTTGCAGACGGACGCCTTCTGGCTCTCTGTTTCTTCTTCTTCATGTGGCAGGTACCCCATTCCTGGATCTTTATCCTGCGGTTTGGTGAGGAATACGCGGCAGCAGGGCTGCCTTCCCTGACACGGAAGTTAGGCAGACAGCAGCTCGAACGGGTAGTCTTCAGTTGGGTAGGCGCTGCAGTCGTGAGCAGTCTGCTGATGGCCGGTCGCGTTGTTGTCCATCATGCGATTGTGCACGCCATTATCGCGCTTGTTTCCGTGCTTGTGGTGGTCGGCGGTGTGCTGTTCCTTGTCCGGAGCGACCGGCAGATGTATGCTGCTGCGTTCAGGGGCATCAATCTCTATGCCCTGGCGGTAATGGCTGTGCTCGTGGCAGACAGGCTGTAGCTCCACGATAAGACGAAGGGGATAGAAACGGCAGACAATGCGCTGAAAGAGTCTTGAGAGCCGGTCGGATACCTGGCTAGTGCAGCGAGAGGCCGTGGGCTGCGAATGCCGACTTTGTTGAAGAGATATCTCGGTGCAGGACGGTATTGATGCCGAGGCTGTGCGCCACCTCGACAAACAGCTCGCGATCGTCGACATAGAGCACCTCGGCGGGCACGACATGGGCGATATCGAGCGCCAGCCGGTAGATCGCCTCATCCGGCTTCCGTATCCCCACATAGCATGATGATACGAAGAAGTCGATCACTGAGGCGAGTCCGAACTGCCGTATGCGGAAATCACTCAGTTCCCTGCCCTCGTTGTTTACCGCAACGATCCTGAGGCGATGGCGTTCCCTGACAGCACGGATGAACCCCAGGGTATCGGCCAGGGGTTTGGATTGGGCGAGCATGAACCGCCTGAAGTCCGCCCGGGAGAATGTCCTTTCACGGTTGAAGACGATGCGGTTGAGATATTCATCGAGCGTGATCTTTCCCCTCTCATAGGTGTCAAAGGTGAGGTGATGCCGTTCGTCCATGTCCGCAAAGTCGATGTCAAAGGCCTCTGCAGCCTGTCGCCGCGCTGCCCGGTCCCAGCCATTGGTAAGGAGGACGCCGCCAATGTCGAGGAAAAGGGTTGAGATGTTCGCCGCTGCGGTCACGTACTAACTGTATCACGGCGGGCGATCAAGTCAACCGGGGTGTATCTGCCCGGCTGCCCGCAGAGTTTGTTATACTGGAAGCGGAGGTCTTTATGAATCCATCGAAAGCCAAAGATCCTGTTCCGTTTAATCGCCCCTTCGAAACCCTCAGGGATAATGTCGTCGGCCGGCCGGCGCCGGCTGCGAAACCCCTCTCTCCTCCACATCCGGAGTCTCCCTGCGAGGAGAGCCTTTTTCGCGAAGCGATGAAGGGCGTACGCGAGATCAGGGAATTCCGAAGCCTCCGGCCCGCACAGGGAAAGATCGTCCCTCAGCGAAGGCCGCGCCCTGACAACCGGGATGCGGCTGCTGCTCTGCAGGAGCTTGTTTCAGGGAAGGGGACTTGGGACATCTCACGCACCCAGGAGTATGTCTCGTGGATCAATCCGAAATACCGGCTTGACCTCGCCTCAAGGCTGCACGAGGGGAGGTTTTCGATGCGGGACTGCCTTGACCTGCACGGTATGGTCGTTGATGATGCCGAAGAGGCGGTTCGTATATTCCTCAAGGAATCTCTCAGGCGGGGATATCAATGCGTAAAGATCATCCACGGAAGGGGACTTCGTTCACCCCGTGGCCCGGTGATCAAGGAGGCACTGGTCAGGTGGCTGTCCGGAAGACACAGAAAGCATATCGCTGCCTTTGTGACCGCCCGGCAGTGCGACGGAGGCCTCGGGGCGCTGTATATCCTCCTGCACTGATCCGTCGGGTCATTATGTCTTGACTTTACCTGGCTGATCATTTACCTTGAGGATGATGCGGGAACGGGAAGCTGAACGATATTTCAATGAGGGCCTCGACGCCCTGAGGCTGGGAAATTGTCTTGCCGCCCTCGCCCTCTTCGAAAAGGCGGTCTCCCTGGAGAACAAGCCGTTGTACCGGGCGTACGCCGCATACGGCATGGCAAAGGAGAGGGGGCAGACGCATCAGGCCGAGCAGATCTGTCGTGAAGCGATCACGTGCGATCCTGAAAACAGCTTCCTGTATCTGAACCTGGGCAGGGTCCTGCTGGTTGCCGGAAGGAAGCCTGAGGCGATCGAGGTATTCAGGAAGGGGCTGCAGTGCGGCGGGAATGCCGGTATCGTCCAGGAACTCAACAGGCTCGGCACCCGCAAGCCCTCGCTATTTCCCTTCCTGGGGAGGAACCATCCGCTCAATAGATATATGGGGATCATTCTCCGCCGGCTCGGCCTCCGGTAGTACGACGCGTTTGTTCTGACCAGGACTCGCGTGCGGTCGAAGGGCTGATTTTCTTTTACTTTTCCGCGGTTGTTTCGCCTTCGTGCCGGGCTGTTTTCTTGACAACAAAACTGGGGTAGTGGTAACTTGTACTTTATGGCTAAAGACTATAAGGACACTCTGAATCTTCCCCAGACGGACTTCCCGATGAAGGCAAATCTCGCCCAGCGCGAGCCGGAGATGCTCCGGTCCTGGGACGAGAACCGGACGTACGCAAAGATGCAGGACCTCCGGAAGACCGCCTCGGCACCCGCGTACATACTCCATGACGGACCTCCCTACGCAAACGGCAACATCCATATGGGCCACGCCCTGAATAAGGTGCTGAAGGATGTGATCGTCAAGTACAAATCCATGAAGGGTCACTATGCCCCGTATGTCCCGGGGTGGGACTGCCACGGACTCCCCATAGAGCTCCAGGTGGACAAGAACCTGGGCGACCGCAAGGACAAGATCAGCATACTCGAGAAGCGGCAGCTCTGCAGGGAATATGCTGCGCGGTTTGTCGATATCCAGCGCGAGGAATTTAAGCGGCTGGGGGTGTTCGGGGACTGGGGCAGGCCCTATCTGACCATGACATATGATTACGAGTCGAGCATTGTCGGCGAGTTCTTCGCCTTTTTCAGGAATAAATATGTCTACAAAGGAAAGAAGCCCGTCCACTGGTGCCCGTCCTGCGTCACCGCGCTGGCGGAGGCTGAGGTGGAATACGCTGACAAGGAATCTCCTTCCGTGTTCGTCAAGTTCGGCGTCGACGCGGAAGACATGAAGCGCTTCTTCCCGGGCCTTGCCGGCCGCAGGGTCTTCGTCGTTATCTGGACGACGACGCCATGGACGCTGCCGGCGAACCTTGCGGTAGCCTTTCATCCTGACCTCGAGTATGTCGCCCTGGAACAGGGCGAGGAGGTCCTGATCGTTGCGCAGGGAAGGGCCGAGGCGCTGGCCGGCCGGATAGGCCTGAAGGGTAAGGCGCTCGCCACGGTCCTGGGCAAGGACCTCGAAGGCATGAGGGTGGACCATCCCTTTATCAACAGGAAGTCTGTTGCGGTGCTGGGGGATTTCGTTTCTCTTGAGGAGGGAACCGGCATTGTCCATATTGCGCCCGGCCACGGTGAGGACGATTATGAGACAGGGCTCAGGTATGGCCTCGACATTTTCGCACCCGTTGACGACCGGGGCAAGTTTACCAGGCAGGCGGGCGAACTGGAGGGGCAGTTTGTCTTTAAGGCGAATCCGGTGATCATCGAGACGCTGAAACAAAGGAACGCGCTCATCGCGGAAGAGAAGATCACGCATTCGTATCCGCATTGCTGGAGGTGCAAAAAGCCGGTCATCTTCAGGGCGACGGAGCAGTGGTTTATCGCGGTGGAGCATGACGACCTCAGGAAGAGGTGCCTCGGGGAGATAGACCGGGTGAACTGGGTCCCCCGGTGGGGTCGTGAACGCATCCACGGCATGGTCTCCAACAGGCCGGATTGGTGCATCTCGCGCCAGCGCAGCTGGGGAGTCCCGATAACGGTCCTGCGGTGCGACGAGTGCGGTGCCTTTGTTGAGGATGAATCCGTGCTTGACGGCATCACAGGACAGGTGAGGGAACAGGGGGCCGACGTCTGGTTCAGGAAAGAGGCGCATGAGTTTCTTCCCCCTGGCTACGCGTGCGTCAAATGCGGCAAATCGCGGTTTGTAAAGGAAATGGACATCCTTGATGTCTGGTTCGATTCAGGGGTGAGCCACGCGGCGGTGGTCGAGCACGACGACCGTCTCTCCTGGCCGGCGGACATGTATCTCGAAGGCAGTGACCAGCATCGCGGATGGTTCCAGAGTTCCCTGATCGCCTCCGTAGGAACTCGCGGCAAGGCGCCCTACCGCACGGTGCTGACGCATGGGTTTGTCGTAGACGGATCGGGCAAGAAGATGTCCAAATCGCTCGGCAATGTGATCGCGCCCCAGGAGATCATCAAGGGCTACGGAGCAGAGATCCTGCGCATCTGGGTCTCCGCAGAGGACTATCGTGATGACATCAGGATATCAAAGGAGATACTGAACCGCCTGACAGAGGCATACCGCAAGATCAGGAACACCTGCCGTTTCCTGCTGGGGAACATCTACGACCTCGACGGACGGGACTATAGTGCAGGTCTTCAGGAGATAGACCGCTGGGCGATGAGCAGGCTCCAGGGGCTGACCAGGAGGGTGACGAATGCGTATGAGAACTTCGACTTCCACGAGGTCTTCCACGCCATCCATCATTTTTGCGTCGTCGATATGAGCTCCCTGTACCTGGATATCCTCAAGGACCGTCTCTATACCGCAAAGGCCGACTCTGCCGAGAGGCGGGCGAGCCAGTGGGTCCTGGCAGAGATCCTCTCGACCCTCACCCGTCTGATGGCGCCGGTGCTGTCTTTTACCGCCGAGGAGATATGGGGCCACATACAGGCATGGAAGAAGGCATCCGGCAGGGGCAACGCAGAGGCTGACGGGACGGGCGAGTCCGTCTTTTTTTCCTCATTCCCCGAGGTGAAGGAGGCCTTTGTCGATCAGGATCTCGAGGATCGGTGGAAGAGACTCATTGAACTGCGGGATGAGGTGAACAAGGCTCTGGAGATAAAACGCGCCGAGAAGTTCATCGGCAATCCTCTTGAGGCGAAGGTCATCCTTTCATTGCCTGAATCGCTCGGAGAGCTTGTTGCGTCGTATGCCGCGTTTCTGCCTGTATTCTTCCTGGTCTCCGGCGTGGAGGTGAGCAGCGTGCCGCTGACGGGCGGGTATGAAAGCCCCCTTGTCGAAGGCCTGCGGGTCGTCGTCGAGCGCGCAGCCGGCAGCAAATGCCAGCGGTGCTGGAACTGGAGCGAAAAAGTCGGCACGTTCCCGGATGCCCCGGACCTCTGCGATCGCTGTCGCACGGTCATTTCGTAGTCCTGTCTCCGGAGGTGCATTCCCGGTTCGCGGACGGAACGCCCCGGCATCTGTTGGCTCATGAAGAAGATCATCATAGCGGATGACCTGAAGTCCCTGGTACTGCAGGAGGATAGCTTCCTGCTGCGGGGGGACATGCGGGTCGTGGGCGCGGCATCGAATGAAGAAGCGCTCGAGATCCACAAAGGGGTGCGCGCCGATCTCATCATCGTCACGGTCGATTCCCCCGGCCTTGACGTGAATTCCTTCTGCAATACGATCAGGTCCCGGGAAGACCTGCGCGAGGTGTCGATCATTGTCGTCAATATCAGCGGTCGGTCCGGGGTCCCCGGGCTTGCCGGCTGCAAGGCCAATGCCGTCATCAGCGCCCCTGCCTCCCTCGCTCTGCTCCTCGACAAGGCTCACCAGCTCCTTCATATATCGAGGCGGGGGTCCTACAGGGCTCCGGTCAGCGTGCGGGTGCAGGGAGAGGTCGCAAAAAGGCCTTTTCTCTGTCATTCGGAGAACCTCAGCGCTTCCGGAATGCTCTTTGAGACGGACAGAAACCTCTCCGGAGGTGATGCCATATTCTGCTCGTTCCTGCTTCCGGATACAACGCGGATCCAGGCGGATGCGGAGATCGTCAGGGTCGTTGAGCGGCCGTCGGAATTCGATACGCGGCAATACGGGGCGCGCTTCTCTCAGATCGGGGAAGGATGCAGGGCAGCCATTGAGGCATATATCGCAGGCTGGATGGGGAGGCGCTAGCCGGAGCATCGGAATGCTGCAGAGCGGCTTTAGTCCTTTTTCGGACGGAGGGTCCTGATCCGGGCGATGTCTTCCTGGTACCCGTAGATGTGGGCCCCGGCGCTGTAGGCGTACAGGGGTCCGTCTTTTAGCCCCGCTTCATCCGCAACGTATTTCTTCAGCAATTGTAGGCCCCCGAGATTAGTCGGAAAACCCGCCCAGAGGTCCCACGACCTGAAGTAGCAGCTCACGGTCAGATACGTGTCGGCGCCCATGGGCACGGCCTTGAAATCGAGAAGCCTGAGGCATGGCGGGTCGAGTTTGCCGTCGTTGCCGATACAGATATCATTGTCCTCCGGGGAACCGATCTCAACGATCGCCTGGTTGGTGAGAGGGGTCCGTACGAGCATCCGGATCACGCGGTCCAGCTGAGTGCCGCCCTGCGGCATGGGGTGATGGATCCTGCTCGCATACTTGTACGTCTCGTTTTCAGCGAGGGACGGGTCCATGAGGTAGTTGGCGAAGTAATCCTCGATATATTCCATCGTCGTGGGAGAGGGGATGCCTAGGGCAGGAGGGATGACCGGGATCATGTCGTCAGCCGGGTGCTCGATGAAGACCGCGATGCCGGGATACTGCAGCCGGTACTGCTCCTTTTCGAACGAGCCCTTCTGGATCTCCTGCGTATACGCATGATCGAAGATGTTGTAGATAAGCTGAAACCAGGCATCAGCGATCGTCTTTGCATGCAAGAAAAAAGGATTCATGTCTTTCCCCTTCAGCGAATTTTCCCTATTCTATCATCCGGCGGGCTGACATTGAAAGGGAGCAGGGCCGCCTGCCGGGCTCACGGTTTTCCTGCGGCGAGCGGTCAGCTCCGCATTCGGGTATAATAAAAATAAACCGGTGAGGAGCATACGATGGCATTTGTAATCGCATTGGCGGGCAAGGGCGGGACAGGGAAGACGAGCATAGCCGCCCTGACGGTCAAATACATCATGGAAAAGAGGAGACAGCCTGTCCTGGCTGTTGATGCTGACAGCAACTCCTGCCTGAACGAGGCCCTGGGTGTTGATGTGCACGCGACTATCGGACACCTGAGGGAGGAGTCGCTGCAGGCGATACGGAGCGGCTCTGACCGGCCCGGCGGCATGTCGATGGAGCAGCTTTTCGATTACCAGGTTCAACAGTCAATCATCGAGCACAAGGGATTTGACCTGATGGTCATGGGTCGTCCCGAGGGCCCCGGCTGTTATTGCGCCGCGAACAATATCATCAGAAAGTATACCGACAAACTCTCTGAGACTTATTCCTATGTGGTGATCGACAATGAGGCGGGCATGGAGCACCTGAGCAGGCGCACCACCCATAAGGTGGACCTCCTGCTGATCGTCAGCGACCCCACGGTCCGCGGCATCAAGACCGCCCACAGGATAAATTCTCTCGTGAAGGAACTCTCCCTGGATGTGGATCGTTACGCCCTGATCATCAACCGGGTTTCAGGGGACGAGGGGCCGGAGCTCAGGAAACTGGCTGAAGATCTGGGGATGACCGTTGCGGGGCTGGTGCCGCAGGATCATCGTATCTTTGAGTATGATCTGCAGGGCAGGGGGATTGTCCTGTTGCCGGATGATTCAGGAGCGGTTCAGGCCTTCTTCGGGATACTGGAAGCGTATTCCATCCCCTAGATCAGGCCGCTGCGGCCTTTCCAGCGATGCCCCGCGGGACGGGGGATCATGACCTGTATTCCGCGTTGATGCGGATGTAGTCTTCGGTAAAGTCGCAGGTGAGTACCTGAGCGGACGCCTTCCCTGCATGCAGGTCAACGGTGATGCGTACCTCGTTTGACCTCAGTTCAGCGGTAGCCTCCGCATCCCTATTAGTTGTCAGGCCGGCCTTTACCACCTTTACCCGGTTAAAGTAGATGTCGGTCTTTTCCTCGCTGAAGCGGACGCCTGAATACCCGAGGCTGCACATGATCCTGCCCCAGTTCGCGTCGTTCCCGTACATCGCCGTCTTCACGAGGCTCGAGTTGGCAACGGCGAAGGCGGCCTTCTCGGCGTCAGCCGTGGTGCGGGCGCCCTTGACCAGGACCTCGATGAGTTTGGTGGCCCCTTCGCCGTCTTTGACGACCAGGAGCGACAGGTCATACATGAGTCTGTTAAACGCCTCCTGAAATTCAGCGAATCCGGCAGAGGTCCTCGTAAGAGGCTTATTGCCGCAGAGCCCGTTGGCCATGGCCAGCACCGTGTCGTTGGTCGACATGTCGCCGTCTATCGTTATGCGGTTAAACGAATGTCTGACCGAATCCTTTACTAAAGCGGAGAGGGCCCTGCCGTCCACCGCGACATCGGTCATCATGAAGCAGAGCATCGTCGCCATTCGCGGGGCGATCATTCCCGCCCCCTTGCAAATCCCTGCTATGCTGCCTGTCCTGCCGTTGACGCGCACCTTCCGATGGACCATCTTGGGGAAGGTGTCCGTCGTCATGATCGCCCTTGCGACATCCAGGAGGGTCGCTGAGCCGATCCTGCGGGCCAGGGTATCTGCAGCAGGCAAAATCCTGTCCATCGGCAGAGGGGACCCGATTACGCCGGTTGAGCACGGATAGACGAGGGAGGCGCTGACGCCGAGGCGCTGCGCCGCGGTCCTGCAGATGCTGCGGGCATCCTGCAGGCCCTGCCTGCCGGTGCAGGCATTGGCATTGCCGCTGTTGACGATGATCGCACGTCCCGCGCCGGAAGCGATCTGCTTCATGCATGCCCTGACCGGGGCGGCCTTGACATTGTTGGTGGTAAAAGCCCCTGCCATGACAGTCTCGGTCTCGGAGAAGATAAGGGCCAGGTCCTTTCTCCCGGGTTTCTTGATCGCCGCCTCGACCGCAGAAAACAGGAAGCCCTTCGGAGCCGGCGGAATGTCTGATTTCCTCATGGTATTTAAGATACCGCCGGCGAAAGGGATTTTGCAAGGCGATCCTGTCCCTGGCCGAAGGCCCTGTTGGTGAATACTCCAACAAATACCCCTGAAAATAGTAGAATATGCCATGCATTTTTTCGAGTCCTACGCGGGCATGTACATGCTTCAGTCCGTGGTCCATTCCCTGGTGACGCTCTTCATCGTAGAGATGTCCCTGCGCATCTGGAATGTTGAGGACAGCCACGAGCGTTTCAGGTACCGGCTCCTCGTGATCGTCCTTCCCTTTGTCATGTTTCCGGCCTTTCAGTTCATCAGCCCGGAAAGGGGCTCCTTCTATTTCATACAGGACTCCGCCCTCTTCAGCAGCCTGCGGTGGGTCAGAATCGAGATGTTCGGCAAGATGCCGTTTGCCTATGCCTTTTTGCTGGTCGTCGCCACTGTCTCGGTGATCGTCATCCTGCAGGAGATCCTGCCGATCGTGCGCGACCGGTTCCGCGAGCCGCGGGGCCTTGACTGCCGGCCCCCCGACCCGGCGGTAGAGGCGATGGTAACGGAGATGAGCGGGAGGATGGGCGTGAGCAAGCCCTCGGTCTGTGTTATTGAGGACGAACGGGCATTCATCTTTACCTCCGGCACGAAGGCCCATACCATCGTCATCACCGAGCCTCTCTTCAGGCTGCTGGACATGCGCCAGCTCAGGTCGGCCCTGGCCCATGAGATCGCCCATATCGTGCGGAGGTCGAACGTCACGACGCTCCTCGTCTTTTTCATCAGGATATTCATGTTTTACAATCCCGTCAGCCTTCTTGAATTCCGGATGCTCGTGCAGGACGATGAGCACATATGCGACGACATAACCGTCTCGATCACCCGTGACCCCGAGGGGCTCGCCTCCGCGCTCAGGCTATTCTGGATCGATATGCCGCAGCAGGAAAAGATCCGGGTCTCGGAGGTGAAACGGGTCATCGAAAGCTCAAGCCATAACCTCCAGCTCCATGAGAGGATCGTGAGGCTGGAGGAGGGCAGGGCATTCACCGGCGCCGAGTACGGATGGGGGAGATTCGGCGTGACCCTTGCAACCATCGTGGTTATGAACTATTTTATTGTGTGAGGGAGAAGAGATGACCCGACTGAAAATGGCGGTATTGTTTGCGGCTATGGTCGTGTCCCTCATGATGGTCCTCCGCTTCCTCAACTGGGTGCCGGCTGCTTTCCAGAAGACGGAGGTCAGGCGCTACCGGAATATTGAGGATGTGCGGGCCGGCCTCAAGATACAGAAGGTGTTTCTGCCCTCGTATTTTCCCCAATACCTGACCTGGCCGCCTGATGAGATATTCGGGAGGAGGAGGCCCTATCCCCTCGTGCTCATGCATTTCATGAATCAGCAGCGTAAGGAGATCGCCCTGGCGATCCGCCAGGTGGACGCCCGGGACGCCTCGCCGGTGGTATCCAGGATCGAGCCGGTCGCCATACATTCCGAGGAGAATATCTCGATCAAGGGGCGGCCGGCGCGACTCCTCATCGCAACCTGCCCGGGCAAGAGGACCTGTATCTCGGTGATGTGGCAGGAGGATGGATACGCCTTTACCGTTACGGCCAAGGATTCGGTCCGTGAGGTGACCCGGATAGCGGAGAGTATGATCTCCGAGGAGCCCCCGGCGAAAAGTCCATAGGGCATTTTATCGGGTAAAATAGGAACAAGTGCGGATTGCCCTGCTCCTTCCCTTTTGGTACCGTATAGCTGTAGGGTGCTCAGTGAGTGCACAAGGGTCCTGAGACGATGGGGCCTGACCGAACCGGGAGGTTATGATGCCGAACCGTATGCTTATCGCAGTCGTGGCGCTGGCAGCACTGGCCATGGTGCAGACAGCCTCAGGGGCCTCCTATCAGCCGGGAGAAGAGGGTGCCATATGCCTGGGCTGTCATGCGGAGAAGGGTATGACGACGACCTTCAGGAACGGCGAGACCCTCTCCCTCTACGTCAACGACAAGGAACTGGCCGGTTCCGTGCATAAGAACCTCCCCTGCAGTGTCTGTCACAGCGGTTTTTCTCCTGACCAGCATCCCAAGAGGCAGTATAAATCCAAAAGAAACTTCACGGTCGTCAAGGCCGAGGCGTGCAAGCAGTGTCACACCTTTAAGAAGGGCATCCACGTGCAGATGCTGGGCGGTCTGAAGGATGGGGTCTGCGTCGACTGCCACGGAGGGCATTCGGTTCAGTCCATGAAGGAAACGTCGGGCGACGGCTGTACCGGTTGCCACCGCTACCCGGTGACGATGACCTTCAAGGACGGCACCAAACACCGCCTTGAGGTCGACGAAAACGGGCTGAAGGCGTCGGTTCACAAGAAGCTGCGGTGCGCTGACTGCCATTTCGGTTTTTCGGCCAAGGAGCATCCTGAGCGGGTCTTCAAGGATCGCCGCAACTTCCGGATAGTCGCCGCCGAGACGTGCAGGAGGTGCCATTTCGACAAATATACCAAGACACTCGAAGGTATCCATTTCAACCTCCTTCTCAGCGGCAACCTCAAGGCCCCGGTCTGCATCGACTGTCACGGCTCCCATACCATAAGCTCGGGCAGGCACGAGAAGGTCCGCAGCGCGCAACGGTGCGAGGCCTGCCACGGGGAGATATACCGGACGTACAGCACAAGTGTGCACGGCAAGGCCCTGATTTCGAGCCACAACCAGGATGTCCCGGTCTGTTCGGACTGCCACCGCGCACATGACCTGTCGGACCCCCATGTCGCTGACTTCAGGAACAACATCCCCCAGATGTGCAGCAACTGTCACGCCAATGAAGACCTGATGAAGAGGTACGGCCTCTCTACGGCCGTGCTGAGATCGTACCTGGAAGACTTTCACGGAGTAACCATTACGTACTACAAGAAACAGAAGAACTCGGTCCGCCACATCGCGGTCTGTACCGACTGCCACGGGATTCATGACATCACGAGGACGAAGGGGCCGGACGCCTCCGTGGTGAAGGCTAACCTCGTCAAACGCTGCCGGAAATGCCATGCCGACGCTGCAGACAACTTTCCCGAGAGCTGGATATCGCACTATGAGCCTGACTTCAAGCGTGCGCCGTTGGTATATGCGGTGAACCTGATCTATTCCGTTTTCATCCCTTTCATGATCGTGGGCCTCGTGCTGCAGATCATTCTGCACATCTGGCGGTATGCGGTGAACAGATAAAGGAGGTCTGAGATGCGCGGCAAGGAAAGACTCAAGCATGAATATATCACGAGGTTCAGCAGATGGCGCATCATCGAACACCAGGCCAACGCCATCGCCTTTATCGTGCTGGTCATCACCGGGCTTTCCCAGAAGTTTCATGATTCCTCTCTGGCCGAGTGGATCATCATCAACATCGGCGGTATCGACAAGGCCCGCCTGATCCACCGGTATACGGGTCTCGTCCTGCTCGTCCTGACGCTTCAGCATATCGTGATCGCCTCCTTCGGAGTCATCTTCAGGCGCTGGGCCCCGACCATGGTCATCAACAAGAAAGATTTTACCGACGTCATCGACAACCTGAAATACTATTTCGGGATGACCGAATGGCCCGCCCGGTGCGACCGTTTCGACTATAAGCAGAAATTCGAGTACTGGGGCGTCGTGATCGGCGGGGTCCTGATGGTCCTGACCGGGCTCATCCTCTGGTTTCCAACGCTTGTCTTCCGGTGGATGCCCTTCCTGCCGGGGCAGATAATCCCGGCTGCCAAGGCGACGCACACCAACGAGGCGATGCTGGCGTTTCTTGTCATTGTCATCTGGCATATCTACAACTCGGTCTTCAGCCCCGAGGTCTTCCCTCTCGACACCTCGATTTTTACCGGTAAAATATCCAAGGAGCGGATGATCCACGAGCATCCCATCGAGTATGAGCGGCTCACCGGGGTTTCGCTCGAGAAACCGCATCATCCGGCGGAAGGGGACGAGGAGGGGACCGGCGAGGGTTCGCAGGACATTGTCTGAGGGCCGCCTTCTGCAATCGCGCCGGCCTGGCCGTCGGCGGGGCTATCTTTCGGGCCCGTGACCTTGTTATACTACTGAGGAGACGATGCAGAAGAAAATCATAGTCTCTACGCTTCTCAGTGTTGTTGTTATCCTCCTGAGCCTCGGGATCATCAGCAACATCAGCATCCACGAAAGTATCCGTCAGTCCCTCAACGAAAGGTCTGAACTGGCGGGCATGCTTGCCAATTATACCGACTATCTCCTTCAAAACAACCTGACGAGGCTGTACGACGTTTCCCTCTCGGGCGCAATCGACCTGCATGACGGCGACTGGGAGCCGGAATACCGTGCGCTGAAGACAGCCTACCAGTACTCCGTCTTCACCGACGGCATTTTCCTCCTGGACCTCAAGGGCAACATCGTCCTGACCTACCCGGCCGGCCAGCTGAAGCGCAACATCATGGACATCCCGTACGTGAGAAAGACTATCGAAGAGAACAAGGCGGTCATATCCAACATCTACACCGAGGAGGGGACGAACCGGAAGGTGATCTATGTCCTCGTTCCGCTGAAGGACAGGGACGGCAATACGATCGGCGCCGTGGGCGGAGAGATCAATCCGACCAACTACATACTGAACAACATCATCCGGGCCGTGCCGATCGAGCCGGACACCATCATCGAACTGATGGACAGCTCGGGGGTGGTCATCGCTTCGAACAACCCTGTCCGTATCTTTGCATGCAGCGACAGGAACAAGATACTCGGCAACCTCATCGTCTCCAAGAAGAGGGCGGTGATGGAGTGCCACCGCTGTCATGAGGGTGAAAACGACCGCAAGGGTGGCAAGGTCGATGAAAAGACGATCGACATGCTCGCCTTTGCTCCCCTGACAGAGGCGCCCTGGGGCATATCCGTGCGTGAATCGCAGAAGAGGGTCTTTGCGCCCTCCTCGAAGCTGAAGAAGAAATTCCTGATCCTCGGCCTTGTCTCGATCGGCAGCGCCCTCGTCCTCGCCCTGGGTATGAGCAAGAGTATCGTCAATCCCATCAAGTCGCTGACATCCGCGACGAAGAGGATAACCGAGGGCAATCTGAAGGAACCGGTCGCCGCTCTGTCAAAGGACGAGATCGGCATTCTCAGTTCAAGCTTCGAGATGATGCGGCAGAAATTGTCGGACTCCCTCGATAAGATACAGCGGTACAACACCGAACTCGAAGAGCGGGTCGTCGAGCGGACGCGGGAGTTGCAGCAGAGCCGCAAGAGGCTCACGACGCTCCTCAACGAGGTGATGCGGGCACAGGAGGAGGAGCGCAAGCGCATTGCGCGTGAGCTCCATGATGAGACGAGCCAGTCGATTGCGGCGCTGGGCATGTCTATCGAGATCGCGACAATCGCCCTGAGGGAGCATGAACTCACGCCGGAGAAGATCTATGAGCTGCGGGGGAAGGTGACGCAGCTGCTGGAGGGGATCAGCAGGATCATCCAGGATCTGCGTCCGCCGGTGCTGGACGACCTCGGGCTGGAGTCCGCCATCCGGTGGCTTCTCGAGCGTCACCTTGCGGAAAAAGGGGTGCGCTACACGCTGTTCTCCTCAGAGGAGTTCCAGCGGCTGATTACGTCGGAAGACGCTCCGATCGACACCAAGACGATCTTCAGGCTCTTCAGGATCATCCAGGAAGCGGTCATCAACATATCGAAGCATGCCCAGGCGTCGGCTGTTTCGGTCGCCCTGGAATACGAGGATTCCAAGGTATACGTGAGCATCGCGGACGACGGCATCGGCTTCGATGTCAATGATGTCCTCAGGAATATCGATAATGGGGTGAATGCCGGTTATGGTATACTGGGGCTTAGGGAAAGGGTGGCCCTTCTCGAGGGAAAGGTGGATATTGAGTCAACACCGGGCGAGGGGACCCACATAGCGATAACCATACCTTTGAGTTCACTGGAAGTGCAGGATGTCTAAGATACGCGTGATGATCGTCGACGACCACTCTCTTGTCAGGGAAGGGCTTACCGCGCTCCTCAAGTATCACGACGACGTGGAGGTGGTGGGCGAGGCTGCTGACGGCCGCGAGGCGATCAGCGCTGCCGAAAAATTGTCGCCGGATGTCATCCTCATGGACATCGCGATGCCCGGTCTTGGCGGCCTGGAGGCGACGCTGGAGATCAAGAAGCGCAATCCGGACATCAAGGTACTCGTCCTGAGCCAGTACGACGACCGTGAGTATGTCAGCAGGTTCCTTAAGGCGAACGTCTCTGGCTACATCCTCAAACGCGCGGTCGGAGGCGAGCTTATTACCGCTATCAGGGCCGTGGCAAAGGGTGAGTCGTATCTGCATTCCTCCATTGCCGCAAAGGTGATCGACGGGTACATCGGAAAGACGGTCGAGGTATCCGACCCGTATGAATCACTCACGGACCGGGAAAAACAGGTCCTGAAGCTCATCGCCGAGGGCAATACCCATAAGGAGATTGCCGAGGTGCTGGGCATCAGCGTCAAGACCGCCATCGCTCATCACACGAACATTTGTGACAAGCTCGGCATCAGGAGCAAGGCCGAGATCATCAAGTTCGCCATCCAGAAGGGGATCATCAAGATCTGAAAGAAGGGCGCGGGTTCGGGAGCGCCGCGGCCTGCAATCCTCCGTCGCGCGGATCAATTGTTTACAGCCGTGCGTCATGCCAAAGCTCTCAGGATAAGCCTTGCATATGCCGCCAGTCCGAATTGCCCTTGTCCCGTCGAACATCGGGTATTATTATTTGCATTATCGGATGAGAGGGCCTACAATAATTTAGCCGGCAATACGGCAGCAGACAGCCGCATGGGTCGCCGGATATGAAATTTACCATAATACAGGAGGAAGAAGAAAATGAGACTGGTATGGATGGCAGTGATGGGTTGCCTGCTTCTTGCGGGCAGTGTTTTCGCGGAGGAGCAGAAGCCGCTCACCAGCCAGAAGGACAAGGCGAGCTATGTCCTCGGCTCGGATGTGGGTAATACGCTGAAGCGCCAGGGTATCGAGGTCGACCTGGAGATATTCATAAGAGGGATCAGGGACTCCGTGCAGGGCGCCAAGCCCCTGCTGAGCGAGGAAGAGACGAAGCAGGTAGTCGCCGCATTCCGGCAGGAGATGCTGGCCAAACAGGCTGAAGAGCGGAAGAAGCTTGGAGTGAAAAACAAGAAGGACGGCGAGGCCTTTCTCGCGGAAAACAAGAATAAGGAAGGCGTAAAGACCCTGCCGAGCGGGCTGCAGTACAAAGTGATCAGCGAGGGCAGTGGCAAGATGCCGAAGGCATCGGACACGGTCACCGTGAACTATCGCGGCAATCTTGTCGACGGGACCGAGTTTGACAGCTCGTACAAGCGCGGTCAGCCGGCGACCTTCCCGGTCACGGCGGTTATCCCGGGATGGACCGAGGCGCTGCAGCTGATGAAGGAGGGCTCGAAATGGGAGCTCTACATCCCCTCCGGTCTCGCCTACGGCGAGAAGGGTGCGGGCAATGTTATCGGTCCCGATGCGACCCTTATTTTCCAGGTAGAACTGATCTCGGTCGAATCCAAGCCGGCTGATAGCAAGCCGGCTGAGACAAAGGCGACAGAGGGCAAGTCAGAGCACAAGTAAGAAAAAAGGCAGGGCCGGATTGTGCCGGCCCTGCCTTTTTTATAGATCGGGTTACTTCCTGACCGACGCGTCTTCGATGATTACCGCATACCGGTAATTTCCGCCGAAGTCCTTGTCCTTTTGCAGCTTGCCCGTGACGGTAACAACATCTCCCACTGCAGGAAGATCCTTCGCGGTCACCACGAGGTTGTGGGTGCCCTTCTTTGCGCTGCCGCTTCCGTCCTGCAGATGGATCCAGTTTCTCTGCATGATCTCCGGGGAGACCTTCACCACCTTGGCACGCACCACGACCTCTTTGTTGTTGAGTTTTGTCCGGTTCTTATAGATATCGGCGATCGTGTAGGCGTTGGGGCCGGATGCCTTTTCAACCGAGATTTTTTCCTTAGCGGAGACGACAGACCCCTTGCTCCCCGGAGATGCGGCAGCCGGCTGGCCCTTCGTATCCGCGATGCCGTCGGAAAAGATGATCTGGTCGAAGGTCTTTTTGAGCGTCTTGCTCTCGAAGTTCGTCATCACCATGCCCGGCCTGACCGTAATAGTCTGGCCCTTGGTGACAGTCGCCTGGGGAATGGCTACCCAGGTCTTCTTGCCGTCCTTCTCGAGATGTGCATACGTATAGCCGCCGCTGTTCATCGTCTCAAGCACCTTGCCCGAGATGTTGCCCGATGGCGCATCCTGCGGAGCGGCAACCGCAGACTGCAGGAAGAGGGCGAAGCTGAAGATTATCGCCAGAACCACTGATTGTTTCATTCTCTGTCTCCTTGTTTTCCTATTGCGCAGCAACCGTCTCATTGACCGCGATGCTGTTGCGTTATTATATAATGGATGTGCGGATAACATCCATTTTTTGTCCGGCTGATCATGAAAAGGAATAAACGAAGCAGGATCATGGTATCGTGCAGCAGAGGGGCGGCTCCGTTTCTCGGAGAAGAGATGAGGGCGCTCGGCATGCCTGTGGTCGAAGAGTCCGCGACCGGGGTGGTGACGGAGGGAATGTTTGAAGACGCCGTGTCCCTCAATCTGCATCTGCGCACCGCACAGCGGGTCTATTTCCTTGTTGGGGAGTTTGCGGCATACGATCCGCAGGCGGTTTACGGTGGCGTAGCGGCAGTGGCATGGGAGGACTTTCTGCATGCGGACGGATATTTTTCCGTCACCTCACGTGCAGACCCCGGCATGGTCAGTGATTCCCGGTATGTGAACCTGAAGGCAAAGGATGCGGTGGCAGACCGCATGCGGCAGTCCTGTGGGAGACGGCCTGATTCCGGTCCCGAGCGAGACAGGGCAGTCATCCACATCCTTTGGAAAGAAGGCGTCTGTTCCGTTTATCTCGATACCACAGGGGAATCGCTTTCGAAGCGGGGGTACCGACAGATCCCGGTGAAGGCCCCGATGCAGGAGGCGCTTGCGGCTGCACTCCTTCTGGCCTCCGGATGGAAGGGCGCGGGAACCCTGGTCAACCCCATGTGCGGCAGTGGCACTATCGCGATCGAGGCGGCGCTCATGGCGCGAAATATCGCCCCCGGCCTTCTTAGGGAGAACTTTGCCTTTATGCACCTGAAGGTCTTCGACCCATCCGCATGGAAGGAACTCAGGGAGGCGGCAGGGCGGCGCGTCAGAAAGAACGGCAGCGGCAAGATCATCGCCACGGACAGGGACTCGCGGGCCGTTGACGCTGCCCGGCAGAATGCCCGGTTTGCGCGGGTGGACGATGCGATTGTCTTCGGGGTCTGCGAGTTTCAGGAGACCCCGGTGCCTCGGGGAGGGGGGATCGTTATCATGAACCCGGAGTATGGAGAGCGGATGGGAGAGGTGCAGGTCCTGGAGAAGACCTACGAGGCGATAGGGGACTTTTTCAAAAAGAATTGCCAGGGATACAGGGGGTATATCTTCACCGGCAATCCGGGCCTGGCAAAGAAGGTGGGGCTTCGGACAAAAAGACGGCTGCAGTTTTTCAACGGCCCTATCGAGTGCAGGCTGCTGGAGTATGAGCTCTACGAAGGCACCAGAAAGAATATCACGGCGGATAAAGGAGAAGGTGATGATTCGACGCCCTAAATCTCCCCGGACGGGGAATGATACATGGAACCTTGCTCCCCTTTTCAGGGGTGACGGTGATCCGGAGATGGAGAAGGACAAGGAGAGGGTCGCCCGGTGCGCCGCGCGTTTTGCGGCGAAATGGAAGACGCGAAGGGACTATCTGCGCGATCCGCTGAGGCTGAGGGAGGCGCTTGACGACTATGAGGCCTGGAAGCGGAGGTGCGGCACCGATGGCACTGCCGGGTATTATGTCTGGCTCAGGACACAACAGGACCAGAACGATCCCGCCATCAAGGCGGCATACAATAAAATCGACGAATTCAGCCGCAGGATCGAAAATGAGATGCAGTTCTTCTACCTGAGGCTCGCGACGATCCCTTTTCGACTGCAGAAAGGCCTGCTCGAAAACAGGGCATTGAAGAAATACCGGCATTTTCTCCAGAGGATCTTCGCGGAATCAGCGCATCTCCTTTCCGAACCGGAGGAGCGGATACTGAACCTCAAGGCAGCGACCTCGAACGGAAACTGGGTGAGGATGACCTCAGGCTTCCTGGCCAGGGACGAAGTGAAGGTACTTCTCGAAGACGGGGGAAAGGGCGTAAAGACCTTTGCCGAACTGGGCAGCCTGATGAACAGCAGGAACCGGCGCGTCAGAGATTCCGCCGCCAGGGCCTTCAACCATGTCCTCGGAAGATACGTGGATGTTGCCGAGGCGGAGGTGAACTCCATCCTGCAGGACAAGAAGACAGACGACGAGTTGCGGGGTTTTTCGCGGCCTGACCAGTCACGTCATCTGAGCGACGACGTTGAGACCGCCGTGGTGGATGAGCTACTGGCAGCGGTTGCCGGCCGCTTCGACATCCCGGCTCGTTTCTACCGTCTTAAGGCAAGGCTCCTGGGTGTCAGACGTCTGAAGTACCACGAGCGAAATGTTGAGTATGGAAACATAACGACTGAATATCCCTTTGCGGAGTCTTGCAGGATCGTCGGGAAGGTGATGGCCGGCCTGGACAGCTCCTTTGCGGAGATATTCAGCGGCTTCCTGAAGGCCGGCCAGGTGGACGTCTTTCCTCGAAAGGGCAAGTCGGGCGGGGCCTTTTGCATCTATCACCTGATCGGGCATCCGACCTATATCCTCCTCAATCATACCGATAGGATCCACGACGTGTTGACCCTTGCCCACGAGCTCGGGCACGGCATCAACAACGAACTGGTCAAGGCCCGGCAGCACGCCCTCTATTTCGGCACAACCGTGAGCACCGCGGAGGTGGCGAGCACCTTCATGGAAGACTTTGTGCTCCAGGAGATACTTCGCGAATCCGACGATGAGACGAGGCTCGCGGTCATGATGATGAAGCTCAATGACGAGGTCTCGACGATCTTCAGGCAGGTCGCCTGCTACCGGTTCGAGCAGGATCTCCACGCGGAATTCGGGAAGAAGGGGTATCTTTCGAAAGAGGCGATCGGGACCCTCTTCAGAAGACATATGGCGGCCTATATGGGAGACGCGGTCGAGCAGTCTGCCGGGTCCGAGAACTGGTGGGTCTACTGGAGCCACATCAGGTACTTCTTCTATGTGTATTCGTATGCAAGCGGGCTGTTGATATCCAAGGCACTTCAGAATGCGGTCAAGCAGGACAGGGGCCATATGGTAAAGGTAAAGGAGTTTCTCTCTGCGGGGCTCTCAGACTCTCCTGAGCGGATATTCCTGCGTCTCGGCATCGATATCCGGGACCGTGCCTTCTGGGAGCAGGGGCTGGCCGAGGTGGACGGGCTCCTGCAGGAGACCGAGGCTCTGGCCCGGAGACTCGGCAGATTGAAATGATCCATGGAACAGGCAACGATGAAAGCTGAGAGAGCTCCACTTACCCGGTTTGCGTGGCTTTCGATTGCCGCCGCGATCATCACGATCGCCCTGAAGACGGCGGCATATCTGCTGACAGGTTCGGTCGGTCTTCTTTCTGATGCGCTGGAATCCCTGGTCAACCTTGCGGGTGCGCTCATGGCCCTCGCGATGCTTACGGTGGCCGCCAGACCGGCGGACGAGGACCATCATTATGGGCACGGCAAGGCGGAATACTTCTCCAGCGGGGTCGAAGGGACGCTTATTCTGTTGGCAGCCATCAGTATCGCCGTGGCGGCGGGGCAGCGCCTCATCTCTCCCAGGCCACTTGAGCAGATAGGACTCGGCCTGGGTATTTCTGTCGTCGCTTCACTGGTAAACCTGTTTGTCGCTCTTGTCCTTCTGCGCGCCGCGAAGAACTACGAGTCTATTACTTTGAAGGCGAATGCCCATCACCTCCTGACTGACGTATGGACATCCGTGGGGGTTGTGGCCGGCGTGGCTGCTGTTGCGGTTACCGGATGGGAGCGGTTGGATCCCATCGTTGCGCTTATCGTCGCCGCGAACATTGTCTGGTCCGGGATTCGCATTGTCCGGGAGTCCGTTTCCGGGCTTATGGACACGGCTCTCCCGCCGGAGGAAGTCAGGATTATCGAGCAGGTATTGGAACGGCACTGCCAAACAGACATACAATGCCATGCGCTGCGGACGCGACGGTCGGGTTCTTGTCGCTTTGTATCGCTCCATGTTCTTGTCCCCGGAGACTGGACTGTCGACCAGGGCCATAAGCTCGTGGAGCGTATGGAGGAGGACATCCGGAATGCATTGCCGAATATGACGGCAATAACGCATCTGGAGTCAATACACGACCCCGCTTCATGGGACGATGGTTCGATAGATTCAGGAAATAGCGCAGGGAGCGGCGGAGAATCAGGACTATGCTGACAAATAAGCCGTTGTCGCCGTTCCCGCCGGAGAGCGATACCGCAGTTCCCTTAACGGGCCTCTGACCACGTCACCCGACTGGCAGAAGCGATAATGACAGGGCTGATTCCGGTTCAGTCTTTTTTCCTTCCCTGTTTCTTCCCGTTTTTCTCCATCATCGGCCCCAGGACGCGGTAGTGCTCATTGATCAGGAAGCAGACCTGATCAGGGGTGTCCGCCAGCGAAAAACAGGCGAAGTCCTCTCTGCCGATCGTCCCGTGTGTCACGAGGGTATCCTTAAACCAGTCGATCAGCCCCTTCCAGTAGTCAGAGCCGTAGAGGATGATCGGGAAGGAGTCGATCCTCTTTGTCTGCACGAGGGTGAGGGCCTCGAAGAGTTCGTCCATGGTGCCGAAGCCGCCGGGGAAGATGATGAAGGCGATCGCATACTTGATGAACATCAGCTTGCGGATGAAGAAGTAACGGAAATGCAGGGTGACGTCCTGAAAGGGGTTCGGCACCTGCTCTGCCGGTATCTCTATGTTGAGACCGACTGAATGGGCCTTGCCCTCCTTTGCGCCCCTGTTGGCCCCTTCCATGATGCCCGGGCCGCCGCCGGTAATGATAGCGAAGCCGTCATCAGCAAGTCGGCGTGCGACGGTGGATGCGTCCTGGTAGTAACGGTCGTCTTCTTTGAGCCTGGAGGAGCCGAAGATGGTGACAGCAGGGCCGAGGTCATGCAGCGTCTCGAAGCCCTCCACGAGTTCAGACTGTATCCTGAATACCCGCCAGGTCTCTGATGTCTTAAGGTCTTCCATCGGTAATCTCTCCCTGATCCTTCGTCTTGAGTCGCTCAGATCATGATACTAAAGTTGGCTGATCCTGACAAGCCAACCGGCGTCTCCTGTCTTCAGTCCCCGGATAAGTTATGACTTTGCACGGCGGGAATGCTACAATTGTGGGCCGGCTGGCGCTGACATCAACGTATCGATCCGAGGTAACGATGAAAAGAGAGAGGTTTCCGTACCCGAAGGGGGATGTGTATCTGCTCATCCCGATATCCGTTGTCGTGCTTCTCGTCCTCTTCTTGTGCGCGGGGAAGTCGTATGCCGCTGATATGCTTTCGCCTCCCGATGCACCAGCCGTACCTGGCGGCACCGTATCCCCTTCACCGCCCGCGGGCACGGACAGGTCGGCCGACGGATGGATATCCTGGTGGGGCGTACCGGCGAAGGATGCCCTGCTGCTGGGCATGTGGTCGCTTCATACGAGCCCCGACCGCCACGAGAGAAACACGACCCAGAACCTTGTCGGTCTGCAGTATAAGGGATATTTTGCGAGCACCCTCAAAAACAGTTACTACAAACAGTCGTATTTCGCCGGGATTGTCAGGACGGTGTACCTCAAGGGGCTCGCCAGGGATGTGGACTTCGATATCAGCTACAAGGCAGGCCTCATCTGGGGGTATCAGGACCACTATCCGAATGTGGGAGGATTTACGCCTCTCGCCTTTCCAACCTTCGGCCTGACCTACCGGAGGTTCGGTGTGGACTTCGAGATATTCCCCTCGGAGCATCCGGTGTTTTCGATCAACCTGCGATTCAACATCGATGCGCTTACCGGACGCAGATAGGCTGCAGGGATGATCCCGGGCAGGACGGGTTCCCCTCCTGCCACGGGGCGTGAACAACGTGACGCTCCCCTTGAATAATCGCACCTGTTCCTTTATTATGTAGTAATGACAGAGGTTGCGATGGATCTGAGGCAGCGGGTCGAGGCGGTCCTCGAAAAGGTGAGGGCAGGGCTGAAGACCGAGGGCGGCGACATAGAGCTTATCGACGTGAAGGATACGGTCGTTTATGTGAAGCTCAAGGGCGCCTGCGGCACCTGCCCGATGTCTTCGCTCACCATGAAGGGCCTCGTCGAAAAGAGTATAAGGAAAGAGATCCCCGAGGTGAGCTCGGTTCAGGCGGTCTGAGAAGAGAACCGTGAAAGGGAGATCGTTCTCAGCAGTTGATCAGTAAGAAGAAATACAGGCCTTTTCTTCCGGGACTCATCGTCCTCATCAGCCTTCTTTTTGTTCTTCCTGGGATTTCGGTAGCAGGTTCCACTGACGTTACCGACATCAGCTACTGGTCTTATCCCGACTATACGCGGGTGGTGATCAGCCTCTCTGATACAGCGGAATTTATCAAAAAGCGACTTTCCAATCCCGATCGTCTCTATTTCGACATCAGGGCAGGCAGGATCAGGAAGGAGATCAAGACCAACCTCCCTGTCGGAAACAGCATGCTCAAGGCGATCAGGGCGGGGCAGTTTGATGAGGGCACCGTGAGGGTTGTGCTCGACCTTGAGAAGGTGAAGGACGTCAAGGTGATCAGCATGGAGGACCCCGTAAGGATCGTGATCGACATCTACGGCCACACCGTGGTCTCGGCACGGAAGAGGATTGTCATCGACGCGGGACATGGCGGGCATGACCCCGGCGCGGTCGGGCCGAAGAAGCTGTATGAAAAGGACGTGGTCCTCGACGTTGCCCTGAAGCTGCAGAAGCTCCTCTCCCGGGACCCCAACATAGAGGTGTTCCTGACAAGGGACAAGGATGTCTTCATCAGGCTTGAGGAGCGGACCGCCATCGCAAACAGCAAGAACGCGGACCTCTTCGTCTCGGTGCATGCCAACGCAAGCCCCAACAGGGCGGCCAAGGGCATCGAGACGTATTTTCTCAACTGGACGGATGATGAAGAGGCGATGAAGGTGGCTGCCCGTGAAAACCAGATATCCCTCAGGAAGATGAAGAAGATGCTGGGTGAAAGGGATGTCCTCGACGTCATGCTCGGGGACCTGAAACGGGAGTTCAAGCGCGACGAGTCGGTGAAGCTGGCGAATTACATCCAGAAGGCGATGGTCGCCGACCTGACCAGAAATTACAACCATATTGTCGACCTGAAGGTGAAGTGGGCGCTCTTTTATGTCCTCTTCGGGGCAAAGATGCCCTCTGTCCTGGTAGAGGTCTCCTTTATCAGCAATCCTCTGGAGGAGCGCCTCCTTTCCCGGGAGGCGTATCGGAACGAGCTTGCCCGATCGATCGCGGAGGGCATCGTGAAGTATATGTCAGGCTCCCCCGAAGGACAGACGGTTGCAGGAGTGGGGGAAATTCGTGACCGCAGAGAGTAAGATACTCCTCTACCTGTCTTTTTCAGCAGCGCTGTTTGTGTTCGAAGACCTGCGGTTCTACCTGGTCCTGGCTATTGTCCTGCTTATCCTCCTGTCACGCATACCCTTCAGGTCCGTGAAGGCGGGATGGGTTCCGATAAGCCTGTTCCTCCTTTTTACGTTTCTCAGTAATCTCATAAACAGCCACGGCAGGATACTGTTGTCTCCGGGACCCTTCGTCATTACAGAGGAAGGCCTCAACCTCGCCTCGATACGCGCTGCACGAGTCTTTCTGATGATCGCAGGCGTCAAGGTGATGATGGGCGGCAGCAGGACCGGGGACATCATCAGCGGTCTCGGGAGGCTGATGCGGCCGCTTGAGCGGCTGGGGATACCGGTAAAGGATTTTTTCCATACCATGGGCCTGACGGTGCAGTGCTTTCCTGCGCTGAAAAGAAGGGCAGAAGAGACATACCGTCAGCGCGTTGGCGACATGCCGGTCCGGGGTTTTTGGGAGAAGGCGAAGGTGGTATCAGGATTTCTCATGCCGATGTTCGTCGAGGGCATAAGGTCTCCTGAGGTCTATTTCCAGGAGGCCGATCATGGCGAAGACCGGCTTTGATATCCTCATCCGCGGCGGCATGGTTCTTGACGGCAGCGGGTCTGATCCCTTTGCGGCTGACATCGGGATAGTTCGGGACAGGATTTCCTTTATCGGAAGCGCCGAGGGGGCAGTGGCGGAGATGATCATCGACGCAGGCGGGCTCGCCGTCGCGCCGGGCTTTATCGATACCCATAGCCACTCTGACTTCACCATCCTGGCTGATCCCCGAGCCGAGGGCAAGATATCACAGGGCATTACCACCGAGATCTCCGGCAACTGCGGCATGTCCGCTGCCCCACTTTACGACAAGGCCCGGGAGCGGCGTGAAGACGACCTGAAGGAGCTGGGGATATCCGAACGGTGGAATACTCTCGAAGAGTATTTCGTGCTGATCCGAAAGAGAGGCATCGCCGTGAACATGGCGGTCCTGGCCGGCCACGGTAATATCCGGGGATCTGTTGTCGGGTATGACGACCGGGAGCCTGATGCCCGGGAGTACTCCGAGATGAAGAGACTGTTGAGCGATACCCTCGATCAGGGCGCCATCGGCCTATCGACGGGGCTCATCTATCCGCCGGGCCTTTTTGCGGACACGGAAGAGCTGGTGGGGCTTTCGCTTTTTCTGGGGGAAAGGAACCTGATTTACGCAAGCCATATGAGGAGCGAGGGAGACCAACTCCTGGAGGCTGCCGCAGAGGTTGTTCGTATCGGAAGGGAGTCGGGTGCGCGGGTTCATATCTCGCATATAAAGACCTCGGGCGAGAAGAACTGGCATAAGGCGGATGACCTCATCAGCCTGCTTGGTGAGACACGCCGTTCAGGTATCCCGATTACGTGCGACCGTTACCCCTATACAGCCTCGAGCACTGATCTTGACGCCGTTCTCCCTGCATGGACATATGACGGGGGCAACGACGCGGAGCTCAAGAGGCTGCAGGACCCTGACCAGAGAAAGAGGATCGCCCGTGAAATCCTCGAACAGATTTCGGGCGATGGATATTGGAACGGGGTCACCGTTGCATCCGTTGCGACCGAGAAGAACCGCTGGATGGAAGGGAAGTCGATCGTGTCTATCGGCGCGAGGCTGGGTCTCACCCCGATAGACACGATCTTCCAGGTGCTCCTCGACGAGCGGCTCCGGGTCGGCGCTATTTTTGCCTCGATGAACGAGGAAAACCTGAGAAAGTTTCTCTCACTTCCCTTTTGCATGGTCGGGACGGACAGCTCCGCGCGCTCCTTTGAAGGACCCACGAGGATCGGTAAGCCCCATCCGCGCGGATTTGGCGCCTTTCCCCGCCTCTTGGGAGGCCTTGTCAGGGAAGAAGGGCTATTTTCTCTGCAGGAGGCGGTGCGCAGGGTCACATCGCTTGCAGCCGGGACATTCGGCCTCAGGGAGAGGGGATTGGTACGGGAGGGCATGTTTGCAGACCTGGTCATCTTTGATCCAGGTACGATCAGGGACAGATCCACGTTTGATGAACCCTTCCAGGGCCCTGAGGGTGTCCACTATGTGTTGGTGAACGGCATGCCGGCTGTTTGGGAGGGTAGGGCCAACGGCAGGCTCCAGGGAAGGATACTGGGAGTCTCGTAGACCTGCCGGAAACCGGTGTCCATTGATGGGAGTTCTCTGTATTAGAAGTTATTGATTTTTTAGATTAATTACTGTAGTATAAGACATTGTTCTGGACCTTTTGAAAGAGTGGGCATTCCCACTCTTTTGTTTTATGATGGTTGATTTAAAAGAAAAGATATCCGGTATTACTGCCTCCATCGCCGGAGAGTATGGGGTAGAGGTGGTTGATGTCGAGATTGCGGGCAGCATGAGGCGCCCCCTTGTGCGGGTATTCATTGACAAGGATGGGGGGGTGACCCTTGAGGATTGTGCGCTTTTCAGCAGGGCGGTCTCGGCGCTCCTCGACGTGGAGGACCCGATTCCCTCGGCATACACGCTGGAGGTCTCTTCGCCCGGCCTTGACAGGCCTTTGAAGGGGCTGGCTGACTTCCAAAAGAGTGTCGGGAAGCTCTGCCGGGTTACGGTGAAGGAGCCTGTTGAAGGCCAGACTTTTTATGTCGGAAGGATCAGGGACATTCAGGGAGAGGAGATTACTCTCCTGACGGACAAGGACCGGGAGGTGCGGATCCCGTTCCGGATGATCTCAAAGGCGAGACTGGAGATTGAGTTTTAATGACCAAGGAACTATGTAACGTCGTCGAACAGATAAGCAGGGAGAAGGGCATTTCGAGAGAGGTGCTCATCGAGGCCCTGGAGTCTGCCCTCCTGTCCGCTGTCCGGAAGAAATATGGCGGCAGGACGAACATCAACCTCTCGATAGACCGGCAGAAGTGCAACCTGAAGCTCTACGAGACGAAGGTGATCGTCCCGAAGGTGACTGACCCTGGCGAAGAAATATCAGTCGCCGATGCCGCAAAGATCGACCCCGAAAAGAAAGAGGGCGAGACCGTTGAACTGTCCCTTGACCTGCATGACCTCGGCAGGATAGCCGCCCAGACGGCAAAGCAGGTCATATTCCAGCGCGTGCGCGAGGCCGAGCGGGACGTTATCTACAATGAGTTCAAGGACAAGGCGGGTCAGATCATCACCGGCGTCGTCATGCGCAAGGAAAAGGGCGTCTATTATCTGAACCTCGGCAAGACCGAGGCGGTCCTTCCGATAAAGGAGACCCTTCCGAACGAAAACCTCAAGAGGGGCGATTCGGTCAAGGCCCTTATCCAGGAGGTGAAGATAACCACGAAGGGACCGGCGATCATGGTTTCGCGCGCGGTCCCGGAATTCGTGGCAGGTCTCTTCAAGATGGAGGTCCCGGAGATCAACGAGGGCCTCGTGCAGATAAGGAACATCGTCAGGGAGCCGGGGGAGCGCACCAAGATCGCCGTCTTCTCGAAAGACAGCGCCATAGACCCCGTCGGCTCGTGTGTCGGCATGAAGGGCACGCGGGTCCAGACGATCGTCAGGGAGCTCCGGGGGGAGAGGATCGACATCATCCCCTGGACAGACGATCTGCGGATGCTTATAGCCCGCGCCCTCAGTCCGGCGACCATCGACAAGATCGGCATCAACGAGGAAGGCAAGACCGCCATGGTTGTCGTGAATGATCAGCAGCTTTCCCTTGCGATCGGCAAGAAAGGCCAGAACGTGCGGCTCGCGATGAAACTCACCGGCTGGGACATCGACATCATCAGCGACACCGAGTATTCGAAGATCCGCATGGAAGAGACGGACAAGGCCCTCGAAGACACCCTGCTGAAGGAAAAACAGAAACGGGAAAACCCACCTGTGGATGGAGAGTAACGCTTCAGCCCCCGGTATCGAGCGGGCCAGGGGCATCGGACCCCAGCGGGCGAGGATCCTTGCCCGCATCGGCATCAGGACCATCAACGACGCACTTCTTTGCCTCCCCCGGCGGTATGAGGACAGGTCCAATCTCTGCACCATAGCATGCATTCAGGAGGGACGTTTCGCGACGATCAGGGGCACGGTGATCGCCTCTGCCGTCAAACCCCTGCGGAGGGGCCTCCGGATATTCGAGCTGACCGTAAATGATGGCACCGGTCTCATCAGGGCGAAGTGGTTTAACCAGCCGTACCTCAAGAGGAACTTCAGGATAGGACAGGACGTCATATTGAGCGGGACCCCCAGGAGGAACCCGTACGCTGGAGGTTTTGAGCTGGACGGCCCTGAATATGAGACTGTCGAAGGCGGTGACGATGATCTTATCCATGTCAACAGAATAGTCCCTGTATACCGCCTCACGGAAGGCATCAGCCAGAAGCAGTTCAGGAAGATCATGTTCAGCATCGTAGGGGAACATGCCGGTTCAGTGGCAGATACCGTGCCGCGCGGGATTATCAGCCGCTGCGGTCTCCCGTCTCTTGCAAAGAGTATCAGGGAGGTCCACTTCCCTGAAGAGGTCCTGGAAACGGATTCCCTCAATCACGGAGACAGCATCTACCGGAGAAGACTCTCCTTTCAGGAGCTTTTCCTTTTCGAGCTGGGCATGGCTGTCCTGAGGAAGGGGAGAGTGAGGGAAGCCGGGCATGCCATACAGGGTGACGGCTCGCTCAGGGGCAAGCTCATCCAGTCGCTTCCCTTTCGGCTGACCGGGGCGCAGGAACGGGTAGTCTCCGAAATACTGCGCGACATGAAGTCGCCCCATCCGATGCACCGGCTCGTACAGGGAGATGTCGGCTGCGGCAAGACCGTCGTGGCCCTTATGGCGATGCTCCATGCCGTTGAAGGGGGTTTTCAGGCAGCGCTCATGGCGCCGACCGAGATCCTGGCTGAACAGCACTATATCAATATGCGTAGCCTTGTCCGGGGGCTCGGCCTCGACATGGAACTTATTACCGGCGGTCCGCGAAAGAGGCGGGCCGAGGGTGTCTCCGCCGGGCAGATCCCCCTGGTTGTCGGTACCCACGCGCTGATACAGGAGAGTATCACCTTCAGACGTCTTGGTCTGGCTGTCATCGATGAGCAGCATAAGTTCGGGGTAGTACAGAGGACCATCCTCAGGCAGAAGGGTGTTCATACGGACGTCCTGGTGATGACCGCGACCCCTATCCCCCGGTCCCTTGCCCTGACCGTATACGGGGATCTTGACTGTTCCGTCATCGATGAGCTCCCGCCCGGCAGGAAGCCAGTCGAAACCAGGGTCTTTCATGCCTCGCAGAAGGACGAGATATACGGGATACTGACCCGGGAGATCGGCTCGGGCCGGCAGGCATATGTGGTGTATCCGGCGATAGAGGAATCGGACTCAACGGGGCTGAAGGCGGCGGTGCAGGGCAGGGAGGGCTTTCAGCGGATATTCCCCGATCTCCGGGTTGAACTGCTGCACGGGAGGATGTCAACGCAGGAAAAGGAAGAGGTGATGTCGGCATTCAAGGCGGGAGAAGTGAATATCCTTGTGGCGACAACGGTCATCGAGGTCGGTGTCGACGTTGCCAATGCGACGGTCATGGTGATCGTCCATGCAGAGCGGTTCGGGCTTTCCCAGCTCCACCAGCTGCGCGGCAGGGTCGGCCGTGGCGCCGGGAGGTCCTGCTGTCTGCTCGTCGCCTACGATCCGATCGGCGAGGACGGCAGACGCAGGCTCGAGACTATGACAGAGAGCGGAGATGGGTTCCGGATAGCCGAGGAGGACCTTGCTATCAGGGGGCCGGGGGAATTCTTCGGCACGCGGCAGGCGGGTCTGCCTGACCTGAGGGTCGCCGACCTGGTGAGGGACCGGGAGATCCTCGAAACAGCGAAACAGGAGGCCTTCTCGCTCGTTGATGAAAGCCCTGAACTCAGGGACTACCCTGATCTCAGAAGGGACCTTGAGGTCTTCTGGCAGGGCAAGATAGAATCATTCATGACAGCGTGACAGGTTTAGAAGAACAGGAGGCCATATGATAAGACGGGTCAAGGACAACTTCATCAGGGGTATCGGGCAGGTCAGGTGGTTTTCCTCGGTCCTTTCCGAGAGGGTGAAGATCGAAGTGGCTGTCATCAAGCTCCTCTTCCGGTCCGATGAAATGGAAAAAAAGAGGGAGATGCTGCTGAGGACAATAGGGGAGCGCGTCTGCACCTTCAGGGGGCAGCTGGACAAGAACGTCCTCAGAGACAGGGTCATCACCGAGGCGATGGCCGAGATAGAACGTATAGAGAAGGACATGGACGAACTCAAGCAGAAGGTCTCGGAGATCAGCAGCATCAAGGCATGACGATTCCCCTGCCGATACTCGCCTTGATCTTCGGGCTCTTTATCGGGTCCTTTCTGAACGTCTGCATCTTCCGGATGCCGAGGAATATCTCTGTTGTCATGCCGTCGTCGCGTTGCCCCCACTGCAGCACCCCCATCAGGGCGTGGGATAACATCCCCGTGCTGAGCTATATCATCCTCGGGGGACGGTGCCGGTACTGCAGGAAGAAGATATCCCCGCGGTATCCCCTGATAGAGCTGGCCAACGGCCTGCTCTATGCTGCATCCCTGTGGAGGTTCGGCTGGGGATGGAGCTTCGTCGTCTATTGCCTGCTGTGCTCCGCCCTTCTGGTGATCGCCTTCATTGACATCGACTTCCAGATCATCCCTGACAGGATAACCCTGCCGGGCATTCCCCTCGGCCTTGTGCTGGGGGCTTTTCTTCTCCCTGATCCTTTTATGCGCGCCGAACCCCTCGGGTACGCTTCTTCCTTCATCGGCGCCGCCGTTGGTTTCCTGTTCTATTACGGCGTCGCCTACCTCAGCCTCAGGATACTCAAAAAGGAGGGAATGGGCGGAGGAGACATCAAGCTCATGGCGATGGTCGGCGGCTTCCTGGGGTGGAAGGCGGTCTTGCTTACTACCTTTGCGGGGAGTGTCTCGGGGTCTGTCGTCGGCATCCTGATGATGCTCAGGAAGGGGCAGGGGAGGGGCATGCTCATTCCCTTTGGGCCCTTCCTTGCGCTGGGCGCCCTGGTGACCATCTTCTTCGGACAGGAAATACTCCTCTGGTACCTGCACTGATTGTATGGACCATATGACTCTCATCTACGTCACCGTCTTCCTCGTCGTCCTCCTGTCGTTCGCCTACGTCATGATCAGGGCGATTATCCAGACGATCAGGAAGGAGGATGAGGAGGAAAAGAAGAAGAAGACCGAAGTGGGGTTCGTGGTCGACACCTTCCACGACCTTGTCTCGAAGCTGAAGGAGAAGGAGCGGGAACTCGAGATACTGAAGAAACAGGCTGAAGACAGGGCCTCATCCGTCGCGCTGTATAACGAAAATATTCTCCAGAGTGTTCCCAGCGGCGTGGTGGGGTTTGATGAGGATCTCAGGATAACGAAGATGAACCATTCTGCCGAGAGGATTCTGGACCTCAGGGAATCGGCTGTAATCGGCAAGGGATATGCGGAGGTCTTTGCCAATCCCATCTCCGATCTTGTCGGACAGAGGAAGACGGTCGACCGGGCAGAGGTCGGGTACACGACCCGCAGCGGCAAGAGGATATGGCTGGGGCTCAACATGTCACCTCTCAGGGACGGAGCTGAAAATACCATCGGTCAGATCCTTGTCTTTACCGACCTCACGGAGTTGAAGGCATTCCAATCCCAGATGGAACTCAGGGAAAGGCTCTCGACCCTGGGGGAGATGTCCGCAGGCATCGCCCATGAGTTGAGGAACCCCATGGCAGTGATATCGGGATACACCAAGATATTATCAAAAAAGGTCGATGAGTCCCAGAAAGGGGCCGTGGAGGCGATCTCGCGGGAGGTCGGTGTGATGGACCGGATTATTACAGACTTCCTGTCTTTTGCCCGACCGGCGGAACCGGTCCTTTCGCGCGTCCGCCTGGGGGAACTTATAGACGGCTGTCTCGCGGCTGTCCAGCCTCCTGCCTTTATCCGGGTCGAAAGGGATTCGGCGAGGCTTCCGGAGATGAACGCGGACGAGGTGCTTCTTCGGCAGGCATTCTCGAACCTGCTCCAGAATGCCATAGAGGCGATGCCCGAGGGAGGCACCCTCCGGATGGGGAGCACGCTGGGAGAAGATGTTGTCCTGACCATCTCCGATACAGGCCACGGCGTGCCTGAAAACATCAGGGACAAGATATTCCTCCCCTTCTACACAACCAAGGAGCGGGGAACGGGTCTCGGTCTTTCGATTGTCCACAAGATCGTCGTATCACACGGGGGAGCTATCGCCGTTGAGTCGGGCGAGCAGGGGACGACGTTTACGATCAGGCTGCCCCTCTCCCTGATCGCCGGATAGGCCGTTGCCCGCTTCTCCAGGTTATCGTGTAAAATCGGGCTGTTAGTATTGATAATTTCCCTCCTGCGTGGTACCCTACAGGCAGAGGTGCGAAGGCGATTTTCTCTCAGTCTACGGACATGCTCGAAAGATTATTAAAAGACCCGCAGTTCCTGCCTGAGGTGTTCGAGACCATGCGTGACGGTCTCATGGTCATCGATAACAAGGGCCATATCCTGCTGTTTAATCGTGCTGCCGAAGAAATGACAGGCTACCGGAAGGAAGAGGTTATCGGCAGGCCGTGCTCCCTTTTCAGCTGCGCATCCTGCCTGGCGTTGAACAATACCGAGAGACCAGGTGATGTGCAACTCAAGAAGATCGACTCTGTTTACAACAGAAAATGCGTGATAAAGGCGCGCGACGGCGGCGCCCTTCATCTTCTGAAGAACGCCGTCGTCCTGAGGGACGACAAGGGGGAAATACTGGGCATGGTCGAGTCGATGTCCGACATTACCTCCCTCTACAGAAAAGAGATGGAATTGCAGGGCCTGAAACAGGAACTGAGCCAGGACTACTGGTTCATGGGATTGCTGGGGAAGAGCACCCCCATGCAAAGGCTGTATGAGCATATACGGAATGCCGCAGCGAGCGAGGCCCCGGTTCTGATCACCGGAGAAAGCGGGTCAGGAAAGAATCTTGTCGCCCAGGCTATTCATAAATTGAGCAGGCGGAGAGAAGGTCCGTTTGTCCAGATGAACTGCGCCGCCCTGAACGAGCAGCTCCTCGAAAGCGAGCTGTTTGGTCACAAGAAGGGCTCTTTCACGGGGGCGATCAGCGACCGCATCGGCAGATTCGAGGCTGCGGAGGGGGGCGCGTTTTTCCTCGACGAGATAGGCGATATGTCGATGGCGATGCAGGTGAAGCTCCTGCGCGTCCTGGAGGAGAAGGTGGTAGAGCGCGTGGGCGACCATAAGCCGATACCCATCAATATACGGCTTGTCTCCGCAACGAACAAGGACCTCAACAACCTCCTGCAATCCGGCAGATTCAGGGAAGATTTATTATATCGGATCAACTCGATCATCCTTAAGGTGCCTCCCTTGCGGGAGAGGAGGGAAGACATTCCGCTTATCGCCCTGCACTACCTCAGAAAGATTTCTACCGTGAACAACAAAGACATCCGCAGCATAAGCCCCGCGGCGATGGAGATGCTGGTGGAATTTCCCTGGCCGGGCAATGTGCGGCGTCTGATCAATGCCCTTGAGCACAGCGCCGCAACCTGCAAGGGCGATTCCGTCGAAGTCGGTGATCTGCCCGACTACCTGATCCATGACAGCGGAACAGAGGGGCGCGACGGCGCGGTAGACCAGGAGCAGATACGGTCTGCCCTGTCGCTCTGCAAGGGCAACAGGACCCTGGCGGCCAAGCATCTGGGCATCAGCAGGGTTACCCTGTGGAAGAAGCTCAAGTCCCTGGGCATCGAGTCGTGATGGCACGGAATGAAATGAAAGGCTATATCATCATCGTCGGCATCCTCGTTGTGGTTGTCCTTGCCCTCATGACCCTGAGCATCTTCTTCCAGCGGACGCTGGAGATGGAGATGGCCGAACAGTTCAACAGGCAGCAGCTTCTTCTTGCCCATGCCGAGGCCGCCAACATACAGGACTACCTCGCCGGCATACGGGACGATATGAAGCATATAGCCGGACTTGCGTCCCTTTTTGATGTGCGGAAGGAGACGGACTTCAGGTCGATGACCAACGTATTTTTTGATGACGCGCGCTCCGTCAAAAAGCGGGTCCAGGTCCTGGACGGCAAAGGCAAGGTCCTTTTCAGCAGGGGGAACAAGGCGGTTGACGGCCCCGAGGAAAAGATCCTCCTGGACGGAGTCAGGAGATTGTGCCCCGGAGATGTCCTGATACAGCAGGACATGAAGAGGTTTTCGATCGTGGCTCCGGTCTGCCGGTATGAAGCCTTTCTCGGAGCGATGGTTCTCTCCCTTGATATTCAGGATATCGCCCACTCGTTCCTTGGGCCGATCAAGTCGGGCTCCCGGGGGTATGCGTGGATGATGGATGAGAAGGGCAACCTCCTCTATCATCCCGCCCAGCCGGACATGGTCGGACGGAACCTGTACAGGACCGACTCCTCCTGTTTCCGGTGCCACAAGACCTTTGATGTCGAAAAGAAGATCATCGAGGGCAAGGGCGACTATTTCGGCAGATACGTGGCCCCCACGGGGGAAGACAAGATCCTCGCTTTTTCGACCGCAGCGGCCGGCGGGGCGCGCTGGATCGTGGCGGTTTCAGCCCCCTATTCCGAGGTGACGATGTCGACGAGGAGTTCCATGAAGTTTTATTCATGGATTATCATCCTGATCGTGGTGATCGCGGGCGGCGTCGCGGCGGTGCTGATCGTGCAGTACCGAAAGAGAGAGAAGGCCGATGAACAGGCAAGGCATGAGAAGGAACTTGACATGGTGCATACCGAAAAACTCGCCTCCATCGAGCGCCTGACTTCAGGGATAGCCTCTGAGATAGGCAACCCGCTGACATCCGTCTTCTCCTTTGTGGATGTGCTGATGGACATGGAAGAGGACGAATTCAAGAGGGAGACCCTCGAAACCATTTATTTTCACATGAACCGGATCGCCACGATCCTCAACCAGCTGTCCGGATACTCGAAGATGCCCTCTGCGGAGTTTGAGCCGTGCCGCGTAAACAGTCTCATCGAGGGCTCGCTGTCCCTCATCCAGTATGACAAGCGGGTCCAGGATATCACGGTCATGCGGGAACTCCGTCCCGATCTCCCGGAGATCGTTACAGACCGGGGCCGGCTGTCGCAGGTCATCGTCACTCTTATCCTGAACGCCGCCGACGCGATGCCTGACGGTGGGACACTCACCATACGGTCCAGGCTGGATGGTGACGGCATAGCCGTCGATTTCGAGGACACGGGGGCCGGCATGGACAGGAATAGGCTCGACAGGATATTCGACCCCCTCTATGCGGCGAAGGAGAAGGGGGCCGCCCTCGGCCTCCCGGTGAGCTACAGCATCATAAAGAAGCTCAACGGCAGCCTTTCGGCAGAGAGCGAACCCGGGAAAGGCTCGCGTTTTGTCATCGCGCTGCCCCTCAACGGGTCGCATTGAGTCAGAACGCATACCTCTTCTTTTCAGCAGCGTCCTGTCGGGTGTCCCGCGACCGTCGCTGAGCCGGCCGTGATCCTCAGGAAAACAGCCTGAACAGCAGGAACGTGAGGGAGGATCCCATCAGTGCCCCGGCGATCACCTCCCACCGCGTATGGATGTGCACCGACATCCTGCTCTGAGCGATGAGTACGGCGAGGACGAAACAGAGCAGCGAGGCTATGAAGTTTCCCGTGGTATAGGTGACCGATACCCAGACTGAAAAAGCGAGCGCGGAGTGGCCGCTCGGCATGCCGCCGCTGAGGGGATGTCCCTTGCCGAATCGTGCCTTCAGAATGATGACGAGTATCAGGACGAGGATGAAGGCGATGAGCGATGTCTCTTCCCTGGTGTGCCTGGCGACGTAAAAGCCCTCCCTGAAGAGGGCCTTCAGATAGGGGAAGAGGACGATATACCCCAGCACCGCTGCCCCGAAGGCGGTGATGAAGACCGCCCCTGCGGCGATGTCCTTGGCGATGCGCGCCTTCTCCGCATATTCCGGGGAGAGAATGTCGACGACCGCCTCGATGGCGCTGTTGAGCATTTCCGAGGCGAGGACGATAATGACGGCGAAAGAGACCATGATGAACTCGTCCCGGGTGACCCCGACGATGTAGCTGAACAGGAGGACGACGGCCGCCGAGAAGAAATGGTAGCGCAGGTGGCGCTGGGTCCTGGCGCCATGAAGGATCCCTTCAATGGCGAAATTTGCGCTCCTGAGCCACTGCCTAAAGGGCATGGAGGAGTTCCTGCTCCTTCAGCCGCATCTTCCTGTCCTGATAGGCGCTTATCTCGTGGTCATAGCCGACCAGGTGGAGAAGTCCGTGGATGAGGAGGCGGCGCAGTTCCATAGCAAGGGTGACGTCGTATTCACGCGCCTGTTGCACGGCCCTCGGGACACAGACGACGATATCGCCGAGCACGTCCGCGGGGATGGGCGGACCACCCGCCATGGGGAATGACAGGACATCGGTCACCTTGTCCTGGTCGCGGTAGCGGTAGTTGATTTCCCGCATCCTCGCGGCATTGACAAAGAGGACACTCAGCTCAGCCTTGGGCAGACCGAGCAGGGTAAGCGCCCTGCGTAAATCCCTTCCTGTCTTCCTGAGGTTTAGTCTTGTCGCCCTTTGCAGGTTCCTTAGGTGTAGTTCCATTGCCGAAATCGAAGCCGGGGTAATCAATCCGTCGATGGAATATCCCGGTCAGGATATACGTAAAGCGCTGCTTGACCTCGGAGATGTCCTTGAGGGTGAGCTCACATTCATCCAGCTGGCCGTCGAGGAAGATGTGATTGATGATGCGGTCCACGAGCGCGGTGATGCGGGCGGGCGTCGGATCGCTCAGCACGCGGGAGGCGGCCTCTACGGCGTCGGCCATCATGACGAGGGCGGCCACGCGGGTCTGCGGCTTGGGTCCCGGGTATTTATAATCCTCTGCCGCTATGGGTTCATGCTCCTGCTCCTGTTCCTTGGCCTTCTGGTAAAAGTAGGTGATAAGGGAAGAGCCGTGATGCTGCTTGATGATGTCGATGACGGTCTGGGGCAGCTTGAACTGCCTGGCCAGTTCGACCCCTTCCTTTACATGACTCGTGATGATCATGCTGCTCATGTGTGCGGTGAGCTTGTCGTGCTTTGAGGGGCCGCCCGCCTGGTTCTCGACAAAATACTCCGGCATCTTGATCTTGCCGATATCGTGATAGTAGGAGCTGACGCGGGCAAGCAGGGGGTTTACGCCGACCGCCTCGGCCGCCGACTCGACCAGGTTCCCCACGATGACGCTGTGATGGTAGGTCCCGGGCGCGGTAATCATGAGGCTCTTCATGAGGGGCTGGTTCAGATCGAGGAGCTCAAGGAGGCTGATGTCCGTCGTGATCGTAAAGGCGTATTCAAGAAAGGGAAGAAGCATCGAAACGATGGCTGACACCGTGATACCGGAAAAAACGGCGAAGAGCAGGGCCGGGATGACCTTGGTCAGATTGAACTGGTCCTTGGTGAGGAGCAGGATGAGGACAAGGACAACATTGGCGAGGACGACATAGAGCCCTCCCCTGAGCAGGGCAGAACGCTTCTTGCAGCGGATAACGCTGAAGGCTGCGGTCAGGCTGCTCACGAAGGTATACACCGGGTAATAGGGGTCGTTGAGCCAGAAGCCTGTCAGCAGGCTGATCGTGAAGGAAAACGTGATGGAGGTGTGAAAATCAAAGAGGAGCGCAACGAGCATCGCGCCGGCGGCGATGGGGATACCGTATATCGCCGTGTCGCCGGCGACCGAGCCGAGCCCCTTTGACAGGCTCTGCAGAAGGAATTCGAAGGACCTGCCGATGACGATGGTGCTGACGATCATCAGGCCGAGCAGGAGAAACATGTTGTAGTTGGTGATGTAGGACGGTTTATACCGCATGATGTCCCGGTACAGGATGAACAGGAGTACAAAGGCGATGAATGCCCCTCCGATGAGACGCTCCGGGCTCAGGTCCGTCATCACGGAAAACGAAACGATGAGCGCGAATACCGCCAGGAAGAAAGTCTTCTGCACGGCTGCGCGCACGTCCTTGACTTTCTTTGGTCTATCGGCCGGGATGCCGTTTTTCATACTTGTCATATGCCTTGATTATCTCCTGGACGAGCCGGTGGCGGACAACGTCCTTTTCCGAAAAATGGACAAAACTGATGCCCTCGATGCCATCGAGTATCTTCATGATCTCGACGAGACCGGAGGTCTTGCCTGCAGGAAGGTCGATCTGGGTGATGTCCCCGGTGACGACTGTCTTTGAATTGAACCCCAGCCTCGTCAGGTACATCTTCATCTGCTCTGACGTGGTGTTCTGCGCCTCATCGAGGATAATAAAGGAATCATTGAGCGTCCTGCCCCTCATGAAGGCGAGGGGTGCTATCTCGATGATCCCCCGTTCGATCAGTTTTAAGGCCTTCTCGGAGTCCATCATGTCGTAGAGGGCATCGTAGAGAGGGCGCAGGTAGGGGTTCACCTTCTCGATCATGTCGCCGGGGAGAAACCCGAGCTTCTCACCCGCCTCGATCGCCGGTCTTGCCAGAACGATCCTGCTCACCTGCTTGCGGTGAAAGGCGTTGATCGCCATTGCCATGGCGAGATACGTCTTGCCGGTGCCGGCCGGTCCGACACCGATGACGATATCATGGTCCTTGATCGCCTCGACATACTGTTTCTGGTTCTCTGACTTCGGCATGATGAACCGCCGCTTGGATGAGACCGGGATATTATTCAGGAAGACGTCCCGCAGCGAATTCTCGCCCCCTGATGACACCGACTTGATCGCATAACGCAGGTCGTCAGCGCTCATATCAGGCATCTCGGAGCTTATCTTCCTGAGGTCCTTGATGAGTCTCTCAGCCGTCTTCACCTTCCGGTCATCGCCCTTCAGGAATATCTTGTTCCCCCGAGAGCTGGCCTTTACATCAAGGGTGTCCTCGATGATCTTGAGACTCTTTTCAATGGTGTTGTGGTGCGCCGGGTATTCTTCGTCGCTGCCGAATTCTATGACGAGTGTATTCGTAGTGGCTCCTTATTCGTTTTTCAGACTTACGAAGGTGTTGAGACCCTCGTTCTTCTTCAGCTTCAGGGCGAGAATCTCCGCATCCTTCTTGTCCCTGAATTCACCGGTCCTTACCTTATATATTTTCTCATTTTTTTTACTTTTTGCGATGATTATATGCGCTGATAATCCTTTTTTGGCAAGCTTTTCCTTCAGCCTGCGGGCCTCGGCCGGATTCTTCAGGGCAGCCAGCTGCACCGTATATATCTCGCTGTCCGCCGTGATCGTCTTTTTTGAGTCGCGGCCTGATTCACGGCTGCCCGGTGTCTGTCCTGTCCCCTTCTGTTGAGCCGCTGCGTTCTCCTGCGGAGCAACCGCCTTTTCAGCCGGGAGTGGCGCGGACTTCTGCGGCGGCTGCAGCATTGGCTCGCCGGCCTGATCAGGGGCCTGGGGCTGCGCCGGCAGGGGTGTCTCAGGTCTTGGCTGGGCAGGGGGTAAGTCGGAGACCCGGGCTGCTGCGACCGGCCGCTGATCCGGATTTGCCTTCCCGACAAAATATCCCGCCGTAAAACTCAGAGATGAACAGATAACAACAAGAACGATCAGGAACTCCCTGCCCAAAATCCTTGGAGATCCGGACGGATTGTTTACATTCATAGAACAAGCATAGCATCCCCATAGGAGAAAAATCTATATCCCATGGAAATAGCTGTTCTATAAGCAGAAAGCAGTCTTTCGCGGCCTGAAAAAGCGGCTGTCAGCATGAGGGGTGTGGAGTGGGGGAGATGGAAATTCGTTATGAGGCTGTCGACTATCCGGGGAGCATATCCCTCATGGATAAAGATGTCGGTCGTTGCCCTGAGAATGCCGTTATGGGAGAGAGTCTGGAACCTTCCGGAGGCGAAGGCCTCGAGGCACCTCGTCGTCGTAGTTCCGACAGCAACAACCCTCCTGCCTTGGGACTTGACGTCATTGATCTCTTCCAGCAAGGAGGGATCGATTTCGAAATACTCGCTGTCCATCTGATGGTCCTCAAGGTTTTCCGCCCTGACGGGCCTGAAGGTGCCGGTCCCCACATGGAGGGTCACCGTCCTGACGGCTACATTTCGTTCGGACAGGCCGTGCAGGAGGCGCGGCGTAAAATGAAGACCGGCGGTCGGCGCGGCAATCGATCCTTCTATGGACGCATAGACCGTTTGGTAGCGCTCCCGGTCAAGGGCGTCCGGCTCGCGCCTGATGTAAGGGGGAAGGGGCATCAGGCCTTCCTCCCATAAATGTGCCCTGAGGTCTGCGCTGCTGTCGAATACCGCGGTAGATCCGTCCGTTATCCGTGCCGCAATGCCGCAGACCTCGACCCTTCCGGTATATCTCCCCTTTGACATGATCTCCCACTCTCCCGGGGATTTCTCCCTGATGAGAATCATATCCAGTCTCTTGCCGGATGTCTTCCGTCCGAAGATGCGGGCGGGGAATACCTTTGTGTTATTGATGACAACGAGGTCTCCGGGAGACAGGAACCGGGGCAGATCGGAAAAAAGGGCGTGCGAGTCACCGTCTTTTCCGAGGACGAACAGCCTGGAGGCGTCCCTCTCTTCAGCCGGTCTGAGGGCGATGAGTTCCTCAGGAAGCGGAAAGTCGTACTCAGCGGTCTTCATGAACCCGCAGGACCGTGCCCGGATAGAAGAAGGAGAGGATCTCCCGGTACGTCTTCCCTTCCCGGGCCATCTCCAGGGCAGACCACTGGCAGAGGCCGACCCCGTGGCCGTATCCCTTTCCGTCGAAGACGAAGGTGCCGTTTTCGCGGTACACCTCGAAGTTGGTGCTCGGGAGGCGGCTCCAGCCCAGGGCCTTCCGAAGATCGTTCGATTTGACGGTAAGAGTCCCGTCGTCGTGAGCGATTTCGACCGTCTTGACCCTCTTGGTGGCTGTGTATGATTTTATGGTAATTGTCTTTACGCCAGTGAGGCGGAGAGCCTTTTCGATCTCTTCAACGGGCATCTTTCTCTCCCAGACCGAGTAAGGCGAGACCGTGCAGCTCGCTTCGACAGGCTTGAGGTACGGGTAGCTCTTGCCGAATACCTCGGCAGGGTCTTCGGTCATGCCTCCGCAGGTAGAGTGGTAGAGCGCCTCGATCAGTCTTCCGTTGTAGGTGAGGACCTCTCCCCCGGTATGCATGACGGCATAGGAGATACGTGCGTCGATGACCGTGCCCTTGTACACCTGGTGCAGGACAGAGGAAGTGAGGTCGAAGTTGATGTTGCCGTTCAGACCCTTCTGATAGAGGGCATATGTCCGGGAGATCACCGCCTGAGCCTTCAGCGCCTCCATGTCCCAATTCTGTCCCACCTCGGCAGAGACAACGTTCTTGATATACTCTTCCAGGGGCAGCTCATTGATGAGGTAGAGTCCTGACTTGCCTTTCCAGACCTCGATGTCCCCCTGATAGTGAGAACCGCTTACCAGGAGATCGCCGGTGATCCTGCCCATGCTGTCGAGCCTTTCGTCCTTCTCCGGGATGCCTTGAAATACGTCGTCAAGGATAAGGACCTTGACCGTCGCCGCCTCGGAAGAGAATGAAAGGAGGACTAACAACAGCGTTATGAAGAGATGCAGGACTTTATGTCTGATCATTTCCGCCCGAAAAGCCAGAAAATGAGCGTCAGGAGAATGCTGAGGAGAATGCTCGTGGCAAGGGGAACATAGATGGTGAAATTCCTCTTCTGGACGAGGATATCGCCCGGCAACCTTCCCAGCCAGGGAATCCTGCCCGCAAGAAGAAGAAACAGGCCGAGCGCTGCGATAAGCAGCCCTGCGCCTATCAAGACCTTGCCGATATGCTGAAGACCGTCCATGGACTCACGGGAGCAGTTAATTACGAACGCCTCTTTCTGTATCGTTCCATTTCAGAATAGATGCAGCCGCAATACTTCTGCCGGTAGAGGCCGAACTCGGCGACCAGTTGCCGGGAGAGCCCCCAGCCCTTCCGGAGGTCCTCCGCATAATAGGTGATGCCAAGCCTCTGTCCTGTCTCGCGGCCGATCTCGTTTATCATATCAAATTTCTGGTAGGGACTGGCAAGCAGTGACGTGGTGAAGCCGTCGAGCCCCATCAGCCGCGCGGTCTCGGCTGTTTTTTTAAGTCTGACTGAATAACAGGCTGCGCAACGCTCCTGCCCCTTGCCGACAACGGCCTTCAGAAAGTCGTCGAGGTCGTATGCATCGAGATATTCGATGTCGAGCTGCCAGATCGCCTGCAATTTCTCGACAGCGGAGAGCCGGGCGGAGTACTCGGTGTAGGGGTGGATGTTGGGGTTAAACCAGAATCCCCGTATATCGATCCCTGCACGGAGATAATGCTGCAGGGGCAGGATGCTGCAGTTGGAACAGCAGATGTGCATCAGGAGCTTCATGGAGTACTTCCTCAGAAGAGGCCCTGGGGGATGTCCTTGCCGAGATGGCTGTAGCCGTTACGGGTCACGAGTCTCCCGCGCGGCGTCCTCTCGAGAAGCCCCTCCTGCATGAGGAACGGCTCGTAAACGTCTTCGATCGTCTCGCGGTCTTCCCGGAGGGATGCAGCAAGCGTCTCAACGCCGACAGGCCCGCCGCTGAACTTCTCGACAATCGTAAGGAGGAGCTTCCGGTCCATATCATCCAGCCCTTTTTCGTCGACGTCGAGGGAGGCAAGGGACTTCTTGGCTATCGCCAGGTCTATGGTGCCGTCTCCGAGGACCTGGGCAAAGTCCCTGACCCGTTTCAACAGCCTGTTGGCGATGCGGGGCGTACCCCGCGACCTCCGTGCGATCTCATAGGCAGCGTCCTCCCTGATCTCGACCTTCATGATGCCCGCTGACCGCAGGACGATCTTGCACAGCTGCGCGGGATCGTAGTAGGTGAGCCGGTCGATGATCCCGAAACGGTCCCGCAGGGGCGAGGTGAGCAGGCCGGTCCTCGTTGTCGCGCCGATGAGGGTGAACTTCGGAAGGTTCAGTTTGAGGGTCCTGGCGTTGGGACCCTGCCCGATAATGATGTCCAGCTGGAAATCCTCCATCGCGGGATACAGTACCTCTTCCACGATCCTCGGCAGACGGTGGATTTCATCGACGAAGAGGATGTCCATATCCGAGAGGTTGGTCAGTATCGCGGCCAGGTCCCCCGGCCGTTCGAGCACCGGGCCTGACGTGGTCTTGAGCTTTACCTTCAACTCGCTCGAAATGATGTGCGCCAGGGTCGTCTTGCCGAGACCCGGCGGGCCGCAGAAGAGGGTGTGGTCGAGCGGCTCTTTCCTCTGACGGGCGGCCCTGATGAATATCTTCAGGTTCTCCTTGATCTTGTCCTGGCCTACGAACTCATCCAGGGTGGCGGGCCTCAGGTTCAGGTCCAGCACCGCCTCCTCCTCAAGGACGTCGGGGCTGACGATCCTGTCCTGCGGATCTATCCTCTCGATACCCTTATCGGGCTTGTTATGCGGCATTTCCGGTCAGCTTCTTCAGGGTCTCCTTGAGGAGATCCTCGATGGTGGTGAACCCTTTTTTATACACGATTTCAAGGTGTTCTTGTGCGGTCTGTCTCTTGTACCCGAGATTCACCAGCGCTGAAAGGGCGTCCTCGAAAAGGTGGTCACGCGCCCCGGTCGAGGAGGGGAGTTTTTCGCGGAGTTCGAGGATGAGACGATGGGCGGTCTTCTTGCCCAGCCCGGGGATCCTGCAGAGTGCGGCCACGTCCTCCCTCTGCAACGCATCGAGAAAATCGTCGGAGGAGACCCCGGAAAGGATGTTGACGGCCATCTTCGGCCCGATGCCGGAGACGCCGAGGAGGGTGACGAATATCCTCTTTTCTGCCTCGGACGCAAACCCGAAGAGACTCAGGGAGTCCTCCCTCACATGGGTATGGATGTGCAGGAAGACCTCCCCTCCCTCTTCCGGCAGGCCGGCGAGAGTAGGGATAGGCACCTGAACCACATAGCCGACACCGTGAACCTCGACAACCACGTTGTCAGGGCGTCTGGAGATGAGCCTTCCTCTGAGAGAGCCTATCATAATCAGTATCAGTGAAAAAACAAGGGATGAAAAGGGTGACTCCGCATTCCGCTCACACGGAGGACGTTCCCTGCCCCTGCAGGGATTCATTGAATTTTATCGCATTCATGTGGCAGAGGGCAAGGGCGAGGGCATCGGCGCTGTCGGGATAGAGCGTCCCCCGTATCTTCAGGATCAGCTTCACCATCTCCTGGACCTGGGATTTTTCAGCGCGCCCGTAGCCGACGACCGCCTTTTTTACCTGAAGGGCGCTGCATTCGTGGATCGGCACGTTCTCGGAAGCGGCCGCAAGCAATACGATGCCGCGCGCGTGGCCGAGGCTGAGGGCTGCCTTTGCTCCCTTGGCGAAGAATATCTTCTCAACGACGATGTCATCGGGCCGGTGCTCGCGGACGACCTCCAGGAGGGAATGGTAGATGCACTTCAGGCGATGGGAGAGCGGCGACGCCGCGGGCGGTGAAATGACCCCGGAGGTCAGATAGACGGCGTCCCTCCCGTCTGTCGAGATGAGTCCATAGCCCAGGGCGATGCTGCCAGGATCGATGCCCATGATCGTGCGGGGGCTACTTCTTGCGGGGCTCTTCAAAGAGGATCTCTTCAACCATGAGACAGATGACATGGCCGAGGGTAATATGGGTCTCCTGGATCCGCGGCGTGTTGTCTGTCGGCACGACAAAGGGAAAGGTCGCCTTCGCGGCCAGCTTTTCTCCCTTGGCTCCGGTAAAGACGACGGTCTGGAGTTTCTTCCTGCGGGCGACATCCAGAGCCTTGACTACGTTGGGTGAATGGCCGCTCGTGGTTATGGCGATGACGATATCGCCGTCGACGGCCAGCGCCTTGAGCTGTCGGGAGAATATCTCGGCGTAGTCATAATCGTTTGCTATGGAGGTCAGTACCGCCATGTCGGTGTTCAGGGCGATTGCCGGAAGGCCGGGTCTCTCCTTCTTGAAGCGGTTGACGAACTCGGCGGCGATATGCGACGCGTCCGATGCCGATCCGCCATTGCCGAAGAGGATGACCTTATTGCCCTCGTCAAAAGCCCGCGAGATGGCCTTGGAGACCTCCACCACCGTTTCCACGTGGGTCTGGATGAACTGCTCCTTGACCGCCATGCTGTCCCTGAATTCCTTTAGTATCTTCTCTTTCATGCTCTACTCCACGAGTCTGTTCTGAATGGCGTAATGGGTCAGTGCAGCGTTATTCCGCAGGTCGAGCTTCTCGAGGATGCGTGAGCGGTAGGTACTGATGGTCTTGACGCTCAGTTTCAGCTCATCGCCGATCTCCTTGATCGTCTTTCCCGAGGCGATCATGCACATCACCTGGTATTCCCTGTCCGAGAGTATCTCGTGCGGCGCCTTGTCCGTGCCCGGCTCGAGGTTCACCGCCAGTTTTTCCGCTACCGAGGGGCTGATATACTTTCTGCCCTGTGATACCCTGCGGATGGCGTCGATCAGCTCATCCGGTGCGCTCTCCTTGGTGAGATAGCCCGAGGCCCCTGCGCGCAGGGCGCGCATCGCATACTGCTCCTCGGAATACATGCTCAGGATGAGCACGGACACCCGCGGACGATCGGCCTTGAGCTGCTTGAGCACCTCGATGCCGTTTCTTCCCGGCATCGAGATGTCGAGGAGCACCACGTCGAAGTCGCTCTTTTCCACCTTGGCGATGACTTCCTGCCCGTTGCTGGCCTCGTCCGCCACGATCATGTCGGGGGTTTCCGCGAGTATCTGCTTCAGACCCTCCCGGACTATGGCGTGGTCGTCTGCTATAAGGATCTTAATCATAGGGATTTGCCGATGGGATATTGTATATCACCCCGCCGCCTTTTCGCCATGGCTGAGGGGAATCTTTACCGTGACGGTCGTCCCTCCCCGCCTGCCGCCGGTTATCTTTACCGTGCCGTCGAGGAACCGTATCCTTTCCCTCATCCCGATCAGGCCGATGGATGTGGGGCTGGCTACCTGCTTTTCCGTAATGCCCCTCCCGTCATCCCGTACTGTCAGGATCACCTCCTGCCCCGTTCTCCTCAGGTCCACCATCACCTTCTTTGCCTCCGCGTGCCTGACGACGTTGGTCAGCGTCTCCTGAAAGACCCTGAAGATCGTTGTGGAGAGGTCTCTGTCCAGCTCGATGTCTTCGGGGTTAATGAACAATTCGCAGGGTATACCGGTGCGGCTGTGGAACTCTTCGGCCTGCCATTCGAGCGCCGCGGTCAGACCGAGGTCGTCGAGGAGGCCCGGCCTCAGTTCAGCGGAGATGCGTTTGACCGTCTGGATGTTCATGTCGATAAGTTTAGCCATCAGGTTCGCCTTCTCCAGGAGGGGCTTCTGTTCCTTGTCGAGTCGCCTGACCATCCACGCAAGGTCCATCTTCAGGGCGGTGAGGGACTGACCCAGCTCATCATGGATCTCACGGGAGATGCGTGCCTGTTCGTCTTCCCGTACGGACTGGAGGTGGGCGAGGAGGGTGCGGAGCTGTTCCCTCGATTTCTTGAGCTCTTCTTCTGCAGCCTTTTTTTCGGTGATGTCCTGGGCTATGCCGAGAATGATCTTGAGAAGGCCGTCGGACGTCCGCTTGAAGATGACGTCCCTGCTGCTGAACCAGCGCCACTCGCCGGAAGCATTCTTCAGGCGGAATTCGGACTCAACGATCGCGCCCTCAGGCGCGTCCGCAAAACGGTCAAGGAGCGATTCCCTCACCGCCGCGTCGTCGGGATGGATGAGCGTGTTGAAAAAGGAAGGGCCCATCCGGCGTATCTCTTCGGGACCATAGCCCAGGATGTCCTTGACGCGGGGGTTGACGTAGATGTTGTTGTCGTCGATAACATCATGGAGGTACAGCAGGTCGGGAGTGGCATCCGCGATACGGTGCACGAAGCGCTGGCTCTCGATAAGGTCCTTTTCCATCTGGATACGCCGCATGATCTCTCCGCGGAGGTCCTTATTCACCTGGCGGAGTTCAGCCGTGCGCTCGCGGACCAGGAGATCGAGGTGGTCGCGGTGTTCGCGGAGTTCCCCGTCGATCACCGTGCGTTTGGCGATCTCATCCTCAAGCTGGGCATTCATCCTCCGCAACTCCCCGGTCCTCCGCTCGACCATCTCCTCGAGGTGCTCCCGGTACCGTCGCAGCTCGTCTTCCGCCTCCCTGCTCTTGCGCCTCCTCTCCGCTTCGCGAAGCTCACGGTCTACCGCGGGCACAAGCCGCGACAGATTTCCCTTCACAATATAGTCGTGTGCGCCGGCCTTCATCGCATCGACAGCGGTTTCCTCGCCGATCTTGCCCGATACGATGATAAAGGGGATGTCCGAGCCGTGCTGCCTCGCCATTTTCAGGGCTGCGATACCGCTGAAACGGGGCATGATATAGTCCGAAATGATCAGGTCCCACGTCTGTCGGGCCAGCGCCTCTTTCATGTCATGAGATGTTTCTACACGATAAAAGGAAGGATCATAACCGCCCCCGCGGAGTTCCCGCAGGAGGAGGAGGAGATCGTCTTCGGAATCCTCAACAACGAGGAGACGAAGAGGTATGCTCATGGTATGCGGGAATCGCGAGGCTGGTATCCGTTGCGGTATTCAGTGAAGCCCTCCAAGACAGACAGTGTTTCTGCTTATTCTTATGATACACGAAACCGCCGGAAAGAATCATCCGTCAACGCGGACTCCGGCAGCGCACCGAAAGAAACGTCCTCAGTCAGCATGCAACGCAACTCCCCGGACATCCACCGCAGGCCCCTCTTTTGCCGGTCCCACCGCGGTAACGCGGTAATCCCGGGCCGTTGAAACACGCCCCCTGTCGACGTAGGTGGGAAGCTGCGTCTCTCCGATAATGACAAACTCCCCTGCGTCAGTGCGGCGATATACCCGGTACGCGGTTACCCAGGCCTCGGCAGACTCCTCCCAACTGAGCACAACCCTGTCGGGTTCAGCGTACCAGCGGACATTCTTCGGGGCCTGGGGAACGAATTCCTCGGGATTTATGGTCGTCTCGACGGCCGGCGGACCCTCGTCCCTCAGGGCGGTCCCGGCGAGACCCCGTACCGTATAATGTACCGTCTTTCCAAAGATAAGGGGATCGCTGAAACTCCTCTCTTTCAGAGGCTCGGGATTCAACGGAGTCATGCCGTAGCCGTCCCTGTCATACCGTTTGTAGACGTTGTATCGGCTGCCGGTCTTGTCTTCCCAGGAAAGGATGACCGCATTTCCCTGCACAGCGGCCCTCAGGCCCTCCGGGGCCGGAGGCGGCTGAAGGGGAAGCACGGAGACCGCAGATGGGGCACTGGAAATTCCCCGTGCGTTGACCGATGTCACCATGTAGTCGATCTTTTCGCCGAACGTGAAGTCCAAATCGGTAAAGGTCCTGATCGCCGCCGGGACCGGGATGATCCTGACCGCGCCGGATGCGGCCGTCCTCGTCAACTTGAATTCTGCGATGGACTCTTCGCTAACCCGGGGGAAACTCCAGGAGAGTATGATGTCGCCTTCGCGGTGAACAGCTGAAAGACCGGCAGGAGAGGGCGGGGCCTCATAGGACCTCAGGGTCAGTGCGCCTTTCTTTCCGCAGGCAGGCAGGAGGATTAGCAGCGCGACGAGGAGAACGGCGCGCATACGTCCTCTTGCCTCGCCCCTCTGCCTCATATCATCCAAGAATCTTCTTGTACTGCGAGAGCTGGCGCTTCACCTCCGACGGCGCTGTCCCTCCGTATGACGCACGGGACCTGACCGACTGAGCAGGGTCGAGGGCGGAAAAGATATCCTTGCGTATCAGGGCGGAGAATGATCTGAGTTCTTTCAGGGTGAGCGATGCCAGGTCTTTCCCTCTGGTGATGCAGTACAGGACGACCTTGCCGGCGACCTCATGCGCCTCCCTGAAGGCCATCCCCCGGCGTACAAGGTATTCCGCAAGATCGGTAGCCGTGGAGAAGCCTTCGCCCGCGGTAGCCGACATCCTCTCTTTCCTGAACTGTATTCCCGAAAACATCTCGGTGATGACGGAGAGGCCTGTGGTCAGGGTATCGACGGTGTCAAAGACAGGGTGTTTGTCCTCCTGCATATCACGGTTGTATGAGAGGGGAAGACCCTTCATGACCGTAAGGAGCGCCATAAGATTGCCGTAGACCCTTCCGGTCTTTCCGCGCGACAGTTCAGCGACGTCCGGATTCTTCTTCTGGGGCATGATGCTCGATCCTGTCGTAAACCGGTCGGATATCTCGGCAAATCCGAACTCTACCGAGGACCAGAGGACGAGTTCCTCGGAAAGACGCGAGACATGCATCATCGCGATCGATGCCGCCGACAGGAATTCCAGGGCAAAGTCACGGTCAGAGACCGCATCGATGCTGTTCTTCGATATCCCCGAGAAGCCGAGCGCCCTGGCAACGGCGGCCCGGTCTATGGGAAGAGTGGTCCCTGCCAGCGCCCCTGAACCCAGGGGAAGGACATCCAGCCGCTTCATCGAGTCCTCGAAACGCTCCTTGTCCCGCTGGAACATTTCGACGTAGGCGAGTAGGTGATGGGCCAGCAGCACCGGCTGTGCGCGCTGCAGATGCGTATATCCCGGCATGACTACATCGAGATTGCGCGTCGCCGCAGCCACCAGCGCTCTCTGAAAATCAGTCATCAGTCTGATAATCCGGACGGTTTCCTCTTTGAGGTACAGTCTCATATCCAGCGCCACCTGGTCATTTCTCGAACGCGCCGTGTGCAGTTTCTTGCCGGCCTCGCCGATGCGGGCGGTGAGGGCTGATTCGATATTCATGTGAATGTCTTCCAGTTCCGGCCTGAACCTGAACCTGCCGGAGCGGATCTCACTGCCGATCTCTTTGAGACACCGGACGATTTGACGGGCGTCCTTCCGGGGGATGATCCCCTGGCCGCCGAGCATCTGCGCATGGGCGATGCTGCCCTCGATGTCGTGCTTCCAGAGCCTCTTGTCAAAGGAGATGGACTCTGTGAATGATTCGACAGAGCCTGATGTCTTTTCCCTGAACCTTCCGCCCCAGGGTTTTTTCACGAATGAATACCTCCGTCCGGCGATCCCCTCCGCTTGTGTCCCGCGGACAGGCCCGCCCTGTCTTCTACGGCTACGATAAAAGTTTAAAAGCGGTCTGTCAAGGCCTTTGTGAGTCAGAGACAAAAAAGGCGATGTTTCTCTTGTAGGACCCGCGACGGTCACCGGCGAGCTGCCTGATGACCGCATCGAGAAGGGGCTCATCATCGAGGCTGACAGGGCCGGCGGTCACATCGGGGGGGAGTTGTCCCTCCGAGAACTCAAACCTCCCTTTGTCCCATCGGGCCGCATCGAGAAGTATCTCTTTGGCGTTTTCCGCAACAGCGCTCCCGAGTCCTGAAGGGGAGACATACTGCATCTTGACAAGCCGCTGCGTAAAAGGGATTTTCATGTTGCGGGCCTCGGTCAGGGCCGCCTGTATCCGCCCGATGTCGACGCGGCCCGAGCGCTGCAGAAACTCACCAAGCCGTTCGCCTGTTTTCGAAGAAGATACAAATAAAACCCTTCCCCTCTTCAAATGCACGCGCTTTTCCACGGTATCATTGACGACGAGCAGCGTTCCGGTCTTGCCGCACAGCTCGGCCCACTGCAGGACATCCGTCACCGGCATGACCGCAAGATCGCCTGAAATCGAGTTCATAACCTGTCCCCGCATTGTATAATAGATATAAGAACGTTGAAGAAATCAGTGTATCAATAATATGACAAATCAACCCTTAAAGCAACTGCAGGCGAGGCTCACGTCGATCATCAGGGGCAAGGAGGAGGCGGTGAAGATGGCCACGGTCACCTTTCTGGGACAGGGCAATCTCCTCATCGAAGACGTACCCGGAGTCGGCAAGACTACCCTGGCGTACGCGCTGGCCAAATCCATCGATTGTTCGTTCCAGCGGATCCAGTTTACCAGCGACCTCCTGCCGTCCGACATTATCGGCGTGAGCGTTTTCAACCAGGAAGTACGGGAATTCGAATTCAGGCCCGGCCCGCTCTTCGCAAATATCGTCCTGGCGGATGAGATCAACCGGACGAACCCCAAGACGCAATCAGCGCTCTTGGAGGCCATGAACGAGCGTCGGGTGACGGTGGAACGGAGGACATACCGGCTCCCGGAGCCCTTTATGGTGATCGCTACCCAGAACCCGATGGAATATCAGGGGACATTCCCCCTGCCCGAAAGCCAGTTGGACAGGTTCATGATGCATATCAGGCTGGGATATCCTGCCCCTCAATATGAGAGGCAGGCGGTGCTTGAACAATCCGGTTTCGACTTTCTTGACCGCCTGGAGCCGGTGCTTACCAGGCAGGACATGCTAAGGATGCAGGCCGAGACGGAGGCTGTGCTGACAGAAGAAAGTATCGTCGACTACCTGCTTGCCATCGTGGGTGAGACGAGACGGCATGAGATGATACGGCTTGGCGTAAGCACTCGCGGGGCCCAGTTTTTTCTCCGCGCCGTGAAGGCCCTGGCCTATCATGAAGGACGGGACTATGCCGTACCCGATGACGTAAAGGATCTGGCGCCTCTTGTCCTGGGGCACCGGATCATCCTGAAGACGAGGAAATATATCTCGGATGCGGTAGGCGTCATCTCCGAGATCGTTGATAAGATTCCCGTGCCGGTATAGTCGGGTGAAAGCGACCGGGGAGGGAAAGCGGTTTATCCTCGCGGCGTGCCTCATAGGACTGGCTGCACTGAATACCGGCAATAACCTTATCTATCTGATCCTCTCCCTGATGCTCGCTTTCATCGTTATTTCCCTGGCGCTCCTGAGACTGAATCTGGCGGGGCTCGCGCTGAGATTGTCCGTGCCGCACCCCGTCTTTGCGGGTGAGGCATCTCTTGTCTCTCTTTCCGTTATCAACAGCAGGGAGCGTCTGCCCGCCTATTCGCTGCGGCTTGCGCCGGGTGATGCAGCGTTCTCCGCCGAACCCGCGTACTGCGGGGTTATTGAACCCCTCTCCGTATCCGAGGTGCATCCGAGGGTCGTCTTTCAGCGGAGGGGCTATTTCCGCGAGACGGCTTTTGTCATTGACAGCGGGTTTCCGTTTCTCCTCTTCAGGAGGAAGATCACCGCAGCCGCTCCCTCGGGGATACTGGTCTACCCCGCACTCCTGGAGGACATCGAAAGGCTTCCGGAGGGCTCCGCTGCCGGGGATGGCCGGGACTTCCGCTTCATGGGGCGGGGTGATGAGTTGCATTCCCTCAGGGAGTATCGTTATGGAGATGATCTCAGAAGGATTCACTGGAAGGCTTCCGCAAAGACCCGGAACCTGATGGTCAGGGAATATGCTGAGCATCAATCGGCTCGGGTTTCGGTTGTGCTGGACAATCGGACCGACGCCTATGGGGTCGACGGAGGCGGCGACGGCTCGCCTATCATTCAGGATGAGACATTCGAGAAGGCCGTGTCGCTTGCCGGCTCCGTTGCCCGTCACTTTCTTGACGCAGGGTTTCCGGTTCGGCTCCTGTCGTGCAGGAAGACGGTCCCCTTCGGTTCCGGTGCAGAGCACCTCTTTACCATCCTCGACGTGCTGGCGGTGGTCCGGAAAGAAGATGCGTGGGAAGGCCCGGAACCCTCCGGCAGAGACGGCATCTCCATCCTGGTGACGGGAAGCAGGAGGAACGCCCTTTCCCTGCCCGCAGGGCAGGGCGATACAGTTCTCTATGCCGCAGATATATAAATTACTCACCGGCCTGCTCGCCTTTACCGGCACCGTCAGCCTGCTCCTGTCCGGCGAGATGAACCCTGCGTTTTCGGTCGTGGGGATGGGTCTTTTCCCCGGGTACTATCAATTCCTCCGATCAGGCCTTACAGCACCGAAGTGGACAGTAAGCCTGCTATCTTTTCTTACCCTCATCGTCTTCGGCTTCGATGCACTCGTCTCGCGGGACCTGTTCCTGGCTGTCGCGCATCTGACCATCGCCTTTCAGGTGATAAAGGCTTTTGACCTGAGGGACCCATGGGATCACTTGCAGGTATACTTCGTCTCCCTCCTGCAGCTCGTCATCGCTTCTGAATTGATGAGCTCCCTCGTCTTCGGCGGTGTGTTCATTGTCTTCATCGTCCTGCTCGTCGCCGCGATGGTGCTGTCGCACTTCCTGACTGAAGGGGGATACGGAATGGTAAAGATGGTTCGTCCGGTCACGGTCATAACCGTGGTTACCATCTGCACTACGGCGCTCTTCTTCGTCCTGCTGCCGAGGACGCCGTATCGGTTCGTCGGAAAGAGTCATTTTCGGTCGATTCGTACTGCCGGGTTTTCCGAACGGGTGGAGTTCGGCTCATTCGGCACGGTGAAGCTGGATCCGACGGTCATCATGCGGATAGAAATGGAGGGCCGCCGCGCAGGGATGGATTACTGGCGGGGACTGACCATGGATTTCTTCGACGGAACGACGTGGCGTCACTCGGAGAGGGACAGGATTCCGGTCAGCCGGAAGGACGACACTTTTGTCATTATCCCTTTCAGACAGGAGGATGTCGTTGCCCAGAAGATATTTCTGGAGCCCATTGATTCTGATGTCATCTTCTGCCTTGCCCCGGTCAAGGCGATAAAGGCGGAATCATTCAGGCTCTTTGTCGACAGGGAACGGGCCGTCTTCCTGCCCGGCAAGGCCTCCCGCAAGACTGTGTATACCGCGTACAGCTCACCCGGAGAGAAGGTGCCGGGGATAGCAGAGCAGAGGTATCTTCAGCTGCCTGGTGGGATTCAGAAGATACGGGACCTGGCGGGGCGTATCGCCTCCGGGGGATCTGATGACAGGGGGAGAGCCTCGCTTATCGAGGAATATTTGAAAAAGAATTATGTGTATTCTCTCACCGTGAGGCGGCCGCCCGCAAGAGTCGGCCCTATCGAGGACTTTCTGTTTACCAGCAGGCGGGGGTACTGCGAACATTACGCCACGTCGATGGTCCTCCTGCTGAGGGCGCTGGGGATACCGGCCAGGATCGTCAACGGATTCCACGGTGGAGAAACGAATGAATTTGGAAACTATCTTATCGTCAGGCAGAGCGATGCGCACTCCTGGGTCGAGGCGCTGATCGGGGGATACTGGGTGCGTTTTGATCCGACGCCTTCTGCGCAGGCGGCCGGGCCCTCGGTCAGCGCGCTCCTTCTGGACTCCATTACCATGGCATGGTCGCGATACGTGGTCGGGTTCAGCGCGGAGGACCAGCGGAAAATCCTGCGGAGCGTGGCCCTGCCGGTGGCGCTCCCCTCGCTGCGCGAGGGAATGCGGCTGAAATGGAACCCCTATTTCTTTCTGCCTCTCCTGATATTTATTCTCGTCGTCCTGTTTATCCGTGTCCGCAGACGACGGGCAGAAAGATATGGATTTGCAACCGTCCAGTTTCTGAAGCTGGTGAAGGTCCTGCGGAGCAGGGGATTCAATATGCCTTCACCCGCAACCGGCCGTGATATAAGGGAGCGCGTTGCCGGCTCCGCCCTTGCCGGTACGGTTCACGAGTTCATCAGGCTATATGAGGAGAACAGATTCGGCAGCAGGGAGGTGACGCCGCAGGACCGAAAGAGATATGCAGCAATGCTCCGGCAGATCAGAACACTGCCTCTGCATTACTGACAGCAACTCCGTGGCCGTCAGCCTTCAGGCGTCCATCCGTGTTCACCGATGAGCGGGACGAAGACACAGGGGGTATGAATCTCCTGGGTAAGACCCGTCTCCGTCTTGCGGACCTTCAGCAGGTGCTGGGAATACCGGCTGCCGACCGGAATGATCAGGATGCCGTTATCGGCCAGTTGGCTGAGAAGCGGTTCAGGGACCCGGGGAGACGCAGCGGTGATGATAATACCGTCGAAGGGCGCCTCTTCCGGCCATCCGAGCGTGCCGTCTCCCACGCGGACCCGGATAGTGGGGTAATGGAGTTCCCGGAAGCGTTCTTCCGCACGCGCGGCGAGGTCGGCGATCCGTTCTATCGTAAAGACTTCCCTAGCCAGGTCGGCCAGAACGGCGGCCTGATATCCTGAACCGGTGCCTATCTCGAGCACTTTCTCATCACCGTGGAGTTCGAGGAGTTCGGTCATGACGGCCACCATGTAAGGCTGCGAGATCGTCTGCCCCTCGCCGATCGGAAGTGCCGAATCCGCGTAGGCGGCCTCCCGCATTGATTTGTCCACGAAGAGATGGCGGGGAGTTCGCCTCATCGCATCGAGTACGCGGGGGTCATTGATCCCCCGGGGGATGAGTTGGGTGCGGACCATGTACTCCCTGGTCTCCTGGTATTCCGCCATCGCCTGTCAGAGCCTGCCGATGATCTCACGGGCCGCGACAACGCCGGATGCAGAGGCCTGTATGAGACCCCGGCTGACCCCCGGCCCGTCACCGACCGCGAAGATATGGGGTATCTCCGTCTCAAGATGAGGGGAAAGCTTCAACTGCATGGAATAGAATTTGACTTCGATACCGTACAGAAGCGTATGCCGCGAGTAGACTCCCGGGGCGATCCTGTCGAGGGCCTCGAGCATCTCGATGATATCGCAGAGGTAGCGGTACGGGATGACGAAGCTCAGATCTCCGGGCGTGGCGTCCTTGAGGGTCGGCCTGACGATTCCCTTTGCGATGCGCTCCGCAGTCGACCGTCTTCCCGCAAGGAGGTCGCCGAGACGCTGGACGATGACCCCCTCGCCGAGAAAGTTTGCCAGTTGCGCGATATGTCTTCCGTACGAGATCGGCTCATGAAAAGGCTCGGTAAAGTAGGTGCTGACGAGAAGGGCAAAGTTGGTGTTGGTCGTCCTCCGGTCAGCGTAGCTGTGTCCGTTGACCGTCCAGATTCCCTTCAGATATTCCTTCACCACCTCGCCGTACGGGTTCACGCAGAAGGTCCTGACCCTGTCGTCGAATTTCTTCGAATAAAAGACGAGTTTCGGTTCATAGGTGACCGAGGTGAGCGGCTCCATCACCGGTGCGGGAAGTTCGACCCTGACGCCGATATCCACCGGGTTCTTCAGGAGGGTGAATCCGAGCCTCCGTGACTCCTCCTCCAGCCAGCGTGATCCCTCCCTCCCGGGCGCGAGAATCAGATAATCAGAGAACACCTCCCGGCCGTCCCTGAGCTGCATCCCCCGGTACTTCCCTTTCGCATGGATGATGGATTGAGCCTCGGTCTGGAAGAGAACGTCGACCCTGCCATCGATGTCCTTGCGCATCCTCCTGAGGAGGTCCCTGCACCGGTCTGTTCCGATATGCCGCACCGGAGAAGGCACGAGAACGAGGCCGTTTTTCAGCGCGACGTTTTCAAGCTCGCGGACCTTTTCCGCGTCCTCGCCAAATACCTCGTCAGGGGCGCCGTATTTGATATACACATCGTCCACATAGCGGATGTAGGAACGGATCTCTTCCTTGTCGATATACCGTGAGAGAAACCCTCCCACCTCCGGAGAAAGGCTCAGCTTCCCGTCGCTGTAAGCGCCCGCCCCGCCCCATCCGCTGAGAAGATTGCACTCCCTGCACTTGGTGCAGGAAACGTTCTTCACCTTGAGGGGGCAGGACCGCTGATCGATGTCCCTGCCCTTCTCGACCATCAGGATCTTCAGCCGCTTCTTTATGGAAAGGAGTTCGAGACAGGCGAAGATACCCGCAGGGCCTGAGCCGATGATAATCACATCATAGCGTTTCACGTCTCTTGTCCCACAGGTCGGAAAGAGGCCATGTCTGTCTGAAGAGGGCGAGGGCCTCGTAATTGGTAAGGTCGAGGTGTATCGGGGTGATGGAGATGAAGCCCGCCTGAACCGCATCCATATCCATGTCCTCCCCACGCTCCCAGTATGGTTTGCCTCCGCCGATCCAGTAATGCTTTTCGCCCCAGGGGTCGTAGGTCTCCTGTATGGAGCCGTCGTAGATCCGCTTGCCCTGCCGGGTGAATTTGATACCCCGGATCTCTTCCGGGGGCAGGTTCGGGATGTTGATGTTAAGCAGGGTGTCATAGGGGAGAGAATGCTCCAGCACGAATTGGGCGATCGGAAACGCCATCGACGCCGCTGCATCGAAATGAAAGTGCTTGTCCGAGATGAGGGAAAAGGCGAGAGAGGGGATGCCGAAGATCGTTCCTTCCACAGCGGCCGAAACGGTGCCGGAATAGGTTATATCATCACCCAGATTCCCCCCCCGATTTATGCCGGAGACGATCAGCACGGGTTTTTCGGGGAGTATCTTGTTAATTGCCACCGTGACGCAGTCTGTCGGGGTTCCGTTGATACAATAGATGCGATCGCGCAATTCAGTCACCTTGAGGGGCCGGTGGAGAGTCAGGGAATGGCCGGCAGCGCTTCTTTCCCTGTCCGGGGCGACGATGTAAGGATCGCCGAGGCTCTTCATACTCCTTTGCAGGGCGATGATTCCGGGCGAGTGTACTCCGTCGTCGTTGGTAACGAGAATAACAGCCATCGAGCCTATTGTATCAGAAAGACCGGGTGAGGAGAAGAAGCGGCCCGGAGGTGTCGGGGCCGGGCTGCGGACTGACAAAAGTGCTTGCCCTTTGAGGGTGTTTTATGATAAAACAGTCTTGCAATTCCTCCCGAACGCAACTGACACGCTGGCACAGAGACGCGATGAATAAAAAAAGCAGACTTTCCTACAAAAAGGCCGGTGTCGATATTGACGCAGGCGACAGGTTCGTGGACCTTATCAGTCCCCTGGCGAAACGCACCTTCACGCCGGGCGTTGCCGCCGATATCGGGTCCTTCGGTGCCTTTTTCAAGCTGAATGCCAGGAAATATAAAGACCCTGTTCTTGTGAGCGGGACCGACGGGGTCGGCACAAAGCTGAAGGTCGCGTTTATGGCAGGCAGGCATGACACGGTCGGGATAGATCTTGTCGCCATGAGCGTTAATGACATCCTCACGGCAGGGGCGGAGCCCCTTTTCTTCCTCGATTATTTTGCAACAGGGAAATTGAAGCCCGAGAAGGCGGCCGAGGTGATCAAGGGCATTGCAGCGGGCTGCATCGAATCCGGTTGTGCCCTTATCGGCGGCGAGACGGCCGAGATGCCGGGCTTCTACGCGAGGGGCGAGTATGATCTTGCCGGGTTTGCAGTGGGAGTCGTCGACCGGGCCAGCCTTGTTGACGGGCGGAGCATACGGCAGGGCGATGCTGTCGTCGGCGTCGCTTCAAGCGGCCTTCACAGTAACGGCTATTCCCTTGCAAGAAAGGTGTTTTTCGATCTCCATGGAATGGGGATCAGAAAGCGTTTGCCCGAGCTCGGCGCCACGCTCGGAGAGGAACTCCTCAGACCCACGAGGATATACGTCAAGGCCTTTCATGCCCTCAAAAGAAAGGTTGCCGTCAAGGGAATGGCCCACATTACGGGGGGCGGCATTCCTGAAAATCTGCCCCGCATCATCCCCCGCGGGCTCGGCGCGGAGGTCTTCCGGGACTCCTGGCCGGTGCTGCCCCTGTTCAGGATTATAAAGGAATTGGGAAATGTGACCGATAAGGATATGAAAAGAACCTTTAACATGGGGATCGGCTATATCTTTGTCGTTGGCGATAAGGACAAGGGGCGTACGGTATCGCTTCTGAAGGATCATGGTTTCGACTCTTATCTGATCGGGAAGATCGATAAGGGAGGCGAGGGGGTTCGATATGCATAGGGCAAGACTGTTCCTCAGGCGGGCCTTCACGCCCGTCACGATCATGTTGATACCGCACAGCAACTCGCGGTCCATGCGGCTGAAGGTGCCGTCAGTCGGGATTTTCCTGTCAGTCATTCTCTGGGCGGTCGGCATGGTCTATGTGTTTTCCGTGGCGAAAAACGCACTGGAATACGATCATATGAAACAGCGCCTCGATTACTACTCATCCCAGTTTCTTGAACTGCGTTCTACGCTGGTGACCCTGAAGAAGGCGGAACAGGACTTTAGAAAACTTTTTTCTCTCGGGTCGAAAGAGCAGGTGCTCAAGAACCTCGATACAAATGACAGCGGCTCCATTGACATGGAAAACCTGAGACAGCAGATCAGGATTACCATGGAGAACATCGGGGAGATAAAGGACTACCTCGGCAAGCAGAGGGATATCTTTCTCTCGACACCGGAGGGATGGCCCGTGGCCGGCCATGTCACATCGGCATTCGGAAACCGGGAGCACCCGAAGACAGGGGTCGCCGAGTTTCACGGGGGCGTTGACATAGCCGCTGAAGCCGGCCTGCCGGTGCGCGCCACTGCCGAGGGTATCATCAGCTTTGCCGGGTGGAGCGGAGGCAATGGCAATCTCGTTGTTATCGAGCACGGCATGGGATTTTCGACATTTTATGCCCACAACAGAAACGTGGCTGTCAAGATAGGACAAAAAGTAAAGCGGGGCGAAGTGGTAGGGTATATCGGCTCGACCGGCAACTCGACAGGTCCCCACGTACACTACGAGATATGGCGTGAGGGAAGGCCGATCAATCCCTCGACGTATCTTGAGGGGAGGACATAATGTTTCACAGAAATACGGAGAAGCTTGAGTCGCTGATCGGGGGCAATTCGCGCTTCAAGGGCGAGATCGAGTCGAGCGGCACGATCAGGATCGACGGTACCGTGGAAGGACAGGTCGTCGCGGACTGGATCGTCATCGGAGAACAAGGCAAGATCAAGGGGAATATCTCGGCTCGCGGCATCGTTGTGGGCGGCAGAGTCGACGGCGATTTGCAGGCAAAGGAGATCGTGGAGATCAAAAACAAGGGTCAGGTCCATGGAGAGGTGCTTACGAACAAGCTGATGATAGCGGAGGGAGCTGTCTTTGAGGGCAGGTCCACGATGCAGAAGGAAGAGTCAAAGGTGGTTGAACTTCCAACAAAGGAAAGGGTACGGTAACCGCACCCTTTCCTTTGTTTTATCCCTAAGGGAGTGGATAGAGGAACGGCCCGCGGAAGTAGGGGTCGCTCCAGTAGTTCGGGTAATTGTAGTAGTAAAACGGATAGAAGTACGGGTCATACAGGTACGGCGGGTTTGGGTATTTCTCCCGCTTCCACAGATAGATCTCTTTTGCCTCAAGCACCGGATAGCGGTATTCCTTATCCCCCAACTGCCTGCTTCTGCTGCCGGTCAATTGCGCGGCAACGGTAACCATCCTGCCCTTCCTGAATATCATCGGATCAAGCTGCTTTGTCGTGACAAGGATGAAGCGGCCCTCTGTTACATCCCTGTCCGTTATCTCACCATAACGGTTGATTGGATTTTGGACCACATCGAGTTCCGTACCGTCCTTGGAGTTTTCGACGGAAGCGATCGTGCCGCCGAGAATAAAGATGTTGTTCGTGTACGCATCGGGATTGTCCCTGAGCTGCGTGAAACCCACCTCCTTAACCGCTTTCTGCAGGTATTCAGAAGAAATAACCGGTGTGCAGGCCGAAAGGATAAGGGCCATCAAGAGAAGAACAAAGTGCCTTTTCATTCAGATCACCTCACGCGTGATTTTCTACTATCTAGATACCATGTTTGGACCGGCATTGCAACAGGAGTTGTCCAGGTGGCGCAGCTTTCCTCCCGCAGGGGGGGGGAGACCTGATATGCTTATGGACCTATTGTCCGAATTAATGGCTGCCGGCCCGCTTCAGGCCAATGATTTGGTTGAATTTTTTCCTGAACTGCGATAGTCTATTACTCCGTATGTTCTCATAAAGTTGCACTTGACATATTATTTCCCCCGGGAGGGCTACAGATGGCCACAAAAATCAAGAAGGCATTGAAGAAACCTGTGACAAGAGCGAGGAAGTACGTGTATTTCTTTGGCAGCGGCAAGGCCGACGGCAAGGCTGACATGAAAAACCTTCTGGGAGGTAAGGGCGCCAACCTGGCGGAGATGACCAACCTGGGTATCCCGGTTCCCCCCGGCTTCAGCATAACCACCGAGGTCTGTACCCTCTACTACCAGAACAAGAGAAGATATCCGGCAGAACTCAAACCGCAGGTGGACGCTGCACTGGCAAAGGTCGAAAAGATCATGGGAAAAGGGTTCGGCTCTCCTGATGACCCGCTTCTTGTCTCGGTGCGATCAGGCGCGCGGAGTTCCATGCCCGGCATGATGGAAACCGTCCTGAATGTCGGCTTGACGACGAAGACCATCCCGGGTCTTATCAGGAAGACGAATAACGAACGGTTTGTCTATGACGCCTACCGCCGGCTCCTCATGATGTATTCCGATGTTGTCATGGAAAAGGCGGCAGGTGTCGAACCCTCCGAAGGACAGGCTATCCGGCAGAAGCTCGAACACGCCATGGAAAACCTCAAGCACCAGAAGGGCTGCCGGAACGATACGGACCTGACGGTGGATGACCTGAAACTGCTCTGCGATGAATTCAAGGTGATCATCAGGAATACCCTGAACAAGGACTTCCCGGATAATCCGCAGGAGCAGCTCTGGGGCGGCATCAGCGCCGTGTTCCAGTCATGGATGGGGAAGCGGGCTGTCTCCTACCGGAAGATCGAAAAGATCCCTGAGGAGTGGGGCACTGCTGTCAACGTGCAGTCCATGGTCTTCGGCAATACGGGTGATAATTCGGCAACAGGAGTCGCTTTCACGAGGAACCCTGCCACTGGCGAGAATATGTTCTTCGGGGAATGGCTCCCGAATGCGCAGGGCGAGGACGTTGTCGCCGGTATCAGGACCCCCAATCCGGTCAATAAAGCCGGAAAGACCCCGGATACCATGCATCTCTTTTCCCTGGAAGAGAAGATGCCTTCGCTGTATAAGCAGTTGTTTGCGATTCAGAAGAGACTTGAAAGACATTACACTGATATGCAGGATATCGAGTTTACGATCGAGGAGGGCAGGCTCTGGATGCTCCAGACGCGCGTCGGCAAGCGGAACGGTCAGGCTGCCATCCGGATGGCGGTCGAGATGGCCAGGGAGAAACTCATATCAAAGCAGACTGCTATCCTTCGGGTGAAGCCGGATCAGATCGATGAACTCCTGCATCCCAGTGTCGCCCCCGTAGCGGAAAAGAAGGCCATTGAACTGGCCAAGGGACTTCCCGCCGGACCAGGGGGGGCTGTCGGGCGTGTCGTCTTTACCGCTGATGATGCCGAGTCATGGGCAAAGCGTGGCGAGAAGGTAATACTCGTCAGGAGCGAGACCTCTCCGGAGGACGTGCACGGCATGCATGCAGCAGAGGCGATCCTCACCGCAAAGGGAGGCATGACGAGCCATGCCGCGCTGGTGGCTCGCGGGTGGGGCAAGTGTTGCATCGTCGGGTGCTCGGCCCTCAACATCGATGTTCACAAGAAAGAGATTCAGGTCAACGGCAGGGTGCTGAGGGAGGGCGACTGGGTCACCCTGAACGGGACCAAGGGCCGTGTATATGAAGGTAAACTGGACCTCCTGCCCGCTGACCCTGAACGCAATTTGTGGTACAAGGAAATGATGAAATGGGCAGACCAGTTCAGAACGCTGGGTGTGCGTGCCAATGCCGATACGCCCAATGACGCTGCCATAGCACGAAATTTCGGGACCCAGGGCATTGGTCTTTGCAGGACTGAACATATGTTTTTCGGCCCGGACCGTATCAAGGCGGTCAGGGAGATGATCCTTTCGGAGACTATCGAGGGGAGGAAGAGGGCGCTCGGAAAACTGTTGCCTTTCCAGAAGGCCGATTTTGTCGGCATCTTCAGGGCGATGGCCGGACTTCCGGTCACCATTCGGCTTCTCGATCCGCCGCTCCACGAGTTTCTCCCGCACACGGACGGTGAGTTGCAGGAGCTGGCTGCGGAAATGGGTGTCCCCTTTGACCAGCTTAATGCGAAGAATAAGTCGCTCCACGAGTTTAACCCCATGCTCGGCCACCGGGGCTGCCGTCTCGGCGTCACCTTCCCGGAGATCTACGAGATGCAGGTGCAGGCGATCATGGAGGCTGCCTGTGAGCTGGCGAAAGAGAAGGTGAAGGTCATCCCCGAGATTATGATCCCCCTGGTCGGGCATGTCAGGGAGCTTGAAGTGATGCGGAACCTTTCGATTGCGACGGCAGAGCGCGTAAAGAAGGAATATGGGGTGAAAATCGCTTACACGGTCGGCACGATGATCGAACTCCCGCGTGCATGCATCACGTCCGATGAGATCGCCCAGCAGGCTGATTTCTATTCATTCGGCACCAACGACCTTACCCAGACGGTTTACGGTCTTTCCCGGGACGATGCGGGCAGGTTCCTTCCCTTTTATGTGGAGGCCGGCGTGCTCAAGGAAGACCCCTTTATCACGATTGATCAGAACGGTGTCGGTGCCTTTATGCGGATCGCCGTCGAAAAGGGAAGGAAGGTAAAAAAGAACCTCAAGATGGGCATCTGCGGAGAACACGGCGGTGAGCCGAAGTCCGTCGGCTTCTGTCATGACATCGGGCTTGATTATGTCAGCTGCTCACCGTTCCGCGTTCCGATCGCACGTTTCGCTGCTGCACAGGCCACTCTCAAAGGCAAGGCCGGGAAGAAGTAGTACAAAGAGAGAAGTTTGCCGTGAAAAGGGGGGGCGAATGCCCCTCTTTTTTGTTGTGCGGATCTGCTGCATAAACGATCTGATAATTGTAATTTAATGTTGACATCCCCTTCGGAAATACTGTATTTATATTATACTTCGCAGATGCGGTGAGCCTAAGAAAGGGGGGGAGAACAATGGGTATAGCAGAGGCAAAGAAGTATATACAGGAACTTCGCAAGAGACAGGAGAATCCTTATCTGTGGCCGGACTTTCTCACCGGACTTCCGGATAAGGCGGCTATCATCAAGAAGCTTGCGGAGGTCTTTCCCCGCTTGGGAAAATATTCCATCGCCTATGTTCGCATATCCAATATCCACCCTTATCTTCTGAAATACGGTCCCAACCATCATGCTGATATAATTCAGTGGGCAGCGGCTATCCTCAAGACTAGCTGCGCGCGCTGCCCTAAGTGTTTTGTCGGCACCCTGAGCACGCATGATTTCATTATCATGTGCGAGACGAGGGACATGGTAAAACACCTGGCTGAGGCCAATAAGGTATTCAAGAAGAGGATTGAGTCGTTCTATACCAAAGAGGACTTGAAAAACAAGACGATCCTTTCCTTCAACCGCAAAGGTGAAAGCGTGAATATCGGCCTGATACAGCTCATTTACGTCGTCGCTGACCGGCCGCTCAGGATCGAAAAAAGCCGACTGATACAGTCTATGGGCAAGGACTGTGAGGCGATGGAAGGTACGGGCGAAGACCTTCGTATCATGACGGACGGTGCCTCGGCCTGAGGCATCGGTCCTTTCCCTTTTCCCCTGCAAGATGAATTCGGGTTATTCCTGCCTTTTACACTCGCCTTATTGCGGCTGCTCGGCGGTCTTTCCTGATGAGATATCATAGCGGTCCCCGCGTCTGCATTACATGCGCAGGCAAGAATAGTCTTCCTCGCTCTGCGGAGATTTACATTGAGGCGGTCGCGAGGTCGGGAGGAAGCGGCTCGCTGGTCGCTCCGGGTGAGGATGCTGCGGCCTGTGCTGCCCGATTCGATGGCCTCCTGATACCCGGCGGCAGGGACCTGCCGCCTTCGAGGTACGGCGAAAATGTGCTGTTCCCGATCGATGCGGAAGATTCGGATCGAAGTGATTTTGAATTTTGTCTACTGCGTGAGATAATGAAGAGGAAAAAACCGGTGCTGGGAATCTGTTATGGAATGCAGCTCATCAATGTCTTCTCAGGAGGCACCCTGTATCAGGATATCGGGCAGCAGGTCGCCGGGCCGATGGACCACCGGTCAGGGGAACACGACATCACTTTTTCGTCAGAGAACATGATCACCTCCGGGATCTGCCGTGTGAATTCAAGCCATCATCAGGCTGTGCGCGCCCTCGGCAGGGGGTTGAAAGTCTGTGCCGTTGCAGAGGACGGGGTGGTGGAGGCTTTCTGCGGCGATGAGTACGGCTTCCTGGTCGGGGTGCAGTGGCATCCTGAACGGGAAGCCTCTGAACTCAGAGACAGGATATTCGGTTTGTTCGTCAGGTCGTGCCGTGTCGGGTAACCGGTTCTATCTGCTGGTCATCCTTTCGCTGCTGGCGATCCTGGGGTTCCTGACATTCCAGATCATGCGGCCCTTCTTTACAGCCATCGGATGGTCGGTCGTCTTTTCAATCGTGTTTTATCCGGTCTACGCCTTCATCTCGCGACACGTCAGGGTCAGGGCCCTGGCAGCCGCTGTTACCCTCATGCTGCTGGTTGTCGTCATCGCGGGGCCGCTTGCCTATCTCACGGTCGTGCTTTTCAAGGAACTGCAGGTATTAGCTGCGATGATGGATGCCGGCAGCCTGGGGACGGTGAAGGACTTTGTTGACAGTATCCGTTCGTCAAAGGTCTTTGTTCTCATCACCTCCTCCCTGGGACTTGAAAACTCATTGACCGATGCGGTTTTTATGGAGAACGTCCGGAATTTCGGCAAGCAGGTGCTTCAGCAGGTTTCCACGAGGATTCCCGATGTGTTGTCCGTGTTTGTCGACTTGATCTTTATGCTTTTTACGACCTTCTTTTTTCTGAAGGATGGCACGGAATTCCTTTCAAAGGCTCAGGACTACCTTCCGTTCAGCGACGTCCAGAAAAGGCGGCTCGCCTCGCAGGTTAAGGATATGGTGGTTTCGACGGTCTATGGAGGGGTTATTATCGCCATTATCCAGGGGATTCTCGGCGGGGCCGCCTACGCAGTTATCGGTATAGAATCTCCTGTTCTGTGGGGGACCGCCATGTCTATCATGTCCTTTGTCCCCCTCTTGGGGACCTTCGCCATCTGGGGGCCGACCGCGGGCTATCTTGTCTTCCAGGGTGATTATATTCACGGCATTGGGCTCTTTCTCTTCGGTGTCTTCGTGATCAGCATGGTGGACAACATCCTCAAGCCTCTCATTATCGGGACCAGGACCAAGATGCCGACTGTTATCATTCTCTTCAGCGTGCTAGGGGGAATCAGACTCTTCGGCATGATCGGATTGATTATGGGTCCTCTGATAATCGCCATATTTATATCGGTCTTCGAGCTCTTCAAGACGATGGAAGGCGTTGAGGGGCAGGGCCCGTCAAAACAGGCGGAGTCGTGACTGCCGGGTCAGGCTCGTGGTATGATGACTACGATGCCTGGTTTTGTTCCGAGGCGCGTTGACAGCATGAGATCCCCCTTACAGAGCATCGTCCTGATATCATTGTTATTCTGTCTTTGTTCCTGCTCACCCAAGAACCGTATCGAGGGGTACGTTCATTACCGGCTGAGCACCAACCCGACCACTCTCGATCCTGCATTGATCGTTGATATGCAGGGCGGTCTGATAGCTGCCAAACTCTTCAACGGACTGGTAAGGCTGAATGCGGACTTGGATGTAATCCCTGACATCGCCGAAAACTGGGAGATAACGGAGTCCGGAATGGGCTATCTATTCCATCTCAAGAAGGGAGTATTATTCTCTAATAACCGGGAGGTTACGGCATCAGATATCAAGTACTCCTTTAAGCGGGTTCTCGATCGATCGGGCAGGTCTCCCCATGGTTGGGTTCTCGAGAAGATTCAGGGGGCCCGTGACTTCGCTTCCGGCAATGCCCCTGATGTGTCAGGCATTATCGTACAAGACAGGTATACCATCCTGTTCCGACTGGATGCCCCCTTTTCGCCTTTCTTGAGTCTTCTTACAATGACCGCCGCCTACGTGGTCCCCCGCGAGGAGGTGGAGCGATGGGGCGCTGACTTCGGGACTCATCCCGCTGGTACAGGACCCTTTATTCTGCGTGAGTGGAAGCATAACAGCCGGCTGGTCCTTGCAGCGAATCCCCGCTATTTCGATCACCCCCCTGCTGCAGCGGGTCTCGTCTTCAGGATCATACCGGAGGACCTGACGGCAGTGACGGAATTTGAGCTGGGCAATCTCGATGTGATCAACCTGCCGGCAGCAGAATATGCGCGGTACAGAGATTCTGTGACGTGGAAACCCTACCTTTCCTCTGTCGTCGGTCTCAACACATACTATCTCGGTTTTAATTGCAGTCGGAGCCCTTTTTTGGACAAGAGGCTGCGGCAGGCGGTGGCCCTCGCGATTGACCGAAGGAAAATCCTCGACACCTTCTACGAAAGGAGGGGGAGGCTGGCCCGGGGACCTGTCCCTGACCTCATTCGCTCCTGGGAGATGCCCCCTGTTGTTGAGTATGACCCCGGGAAGGCCAAAAGGAGTATCAGGGAGCTGGGGGCATCGGACATGCGTATTACTCTCTACGTTTCTGCCGAGCAGGAGATTGCTGACATTGCAGAGATTATCCAGTCATATCTGAAGAAGGCGGGTCTTTCCGTGACAATACGGCAGCTGGAATGGTCCGCTTACAAAGAGGCCCTAAACAGGGGCGAGGCGGACATGTTCTGGATAAGCTGGTGGGCAGATTATCCAGATCCGGAGAATTTTCTCTTCCCCTTATTTCACTCCTCTAATCACGGCGCAAGCGGCAATCGCACACGCTATTCCAACAGGGAAGTGGATCGCCTGGTTGAGGCCGGCCGGCTGACAATGGACCCGGAAGAAAGAAGCCGTCTTTATGGACGTGCCGAGCGGGTCATCGTTGAGGAGTCGCCATGGGTCAGCTTCTGGCACAAGACCGAGTATACCGTCAGACAGCCGCATCTAAAGAAGTACCGGACGTATCCGATTTACAGCATGGATAAGGGATTGGACGTATATTGATGAAACTCTATATCGCCAGACGGCTGTTGCTGCTATTGCCCCTTCTGATGGGTATCACGTTCATCACCTTTCTGCTGACAAAGGCCCTGCCGGGTGATCCGGCGTATGGACTCGTAGGCGAACGGAGCAATCCCGAGACCATTGAGAAGATACGCAAAGAGATCGGCGCTGACAAGGGAATCGTCAGGCAGTATGCCGGCTATGTCTCTCTTCTTGCCAGGGGGGAGTTGGGGAGGTCTTACTATACGAACAGGAAGGTTTTAGACGATATCCTGGAGAAGTTCCCCAACACCATGAGACTCGCACTGGGAGCCATGCTCCTGTCCGTGCCTGTTGGGCTGGCGCTCGGCCTGCTCTCTGCCCTCAGGAAAGACAGCGCAACCGACAGGTTGATATCCGGGATTACCATCTCTTTCCTGAGCGTGCCGGTATTCTGGAGCGGCCTCATACTCATGATGATCGTCAGCCTGTGGCTGCGACTGGTGCCGCCTTCAGGGACGGGGGATATTCGCTATATGATGCTGCCCTGCCTGACCCTGGCGCTGCCGTCGCTGGCGACGGTGGCCCGGGTCACGCGGACAAGCGTCCTCGGAGTCTATCGTTTGCCGTATGTGAGGACCGCCCGTGCAAAGGGGCTGACGAAGGCGAGGATAACGGCCTTTCATGTCATGAAGAGCGCCCTGATACCGGTTATCACCATCATCGGCCTGGACTTTGCCAGTTATCTCAACGGGGCGGTGCTGACAGAGACGATCTTCGGATGGGACGGCATCGGCAGATTCACGATGGAAGGCATCATGAAGCGCGATTACCCGGTGATCATGGGGTGCATTATCACCGGCACAACCGTATTTGTTCTGGTCAATCTTATCATGGATGTCGCGTACCACATTGTGGATCCGCGCGTGAGGGTGCATGCGGAAGACAGGTAAGATCGCCCTTATCGTTATCATCGCTATCATGCTGTTATCCCTTGGCGGTCCATTCGTCTGGCCGCAGGACCCGGAGGAGATAAATCTGGACAGCGTTAAAGCACACCCTTCCTGGACGCATCCGCTCGGCACCGACAACAAGGGGAGGGACGTCGTAGCGCGCATCCTCTACGGGGCGAAGATATCCGTAGGTGTCGCTGTCGTGGCCGCAGTGCTTTCCATGGGAATAGGCTTGGTCGTGGGGGTCATTTCCGGCTACGCCGGCGGCAAGGTTGATATCGCGATCATGGCTGCTGTTGATCTGATCCTTTCCTTTCCGTCCCTCTTGCTTGCTATCGGTGTCTCCGTAGTCCTGCCCCCTGGCGTGTATACGGTGATGATCGCCCTCGCAGCGGTGGGCTGGGCGTCTTTTGCCCGCCTGATACGCGGGACCGTCCTCGTCCTGAGAGAATCTACCTATATCGATGCTGCTCGCGCACTTGGGTGCAGCTGGAAGAGGATACTCTTTGTCCACCTGATACCCCAGTGCATACCCCTCGCCCTGGTAGTGGCGGGTGTGAGGCTTGGCGGATATGTGCTTACCGAGGCGGCCCTCAGTTTCCTGGGGCTCGGGGCCCAGCCGCCAACGGCTACCTGGGGGTCAATGGTGAGTACCGGCAGGATGTTTATCAGCTCCGCCCCGTGGATGGTGATTCCCCCCGGCCTGATGATCGCCGTCACCGCTCTTTGCTTCAACATCGTCGGCGACGAGCTGCGGGAATGGCAGGATATTGATAAGGACGGCTGAAGGGCAGTGGAAAGCGATTACTCAGTTTCTTCCTGACTGCGTCCCGGGAATGGTGAATCGCTCCCGGATAATGCGACGGAAGCGGGGAGTGTAGATCAGGTCGTAAACACTCTCTTTGTCAGGGAACAGGGTTATGGCCGCCTTTCTTGTCGTGTCCATCAGTTCCAGGGATTCGACGAAGGAAAGGTCACCCTGTATCAGGACTGCCAGGGTGAGATCGACGATGATCCTGAGCCGCCGGATCTTTCTATCCTCTTCCCTGAGCAGATCATCGTTCATGAGATAAGTATATCATGGCACCGTCCGCGCCGAGGGGGTCCAGACAGAGATCAGGTCTGAATGAGGAATATTGTCAAGCGGCGAATTTTCGATCCCGCAGCGGATCTTCTATACAACGACTTTCTTGAGATAAATCTCTTTTGCGATGGAAGGATCGATGGCAACGGTTGTCTCATCGATCTGCAGGACAAAAGAGGGTATCTTCTGGATAAGCTTGATGACACTCCCCGCAACGATGCCCAGGGAGTTGAGCTTGCTGATCCGTGATGGGTCGGAAGGGACGATGAAGGTGATCCTGCCTGTCGCTCCCACCTCGAATTCCGACAACCCCGTAACGACCGGACGGATGTCGATCCTGAGCTTCTTGCAGCATTCCCCGCGAGGGATCGGTTTGCCGTGGGGGCAGGTCGGCGGATGACCCAAAAAGGTACAGACGCTTTCAGTGAGTTCTTCGCTGAGGATATGTTCCATCTTGCAGGCGTCGTTCAATACCGTATCCTCCGACATCTGCAGGACGTCCGTGAAGAGTCTCTCGGCCAGCCTCTGCCGTCTGACCAGTCCCCGAGCCATGACGCGGCCCTTGTCGGTCAGGCGGATAAGGCCATCGGCCACGGCAGTCAGTCCCTCCTCACGGAGCGTATCAGTGAGAAGCGGGACATCAGGATCATCTGAGCTGTGGATGAAGCGTTCCAGTTCCCCGTGTCCCTCCTCGTCAAGGACCCAGAGAAGTTCCAGTGCCTCATCGATCCGTTCCCTGTCGCTGATTTCGGCCATGTGGATATATTGTAATCAATGCGGCCGCGTAATTCCAGCGGTCATGCGGGTCAAAAGGGTAGGTCGAGTTCCATGACTTTTCTAAAGGACTTTCGGTGGATGGGGCAGGGTCCGTATGCCTGCAGCATCGCCATATGGTCCTGTGTGCAGTACCCCTTGTGTTTCCTGAAGTCATACTGGGGATAGATGTTGTGAAAGTCATTCATCATCACGTCTCGAACGTATTTTGCGATAATGGATGCAGCAGCGACCGATGCACTTATCGACTCGCCCTTGTAGGGGGAGATTTGCCTGATGTCTACGGAGGGAAGGGAGACGGCGTCGATGACGAGCATGTCGGGCCTGACGGAGAGGTCCTCAACGGCACGCTCCATGGCGCACCTTGTGGCCTTGAGGATGTTGAGTCTGTCGATCTCCCGGTGATCGGAAACCCCGACGCCGATGGCGCATGCACTGACCAGGATCTCCCAGAAGAGAGAGGTCCTCTCCTTTTCCGGAACCTTTTTGGAATCCCGCAGACCCGTAATCCTGAGGTCATCGGGGAGGACGACGGCTGCGGCAACCACGGGTCCTGCAATAGGGCCCCTGCCTGCCTCGTCTATACCGGCAATGACGTGGAAACCTTTTTGTCTCCATGTGCTGTCATGCCGGTACAGATCCATGGCATGGTACTAATCTGCGGAAAATTCTTTTTCCTTGATCTTGGCCGCCTTGCCCTTCTTGCCGCGGAGGTAGTAGAGCTTGGCCCGTTTGACCGATCCGCGCTTCAGGACTTCCACCTTGTCGACGCTGGGCGAGCAGACGGGGAATATTCTCTCGACCCCGACGCCGAATGATATCTTCCGCACTGAAAAAGACTCGCGGGTGCCGCTGCCCTTTCTGCCTATGACCGTGCCCTGAAAGGGCTGGATGCGTTCCTTGTCGCCTTCGACTACCTTGACGTAGACCTTCACGGTATCACCCACATTAAAGGACCCGAGATCCTTCTTGTAGCCTTCCTCAACAGCGCTTATAAGATTCATGTAGATTCCTCCTTCAGTTCTTTCAGTATTTTTCTGTCTTCCTGTGACATCTCCAGCCGCTCCAGCAACTCCGGCCTTCTTTCGAGTGTGTGCCGAAGGGACTGTATCCTCCGCCACCGCTCTATCTCGCTGTGATGACCCGAGAGAAGCACCGGGGGCACCGTCATTCCCCTGAAGATCTCAGGCCGCGTATAGTGCGGATAGTCCAGCAAACCGCACGAAAAAGAGTCTTCCGCGGAGGAACGGCTATCGCCGAGCACACCAGGCACAAGACGTGCTACAGCGTCTATTATAACCAAAGCGGGCAGTTCTCCGCCAGTCAAAACATAATCACCGATCGAAACCTCGTCGTCGACGAGAGCCTCCCGCACACGTTCGTCAATCGCCTCATATCTTCCGCAAAGCAGGATGGTCTGCCGCGTCTCGCGGGAGAAGGAAAGCGCACGGTCCTGCGTAAACGTCCTGCCCTTGGGAGAAAGAAGCACAACCCTGCGGGATTGCCTGTCCGGCCACTGCTCCTCGATGACCCTGAAGAAGGGGTCCGGCTTCATGACCATGCCGGCGCCGCCGCCGTAGGGATAATCATCCACGGTCTTATGTTTATCTGTGGCATAATCCCTCAGATCATGTACCGTTACGTCGATGAGATCGGCTGCTATCGCGCGCTTGAGGATGCTTTCGCCGACGTACGCCCTGATTATCGCGGGGAAGATCGTGACAACACGAAAGGTCACCATGTCAGTCCAGCATTCCCTCCATCGCGCGTATGGTTATGCGGCCGTCGCGGATGCTGATGTCAACGATAACATCACGGATGGCAGGAATCAGAAATTCCCTGCCATGGTTCTCAACCACATACACATCATTGCCGCCCGTGCTGATGACCTCGGTGACAATGCCGACACGGCCGCCTTCCGTGGTTACCACCGAGAGACCGATGATGTCATCGCACCAGTACTCGCCTTCATCCATAACGAGGGAGTCCCTCGGCACCATGATGAGGGCGCCACGAAGGGCGAGGGCCTGCTCGGGGGTCCCGACGTCCTCGAAGGAAATGCCATAGCCACGCCCGACAGGCCGTATGTTCCTGATGCGTTTCCGGACAGAGGCCCCGCCAGGAGTTACGAGCTCAACGACACTATCCGGGGCCAGCTGATGGAATTTATGGGAGAGGGGGAGGGCCGTCATTTCACCTCTTACCCCCCGTTCATGAACGATTCTGGCTACTGCAGCGAATCTTGACAGTTCTAAGGACCTGACTCCTGGTTATGCTTACTCGAGTATCTCGAGCACGCACCGCTTGCCGATTTTCGTGCCGGAGGCGCTGAGGATAGTTCTCATTGCCCGCGCTGTCTTGCCCTGCTTCCCGATGACCTTGCCGAGATCGCTCGATGCCACTTTCAGTTCGTAGACCGTTGTCTTTTCTCCGTCGATCTCGTTGACAGCAACATCTTCAGGGCTGTCGACCAGCGCCTTCGCCATTCTCTCGACTAAATCCTTCATCTTCTGTACCTCCGTAGGAAATCGGCCCGCCTACAAACCAGCCTTTTGCATGAGCCTCTTGGCAGTAGCTGTCGGTTGCGCCCCTTTTTGCAGCCAGAGACGCGCTTTTTCCAGGTCAACCTTGATCTCCGATGGCTCCTTGAGCGGGTCATAAGTCCCGAGAATCTCTATGAAGGGTCCGTCGCGACGTGCCCGTGAATCAGACACAATCAGTCTGTAAAAAGGCTTTTTATGTGCGCCGAGTCTTGTTAAACGAATCTTGACCAAGTAAACACCTCCTCTCTCAATGTCAGTAATTTTATACTATTGCAACGCTCAAAGTAAAGCGTCAGAAGGGAAAAACCTTCGGAATCTTCAGGCCTTTTTTGCCTTTGAACATCTTGAGCATCTTACGCAGCTCGACATACTGTTTGATCACCCTGTTCACGTCTGCCACCGTTGTACCGCTGCCCTGGGCGATCCTTTTTCTCCTGCTGCCGTTGAGCAGGTTGTGATTTGTCCTTTCTTTCCGCGTCATCGAGTTGATGATCGCCTCGGTCCTGACGAATTCCCTTTCGTCCACCTGCAGGTTCTTGGCGCGGTTCATGCCCGGTATCATCCCCAGCAGGTTTTCAATAGGCCCCATGGAACGAACCTTCTTGAGCTGCTCCCTGAGGTCATCGAACGTGAACGAGTCCCCGAGTATCCTCTGCTGCAGCGACTCGGCCTCCTTCTGGTCAAAAGACCGCTGGGCCTGTTCTATCAGACCGAGCATGTCTCCCATGCCCAGTATTCGGGAGGCGATGCGGTCAGGAAAGAACGGCTCGAGCATGTCGATTTTTTCACCGACACCGATAAACTTGATCGGCTTCTGCGTTATCGCCCGAATGGAAAGGGCCGCTCCTCCGCGAGCATCGCCGTCCATCTTGGTGAGGATGACGCCGTCGATGCCGATCCGGTCATTGAACTGCTTGGCAATGTTTACCGCATCCTGGCCGGTCATGGCGTCGGCGACGAACAACACCTCCCGGGGCGAGACGCCGTCCCGGAGCATGCGCAGCTCCTCCATGAGGGAATCGTCAATGTGGAGACGGCCGGCTGTGTCGATGATGAGAATATCATGGGCGTCCGTCCGCGCCCTTTTTACCGCCTCCTGGCCGACCCGCAGGGGATCCTTTGTGTCGCGAGAAGAATAGACGGGGACCTCGATCTGTTTTCCCAGGGCGATCAGTTGGTCGATGGCCGCCGGACGCTGCAGGTCGCCTGCCACCATCAGGGGGCGTCGACCTTCCTTCTTAAAGAAACGGGCTAGTTTGGCGGCTGTCGTTGTTTTCCCCGATCCCTGTAGTCCGACCATCATGATCACGGTGGGGGGATTAGGAGAAAGGGTAATCCTGCTTGAGGAAGAGCCAAGGAGTTCGCACAGCTCATCATTGACGAGTTTTACGACCTGCTGGCCAGGGGTCAGACTCTCGAGAACTTCCTTGCCTACCGCCTTGATGCGGAGACGGTCGATGAAGTCCCTGACCACCTTGAAGTTCACGTCAGCCTCAAGGAGTGCCATGCGAATCTCTTTCAGGGCGACCTCAACGTCCTCGGGCTTCAGCAGGCCTTTGCCCTTGAGTTTCTTGAATATTGAATCCAGTTTATCGCTGATGCTTTCGAACATCTAAATGAGCTTGGCCAGCCGGTCAGAGATGACCGAATGGAAATCCTCGATGAACCCGATATATGCGGCGGCAAGCCTGCCCTCCCTGTCGATGAGAAAGCTCGCCGGCACGCCACGAACGTTATATGAAGTGGCGACGGAGCTTGTGCCGATGAGGATCGGGTAGTTTATCTTGTGTTCTGAAGAAAAGGAGCCGAGCTTCGCGCCCACGTCCTGACCTTCGTCCAGCGAAACGCCGATGACCACGAACCCCTGATCTCCGAATTGCTTCTGCAGGGCGACGAGTTCCGGAACACTCGCCTTGCACGGCGGGCACCACGTGGCCCAGAATTCCAGGAGAACGACCTTTCCCCTGTAATCCGAGAGCTTGACCGGAACGCCGCTGAGATTAAGCAGTTTGAAATCCGGCGCAGCCGTGCCTGTCCGGATCGTGTCCTGCGGTTCCCCTTGCGGCCCCTTCTTTTCGCAGGAGAGGGCCAGGACCAAGACGATCATCAGGGTGACGCTCATGAGGAGACTTTTCACCCCTTCTATTTCACGAAGTGCGACGGTAGTGAGCATCAGACAACTACAACCGATCAGGCGTTGAGGAGGGCCTCCAACTTGGCCTTGAGTTGGGGCTTCGGAACAGCACCGACGACTTGATCGACTTTTTGTCCACCCTTGAAAAACATCAGGGTGGGTATCCCCATGATCTTGTATCTGCTTGCAATATCCGGATTTTCATCGGTATTGAGTTTGGCGACCTTGACCTTGCCGGCAAATTCCTTGGCCAGTTCTTCGACCGTGGGCGCCACCATGCGGCACGGTCCGCACCATACCGCCCAAAAATCTATCATAACCAGCCCCGGGGCATTGAGTACCTCCTGCTCCCACGTTGCTGTTGTAACATCCATTACGCCTTCGGCCATGACCATACCTCCTGAAGTAAACTCTATCAATTATAGGGGCAACATGGAGCCTTTGTCAACGAAGCATAGCCCTGAAAGAGCCCGTTCGATGTGCAGAGTGTGCGGTGCGCCGGCACCAAGATGATGCGCATGATTTGTTGACAGGCATCTGTTTTTCTGTTATTTTTTCTAATAATGAAAATAAGTTGCTTCCTGCTAGCGTTCTTCATCGGCTTGCCCGGTGTAGCGTCTGCCTTCGATATATCAGGTCTTCAGCCCGTCGCTCCGTACGGCGTCTTTTCGACGTTCAGTGCGGAGAGCTTGCCCAAGAATAAGGGTGCCCTTGAGATAGGTGTCGAGAAGTCGAAGGACCCTAGTTTTTATCGTTTCAGGCTTTCCGGCGCCTATGGCATTTCAGATTCCCTGGAGTTCAACATAACTGCGCCGTACGTTTATGATTTTGGGGGCAGCACGGACGGGATGGAAGACATTGCCCTGGGATTCAAGCATCGGTTTTATGAAGAAGGCAAATACGGCCCTTCACTGGCCTATATGCTGACGGTGTCCGTCAACAACGGGCGCGAGGAATTCAGTACCAGCGGGAGATTCGGGGCCGGACTGATTCTCAGCAAACGAGTTGGCCCTTTCAAAGGGCATATGAATCTATTTTACGAGAGACCGGGGACCGGGCGGCTGGGAGGCGAGTTTACGGTGCTCGGAGGCATTGAGTTTTCCGCTCACCACAGTTTCAAACTGCTTGCAGAGGTTATCGCCCAAAGGAGCCACATGTCCAATCATTATGATCATGTCGAGACGCGATTCGGCTACCGTATTAAGGCGACTGATTATCTGTACACGACGTTGGGGGTCGGACTTGACCTGAAGAAGCGAGAGCCTGAATACCGCGTTCTTTTATCCGTGAGCATCGTGTCCCCGCCGGAAAAGAAACCGATTAGGAAGATTTTTGAGGAAGAATAGACTCGTCCCTACCAGGATCAGACCTTATGTTTGATATCGGATTTCAGGAATTAGTCCTTATATTCATCGTGGCTCTCCTGGTGTTCGGCCCGGAGAAACTGCCTGAGATCGGCAAGACTCTCGGGAAGTGGATGATCGAGATCAGGAAAGGTATTCAGAATGCGAAGAGCCAGATGGATTCCGAATTCGAGGAAATAGAGAAGCGTCAGGCTTCTTCTGAAAGCGAAAGCATTGCCGCCGGAGAACCGAAACAGGCTGACGCTCCGGCTGAGCCGGCGGAGACGGAAAGGCATGATGAATCCGGCCCTGCAGGACGCTCATCGGAGAAGGAGGGGTAGGTGGAAGATGCAAAGATGCCATTGACCGAACACCTCTCGGAACTGCGTAAGCGTATCCTCATATCTCTTGTGGCTCTCTTGATCGTCTTCAGCGTAGTCTTCAACTATTCTGAAGAGATTTTCGGTTTCCTCACCTTTCCGATGAAGACGGATCTCAGATTGTCGCTGCAGAATCCTTACGTACAACTTATAGAGAAGCCGGCTGCCAACCTCGTTTTTCTTGCCCCGGCGGAGGCTTTCTGGATGCACCTGAAGATATCCTTCGTGACGGCCTTTGTCGTTGCCCTGCCGGTAATTTTTTATCAGCTCTGGAGATTTATTTCTCCGGGGCTTCTTCCGGGAGAGCGCAGGTATGTCATCCCGTTCATCCTCTCGGCCACCGGCCTCTTTCTGGCCGGGGCAAGCTTTTGTTTCTTTGTGGTACTGCCCTTTGCTCTGACCTTCCTCCTGGGATATAAGACCGCCCATCTTACGGCCATGATAGCGGTCGGGAGCTACATCGATTTTTGTCTGAAGTTTATCCTGGCCTTCGGTGCCATTTTCGAGCTGCCTCTGGGCATCATCTTTCTGGCGCGCCTGGGCCTCGTTACGCCCCAGTTTCTTGCAAAGAACAGAAAGTTCGCCGTGCTTATCGCCTTTATCGTCGGGGCGATCCTGACGCCAACGCCCGATGCTTTCAACCAAACCCTCATGGCGGTGCCTATAATAATCCTGTACGAAATTGGTATACTAATGGCGAGGATCGTATACAGGAAACGCCGGAATGGCTAATGTACGGGGAAAAAGCCTCAAGGCTATTATCCGGGATATCGCGGAGGGTTATGTGGCGGTCAATCCCTTATTCCTGAAGTCCTTTGACGGTGAAACGCTGAAGGATTTCTACGGTGAGATATCCAGGATACAGAACGAGATACGGGCTGAGAAATTTCCCCACAACGACATCATGGCGATACGCGCACGAAACCTGAAGCTCCAGCGGCTCTTCGGTGCGACTATGGTAATCAGGAACTTTGCGAGGGAGCGGAGGATACAGCTCGCCGGATAGGCATTCGGCCGTTGGACTGACAATACGATGAGCGAAGAACTCAAGAAGGTCAAAGACATCGTCCAGTCGTTCCAGAGATCCAAAAAGATACTGCGGATGTACCCCTCGAACAACCCCATCTACCTTACCACGCTCGAAAATGATCACAAGCGGTTTAAGGAATTCTTTTATTACCGGGATGAATTTACCCTTAAGATCAGGCAGAACGAGATGTTCTTCGATGCGGAGCAGGTGTATTTCAACCCCGAGAAGGAAGACAACCTTGCGCTGTTTTTTTTCAAGGACGGGTTAAGGGAATTGACCTTCCGGAAGGGCCTTTCCTATGAGGAACTCGAGGATTTCTTCAAGATCATATCCCTGGACTTCAGTACCGAGGTCCTCGACGATGACATCGTGACGCTTTTCTGGGAAAAGGACTTCCAGAATATCCACTACGTCGTTGATGAGACGGTCCTGTCCGATGATGAGGAGTATGAGGCCCGGGCGATGCAGGAACTGGAGAACAAGGAGAGCGACGAGGATAGCCTGTTGAAGGCATATGAAGATGCCTTCCGCGAAGAGGAGGTTATTAAGGAAGCGTCTATCGTTCCGCTGTCCGACAAGGACCTTCAGCTGTTGCTCAAGGAGCTTGAAAAGGATTCTCAGGACAAAGCATCAAAACTCGTGGATCTGTTGCTGGAAGTCTTCCGTATGCAGTCCCCGGATGATTATAGTGATCTTGCGAGTTTCTTCGGAGGTGCCTTCGAATATATCGTCCAGCGCGGGAATATACAGGCCGCTGCCTACACCCTCTCTGCCCTGAAGCAGTTTGCAGAGCAGAAACAGACTGATGAGGAGGCGCGGCGACATGCACGCAGGATGATCCTCATGGCGGGAAGTGAGTCGGTCCTCATGTTGTTGGGTGAGGTCCTCGACAGCGGACAGGAAGTCGAGGAGAAGCTTTTTGAGGACTTCGTAAAACACCTGGAAAAAAATGCGATTGTGCCGTTCATGAAGATCCTGGGCGAGCTAAAGAGCATCCATGCGCGAAAGCTCGTCATCGACGCCCTGATCCTGCTGGGAACAAAGGATATCGTGACCCTTGCCAGGGGGCTCAATGATTCCCGGTGGTATGTCGTCCGGAATATTATCTATATCCTCAGAAAGATCGGGGACAAGAGGGCGGTTGACTATCTCCTCAAGACGGTCCGCCATGGCGACATCAGGGTCAAAAAAGAGGTGATCCGTGCTCTTGGAGAACTGGGTGGCGGCGGCGTGCTGCAGGCGCTGCGGGAGTGCCTCGATGATACGGACGCGCAGGTGAGATCCGCCGCGTTGAAGGCCCTCGGCAATATCGGCTCGGAGGCTGCCAAACGGATCACGATGAACAAGGTATCTGAAAAGGAATTTCGCGACAAGGAATTCGAGGAAAAGAAGGAGTATTTTGAGGTCCTCTCCCGCTGGAAGGACAATGATCTGTACGAGTTTCTCGTCGGAACGCTGAAGAAGAAGAGCTTCTTCCGGCGGGCAAAGAATTACGAGAATCGTGCCTGTGCAGCGTATTGTCTGGGACTCATGGGGAAGAAAGACGCTCTCTCTCTCCTCAATAAATACAAGAATGACGGCAACAAACTGCTCAGGGAATACGCGTCAACAGCGATAAAGAGGCTGGAATATGGACAATAGAGAAGACGCCGAGCGGTTCAAGACAGCGAAAGATCTGGTCAACCAGTTGTCCATTGTCCTGAGGACTTCGCATATACACGACCCCAACAACGTTGCCGTCTCGTCAGTGATCGACAAACTCGTTGCGATGGCGAATTACCTCATCAGCGATGAACGGATCCTTTGCCTCGAACTGCGGGGGGAGTTCTTTTATCTGAACGATTACCGCATCCGATATTCCCTGGAATATCTTCTTAATTTCGATTTTCTCATCAGGGAATTCAAAAAGAGGGAACTGGGAAGCATTACTTTCAAGGACAAGATCGGTCCCCCCGACATCAAGCTCTTCGTGAAGGCGTTCGTTTCCTCTGCCTTCTCGTCGGCACCGTACGAGGCGATTGAGACCAGAATGTCGGAGAGCAGGAACATGGCGGTGGGCCGGCTGAAGAAGGTGGTCGAAGACGATGCCGTCGAGCCCCGCAAGATGGTGAAGAAGACCTATTTTAACGCCGTTTCCTACACGCAAGGGGTTATCAATAAGATCAAGAGTGGGGAAAAGGTGAGCATCCGGAAGGCCAAGAGAGTGGTTGAGACGATGGTCGACCATATCCTCGAAGAAGAACAGCTTCTTCTCGGCATGACGGCGATCAAGGATTATGATGAATACACGTACCATCACTGCGTGAATGTAAGTATCCTTTCCATTGCGCTGGGCCAGCGCCTCGGCCTGAACAGAAAGATGCTCACCGAACTCGGCGTTGTTGCCCTGTTCCACGATATCGGGAAGATGGAAATACCCAATGAGGTACTCAACAAGCCGACGAACTTTACCGATGACGAGTGGGGGATCATCCGGCGACACCCTGTATGGGGGCTCAAGGCGCTCCTGAAGCTGAAGAAATTTGATGAGTTGACGATCAAATCCGCCATCGTCGCCTTTGAGCATCACCTGAATTACGATCTTTCCGGTTATCCCAAGATCGCAAAAGCGATTGAAATGGACTTCTTCAGCCGGATTGTTGCCCTTGCCGACCAGTACGACGCGATGACTTCTTCGCGAGTCTATTCGCGCGTTCCCATGGCGCCGGACAAGGCTCTCAGCATCATGATGGAAAGATCAGGGACCCAGTTGGATCCGCTGCTCTTCAAGTTCTTTATCAATATGGTAGGGGTCTATCCCATCGGCACTCTGGTGATGCTCACAACGCGTGAACTGGGTATTGTCTATGAGAGTAACCAGGTATTTGCTGCCAGGCCCCGGGTGATGATCATCGTCGATAGTTCGGGGAACAAGATAAAAGGATATGTGGTTGACCTGACGGAAAAAAGCGAGAAAGACGACTTTATCAGGTCCATTCTCAAGACAATGGACCCCAACAAATACAAGATCAACCTGGCGGAATACCTTTTGTGATCAGAATCTGAACCATCTCCTGCCTGACTTCAATCCCTGAAAGACCGAGACGAGTGAACGCAGCAGACCATTGGTCTCTTCCTGTTCCCGGTGGATCTCCTTCAGTTCCTTGACTTCCTTGCTCAGGACGTAGACCGCGTTCTTCAAATCCGTCAGGATACCGTTTGCCTGGGCCAGTTCATCGGCGAGCGACCTGATCTTCTGCAGTTCGGCCAGAGATTCGCGTATCTTTCCTGCCTCTTCGGCAATGGCACCTGCCGTCTCCGGAGAGAAGCGGACTATGTGCGGCCCTCCGCCGTCAGTGACTGCCGGGGCGAGCGGAGGCTCGGCAGACTCTGCTACAGGAGCTTCTTCGGAATCAAAATCAGAAATTGCGGGAGTGAGCAGGGGGATGATCGGAGGCACGGCAGGTTCCGTTTCAGGAGCTTCCTCGATATCGAGCTTTGAAACTGACGGGGCTATAGGGGGAACAACGGGACTTTCCGGCAGGCATGTCGCTGCCACAACGGTGACGGCTGACTCTCGTGGCTGGGGCATGGGAGCACCCGCCTCTTCCAGGAGTGCCTCCACCGGGATATCAATCTGACCGGGCAGTTCTTCCTCCTCTGCAAGTTCGTAAACCTGATCTCCCGGCTCTGCGTAAGAAGGAATCGCTTCTAACAAATCTTCGGCCACAGGCGCAGCCTGCGGAACGGGCACGGCCTCAATCATCTCCGGCTCGGGCATCGGCTCGGGGGACAGTTCCCCTGTCTCCTCCTTCTTTCGGGAAGCAGGCTCCTGTATTTCGATCTTATGCTTCTTGGAAATATATTTGAGCATGAGGCGGGTGATGAATTTAAAAGACTCTTCCACCCCGGTACCCTTTATCGCAGATGCCTCGACCACCGGATACTGATAGGAGTTCAGGTACTCGTTGATCTCTCGGACTGAGGAGATGTTTTTCAAATCTCTCTTATTATATTGAAGCAATACCGGAAGGTCGTCCGGATTAATATTGTTCGAATAGAGGTTTTCCCGCATGTTCTCAAAACTCTCGATATTCTGCTCCTTCATTTCAGCCTGCGAGTCGGCGACAAAAACGACCGCATCGGCCCCCTTGAGAACCACCTTTCTCGTGGCATTGTAGCGGACCTGTCCCGGGACGGTATACAACTGGAAACGGATGGTAAACTCCCTGATCTTGCCCAACTCGACGGGAAGAAAATCAAAGAAAAGCGTGCGGTCGGATTCGGTAGACAGGGAAAGCAGTTTCCCCGTGGTTTCGGGGTTAAGCACGGAGGCATGCAGGTACTGGAGATTGGTAGTTTTTCCGCTCAGTCCCGGCCCATAGTAGACAATCTTCAGCGTGATCTCTTTAGACGCGTAATTAAAGAGTGCCATCCCTATACTATAGCATAAACTCCGTTCCGGTTATTATATTTAACCCGGTACATGGCCTCATCCGCGAGCCGCAGAAGGTCCTCCTTGGACTTGGCGCTTTCGGGGTAGGAAGCAACCCCGAAACTCGCGGTCAGCCGGAGCGAATAGCCGTCCTTCTTGAGGAAGATATTCTGCTCGATGGCGCGGCGAATACGTTCGGCGATCTGTATCGCGGCCTGCGGGGTAGTCTGGGGCAAAACGATCACGAATTCATCCCCCCCGTATCGTGCGACAATGTCGATGGTGCGCAGGCTCTTGATGAGCAGTTGGCCCATTTCGACGAGCAGTTTGCTGCCCACCAGATGCCCATAGTTGTCATTGATGGTCTTGAAGTGATCGACGTCCATGAAGATGAGGGAAAGAGATGAGCTGTGCCGCTTCGACCGGGTGATCTCTATCTCAAGGGTCCTGTTGAGATATCGTGTATTGAAGAGCTTGGTCAGGTCGTCGGTGATGGAAAGCTCCGCCATCTTCTGGTAGAGGGAAGCCCGCTCAATGGCGATGGCGGCATGGTCGACCAGCCGCATCATAAGGGCAAGGTCGTCCTTGGTGAATGGTTCATCAGTGATCTTGTTCACGATCTCGAGGACCCCCAGTGTGGACCCCTTGCTCTTTATCGGAACGCACATCAGCGACTTTGTGCGATAATTCGTTTCCTTGTCGATCTTTGAACAGAACCGCTTGTCGATGGAAACGTCGGGGACCACGACGGGAATACCCTCCTGGGCGACCCAGCCGGCGATTCCCTCGCCCAGCTTGAGCCTGAACTTCTTGATCTTCTTCTTGTCTTCCTTCTTGCCGGTGATCTTCTCGAAAACCAGTTCACCCGTCTCCTCGTCGAGAAGGAGGAGCGACCAGGTCTCGGCCTTGATCAGTTTTCTCGACTTCTTCATGATGGTCGTCAGGATCTCGCCGAGTTCAAGAGTAGATGTCAGGGTCTTGCTCACCTCCTCGAAGAAGCCCAGCTCCTGGGACAGGGATGACAGCTGCTTCTTCAGGAGTGCGTTTTGATCCAGGATATCCTTGTCCCGAAGCGCCTTGTCAATAAGGAAGTCGAGATCGCGCGGGGAGGGGGCATACACCGGATAAACGGGTGCGTGCTTCAGCCATCGGGAGAAGCCCCGGAAGACATTATCCGGCGAATAGACAATCTTGGGTACGCCGGAGAATTCCCGGAGAAACTCCTTGAAGGAAGGTTCTGCACTCTGATTTTTATCCACAATGATGATGTCGGGGCGGTTTTCCGGCCGGTACCGCAGGTTATGTATCGACTTAAACTTAAAGATGCTGCGGTGCTTCGAAAATAGCACGGAGTCGTGCTCCCTGGTGAAAAGATCGCCAATGCAGAAGATCTTATTCATTCGCCCCGCAGCATTTTTTATACTTCTTGCCGCTGCCGCAGGGACAAGGATCGTTACGGCCGACCTTCTTGCCTTTCGAAACGGCCTGCGGGCCGCTCCCTTCTCCCCGGTTGTAATTAAGGGAAAGCCGGCGAGACTCAGAGCGCACCGGCGTCTGGTCCCTTTGCACCTGTATCTTGAAGAGCCTGGTGACGATCTCGGTCGATATCCTGTCCGACATCTCTGCAAATATGGAGAACGCCTCGCGTTTATACTCGACGAGCGGATCGCGTTGTCCGTAGCCTCTCAGTCCGATTCCTTCCTTGAGATGGTCCATGCCAAGGAGATGGTCTTTCCACTGCGAGTCCACCACCTGAAGTACGATCATCTTTTCGAGGTAGGCCATCATGTCAGCGCCTATCTCGGCAACCTTCCTGTCGTATGCGTTTCGGATGGCGGCGAACAGCTGTTCCCGAAGGGAGCGCAGGTCGTCCGGAAGAGCATCCGCTGTGACGGAGAAGACGCCGTAGAGGGAATCCTTGAGTCCCTTAAAGTCCCATTCCGAGGGGCCCTTGTCCTCGGGACAGTATATCTCGATGATCTCTTCCAGGGAGTCTTCGATCATGGACTCGATGCGGGATTTCAGATTTGAACCCTCGAGTATCTCCCTTCTGAATGCATATATCTCGGTCCTCTGCTTGTTCATGACATCGTCATATTCGAGGAGATGCTTCCTGATATCGAAATTCTGGGCCTCAACCCGTTTCTGTGCGTTTTCGATCGCCTTGGAGACCATCTTGTTTTCGATCGGGATGTCCTCGTCCATGCCGAGTTTCGCCATGAGACCGGAGATGCGATCAGATCCGAAGATCCTCATCAGGTCGTCTTCCAGGGAGAGATAGAAACGGGACGAACCGGGATCGCCCTGCCTGCCTGACCGGCCCCTGAGCTGGTTGTCAATGCGTCGGGCCTCGTGCCGTTCCGTCCCGAGGATGTGGAGTCCTCCGGCGGCCAGTACCTTATCCCTGTCAGCGGCGCAGATTTTTTCGGCCTCTTCGAGCGCCTTCCTCCGTTCTTCCTCTGATATGTCTTCTTTATCGAGGAGCATCTCACGGGCGATGCCGACCGGGTTCCCTCCGAGGATGATGTCTGTGCCGCGGCCCGCCATATTCGTGGCTATCGTTACAGCAGAGCTGCGACCAGCCTGGGCGATGATCTCCGCCTCACGCTCATGGTACTTTGCGTTCAGCACCGAATGCCGTATGCCCTTCTTCTTCAAGAGGCCGCTGAGCACTTCCGATTTTTCGATCGAAATGGTTCCGACAAGGACAGGCTGGCTGTTGCCGTGCCTTTCCTCTATCTCATTCACAACAGCACGAAACTTGCCGGCCTCTGTCTTGTAAATCATGTCCGGATGATCCATGCGGGTCATCGGCCTGTTTGTGGGAATCACTATAATGTCCAGCGCGTATATCTTGCCAAACTCTTCGGCCTCTGTCTCTGCCGTACCCGTCATGCCGGCCAGTTTGTTATACATCCTGAAGAGATTCTGGAAGGTGATCGTCGCGAGGGTCTGGTTTTCGCTGGCGATCTTGACCCCCTCTTTCGCCTCGACCGCCTGGTGCAGTCCGTCCGACCATCTCCTGCCAGGCATCAGCCTGCCGGTAAACTCGTCCACGATGATCACTTCCCCGTCATTCACAACATAATCAACGTCTCTCTTGAAGAGGGTATGGGCCTTCAGGGCCTGCAGTACATGGTGGACAAGTTCAATATTGGCCGGATCATAGAGATTTCCCGCACCGATGAGTTTCTCCGCTTTGATGTTCCCTTCTTCCGTAAGAATGACGGTACGGGCTTTTTCATCAATGGTGTAATCGATATCTTTCCCGAGCTTCGGTATTATCTTGTCGATCTTATAGTATTTGTCTGTTGATTCCTCGGAAGGCCCTGAAATAATCAGAGGCGTGCGGGCCTCGTCGATGAGAATGCTGTCCACCTCGTCGACAATCGCAAAATTCAGCTCCCTCTGGGCGTACTGGGAAATGTCGTATTTCATATTGTCCCTGAGGTAATCGAAGCCGAACTCATTGTTCGTTCCGTAGGTGATATCGGCGTTGTATGAAACCTGCCGTTCCTCGTCGCTCAGACCGTGGACGATGACGCCGACGCTCAGCCCCAGGAAGTTATAAAGGGGCCCCATCCATTGGGCGTCACGCCGGGCCAGGTAGTCGTTGACGGTTACGACATGGACGCCCCTGCCTTCCAGGGCATTCAGATAGACGGGCAGGGTGGCAACGAGAGTCTTTCCCTCTCCGGTCTTCATCTCGGCGATCTTCCCCTCGTGAAGCACAATCCCGCCGATCAGCTGGACGTCGAAGTGCCGCATCTTGAGAACACGTTTCGAGGCCTCCCGGGCGACTGCAAAGGCTTCGGGCAGAAGATCATCCAGTGTCGCGCCATCTTCGAGCCGGCGTCTGAATTCGTCCGTCCTGCCGCGCAGCTCTGCATCGGACAGGACTGCGATGCCGGACTCCAGGCTGTTGATATGGTCGACAATAGGGAGCATTCTGTTGATTTCACGTTCGTTCTTGGTGCCGATGAGTTTTTTCAGTATTCCAAACATGTATTAAATATAAATTAATCGTCGCAATAATGCAAGAAATGGCTAAATTTCAACATGTTATGGTTTTGGGCGGCTCGGGCTTTTCCGCCGGGAGGAGGATTTTTTTTGCGCAGCGACGGGCGAAGGTTATTTGATGAAACTTCTCCGCTCATGGTACATTTTTAAGATGGGCAAGAGCGTTTACATCTATACGTATGGTTGCCAGATGAATGTACACGACTCGGAGAAGATGCGCGGACTTCTCGTGCAGGACGGCTTTGAAGTTGCGCGTCGGCCCGAGGAGGCTGATCTCATTGTCTTTAATACCTGTGCCATCAGGGAAAAGGCTGAACAGAAATTTTACAGTCAACTGGGCAGGACGAAGTTTATCAAGAGAAGGCGCTCGGGCGTCAAGATAGCAGTAAGCGGATGTGTGGCCCAGGAGTGCGGAAGGGGCATATTCAAGAGGGCCCCGTTTGTTGATTTCGTCCTCGGTCCGCAGAATATCCCCCACATAGCCAAGATGGTTTCCGGCAGTCCGGGAAGTGTCTATGTTGATGATGCATACGACATAACTACAGAGGAATTATTCCCGGATCGCGACAGTTCGCTCAAGGCATGGGTATCAATCATGTATGGATGTAATAATTTCTGCAGCTATTGCATTGTGCCCTATACGCGGGGGAGGGAAGTATCCCGGCCGAGCGGAAGCATTGTCTCTGAGGTCAGCGCATTGAAGGAAAAGGGGTATCGGGAAGTCACCCTGTTGGGGCAAAACGTGAATTCCTATCGTAGCGATACGGATTTCACCGGCCTTCTGCGGAGGATCGACGCAACCGGAATCCCCCGTATCAGGTTTGTGACATCGCATCCACGCGACCTCTCGGATGACCTGATAGCTGCAATGGCCGACCTTCCGCGCGTCTGCGAGCACCTTCATCTGCCTCTGCAGTCGGGAGCTGATAGGATTCTCGGCCTGATGAACAGGGGATATTCATACAGGGAGTACGCTCGGAGGGTTGAGCTTCTACGGAAGACTATACCGGGAATCGCCATTACAACCGATATTATTGTGGGTTTTCCCGGTGAAACGGATAAGGAGCATGACTCTACTGTCCGTTCCCTGCAGGAGATGGAGTTTGACGGCATGTTCGCATTCAAGTATTCGCCGCGAAAGGGTACGAAGGCCTCTACCATGGACGGGCAGGTACCTGATGAAGTGAAGTCTGAACGGCTCACCGAACTGCTGCTGATGCAGGAGGACATAACCCGGGCAATAAACAGAAGGCTTGAAGGAACGCTTCAGGAAGTACTTGTTGAAGGGCTTGCCGAAGCTGATGCGGGCCTGATGACTGGACGCACTCGATCGAACAAGATCGTTAACTTTGAGTCTTCCCCTGAGGTGGTTGGATCTTTAGCAATGATCAGGATTGAGAGGACGATGACCCATTCCTTGTGGGGCAGTAAGGCAGACAGCGAATAGGATGAGGGTTTCGATCATAACGCTTGGCTGCCGGGTGAACCAGGCAGAGAGCGACAGCCTTGAGGCATCACTCAAGGAAAACGACGTAACTGTCGTTGAATTAAGAGATAACCCCGACGTGTGCATTGTCAATACCTGCACGGTTACCGCCGAGAGTGATCAAAATTCAAGGCAATTGATACGACGGGCCTCGCGAACTGGCGCTCGGGTGATAGTCACCGGCTGTTATTCTCAATTGAAACCCTCCGAGGTCAGCGACATGCCTGGAGTCGAGAAGATTGTTGACAGCAGCAGGAAAGACGAGATACTCGGCTATCTGGGATACATCAGGGCTGGCCGTTCAGCAGGCCGTGTGGGTCGGAGCCGGCCTTATCTTAAGGTTCAGGATGGCTGTAATTACAGGTGTTCCTATTGTGCCGTCCCTCTTGCCCGGGGCAGGTCACGGAGTCTGCCTCTTGAGGAGGTCCTTGAGAAGGCGCAGGCTCTGCAGGCGGCGGGTTACGAGGAGATTGTCCTCACCGGAATACATTTGGGTACGTATGGTCATGACTTGCCTGTAAGAAGCTGTCTTTCCTCTCTGGTTGCTGCCATCATTCGTGGCACGGAGACTTGCAGAATTCGACTGAGTTCCATTGAGATCAACGAGATTGATGATCAACTGTTGGACCTTATGGTCAGCGGAAGGATATGCAGTCATCTTCATATACCGCTGCAAAGCGGCAGTGATCACATTCTGAGCCGCATGAGGCGCAGTTATTCTGCTTCATCATACCGCAGCAGGTTAATTCAGGTCGTGACGAGAGTGCCGGACATCTCGATCGGCACTGACGTGATTGTTGGCTTTCCCGGAGAAACTGACTCATTATTTCAGGAAACTGTACATATGTTGAAGAAAGGTGCATTTTCCTATCTGCATGTATTTCCTTATTCGAGAAGACCGGGAACAGACGCGAACGGATTCGACGGACATGTCAATCGAGAAGTGATCAGGGAGCGGATGGATGTTATGAAAGAGCTTAATGACTTGAAGAGGCGCATATACAGAGAGAGTCAGATCGGGAAGATTCTCGACGTCGTCCTGGAACAGCGCATGGATAGCGGGTCGGTTGTCGGGACATCAGGCAATTACCTGAAAATTGAAGTAGGTGTCGAGTCATTCGTTCGGGGAACCGTTGTGCCTGTAAGCGTTGCGGAGGTCCGAGAGGGATTCTTAGTGGGAAGGGTTATCGAGTGATCGCAACCAGCCGAAAATAAACAAAAAGATGAGTGCCTAATACGTAGACATGCATGTTGGAGTGCGCTGCAATCGTGGGGGCAAGGGGTTATTCACAGTAATACTAACAGGATATTCACAGAATCTGTTTATATGAAGAGACCGATAAGATATATTATGTTAAATAACTACCTAGCCTTAATTTGCCTATCAGGCGTCTAGTATTCGCCCTAGTCCACCTATCGTGCAGATATTGCCCCCTCCTCAATGCCCTGATAAGACTTCCAAGGGCTGGGCCCGGCATTAGACCGGTATATCGCAATAGCTCCTCCCCCGACATACTGGGCTTCTCCATTACCCTCCTGTATCGAGTGTATTCGGGCAGGTACCTGATGAGACCACGAACGATCAGAAAGTCCTCGGCTGCGTCTCCCAGGCATTCAAACAATTCGAAGAGCTTATGGCGGGAAATACGCCCTCTTTTATTATGAATACCCAGCCCTGCTTCTATCTTGTGGATTCGGTCCATGATTCTGGAACTCAGGGTGAGTCCATGTTCTGCACCGCCGCCCAGGAAATGCACAATACACAAAAGACCGCGCCTGGTCAGGTTCTGCGAAAATGTCTCATCCAACCTCAAGTTATACTTTTCAGGTAATGCATCAAGAAGTGTCACGAATCTAGAAAGAACTTTAATATGATCTGATAACTCCCTGTTGTTCAAATATATTATGGCACCCAAAATATTGTCGCGCGCCATCGTGGTCAGGGTCCTAATTGGCTCTGGGGCATTAAATATTTTGCATACCTCTAAAGTAATTCTTTCACTTTTTTCATCCTTGAGAAGTCGCCCAAACCTCCTCAGCGTATAAGCAGTATCTTCTTTGATGTCAAAATCAAGGTCGCAGGACAGGCGGTAGGCTCGAAGAATTCTGACAGGATCTCTTGCGATATTCTCGGGATTGACCGCCCCAATCAGTCCGGCTGCCATGTCGTGAAGTCCCCCCACGTAGTCGAGGAGTCCGCTCTTGGGTGACCAGGCAAGGGCATTGATCGTGAAGTCCCTTGCGAGGACATCTTCCTCGATTGAGCCTGACAAGGGAGAGAAATCCAGGGTCTTTCCATCACGAAGAACGATCCGGCAAAGACCATACCTGCCGATTCTGATTATCTTGCCCCCCATATGTGAGGCGATGGTCCTCAGGAATGCGTCCAAGCTGCCGGCCACGACATAATCCCTGTCAAACCCTATCCTTTCGAGAAGAACATCCCTGACATACCCTCCGACAAGATAGACCTCTCTCTCCCCCTTTGACGCGAACACGAATCTATTGATGGGATCAGTGCTTATCTTCTTCAGCAGATGCCGTATGGTTTCATCCGTCAGTGCCATAATTGTATTGTATAGTCCTGCGGGTCGTCTTCCCATGAAAAAAATGGTACTTGCTTGACATTTATTTCGCCACTGATTTATAAAAGACAAACGCGGGCGTAACTCAGTGGTAGAGTGTCAGCTTCCCAAGCTGAAGGTCGCGGGTTCGAATCCCGTCGCCCGCTCCATCTCAGAAAAGCACCTGATTGATAGTACCTCCTTTCACGATGGACAAGGGTCTCATACATATATATACAGGCAACGGCAAGGGGAAGACGACTGCAGCTGTCGGAATCGCCGTTCGCGCCCGTAGCAGGGGGCTCAGAACAGTCTTTGCGCAGTTTTTCAAGGAAAAAGACCCCAACAATGAGATCGCCTCTCTGGATGCCCTCGGGGTGCGTACGATAGTATTCGACAGCGTCAAGTCTCCTTTGTTCAATCCGGATATCGACAGGCCCTCCCTTCGTGCAGAGGCGCGGAAGTCACTCTCCATGCTGAAGACCCTGTTTCATGAGGGAGGAGGATTCGATCTCATGGTGATAGACGAATTCATCTGCCTCATCGCCGAGGGTGTTATTTCAGAAGAAGACGCACTATCTTTTCTCGGTGGAAAACCGGAAGGTCTTGAGCTTGTCCTGACCGGCAAGGGTGCGCCGGACAGAATCATGGAATGTGCCGACTATGTTACCTTCATGAAGGATATCAAGCATCCCTTCAGCAAAAAGACTGAGGCCAGAAGAGGGATAGAGTTTTAGCCCCCGGCAGAGGCTCGCCAGACCCGGTGCAACCGCTGCAGAGCCGTTAGATGAGTAAGAACGGAGAGAGCCCACAGCGAGGGAATCAGGATACCGCTTACGGTTCCAAAGGCGAGCACCACAAGCCTCTCCGGCCTCTCCATGATGCCTGTCTTGCAGTTAATTCCCAGACCCTCAGCCCGGGCTCGCGCATAACTCACCATGAAGGCCCCAACAAGGGCCGAGAGGCAGAGGAGTATGCCCTGGAGATTGCCTGTCCGAAAGAAGGAAACCGCAAGGCCGACCAGGAGACAGCCATCGGCATAGCGGTCAAGGTAAGAATCGAGAAACGCGCCGAAAAGCGTGGCCCTGCCCTGTACGCGCGCTACAACTCCGTCGAGGATGTCGAATATGCCGCCGCTGATAAGGAGTAATCCACCAAGACGGACATTCGATACGAGAACGATAGAAGCGCAGACGGTGATGAGAAAACCCGTCACGGTCAAAACGTTCGGGCTTACCGGAATACGGCGCGCGAGTCGGCCGAGGGGCTTATCAAAGACGTGACCAAAGTGTTCGCCGATCATGGCGGAGAGAGGTTAACGCTCCCTCGATGCTTTGATAAACTCTTCAACCATTTCCCGCGCCTCGTCATCAGAATATTGCTGGAGCGGATGTTTCATGAAATAGGCTGAAGGAGAGATAAGCGCTCCGCCTATCTTTCTGTCACGCGCTATTTTACAGCAACGGATGGCATCGATGACGACGCCCGCGCTGTTGGGCGAGTCCTCAACGGACAGGCGCATCTCCAGGTGTAAAGGGACATTACCGAAGCCCTTCCCTTCTATCCGGAGGAAGCAGACCTTATTATCATTGAGCCAGGGGATATAATCCGACGGGCCGATATGAATATTGTCGTAATCGAGCGGTATATGGAGCTGAGACTGCACCGCCTCGGTCTTCGATATCTTTTTTGATTTCAGCCGGGAGCGGTTCAGCATGTTCAGGAAATCCGTATTGCCTCCGACATTCAGCTGGTACGTGGTCTCTATCTTGACGCCCCGGTCTTCAAACAGCTTTGTCAGGCAGCGGTGAATGATGGTAGCGCCGATCTGGCTCTTCACGTCATCACCGATTGCCGGGATACCTCTGTCCTGGAAACGCTTTGCCCAAGCTCTATTGGATACAATGAAGACCGGCACGCAGTTGACAAGACTTACGCCGCTCTCCAGGCAGGCTTCTGCATAGTGTGCCGTCGCCCTGTCCGAGCCGACCGGAAGATAGTTCAGGAGGATGTCCGCCTTCGTCCGTTTCAGTGTCTTGACCACGTCAGCCGGTTTCCTGTCTGCGACCATGAACCGTCTATCCGCCGGGTACCCGTTGAGGTGCTCCGAGAAGCCGTCAAGGGGAGCTCCCATCTGGACGGTGACGGGAAGTCGACGCGGTATCTCGTAAAAAATCTTGGTGCAGTTCGGCTTGCTTGCTATAGCCTCAGTGAGAGTCTTACCAACCTTCCGTTTGTCGATATCGAAAGCCGCGACGACCGTGATGTCTCCCGGTCTGTATCCCCCGAGATTGTAGTGCATCAGCCCCGGGATGCTATTGTTGTTATTCCGGGCGGACCGCTTATAAAACTCGATTCCCTGGACCAGTGAACTGGCGCAGTTTCCGACGCCGGCGATTGCGATGCGTATCTGTCTCATTCTGTCGTGTCCTTCCTCTTGGCGATTACGGTCAGCGGGATAGTATAGCAAAATTTATATATCAATTTTTCGATTCCTGTCAAGATTTTTCGATTCCTGTAGGGATATCCTGTCTGACACGTCTGATGCTTGCCATTGACCGGCATATCCATTTATAATGATTGCTCTTATGAAGTCTAAAGTTACGGTTATTGGCGCAGGGAATGTAGGCGCGACGACGGCCCTCATGCTTTCGCAAACGGGCATAGCCGATGTCGTACTGTTCGATATAGCAGAGGGCATTCCGCAGGGCAAGGCCCTTGATATTATGCAAGCGACCCCGCTGTCCGGTCTATCGGTTTCCTGTCAGGGAACGAACAGTTACGATCTGACAGCCGGTTCCGACATCATCGTCATTACCGCAGGATTTCCCAGAAAACCGGGGATGAGTCGTGACGACCTGCTTCATGCCAATGCCCAGGTGATTCGGGAGGTTGTCACCGGCACCGCCAGCCTGTCTCCTGAAGGCATTTATATTGTAGTGACAAACCCCATGGATGTGATGACTCTCATTGCGTGGGAGGTGTGCGGGTTTGATTACCGGCGCGTGCTGGGCATGGGAGGGGTTTTGGACTCGGCCCGTTTCAGGACGTTTATTTCCATGGAACTGGGAGTTTCTCCTGCTGATGTGGATGGCATGGTCCTGGGAGGTCACGGAGACCTCATGGTGCCCCTCCCGAGTTTTACAACAGTCAACGGCATACCCCTGGCCAGGCTCCTCACCCAAAATCGCACAACAACCCTGATCGAGAGGACAAGAAATGGTGGTGCAGAGATCGTTTCCCTTCTTAAGTCCGGAAGCGCCTATTACGCTCCCGCAGCATCAACGGTCCAGATGGTGAGGGCTATTCTGCTTGATGAGAAACGCATTCTCCCGTGCGCAGCCTACCTGACCGGTGAATACGGCAACCAGGGCGTGTTTGTCGGCGTCCCGGTGCTGCTCGGCAGAGGCGGGGCAGAGAAGATCATCGAACTGCCCCTGACACCAGCCGAGACGACTGCCTTTGCATCCTCGGTCGAGGCTGTCAGGGCGATGCTTGACACAATCCAACGATAATATTAACAGGAGGAACCATGGAGTCGAGAGAAAACTACGAGCAGACGCTCGTACTGATAAAACCGGATGCGTTAAAGAACTCGCTGACCGGGTACGTGCTTTCCCAGTTATCCGAATTTCACACGGGATTGCGGTTCGCCGGCGCAAAGATCGTATATGTAAGCAGAATGCTTGCTGAAGAGCATTATGCTGAACACAGGGGAAAGATTTTTTATGATTCGTTGCTGGATTATATTATGGGGCAGCTTCACTATGCTGAGGCGCCTTGGAAGAGAAGGGTCATTGCCCTCGTCTATCAGGGACCCGGGGCGACACAAAAGATACGTGATATCTGCGGTCCGACCAATCCCCATGTCGCCCGGGAACAGAAACCGGGCACCATCCGCGCCCTAGGCACCCTGGTCCCCCTGAAGGACGCGGCAGGCAATGTGGTGGGTGAGCGCATGGACAACCTGATTCATGCTTCCGCCACGATCGAAGACGCAGCGAGAGAAATCAAGCTCTGGTTCCACCCCTGCGACATCCCGCCCTTCATGCGAATTTATCCTACTGAGGTAAACGAAGACTTCTATTATTACAGGGACAACAAGCTCTTCCTTAAGCATGAACCGGGGACGGTTTGCCTCTTGGCTCCCGGCCACCTCGCGTGGAAGAGCGACATGGATACGCTCCGCCAGCTGAAGCAGGGCGGTTCGGCTCCTTTCTCCCTCGCCTCCGTAGCCGCCAAGTATCTCATCAATGCTGACAGGGAAGGATAATCAGCTGTCCGCCCTTCCCTGTTGTAGTTTGCAATAGCAGAGGGATATCTCACTGATCCAAGAAAGCCGGCGCCGGCCCAGGGGGTCGGCGCTTTTTTTATTGTCTGGCGCGGCCTTGCGTGCTGTAAGTCCCCCTCGTCATTGACTTTGGCCCCGGAAAGAAAGTATTATTTTAGTAGGAACTTTAAGGTTCTCAAAAGGAGTTGACGATGTTTGAGAAATTTACTGAACGGGGCAGAAAAGTAATCATTTTCGCCAAGGAAGAGGCGGAAAAAAGACAAAACGACTACCTCGGGACAGAGCATCTCTTGCTGGCTATCCTGAGGGAAGATGACGGCTTGCCTGTTGCCATTCTGAAGAAGATGGGGCTGACCGTCGAGGAACTCAGGATGGAGATCGAGAGGAATCTCCCCGCGGGCATGAACCTTCTGACTTTTGGGGATATCCCTTTTACGCCGCGGGCCAAGAAGGTCCTTGAACTGGCGGTTGAAGAGGCCCGGCTTCTCGGGCATAACTATATCGGGAGCGAGCATCTCCTTCTCGGCCTGGTCAGGGAGGATGAAGGCATCGCCGGCAAGATTCTTCGCAACCTCGGCGCCAACCTCCTGGGCGCCCGCCAACTGACCATCAATCTTTCCATGAAATCCTACACGCATACGCGGGAGAAGAGGAGCGCGACCCCTGCCCTCGACGAATTCGGCAGGGACCTGACGCAGATGGCCAAGGAGAACCGTCTCGATCCGGTCATCGGCAGAGAGGATGAGATAGAGCGGGTATTGCAGGTGCTCGGCAGGAGGATGAAGAACAATCCGGTGATCATTGGTGAGCCCGGCGTCGGAAAGACCGCCATCGTTGAAGGACTCTGTCAGCAGATCATTGCCGGAGACGTGCCTGAAAATCTCATGGGTAAGCGGATCATCTCGCTTGACCTCGGCGCTCTCATCGCCGGCACCAAGTATCGAGGGCAGTTTGAAGAACGGCTGAAGATCGTGATGAAGGAGATCGTCCAGATCGACAACATAATTTTGTTCATCGACGAACTCCATACCCTTATCGGAGCGGGAGCTGCGGAAGGATCCATCGACGCTTCCAGTATGCTGAAGCCCGCCCTCTCCCGGGGCGAGATCCAGTGCATCGGTGCTACGACCCCTGACGAATATCGGAAATACATTGAAAAGGATCGCGCCCTGGAGAGAAGGTTCCAGCCGATCTACATACAGCCGCCGGACATCGACAGCACCATCGCTATTCTTTCAGGTCTCCGCTCGCGGTACGAGGCGCATCATCGGGTCAAGATCAGTTCTGAGGCGGTCAATGCCTCGGCGCGGTTATCCGACCGGTATATCCCCGACCGTTTTCTGCCGGATAAGGCGATCGACGTTATCGACGAGACGGGGTCGCGAATCAAGCTGAAACGCTTTACTCCTCCCCAGGAGCTCAAAGAACTGGAGTACAAGATCAGCAGGCTTTCGAAAGAGAAGAATCTGTACGTAAAGCTCCACGACCTCGACAAGGCATCCTCCCTGCGTTCCGAAGAGGAGAAGATGAAGAGGGTATTGGAAGAGACGCAGAAGAAGTGGAGAGATGACCTGAACAAGGAGATCCCGGTGATCCTTGAAGAAGACGTTGCGTACACGGTGGCCAAGATGACAGGGATTCCGATCGCCAAGATCGAAGAGAAGGAATCCGAGAAGCTCCTGCGCATGGAAGAGGAACTGCACCTCCGCATCATTGCCCAGGACGAGGCGGTTAAGGCGGTGTCAAAGGCGCTGAGGAGATCGAGGGCTGGTCTCAAGAGCAGCAAGAAGCCAATCGGTTCTTTCTTCTTCCTTGGCCCCACGGGCGTCGGCAAGACCGAACTTGCCAAGGCCTTGGCAAGCTTCCTGTTCAATGATGAAAACTCCCTTATCAAGATAGATATGTCCGAGTACATGGAGCGTTTCAATGTCTCGAAACTCACCGGGGCGCCTCCGGGATATGTGGGATATGAGGAAGGCGGCCAGCTTACGGAAAAGGTTCGCAAGAAACCGTACTCAGTCATACTCTTCGATGAGATTGAAAAGGCCCATCCGGATGTCTTTAACATCCTTCTCCAGGTCCTTGATGAAGGCGTTCTTACGGACAGTTTCGGCCGGAGGGTGGATTTCCGTAATACGGTGATTATCATGACCTCCAATATCGGGGCCAGGATAATTGAAAAGGCAACTCCTCTGGGATTCCAGCGCCACGAAAAGGGAGAGATCTACGACAACATAAAAGACAATGTCCTTGCGGAGCTGCGCAAGGCCTTTAACCCTGAGTTTCTTAATCGCGTTGACGAGATTGTCGTCTTCCATCCACTCGATAAGAAGCATCTGATTTCTATTATTGACCTCCTCATCGAGGAGACCAACCGGCAGCTTATCGATCAGGAGCTGATCGTCGAGGTGTCACAGGAAGTCAAGGATTGGATTCTCGACCATTATTACAAACCCGCGTACGGCGCCAGGCCCATGCGACGTGCCATCCAGAAAGTGATCGAGGACCCGCTTTCCGAAGAACTTCTGAAAGGCAGATTTAAGGGGTCGAATAAGGTGAGGGTCATTCTGGAGGCCGACACACCCGTTTTCGTAGCAGCGGACGAGGTTTCCATTCTTTCCGGGGTCAACTGACCCGGTGAAGAGCAGGACCATAATCCTCCTGGCCCTCCTGCTCGGCGGAGCGGCACTGATCGTCGTGAGCAGCCGACACGGGACTTCCCCGAAAGAAGTTGCGGTCGGCCTGCCTGCGCCCGCCTTTTCTGCTGTCGATTCCCGAAACGGAAGGCTGCTTACACCGGCTGACCTTCGGGACAAGGTGGTGCTTGTCAATTTCTGGGCTTCCTGGTGCCAGCCGTGCAAGGACGAGATGCCCTCCCTAGACGCCCTTTATAAAGAAATGATGCAGAATGACTCCTTCGTAATGGTTACCCTGCTCTACAAAGACAGCCCCTCCGACGCCCTAGCCTACCTAAAGGCCCTTGGTTTTTCCTTTCCCGTGTTCGATGACAAGGATTCGATTGCTGCGCGCGACTTTGGCGTCACGGGAGTTCCGGAGACGTACCTTATAGACAAGAAGGGTATTCTTAAACAGCGGGTTATCGGAGGCGCGGACTGGAATTCTCCTGAGGCCAAATCGCTTATCACCGCCCTGCTCAAGGAATAATGGGTGTTGCCAGACGCCCTGAAGACGCCCTCTTTTTCGTAGGATCTCTTTTTTCCGACGAGATGATCTTCGATGTTGCCCTCGACGACCTGAAGGTCGTTTTTGGACCAGTTCTCTTTCTCAGCAGTGCCTACCCGTGGGATGTGAGCGACTATTACCAGAAGGAATTGGGCTCCCCGCTGATGAGACGCTTTGTCTTTTTTTCAGATGTGGTGGATCCCGCGGGCCTGGTGCGGGCAAAGCACGCTGTCAGCAGCATAGAAGGCCGGCTGTCCTGCGAGGGGAAGAGACGGATAAACCTTGACCCCGGATATATCACCCTCGCCAAGGTAGTGCTTGCCTCGTGGAAGAATTATTCTCATCGAATCTGTCTCGGCAGCGGAGTATATGCCGAGCTGGAGTTGTTTTGTGAGAACGCCTGTTTTCAATCGTTGCCGTATACATACCGCGATTACCGGGACATTAGCTGCATTCAGATGTTTAACAGCGCACGTAGCCGGCTAAAAAAGATCCTGAAGGCGCGGGAGGAGAGATCTAGCCCAGAGAGGGACTCGTCAACCCCCGATCATCCGGGGGAGAACCCTTTACCCTGACCCTTCGGCCGACAACTTCAAGTCGTCCCTCGCTAAAGAGCCGTATCGCTTCCGGATAGATTTTATGTTCGAATTGGAGAATCCGGTTCGAGAGCGTTTCTTCGGAGTCTTCGTCCCGCACCGGCACTGCGGCCTGGATGATAATCGGGCCGGTATCCATTCCTTCATCCACGAAATGGACGGTGCAGCCTGATATCTTCACGCCATAATCTAAAGCCTGCTTCTGGCCGTGCAGCCCCGGAAATGCCGGAAGGAGGGCCGGATGGATATTCATAATCTTGTTGGGAAAGGCTTCCACGAGCGGCTTCCCGATTATTCTCATAAACCCCGCAAGGACAACCAGGTCGGTGCCGCGTCTGTGCAGTTCATTGGCGACAGCCTGATAGTATTCGTCTCTCGAACGAAATATTTTTGGCTGCATAACCAGATGTTCAATCCCGCCATCGTGGGCACGCTGAATAGCAAAGGCATCAGGATTATCTGTGATGAGCAGTGATATCGTCGCCTGCAGCCGGCCATTCTTGACGGCATCTATAATCGACTGAAAGTTGGAGCCCCGGCCTGATGCAAGGACACTAATCGTTAACATGGTCATGAGCCTCCCGGTGTTTCGGCTCTAAAGCCGTATCTCGATGAAAGCCTTTTCTCTAAGGGACTTGATCCAGGCATTATATCTCTCAGCCGACATTTTTTCGGTGAGAGCCTTGCGGGCCTCTTCCTGCAGTTCCTTCGCGTCCTTGGGATCGGTTTTTTCGGTCAGCTTGATTATATGCAGCCCGCGCTCTGTCCAGAAAGGCTTGCTCACCTCCCCGGATTTCATGCCGGATAATGCCTCCGAGAACTCCTTCAGAAGAAGGTTCTTCTTGATCAGGCCGATATCCCCGCCAGCCGAAGCAGAGGCATCCTCGGAAAATTTTTTTGCGAGATCTGCAAAGTTTTCTCCGGCGCCAAGCCTCCGGAAGATATCAGCGGCTTTCTCCTCAAGATTTCGTCGCGCCTCTTCGTTGCGGGGCTTCTTAAAAAAGATCTGGCTTATTCGGTACCCGTCGAGGTTCTCACCCTTCTCGACGGCATCGGCGATGTATTTGTTTATATCGCTGTCGGTCACAAGGACCTTACTCCGCACCTGATTATTGACCACCTTCCCGACGATGATCTGTTCGCGGAATCGCTTTCGGTATTCCTCATAGGTAAATCCCTCCTTTTTCAGAGAGTCCTTAAACTGTTCTTCAGACATGCCATACTTCTTCTTTACCGAGTCGATGCCCTCCTTGACCTCATCATCGCCGACATTCATCCCCAGTGCCGCAGCCTCCTGGATCTGCAGCTTCAGGTTGATCAGTGACTCAAGGAAAGAAGCTTCATTTTCCTTAAAGATCTTTCTCCTCTCGTCGTCTTTCACCGCTCTAAGCTGAGGTGATGCGTCCATTTCCATATTCTTGTACAGTTCGCTCCAGGTGATCACATCCTGGTTGACGACAGCCACAACCCTGTCAAGGAGAATCTCAGCATGAGCGTATGACGCCACAAGGATGGCGACTACGGCAACGAGTAACCCCGCACATCTGTTAAGCATTGTTCCTCCCGATAAAAAAAATCCAGCTAAATGCTGTTTTTGCGTGATTTTATGCCGGCCAATATCGATATTAAAATTATTAATCAACATTTTACTTTGTTTTCCTTGACACTCTTTCTGGCTATGTGATAACTTTCAACTCCATAGCGATATATTAATTGATTTGTATGGAAAAAATCCTAGAAAAGATATACCAGTCCTTTCTCGATAGTGAAGGGAACATCATATCCCTGCTGCAGGAAATTCAGGACGAATTTGGATATATCCCGGAAGACTCTGTCTTCTGGTTTGCAAAGCGGCTTGATGTCCCTGCCAGCCGCTTCTTCGGAATTGCAACTTTTTATGCCCAGTTCCATCTTGCGCCCCGCGGAAAGAACATTATCACCACCTGTTGCGGCACCGCCTGCCACGTTAAGGGGTCGGAACGTCTGATTACCGGACTCTCCAAGGAACTGAATCTTGCCGAAGGTCAACACACAACCGATGACAGGGAATTCACCCTGGAGAAGGTCAATTGTGTGGGAGCTTGCAGTATTGCACCGGTGGCGATCATCAACAACAAAGTATTCGGCAAGATGTCGTCTGACAGCCTGATCAGGGAGGTCAAGAAGCTTCGTGAGGAACCTCATGAAAAGTAGCCTGACCATCCGGATATGCATGGGGACCGGCGGCATCGCTGCCGGAGGCGCCGATGTGATGGCTGTCTTCGCCGACCAGCTCGCCACGAAGGGGATCAGGGCTGATATCCGGAAGCATTGTTCCATCCACAAGGTCGGCTGCAGGGGGCTGTGTGCAAAAGACGTTCTGGTAGATGTGATCCGCAACGGCGATAAGACAACCTATCAGTATATCAAGCCCGACATGGTTGAACGGATTATTGAGGAGCATGTCGTGGGCGGGAACCCGGTTCAGGAATGGGCTGTCGGCGAGGACTACCACCAGTTCCATGACAAACAGATCAAGGTTGTTCTGTCGGACTGCGGAAATATCAATCCCGAGGATATCGACTCCTATATTTCTGCTGGCGGATATAGCGCGCTTGAGCAGGCTGTAAAGATGACGCCTGCCGAAACGATAGCCCTTATCAAGAAGTCAGGCCTCAGGGGACGGGGCGGAGCCGGATTTCCCACCGGCGTCAAGTGGGAGATCTGCCGATCCGTTGATGCATCCCAGAAATATATCATCTGTAATGCTGACGAGGGAGATCCCGGCGCCTTTATGGACCGCTCGGTCATTGAGGGCAATCCCCATGCAGTGATCGAGGGCATGACGGTCGGCGCTGTTGCCATCGGAGCTGACAAGGGATATGTCTATATCCGGGCCGAATACCCCCTGGCTGTCGAGCGTCTCAGGAACGCCCTGAAACAGGCTCGGGAGCGTTCTTTCCTCGGGAAAAATATCCTTGGATCAGGGATTAACTTTGACATCAGGGTAAAGCTTGGGGCCGGGGCCTTTGTGTGCGGCGAGGAGACGGCCCTTATCGCCTCGATCGAGGGCCTGCGCGGGATGCCGAGGGCAAAGCCGCCCTTCCCTGTGTATAAAGGCCTTTGGGGAAAACCAACAGTCATCAATAACGTCGAAACCCTCGCTAACATACCCCATATTATTCGCAAGGGGGCAGAATGGTACGCATCCTTTGGTACGGAAAAGAGTAAGGGCACAAAAGTCTTTGCCCTGACCGGCAAGATCAGAAATTCGGGTCTTATCGAAGTACCGATGGGCATACCGCTGCGCGAGATCATCTTCGATATCGGCGGCGGTATAGAGAACAACCGGAAGATCAAGGCAGTGCAGACCGGTGGTCCCTCGGGCGGCTGTATCCCGGCAGAACTCCTGGACATTACCGTTGATTTCGAATCGCTCGCCCGGGTCGGTTCAATCGTGGGTTCAGGCGGCATGGTTGTTCTGGACGAAACGGACTGCATGGTCAACATTGCAAAGTTTTTTCTTCAGTTTACCCAGTCCGAATCATGCGGCAAGTGTGTCCCTTGCCGGATAGGTACGAAACGACTTCTGGAGATACTTGAGCGTGTCACCGCAGGCAAGGGCAGACTGGGGGACATCGAACTCCTTGAAAGTCTGGCCAACGATATCAAGGCCACGTCTCTTTGCGGTCTCGGTCAGACAGCGCCTAATCCCGTGCTCAGCACGATCAAGTACTTCAGGGATGAATTCGAGGCCCATATAACAAAGAAGAAGTGCCCTGCGGGAGTCTGTCGCGATCTGCTTTCATTTGTCGTTCTAAAGGATTTCTGCAAGGGGTGCGGCGCCTGCAAACGGGTCTGCCCGGCGGGTGCGATTACCGGGGAACGCAAACAGACTCACGCCATAGACCCGGAGGTCTGCGTGAAATGCGGAGCATGTTTCGATGCGTGTAAATTCAAGGCAATAGGCAAGGGATAATCATGCTACATCTGACGATAAACGGGTTGCGGGTTACGGTTCCTGAGGGGACGACCATCCTCGATGCGGCGCGGTCTGCCGACATCCCGATTCCAACACTGTGTCATCACCCGAAACTGACTCCTTATGGCGGCTGCAGGCTCTGCATCGTCGAGGTGAAGGGAATCAACCGGCCTGTGACGTCCTGCACTACCCCCGTGGCTGCCGATATGGAGGTTGCAACCACCACTCCCGCGATTGAAAGGATGCGCAAGACCATTCTTGAACTTATCCTTTCGGATCATCCTAACGACTGCATGGTCTGCGAGAAGGCGGGAGATTGCACTTTACAGGAACTGGCGTATTTCTATGGCGTCAGTGATAACCGGTTTGAGGGAGAGAGAAGGTGTTATACCGGGAAGGATCACAACCCGTTCATAGGTCGTGACATGGAGAAGTGCATTCTGTGCGGCAAATGCGTTCGTGTCTGTGAGGAGGTGCAGGGGGTGGGGGCTATCGATATAGCCTACCGCGGATTCAACGCAAAGATCTGTCCACCCTTTGAGAAAGACCTCTCCTGCGAGTTCTGCGGCCAGTGCGTTTCAGTCTGTCCTACGGGTGCGCTGACCGGCAAGGCCTGGACGCAGCGCGGCAGGCAGAAGGACGTCAGGGAGATCGACACGACCTGCCCTTATTGCGGCTGCGGCTGCAGCCTCACCCTCCATGTGAGACGCAATGAGATCGTCCGGGTCTCCTCCCGGGACGACACCATCAACGAGGGGTGGCTCTGCCCCAAGGGGCGGTTCGGATATACCTTCGTGCACAGCCGGGACCGGCTGAAGACGCCCCTCATAAAGGAAAAGGGCGTCCACAGGGAGGCATCCTGGGACGAGGCGCTGGACCTCATCGCTTCACGCCTCTCGAAGATTGGGAAGAAGCACGGTCCCGATGCCATCGGCGGGCTCTCATCCGCGCGTTGCACCAACGAGGAGAATTACCTCTTCCAGAAATTCATGCGCGCGGTGATCGGGACGAACAACGTCGATCACTGCGCCAGGCTCTGACACAGCGCCACCGTGGCCGGTCTGGCCACCGTCTTCGGCTCCGGGGCTATGACTAATTCCATCCCCGAAATAGAGAACAACGATCTGCTTTTCGTCATCGGTTCCAACACTACCGAGACGCATCCCATCATCGGGCTGCGGATGAAGAAGGCGTATCGCAGGGGCGCGCAGATCATCGTGGCCGACCCCCGCAAGATCGACCTGGTGAGGTTCTCGGCCATCTGGCTCCAGCACCGGCCCGGCACCGACGTTGCCCTACTCAACGCCATCATGCACGTCCTGCTGAAGGAGAAGCTGATCGACAAGCAGTTCATCGCGGACCGAACCGAGGGTTTCGATGCCTTCAAAAAGAGCATCGAGGATATCACCCCCGAGAAGGCGGAGAAGATTACCGGCGTGCCGGCAAAGGACATAGTGAAGGCGGCCCTCCTCTATGGGAAGGCCAAACGTCCTGCTATCTACTATACGATGGGGATAACGCAGCATTCCCACGGGACGCAGAATGTCTTTTCCGTAGCGAACCTGGCGCTGATGACCGGCAATCTTGGCAAGGAGAGCACGGGGGTCAATCCCCTGAGGGGGCAGAACAATGTCCAGGGCGCCACGGACATGGGCTGCATCCCGAACCAGTACCCGGGCTATCAGAGGGTGGACGTGCCCGCCATCAGGCAGAAATTTGCGGAGGCGTGGTCGACAGAGCTTTCTCCGAAGCCCGGCCTGACCGCCACCGAGATGGTCCTTGCGGCTCACGAGGGTAGTCTCAAGGCACTTTATATCATGGGCGAAAATCCAATGATCAGCGACCCGGACATGCAGCACACCAAAAAGGCCCTTCAGAGTCTCGATTTTCTGGTGGTCCAGGACATCTTCATGACCGAGACAGCGAGGCTGGCCGACGTTGTGCTGCCCTCTTCCTGCTTCGCCGAAAAGGAAGGCACTTTCACTAATACCGAGCGGAGGCTTCAGAAGGTGCGAAGGGCCGTGACGCCGCCCGGCCTGGCCCGTGAAGACAGCTCCATCATCATGGATATCGCCGGCCGGCTCGGCTCCGAGATGCGATATAACTGCATGGAAGAGGTGCTCCAGGAGATCGGAGGCCTGTGGCCGGCGGTGGCGGGAGTCACCTATGGACGTCTGGAAGAAGCCGGGCTGCAGTGGCCCTGCCCCACTCCCGATCATCCGGGCACCCCCTACCTGTTCAAAGGGGGCTTCCCCCGGGGAAAGGCCGCCTTTACACCCGTTAGTTTCGAGCCCTCCAAAGAGCTTCCCGATGCCGATTATCCTTTTATTCTTACGACGGGGAGACAGCTTTTCCAGTATCACACCGGCTCCATGACCAGGAGGGTGCCGGAGTTGAACGAGGTGGCGCCAGAGGCTTATATCGAAATACACCCCGATGACGCCCGTGAGCTTGGGGCGGATGACGGAGAGATGCTCAGGGTATCCTCCAGGCGCGGCAGCATCAAACTGAAGGCGAGGATATCCGACAGGCCTGCGAGGGGCCTGGTGTTCATCCCGTTTCACTACCATGAAGCGGCTGCAAACATGCTCACAAATGCAGAGCTCGACCCGGTATGCAAGATCCCCGAACTAAAGGTATGCGCCGTCAGGGTCGAGAAGGAGACCGGGCGCTGACCGCCCGGCTCCCTTTCATATAAGAGAAAAAGAAGGTAAAATACTTGGGCTGAGCGCCAATAGGGTCAAACAAGCGGACCGAAGGAGACAGGGTTATGAACAAGTTATTGCCGCAGCAGGTTTTGTTCGAGGGTCTTAACAGCAGGGAACTGGCCGCCATGTCCAAGATAATCCAGAGGCTCAAATTCAAGAAGGGAGAGCAGATCTTCAAGGAGAAGGAAGATACGCGGGGGCTTTATCTTATCAACTCCGGCAAGGTGGAGATCTCCAAGGTCACGGCTGACGGCTGGAAACAGACCCTTGCGGTCTTCGGCAAGGGCCATTTCTTCGGGGAGCTCTCGATCCTCGAAAAGAGGAAGCATGAGGCCATCGCCATGGCTGCCGAGAACACCGACATCTTCCTCATCGGCAAGGAGGACTTTGAGAAGCTCGAAAGGGAGAACGTCACCCTCGCCTTCAAAATCATGAAGCAGATGGCCCTCGTCATGTGCAAGAACCTCCGGCATATGAATAATAAGTTTCTGAACGCCCTCATCAGTTACTGAGCAGCTGCAGCATTTTTTTATTGATTTAATCATAAGTTTTTCTTATTATTTGATAAGTACTCCTTGGGGTCTGCAGTATCTCCCGCGGGGAACGTCGCCGTACCCGGCATCCTCATGGCCGGTTCTGATCTGCTTTTTCATCACTATTACAACGATAAAGGAGGATGAAGTATGCCGTACGATGCAACGAAACTAGCCGACTGGCAGATTTCCGAAGAAGCCGAAAAGAAGATGCCCACTCCCGAGGAGTGGCGTGAGAAACTGGGACTGCACAAGGATGAGATGCTTCCCATGGGCCGCCTGTCGAAGATCGACTTTCTCAAGGTCATCGAGCGTCTCAAGGGCAAGCCCGACGGCAAGTACATCGAGGTGACCGCCATTACCCCCACCCCCTTGGGCGAAGGCAAGAGCACGACCTCCTGCGGCCTGATGGAAGGCCTTGGCAAGCGCGGCGTCAACGTGGGCGGAGCACTGCGCCAGCCCTCCGGCGGCCCCACCATGAACGTCAAGGGCACTGCTGCTGGCGGCGGCAATTCACTCCTGATCCCCATGACCGAGTTCTCCCTCGGCCTCACCGGCGACATCAACGACATCATGAACGCCCACAACCTGGCGATGGTGGCGATGACCTCCCGGATGCAGCACGAGCGCAACTACAACGACGAGCAGCTGGCGCGGCTCACCAAGATGAGAAGGCTGGACATCGATCCCACCCGCGTGGAGATGGGCTGGATCATGGACTTCTGCGCCCAGAGCCTCCGCAATATAATCATAGGCATGGGCGGCAGACAGGACGGCTTCATGATGCAGTCGAAGTTCGGCATCGCCGTGGGCTCTGAGTGCATGGCGATCCTCTCCGTCGCCAACGACCTGGCCGATCTGAAGAACCGCCTCAACAAGATCACCGTCGCCTTCGACAAGAGCGGCAAGCCCGTCACCACCGGCGACCTGGAAGTGGGCAACGCCATGGCCGCCTTCATGCGCAACACCATCAACCCCACCCTCATGTGCACGGCTGAATACAACCCCTGCTTCGTCCATGCGGGGCCCTTCGCCAACATCGCCGTCGGGCAGTCCTCCATCATCGCCGACCGGGTGGGCCTGAAGCTGTTCGACTACCACGTCACCGAGTCCGGCTTTGCGGCTGACATCGGCTTCGAGAAGTTCTGGAACGTCAAGTGCCGCTTCAGCGGCCTGAAGCCCCATGTGTCGGTGCTCACCGCCACGGTCCGGGCGCTGAAGATGCACGGCGGAGGCCCCAAGGTCGTTGCCGGAAAGGCCCTGCCCGACGAGTACACCAAGGAGAACATCGCCCTGGTCGAAAAGGGCTGCGCCAACATGGTCCATATGATCAACGTCATCCGCAAGTCCGGCATCAACCCGGTCGTCTGCATCAACCGGTTCTATACAGACACGGACGCCGAGGTGGCGGTGGTCAAGAAGGCAGCGGAAGCGGCAGGCGCCCGCTGCGCCGAGTCGCAGCACTGGCTCAAGGGCGGTGAGGGCGCGCTGGAACTGGCCGACGCCGTCATCGACGCCTGCAAGGAGACAAACGACTTCAAGTTCCTCTATCCTCTGGATATGAAACTGCGCGACCGTGTATCCAAGATCGCCAAGGAGGTCTACGGCGCGGACAGCGTCTCCTGGCTGCCGGAGGCCGAGGCAAAGGCCAAGATGCTGGAAGAGGACCCTCAGTACGCCGACTACGCCACCATGATGGTCAAGACCCACCTGAGCCTCAGCCACGACCCTGCAGTCAAGGGCGTGCCCAAAGGCTGGACCCTGCCGATCAGGGACGTGCTCATCTACTCCGGTGCGAAGTTCCTCTGCCCCTGCGCGGGCACGATCAGCCTCATGCCCGGGACGAGCTCGAACCCCGCCTTCAGGAGGATCGACGTGGACGTCAACACCGGAAAGGTGAGCGGGCTGTTCTAAAGAGAAGCCTTATCAGTCGTACAAAGAGGGCAGGGAATCCCCCTGCCCTCTTTTTTGGGCCTGAGTTACGCTTTGGACGTGGTAGAATGGTCCTATGAAAAGAGTCGGCTACTTCTATGACGACATCTATCTGGAGCACAGGAATCCTCCCGGTCATCCTGAATCAGCTGATCGCCTGATGGCTATAAACGATGGGCTCAAGGACGCATCTCTATGGCAAAAACTCGTGCACCTGAAACCCCGTCCAGCGCGTCCGGCAGAGATTCTTTCCGTACACAGCAAGACCTACTATGAGTCCCTGGCGTCCTTTACCGGCTACTTCGATGCTGATACCTACGTGTCACCGCATTCGCTCGGGGCCGCACATGCTGCCGCCGGAGCTGTTCTGGATGCGGTTGGGAAATGCAGGGAGGGCGTTATCGACCGGGCCTTCTGCGCCGTGCGGCCGCCCGGGCATCACGCTGAGGCAGACAGGGCCATGGGGTTTTGCCTATTCAATAATGTCGCGGTGGCTGCGCGTGAGGCACGGAAATTGGGCTATGCGAAGGTCTTTATCGCTGACTTTGACGTCCATCACGGCAATGGAACACAGCATATCTTTGAGGAAGATGATACGGTCTTTTACTTCAGCACACACCAATACCCTCATTACCCGGGCACGGGAAGTGCCTCTGAGCGGGGAAGGGGAAAGGGCTCCGGATTTACGCGCAATATTCCGATGGACCAGGGAGCAGGGGATGCCGAATTCTATGCAGCCTATCACGACACCCTTCCGGGTGTCGTGCGGGATTTCAGTCCTGATATCATGATCGTTTCTGCGGGCTATGACATTCATGTCAGTGACCCTCTTGCAGGACTTCGGGTGAGCAATGACGGCATTAGGACTATCGTACGGAGCCTTTTGTCTGCTGCTGCGAACGTGCCGTCCGTCTTTAGCCTGGAGGGGGGGTACAACCTTGCCGCCCTGAGAGAGTCTGTCATCATAACGGTCGAAGAACTGTATTCCTTCGGATAGAGAGCACATACTTTTCCGGATATGAAGCCTCTCCCCGGAAATACCGCCGGGCATGTCGAAATTATAGCGCTGGTCCTTTACAATATATCATGCTGAAGATCGGTAGCCTGAGTCTTGATTCGCCGCTCATCCTCGCACCTCTGTCGGGTATCAGCGACCTGCCCTTCAGACTCATCAATCGCCTCTTCGGGTGTGAGCTGGCATTTACGGAAATGATAAGCGCCAGTTCCCTTGTCCATCAAAGCAGGACGACCGGCAGGATGCTGGTTACTGTCCCTTTGGACCGCCCCCTGGGTATTCAGCTCCTGGGTAATGACCCCGACATAGTGCAGAGGGCGTTTGATATCATAGCTTCCCGCGAATTCGATGTGGTCGACCTGAATGCGGCGTGCCCAGTCCCGAAAGTCACAAGAAAGGGAGAGGGTGCGGCTCTTCTCCATCATCCGCAAAAGCTGCGGGACATACTGAAGGCCCTGGTTACACGCGCCAGGGTGCCGGTCACGGTCAAGATCCGTTCAGGGTGGGACGAGACGTCGGTAAATGCCCGAGATGTTGCCCTTCACGCCCAGGATGCGGGAATATCAGCGGTGTTCATACACGGCAGGACAAAGGAGCAGGGATACAGCGGGTCCGTCGACTACCGCATCATCGGAGAGGTCAAGAAGGCACTCTCGATCCCCCTTATAGCGAGCGGAGATATCCTCTCCCCCCTTCTCATAAGGAGGATGTTCGAGGAAACCGGATGCGACGGTGTCACCATAGCACGGGGTGCACTGGGAAACCCCTGGATATTCCGGCAGGCGGACGCTTTTTTGAAACACGGCAGGATTCCCGAACCGCCCGCCGTTTCCGAAATCGTTTTCATCATGAAGAAACACCTGGATATGGTCTATTCATACTACGGAGAAAGGGCGGGGACGGTGCTCTTTCGCAAATTCTTTGTCTGGTACGGACGGGGGATTTCGCATGTAAAGCACCTCAGAGACCTGGTCTTCAGGGCGCAGACCAGAGATGAGATGATGAGAATCATCGATGCGCTTTCAGCGTCCCCTGAGTCAGTCTGACGTTAAAGGAAGGACGATCGTGAAGACGCTGCCGGACCCCTGCGTACTCTTGACGCTGATAGTCCCGTGGTGTGCGGAGATGATCCACTGGGTGATGGCGAGACCCAGTCCGGTTCCTCCCGATTTTCTTGAACGCTCCTTGCTTACGCGGTAGAACCTCTCAAACACATGGGGCATGTCGCTTTCCGGTATGCCGATGCCCGTGTCGCTGACGTTTACCTGAAGCGCGTCCCCCTGCCTCGAAGAGCGGACAGTTACCATGCCTCCCGAAGGTGTATACTTGAGAGCGTTGTCTATGATATTGGAGATCGCCTGCTCCAGGAGGTCCATATCGCCATAGAGCTCCAGGCCCTCCTCGTACTCTTCGTTAACAGTAACACCCGCAGATTCAGCTTTGTATCTCATTCGTTCGATCACCCCCCAGATCATATGGTTGATGTCGAACCACTGCTTCCGCAACTCTACGATATTGTTGTCCGCCCGGGCAAAAAAGAGGAGGTTGTCGGTGATGCGGGAAAGCCTCATGATGTCTGCCAGGTTGCTCCGCAGCAGGTCCTCGTACTCCTCCGTCGTCCGGCGTTTGCGCAATGCGACCTCAATCCCCCCTCTCAGAGAGGTAAGAGGCGACCGGATCTCGTGGGATACATCTGACGTAAATCGCTTCTGGGCGTCGACCGATCGCTGGATACTCGTCAGCATCTCGTTGAATATCCTCACGAGATCGTCAATCTCCTTACCCTTCAATTCCATATCTATCCGGGTGTCCAGCCTTCCCTGCCGGACCTGCTCGGCAAGGGAGGTAATCCGAACGATGGGGGCGAGGGCCTTGCCGGACAGGGCCCAGCTGAGTCCGGAGGAAATGATCACAATTACCGGAGCCAGGTAGAAAAATAACCGCCTGAGGTCCCTCAATCCGTCCTGCACTTCCGCAAGAGAGACGGCGACACGGAGGATGCGTTCCTCACTAACCGGGAAATAGAGCATCCGAAAGTTTTCGCCCCGGTACGCGAACGTGACCAGTTGCGGGGCGCCCTTGAATGCCTTCATCATGAGGTCGCGGTGGAGAGGCCACTGCGGGCTCTCTGCGCTCAGGGAGGTTATCAACACCTCCCCCTTTCTATTCACCACTTCGTAGTATTCATCCCCATACCGTTTGATGACCCCCGCGTTCCAAGCCAGCCGTGAGTTGATCTCATGCACCAGCTCGTCACGTGCCTCCCGCAGCAGATACTCGTCCAGATTGTCATCCACCATGCTTTGGTATCTCAGATACAATGTCACGCCGAAGACCGAAAAGAGAAAAAGGACAACAGATGTGTAGACAACGGTGAGTTTGAACCTGTACGTCTTACTGATCATCTTCCAGTTTCAGGACATATCCGGCGCCCCGAACGGTATGGATAATGCGCTTGGGGTATCCTGTATCAATTTTTTCCCTCAGAAATTTGATGTGCACGTCAACGACATTGGTATGGGGATCATGGTTGTACCCCCAGACGTTTTCAATGATCTGCGTTCTGGTCAGCACCCGCCCCTTGTTCCTTAAGAGGTACTCGAGGATCGCAAACCCCTTTTGGGTCAGCACGATCTCCTTGTCGCCCCTGTAGACCCGGCGGGACAGCAGGTCAACGCGCAAGTCTCCGAGGCCCAGTTCATTGATGGAATCCGGAATCCTCCTGAGCAGCGCCTTGATCCTGGCAAGGAGTTCGGAAAAGGCAAAAGGCTTGGTGAGATAGTCGTCTGCCCCACTCTCGAGTCCCTCTACCTTCTTGCCGACAGAGTCAAGGGCGGTGAGCATCAGAATCGGGGTCTTCAGGCCGGCTGCCCTCAATCTCTTGCAGAGCTCGATACCCCCCATCTCGGGCAGCATCAAATCCAGTATGATGAGGTCGTATTCCCGGGAAGTGGCCAGAGACAGTCCTTCCTTGCCGTCTTCAGCCATGTCCACGGCGTAGAATTCTTCCTCAAGCCCCTTCCTGATGAAGGCAGCCACATTCTGTTCATCTTCAACGAGCAATATTCGCATATTGTATTATAAACAAATGTCGGCAGCCGTGACCAATCTCCATCCCGCGCCTGCGGGAGACACGGAAGCAGCCTCCCGCGAAACAGGCGCTACAGCCTGGTGACGGCAACGCTGCTCGCCTGCGGGCCCTTGTCCCCTTCTTCTTCAGCGAACCTGACCTCAGTGCCTACCTTGAGGCCCTTGAAGTTGTTGTTCAGGACGCTGTTCCTGTGGAAATATATCTCCCTGCCGTCACTGGTGGTGAGGAATCCATAACCCTTGTCAGGGAACAGCGAACTCACACGGGCGACCGGCGCCTCATCGTGGCGTTTGACATCGCCCCTCTGCTTCCTCGCGTAGTCTTCGAGTTTGCGGCCGGCGGCATCAAATGTCTGGCGGATGGCCACATAGAGGTCTTCGTGGGGCTCCCGTTTGATAACTATTTCATTGCCGGGTATCGTCATCTCGATCCGCACGTTATAGAGAATCCCCTCCTGTTTATGACGATGCGGTGTCTCCAGGACCACCCTGCAGCGCATAATCCCGTCATAGAACTTATCCAGCTTATCCGCCTTTTTCGATATCTCGGCCCTGATCGCGTCGGTGAGTTCAAAATCTCGGGATACAACCTGCAATGGAAGTTTCATCGTTATCTCTCCCTCACTGGAAATAGATTCTTCTAATCTCATCGTAGCAACAGGGTATGGCCGTGTCAATACACCGTCAGCGAAAGAGCAGCAATGATCCTGGAAGCTGTATTAGTGAATCAGGAGAGGGGCAAACCGGAAAACGTCAGCGCTCAGGATGGATCTGCAGGCAGATCGCGAGCGTCTTCCGCTTCAACAGCCTCGATGATGGTAGAGATGAGTTCGAGGGCCTCTTTGGCCACGACGTCCTCAACCTTCTGAATGGCAAAACCGGCATGGACCAGAACGTAATCCCCGATGCCCACCTCTTCGGGCATGAGCATGAGATTGATCTCGCGTCGGGCGCCGTATACGTCCACAACAGCCCGGAACTCCTCCAGTTCCACGATCCTTGAAGGTATGGCGAGGCACATGCCCTATTTTACCTCACACCGGCGACCACATGCTGCGCTTGTCGGGGACGTCCGCAAGAGGCCGGACATCGCATCCGAGGCGCCGGAGTTCCCCGACAACCGCATCGAGCAGTTTCGGCATGCCCTCCTCCACATCTCCGGAGAGCCCCAGGCCCATCTCGATCACCTTCGGCTCGATGCCGAAGAGGACGAGTGCCTTGGGCAACTCGTCGGTGAGCGAGGCCGCCGCGAGCAGGTCGGAGAGCCCGATCTGATGAGGAGAAATCCTGGTCCTAAACCGTGCCGGGACGTCCGCGCCCTCGACCTTCAGCACCGTTCCGGGGGGACTCCCCCCTTTGATCGCGTCGATAATGATGAGGTGGTCTTTCCGGGAGATATAGGAAAGGAGCTCGATGCCCGACGTTCCGCCGTCCAGAAGCTCCACGTTTGGAGGAAAAAGAAAACGTCTCTGGAGTTCCTCGATGGCGAGCACCCCTGTGCCTTCATCCTTCATCAGGACGGACCCGACACCCATTACGAGGATGTCGGGGAGCGTTCCCTCAGGTCCCGACGACGGCTCGTCCATGCGTCCTAGACCGCCTTCACCCTGATGATCTCGTTCTGGTCCCTGTCGTGAACATGGATCGCGCAGGCCAGGCAGGGGTCGAAGGAATGGACTGTGCGCAGAACCTCCAGCGGCTTTTCCGGATCGGAGACCGGGTTGCCGATGAGCGCCGCTTCATAGGGTCCCAGGGCATCCTGGCTGTTTCTGGGCCCGGCGTTCCAGGTCGACGGGACCACGGCCTGATAGTTATTGATCTTCCCGTCCCTGATCACGATCCAGTGAGAAAGTATTCCCCTAGGAGCCTCATGGAAGCCATAGCCCCTCTGTTCTCCGGCCGGGAAACTGGGCTGATTAAAGGTCTTGTAGTCGCCCTTCCCGATATTTTCCATCAGGGCCTGCCACTGGTCCTTCAATGTGTCGTAGAGGACGGCGCAGCGGATGGACCGTGCCCCGATCCGCCCGATGGTGGAGTGCAGGGCGGGAATACCGACCTTTGTCCCCGCCAGTGCACTGATGGTATCCAGCATCTTTGTTGCGTACTTCTTCGTGGGTGCGTGGCCGGCCGCGAACAGGCACAGCACGTTGGCCAGCGGCCCCACTTGAGCGGGCCGTCCCTTGAAGGTGGGCGACTTGACCCACGAATATTTCCCCTTGTCCTGGAAGTCCGTGTATTTGGGGTTCGTGTCCTCCTCCCAGGGATGCCTGTCCCAGTCGCCGTCGTACCAGGAGTGCTTGATGCTCTCCTTGACGTTATCCCTGAAGAAGGGGTCGCTGTAACTCTTTATGGGCGTAAACTTCGACACGTCTCCATCGGGTATATATCCGCCTGGCAGCGCAAACTTCGTCCCCATCTCGTCCATGGGCATATCGGGCGCAGACAGATAGTTCGTGATGCCGGAGCCGTACTGGGTCCATTCGGCGTAAAAGGCGGCAACGGCCGCCGTGTCCACCAGGAGCACGTTCTCGACGAAATCGCCCACCTTGTCGATAAGCGTCTTGATCAGATAGAGGCGCTCCATGTTCAACGTGGACTGACTGTCTACGTTGATGGCGTTTGCCACCCCTCCGACGGCGACGTTCTGTATGTGCGGGGTCTTGGACCCCAGGATCGCCACCACTTTGTTGATCTCCCTCTGATACTCCAGGGCCTGCAGATAGTGATGGGCCGCAAGCATGTTCACCTCTGGAGCAAGCTTCATGGCGGGGTGGCCCCAGTACCCGCTGCCGTAGACGCCGAGTTGTCCGGACCCCACGAAGGTCTTGAGACGGTCCTGCGAGGCCTTTACGGCATCGTAGCTGTTGCCCTGCCAGGGCGACAGCTTCTGGCCGAGGTTCGCGACTGCCCTCGCATCCGCCTTGAGGGCGGAAACGATGTCCACCCAATCCAGCGCAGCCAGGTGATAGAAATGCACGATGTGGTCGTGGGTGGCATGCGCCCCCATCATGATGTTCCTGATATACTGCGCGTTCAACGGCACGGGGTGTTTGAGAGCATTTTCGACCGAACGCACTGAAGCCAGTGCGTGGACGGTCGTTCAGACGCCGCAGAAGCGTTGAGTAAAGATCCAGGCGTCCCGCGGGTCGCGGCCCTTGAGGATATTTTCGATGCCGCGCCACATCTGGCCGGAAGACCACGCGTTCTTGACCTTGCCCCCGTCGACCTCACAGTCGATCCTCAGGTGGCCTTCGATCCGGGTGATAGGATCAATTGTTATCCTTTTGGACATATATGCCTCCTCAGCGCATTTATTTTATTTTCTTCGTACTCGTGCATAATCAGTGCTCCAGCTTCAGGACGTTCAGATATTTTACGGATATCTTGAAGCCCAGGATTGCAAAGGCTATCATGGCCATCGTCACCGAAAATTCCATCCACGACGGGAAATAGTCGTACCCCATCCTGCTGTTGTGCTCGGCCATGCTCACGATGCCCACGTTCATCCGGTTAAGCACCGTGCCTATTATCACCAGCATGTTAACGGCAAAGATGCCATTCACTCCCGTCCTCACATTCTTCAGCAGAAGGAGGCAGAAGGGCAGGATGATCCCGACGATCATTTCCAGGAGGTACATGTTTGAAACCAGACTCCCGTTAAACGCGAGTCCTACCCCCGGACCGGTGACCAGATCCTTCAGTTTCAGGAGCAGATACAGGCCGCTGACTACCAGGGAGCCCCGCGCCAGACCCCGCAGGATGTCCAGGGGAGGTTTATGTCTGAAGACCCTGGCGCTCAGAATCGTCTCGAAGCTAACCATGGACAGGGCCAGCAGCACCGCCGACACGAGAAACAGGTAGGGAAGCGTGCTGCTGTACCAGAGCGGCGACACTTTCTCTGGTGCGATGAGAAAGACCGCGCCCAGTGACGATTGATGCAGGAGCGAGAGCAGGACGCCGAATAACGCGATAGCGGGCATGATCTTCTCCACGAAGTTGACGGCCTTCTTCATATTCAGCCTCTCCAGGATCAGGGGGCTGGACTCGGTGGCAAGCGTCGTCGTGTACAGGACCACGTGTATGGCCACGATGAACATGATAGAATTGACCTGCCACATGATCACCGGATGCCAGATGCGCCACGGCACCCCGATGTCGAGCGTTATGGACGTGGCGGCGAGTGCATAGCCGAAGAAAGCGTTCAGGATAGCGGGTCTCACAATCGGCTCGTATTTCTTCCAGTTCAGGATGTAGACCGCGCCGCCGATGACAAACCCTCCCGCGGCCAGGGCAACACCTCCAAGCACGTCGAAGGATATCCACAGGCCCCAGGGCCATGCATTATTGAGATGCGTCGAGGCCCCGAGCCCGAAGAAAAGCCTGTAGAAGGCAGCGAGCCCCCCCACTGCCATGACAATTAGCAGGACCACGGTGGTCGGGGTGAACAGTTTTATGTCTTTCTGGTTCATATGCTCATCCCTCCTTGTCCTTGTTTCTTTTTCTGGTTACAGCCCACGTTGCGGTGCCGGCAAGGATGACGCCAGCGATCACGGCAGGAATTTTGGCTATATAGGCCCAGGTGAGGTCGGGCAGGAACTGGTCCTTTATGTTCCTGTTGAATCCCAGCCACTCGAAGGGCACCCCGGCAAGGAGGAGGTATTGTGTTCCGCCCGCCTCTTTCAGGCCGTAAACATGTTCGATGTATTTTGAGACCTTGCGCCTGCTCTTTTGTTTCGAGTCCACCGTCTGGACGGGGAAGTCGTATTCATCGCCTGGCTTGAGGGTCAGCCTCCTGGACGCCTCCTTGCGGAGGTCCAGCACCTTTCCGAAGATGGACGCACCCGTCGGACAGAACTCACAGCACGCGGAATACTTCCCTTCATCGTACCGGTGATAGCAAAGCTGGCATTTCCTGACCTGCGGGGTAGCGCTTTCATACTCATACTTGGGGATGTTGAAGGGGCAGGCCATCATGCAGTAACGGCATCCTATACACCGGTTCTCGATATAGTGGACCACGCCGTTCACGGGATTCTTCTTCAGCGCTCCCACCGGGCATACCGATGCACAGGCGGGAGTGATGCAGTGAAGGCAATGCTGCTTGATGAAGGAAAAGCCATTATCCGTGCTGTCTTTGTTCAGTCCCGTCCCGCTTTTGTTGACCTTGATGACGTTGACCGTTCTGGATGACAGGTCCTCGGCGGAATCCCAGAAGGGCGCCCCCGGTTTCACTTCATAGGAGGCGGTGCGACCCTGCAGATATAGCGCACCGCCCGGCTCGCTGTTGTATTTCTTGCAATTGACCATGCAGGACTTGCAGCCGATGCAGAGAGTTGCGTCATAGAGGATGCCGACGGCCCCGGTGGGGAGTTCCTTAGGCATGCTGGCAAAGGCAGGGGAAACTCCCGAGGCGAGCAGGGCCCCGCTTCCGGCAGCCGCTGTCCTGAGAAAATCACGCCTGTTCATTCCCATGGCCTACTCCCCCTTATCTTCTTTGTCGTCGCCCTTTTTACCCAAGCCGGATATCAGGGCAGCTCCGGCTGCACCGATAGCCACTCCAGCCACTCCAGTTGCCAGCGATTTTACGCCTGGGGACACTCCCTCCTTACCGGGGTAAACCTCCGTGAACAAAGACGGAGGCGTAAGATCCTTCACCACCGCCGGGGAATGCAGGGGTTTGGTGAAACCCACGCCCTTTTCGGTGCATCCGAAGCAGGGATGTCCGGTGCCCACCGGCCAGGCGCCTGATCCCACATCGTTGAAGAGCTGGATGGGGCAGTTGGCGTGGGTTTCGGGCCCCTTGCAGCCCAGTTTGTACAGGCAATAGCCCTTACGGTGCCCGTCATCTCCAAACTGCAGGGCAAACCTGCCGGCATCGAAATGGGGCCGCCGTTCGCAGTTGTCGTGAATGATGCGTCCGTAGGCGAATTTCGGCCTCGCCTGGTCGTCCAGCTCCGGAAGCTTCTTGAAGGTGAGGTAGTACAGAACCGTCGAAAGGAAGTTGTAGGGATTGGGTGGACAACCGGGAATGTTCACCACGGGCACCTTGATCCCCTTGCTCTTGAAGATTTCATGGACCGGCGTGGCACCCGTGGGGTTAGGGTCAGCGGAAGGCACACCTCCCCACGAGGCGCAGGAACCGATGGCGATGACTGCCGCGGCCTGAGTGCCCATCTCTTCCAGCAGCGCTAGGGCGGTCTTGCCGCCTATCTTGCAGTAGATGCCGTTTTCCTTAACGGGGATCGAACCATCCACCACGAGAATGTACTTGCCCCTGTTCTCCTTCATCGATTTTTCACGCCATTCTTCAGCCTGTTTTCCGGAGCCCACAAGGAGGGTCTCGTGATATTCGAGCGAGATCAGTTCAAGGATGAGTTTTTCGAGGGTGGGATGACTGGCCCTCAGCAGCGTTTCAGTGCATCCGGTGCATTCCTGTGCAGAGAGCCACAGTACGGGTGGGCGCTTTGCAGCTGCCGCCGCCTCCGCGATACGCGCACCCATTTCTCCGGGCAGCCCGAGGAAGAGGGCGACGCCCGTACAGAATTTCAGAAAATCCCTTCGCGACACGCCATTTCTTGCAAAACGATCCAGCGCATCGCCAGCTTCAGCACCGAAATCTTCGATGAATCCTTTCATGGGCACCTCCTCGGTCCTTTCATCATTGGTGTCTGGATTCGGCCTAAACCAGCGCTTATATGCTCCTTTAAAATTATAATTATTATTTATCAGCCTATAAGCTCAGCCTATCGCCTATAATACAGCAGCATTCTCCATTTTTCAATAAATATCATGAGACAGCATCCCAAAAATCATGATTCACTTTGCGAATTCAGGTAATCGATGAGCGCATTGATCTGCCTCCACGAAAGATGATCAAAGGAGGGCATGACGCTGTCCGCATGGTGTTTTCTGGGATTCCGTATCTGCTCCCTTATCCATCCCCTGCTCCTTCGATGAGTTACGGCGGTCAGGTCTGGCCCGATGAGACCGCCCTGCCCCCTGAAACTGTGGCAGCCTATGCACCCTTCACGCCTGAACAGCTGAGCGCCATCAGGCCGCCCTGAAATGAATACGATTCCCAATATGACCGCCGCCGCCAATAAGGCGATCGCCACCTGCCTATTCACGCAGCCCGCACCTATGCGCATATACTTAGCATTTATCATGCAAGGACGATGCTGTCAAGAATATTGGGGGCAAACCCATCCACAATATGGCAATTCGTGCTGACACATGGCAACATGTCTCACATTACAGGCATATGACAGCGGCCGCGTGCTTGCCAAAAGGGACACTTAACCTTAGAATGTAAGCAGTGAATTACCGTAAAGGAGGAGACATATAGCGCCCGGCAAGGATCACAAAGTACGTTTCACCGGCAAGGACTTCTCCATAGACCTGATCCCCGATCCGTTCATCATCCTCGGGTCTGAGGGGACAGTCTGCGGGGTGAACTCCAGCGCGGCGAATCTTCTTGGCGTCGAGGGACAATCCTGCGAGGGAATTAGTTTCAGACAATTCCCACTGTTCAATTTCATTACAGATAAGATCCAGGAAGCGCTCACGGTTCCAGACGAAAAGACGGATGTAATCATCTATCAGGAGCGCCATTTCGAGGTATTCATCCTCCCCTTCCAGACATATTCGGGCAACAATCTCGTCCGGCTTCTCTTCAAGGACATTTCCAACTTCATCAACCTGGAGAAAGAACTGTTACGCAGAAACCGGGAGTTGATAATCATAAACACCCTTTCGAGCGCCTTTATCACTTCAGAAAATGTGGATGTGGCCATCGAAGAACTCCTGAAGAAAGTGCTCCTGATAACTGATTTCAGCTCAGGCTGGCTCCTTTTCCGGGAGAACGACTCCTTCATCCTCAAAAGCGCCGCCGGAGTTTCAGAGCGGCTGAAAAAAGGAGTGGCTGAGGGCGGTCTGACGAAACTGTGTGCAGACCTCATCAAGATCAGGGACCCCCTCCATTTCCTGGAGGCCCGCGATGTGTCACAAAACGACGTACTTAAGCAGGAGGGTTTCTCTTTCCTGACCGTGGTTCCTCTTATCTATAACAATAACCTCCTTGGCCTCCTGTTCCTTGCCAGTCAGCGCAAGGGGGAAAAAGGCCTCGACTTCGATGCCGCGGCTGTTCTTTCACTGGTGGGCAACCATGTTTCGCTTATTATCGACAAGATAAAGCTCTTCCACGAGACAGAGCGGCTTTCCATAACGGACGGACTGACCGGCCTGTACAATACCAGGTATTTCTACAAACAACTCGATGTGGAGATAGCGAGGGCAAACCGGTATAGCCACTCCTTTTCCCTAATCCTTTTTGATATCGACAATTTCAAGTTTCTCAACGATACATACGGCCACCAGGCGGGTGACGATGTACTTCACGAACTGGCCGGGATACTCAAGGCCGTATCCCGTGCAACAGATATAGTTGTCAGATATGGGGGCGAGGAGTTTATAATAATCCTGCCGAACACACCAGAGCAGGAGACTGTCAATCTGGCTGACCGGATACGTATGACGGTCGAAAAGACCCATTTTCTGGCAAACAGGACGGCGGGGGTGACGATCACCCTGAGCGGGGGCATTGCTTCATATCCGCGAAACGCGGCTGATGCGAGTTCGCTCCTGTATGCAGCTGACTCGGCCCTGTATGCGGCGAAGGCTGCCGGCAAGAATATGATCATATGTTCAAAGGCAGGTACATGAAGAAGATATTTGGCAGACCAAACAGTCTGAAGCGGGTTCCCTTCAGGTATTGCCCAGGGTGCGGGCACAGTCTCATCCATCGGCTGATCGCTGAATGCGTCGACACGCTGGGGATACGGGAGAGGGTCGTGGGCATCGCTCCGGTGGGTTGTGCCGTCTTCGCTTATGACTATTTCAATTTCGATATGCTTGAAGTGGCCCACGGCCGTCCGCCTGCCGTTGCAACCGCACTAAAGAGGGTCATGCCGGACAGGGTGATCTTCTCCTACCAGGGAGACGGAGACTTGGCTGCCATCGGCACGTCCGAGATTATCCACACCGCTGCTCGCGGAGAAAACATCTCGGTCTTCTTTGTGAATAACGCCACGTATGGCATGACCGGCGGACAGATGGCGCCTACCACGCTCATAGGTCAGCGGACGACTACCACGCCCCGCGGCAGGAGCAGCAGGCCGGACGGGAATCCGCTGCGCGTTGCAGAGCTTCTGTCCACCATAGAGGGTGTCACCTATCTGGAGAGGGTCTCTGTCGACTCGCATCGCGACATTATCGCGGCAAAGCGCGCGATTGAAAAGGCATTGGTCTATCAGATGACCGGCAAGGGGTTCAGCCTGGTTGAGCTGTTGTCCCCCTGCCCCACTGATTGGGGCCTGAGCCCGAATGCATCGCTTCGGTGGATGCGCGAACAGATGGCTCATTTCTTCCCCATCGGTCTCCTCAAGGATGCCGGATGAGAAAGGAATCGGGATGGAAAGAAAGATTATCATAGCCGGTTCCGGGGGCCAGGGCATTCTGTATCTGGGCAAAGCCCTTGCCTTTGCAGCCATGCTCGACGGCCGGGAGGTCACCTGGTTCCCCTCCTACGGAGCAGAGATGCGGGGCGGGACGGCGAATTGCACGGTGATCATCTCCGACACCATGATAGGCTCACCTGTCGTATCGACCCCGGATATCCTGGTCGCCATGAACCAGGCCTCTCTCGAAAAGTTCCGGCCGAGGCTCGGCAGACGGGGTCTTCTCTTCCTGGACTCTTCGCTGATACCGGAGCCCGGGCCGACAGAGGGTGCCCGTTGCGTGGCTGTGCCCGCTACCGAGATCGCGAGACGGTCAGGCAACACCCGGTCAGCGAACATGGTAATGCTCGGGGCCCTTATCGCAAAAACCGGCATTCTGTCGCGCACCTCGGCGCAGAGAGTATGTGAGGCCGGGAAGAAGGCGGGAGGGGCGGGAGGTTCGAATGTGAACCTGATCACGATCATGAAAGGAATGGATTACATTGACCATAAGAAAAGCAAAGATCCCCGATCTTAAGGATGTCCAGCGCCTCGTCAACGAATTCGCCAGGCGCGAGGAGATGATCCCGCGGTCGATCAATGAGCTGTACGAGAATATCCGGGATTTTTTTGTCGCGGAGGAAAGTGACAGGCTCTGCGGTGCATGCGCCCTCCATATCCTGTGGGAAGACCTCGCCGAAGTTCGTTCCCTGGCCGTAAGGAAGGAATACCAGAGGAGGGGTATCGGAAGAAGACTGGTGAAGAAGTGCCTTGCCGAGGCAAAGGCGATGGGGATACAGCGGGTATTTGTCCTGACCTATCAGTCCGATTTCTTCAGGAAGCTCGGATTCCTCGACATAGACAAATCCACGCTTCCGCAAAAGATATGGGGCGACTGCATCCGTTGCCCAAAGTTTCCTGAGTGCGATGAGACCGCGCTGATTATCACCTTGTAGACCGCCCATGGATAACCGAGCGCCCTTATTCTTTTGCCTCTCCTTCGTTGTCTTTGTCCTTGATCAGGTCACGAAGCTGGCTGTTGTCAGCTGGCTGGCGGTCTTCGACGTGATCAGGGTCCTGCCCTTTTTTAATCTGGTCTACTACCGGAACACGGGTTCGGCTTTCGGCATGTTCAGGAATCTCGGCAACATTTTTTTTATCGCTGTTTCGGCGGTTGCGGTTGTAATCGTGTCCCTGATGATCGTGAAAGACAGGGAAAACAGGCTTGGATTTTCTCTTATACTTGGCGGCGCCGCCGGCAACCTGGCAGACAGGGTAGCGCGAGGTTCTGTCGTGGACTTTCTTGAAGTGTATGCAGGGAGGTTCTACTGGCCTGCCTTCAATATTGCCGATTCGGCTCTCACCGTGGGAATAGCGCTGCTGGTCCTTAACGCGGTCAGGGAAACCGTACGGAAGAGGTAAGTTACGGTGCGACGCTACAGTCTGATCCATCCGCTCGTTCTTTCCTTCCATTCGCGGGAGGTCTATCAGGACGTCGCCCGTCACTGGAGAGGGCTCGGCCTGTCTTACCTCCTGATGCTGCTGTCCCTCTGCACCCTGCCCGGCGTCATAAACATGAACTCCCTCTTCTCGGACTACATCAACACCGAGGCACCGAAGATCGTCCGGCAGATTCCTCCCATGACACTCTCGAAAGGGCATTTATCTGTTGGGGCGAAAGTGCCATATTTCATCAGGGACGAGGAGTCCGGAAAGCCGCTTGCCATCATCGACACCGGCGGTACTTATAAGGGTCTTGACGGCACGCCGGCACTGATACTGCTTACCGGAACGCAGTTGCTGGTCAGGCAGGAGGGATCCGTTGCGAAGGTCTTTGATCTCGCCGAAATCGGCGATCTTTCGATAGACAGGAGGGTCGCATTCGGCTTCCTGGACGATATGGAAGATGCATTTCCCTTTGTCCTGTATCCCCTCGCCCTCTTCTTCTCCACCCTCTATCATTTCTCGGAAGCTCTTGTCTTCGGGGCGGCAGGCTATTGGATCGCCCGGAAGGCGGGCATCCAGCTGAGCTTCTCTTCTGCGGCCCGTCTGGCTGCCGTCTCGGCGACACCCGCCATTGTCGTAGGAACCGGCCTGTCCCTTGCTGGAGCCGGATACGGCCTCGGCTGGTTTGCCGGCCTACTAGTCTATATTGCTTACCTTGTCTTCGCGTTTCGGGCGTTGTCAGGCCCTGTAGGTGATCCCGGCTCCGTCCAGGAGGATAGAGCGTGAAGAAGATTCTCATTGTTGATCAGGGCAGTGCCACGATGGAGCAGGAAAAGAATATCCTCAGCAGGTCTGATTTCAGGGTTTTTACCACCCCTTCGGGAGAAGAGGCCCTCGAACTGCACCGGTCGCACCGTATGGACCTCCTTATCATCGATGCAACGCTGCAGGGCATGGGCATTGAGAAGCTCTGTTCCGTGATACGGAATGACGAACTGCTGAGACACGTATCGATCATCATGCTGGGGTCGGGTACCGGAACGGAGCGACAGCTTTCCGTTCGCTGCAAAGTCAACGCTTATATGACAAAGCCGATACGGCAGTCTTTCTTTCTCGAGACGGTGAGTAAACTGCTCGAGATTCCGATACGGAAAAGCTACCGGGCGCTCCTGAAGGTGTCCTTTTCGGGCAGGTTTCATGAAGAGCCCTTCTTCTGCAATAGCCGGAATATCAGCACCTCAGGGGTACTGATCGAGACGGGGAAGACATTCGCAAAGGGCGACCGGATATCGTGTTCCTTCTTTCTTCCCGGATCAGGTCAGGTTACGGTGGAGGCGGAAGTCATGAGGGTTGAGGGACAGGAAAACAATTATCAGTATGGCCTCAGGTTCCTGGATCTAAAGCCTGAATACCAGTCGGCGATTGAAAAACTGATCAAGAACAGGAAGCGCTGAGACGCCCGCCGCGGGCATCAGGACTCCGTGAAGGACATCATGAGTTCATACATGCCTCCCTCGGCCCTCCTTTCGACGATAAAGCCGGCCTTCTCGAAGAGCTGGAGCATCTTCTTGTTGTCCATGAGAACCTCGGCGGTGAAGCCATGGAGGCCATTTCTTCTTGCGCCATAGGTAAGATGGGCCAGCAGTTCAGCCCCGATCCCCCTGCCCTGGAATGCGTCCCGCACCACAAAGGCGACCTCTGCGGTATGGCTCCGCTCGTCAATGTGATATTGTCCCATGCCGACGATGGTCTCATTTCCCTCCTCAATCGTAACGGCCAGGATGACCATTTCCCGCGTGTAATCGATCACCACGAACTTCTGGCGCTGTTCATGGAGCATGTCCCTTCTGGCCGAGATGAATCGGTGGTACATGGCATCCGGAGACAGAGAGTAAAAGAAGTCCTTAAGAAGCTGCTCGTCTGATATCCTTACCGGCCTCAGAAAGATTCTCAGCCCCGATTTGGTTGTCCGCCATGTTTCCAGGGCCTCAGGATATTCGCCGCCCTCGCCGGCCACAAAGGCCTGGTCCGCATAGATGAGAGACCGCTTCTTCGCCTCCTCGATCAGCCAGGACCGAAACTTCGGGTGCGCAATGGCAATAAGATCAAGCGCGCGTTCCCTGATGTTCTTACCATGCAGATAGGCGATACCGTATTCGGTCACGACGTAGTGGACGTCACCGCGCGTCAGGGTCACACCCGCCCCCTGGCTCAGTGCGGGGACGATCCTGGAGGTCGATCCCCCGCCCGCCGTAGACTGCAGGGCGAGGATCGTCTTGCCGCCCTGGGACAGGGTAGCCCCTCTCATGAAGTCCGCCTGCCCGCCGATGCCGCTGAAGAAGTAATTCCCAAGAGATTCCGCGGTAGCCTGCCCGGTAAGATCGATCTCCAGCCCGCTGTTGATAGCGGTCATGTTCTTGTGCCTGGCTATCGTAAGGGGGTTATTCGTATAGTTCACGGGCCTGAATTCAACCGCCGGGTTGTCATTGATGAACTCATATGTCTCCCTCTTACCCATGCAGAAGGCGGCGACCGTCTTGCCCCTGTTGAGGTCCTTGCACGTGTTATCGATGACCCCCGCCCGCATAAGTTCCGCTATCCCGTCTGTCAGGAGTTCCGTATGCACGCCGAGGTTCTTTTTGTGCTTCAGGTGAGTCAGAATCGCGTTGGGGATACTGCCGTATCCCACCTGTATCGTATCGCCGTCGCGGACGATCCGGGCCACATGTCTGCCGATCCGCTCTGCGAGGCTGTCCGGGACCAGCGATTCAAATTCCAAGAGAGGCTCGTCACAGGGGACTATGTAATCAAGGTCTCGCAGATGGATAAAGGTCTCGCCATGCACCCGCGGCATCTGGCGGTTCAGCTGCGCAATGACGAGGGAGGCATTTTCCATCGCCGCCTTCACAATATCCACGCTGATACCAAGGCTCACGTAACCGTGCGCGTCAGGCACGGAAGTCTGGATGAGGGCAACGTCGACCGGGATACGCCGTGTGCGAAAGAGGTCAGGGACCGATGAAAGAAAGATGGGGGTATAGTCTGCCTGTCCCCTGTTTACCGCATCGCGCGCGTTTTGTCCGATGAAGAATGCGTTGTAACGGAACACATCCCTGAATTTCTCGTCAGCATAGGGCGTCACGCCAAGGGTCCAGACCTGAAGGATCTCGGTGTCGAAGAAGGCCTTAGGATGATTCTGGACATACCTCAACAGGGAACGCACGAGACACTGAGGCTCCCCGCATCCTGTTCCGACAAAGATCCTGGCGCCGGGATGAATATGACTGAATATGTGTTCCTCAGGCGCAAGCTTCTCGGGGAATTCACCTTTGATTCTCTCAATCATCATCTCGCGCTCATCCTGCATCATTCCGCTGCCTCCGTGAGAGGAAGTCAACAAAGACCCGCCTCTCTGACCATTATATCTTCAAGGGCACCCGGCAACAACAGCGGATATCTCACTTCCTGATACGCGATATCTTCTGCTATTCTAAACGCGGGGGTGGAAGCGACAATAAAGCGTTATAGCCACTCCCGGGCATATGATTCGCCGGCTTGATTCCAGCTGCGGATTCGGGATGCCGGTCAATGCTGAGTTGGGAGGTGCCATGATCGCCCTTGCGGTGACAATCGTGATAGTCGTTGCCGGCGTAGGTGCCCTTGCCCTGCTTTCCGGGATAGCTCTCTATGGCAGACTGGCGAGATTGCGGGCAACGGCACGGTCAGCCCGTACAGCTGCTGCGTCTCGGCGTGAGATCTCCATTGTTGCGGTGAGGGAATACAACGCGGCCATAAAAACCTTTCCATGGAATGTGATAGCCCGCATATTCAAGTTCAGGCACGAGGATGTGCCTGAATAACTCTCAGGCCGTCAGATACTCCCGGGCCTTGCCGAGACTGTCGGAGTCGTCTACATTCAGGAGCTTCGCCTGGGGGTCTATCCTCTTTATGAGGCCGGACAGGACCTTCCCCGGCCCGATCTCAACAAAGGTATCGATGCCGCTCTCTGTCATTTTCCTAATGGAGTCCTCCCAAAGGAGAGGGCTGTTAAGCTGTTTGATGAGGGCAAACTTGATACGTTCGGCAGTTGTCAGAAAAGTGGCATCAGCATTGCTGACTACGGGAATCTCCGTATCCCTTATATCAACGGTATCGAGAAGATCTGCAAGCCTGTTTGAGGCCTCGACCATCAGAGTGCAGTGGGAGGGTGCGCTAACGGCAAGGGCCAGTGCCCTTTTTGCCCCCGCCTCTTTTGAAAGCCGCATCGCCTCTTCAACAGCTCCCTTTTCCCCGGCTATGACAATCTGACCGGGGCAGTTGTAATTGGCGGGCGACACGTAGCCTGAATCGACACTGAGACATATCTCATCAACCTTGTTCCTGCCGAGGCCGATGATCGCTGCCATAAGCCCTTGGCCTGCAGGAACGGCTTCCTGCATAAACAGTCCCCGCTTCTCGGTAATGCGCAGGGCGTCTTCAAAGGAGATGCCTCCTGCGGCAACGATGGCCGAGTATTCGCCCAGACTATGGCCTGCCACCGCCTGGGGACGCACCCCGGCAGACATAAGGGGTCTCAGAGCGGCCATGCTGGCAGTCAGGAGGCACGGCTGAGTTCTGTACGTCTTGTTCAACTCATCAAGCGGGCCTTGGAAGCTAAGATCAGCCAGATCATATCCGAGGGTCCGGGAAGCCTCCTTGTAGACCTCCTTCACCTCATCATAACGGCCCCACAGATCCTTCCCCATACCGACATACTGGGAGCCCTGACCGGGAAAGACAAAGGCGATCTTCACAGGCCCTTCGCCTCCCTGATCCGCTTTGTGAGCAAGGGGATAATTTCGAAGAGGTCACCCACGATACCATAGGTCGCCACATCAAAAATCGGAGCTTCCGGGTTTTTGTTGATCGCGATAATAATATCCGATGACTGCATACCAACAAGGTGTTGCACGGCCCCCGAGATGCCGCAGGCAAAATAGATCCTCGGCCCGACAGTCTTGCCCGTCTGGCCTACCTGGTGGCGGTAGGGGATCCATCCTTCGTCTACCGCCGCGCGTGAGGCGCCGATTGAAGCACCGAGGGCATCGGCAAGCTCATAGAGCAAGTGAAAGCCCTTTTCCCCTCCCACACCCCGACCGCCGGACACGATGATATTAGCCTCCTGAAGATTGACGGCAACCTCAGAGACCTCCTTCACTGTTTCGACGACCCTCGTTCGCGAACCGACGTCGGCGGCGCTCACCTTGACGATCTCCCCATTTCGCGAAAGATCGTACTCGGCCCGCTTCATGACGCGCGGCCTGACAGTCGCCATCTGGGGCCTCGTCTCGGGACAGAGGATTGTTGCCATGATGTTTCCGCCGAAGGCAGGACGGACCTGAAGCAGGTCCCGGCTCTCACCGTCGATGTCGAGGGAAGTGCAGTCAGCCGTCAGGCCGGTATGCAACCTCGCGGCAACTCGCGGGATAAAAGAACGGCCGATGGGCGTTGCACCTGCCAGAACGATCTCCGGCTTGTGCTGACCGATAAGTCTGGAAAGAAGGGCGGCAAACGGCTCGTCATTGAAGTTCCTGAAGAGCTCGTCCTCGCAGTGAAATACCCTGTCAGCGCCCCACTTGATGAGTTCATCAGGGCCGGCCGCATTAGGGCCAAACAGCACTGCCGAGAGATTCGTGCCGAGTTTGTCGGCCAGCCTTCTGCCGGCTCCGAGGAGTTCAAACGAGACGCCTGCGATGACGCCGTCACGCTGTTCGGCGAACACCCATACTCCCGTCCCCTCCGACTTTTCCCTGCGCGCCCCCGATTCCCCGGTCTCTCTGATAGCACCCTCCGGGCAGACTCCGAGGCAGGCCTTGCACAGCTGGCACAGTTCCGTGATTTCTGCCTTACCTTCCCTGATAACGATCGCATCATAGGGGCACGAGGAAACGCAGGTTTCGCAGCCCGTGCAGGTATCCTTGTTGACGACTATAGGCATTTCAATCCCACCAATTCCCTGACAAGGGCTTCCACCTTCTCCTCAATAGTCCCTTCCAGCATCTTCCTGTCTTTCCTGCTCTCCGGGGCGAAGATATTTTTCACCTGGGTCGGAGAACCACGCAAACCGAGGCTGCTTTCCTCTGCGCCGATATCAGCAGCTGTCAGTTTGCGTATCATGGCCTTCTTCGCCGCCATTTTGCCCTTCAGGGAAGGAAGACGAGGGACATTCAGCTCCCTCACCACCGTGAGGAGAACGGGAAGGGAAGACTCGATCACATCAAATCCGTCGTCCATCAGCCGCTGCACCACGATCCTGCCGCCGCCTGCCTCGTCGATCTTTCGAATGTAGGAAATATGCGGGATGTCGAGAAATTCCGCGATCTCCGGGCCGACTTGGGCGGTATCCCCGTCAATCGCCTGTTTTCCGCAGAGGATAATGTCTGCCCCAAGGAGCTGTATCGCCTTTGAGAGGGTATACGCCGTTGCCCACGTATCTGACCCGGCAAAGGCCCGGTCGGTAAGCAGCGCGGCATCGTCGACACCCATGGAGAGGGCTTCCCGGAGGGCGACCTCAGCCTGCGGCGGCCCCATGGTCAGCGCCGTCACCTTCCCCCCCGCCTTCTCCCGAATCTGCAGGGCAGCCTCAATCGCATGGACGTCGTAGGGATTGATGATGCTCGGCACGCCGTCTCTGATGAGGGTGTTCGTCTCGGGATTAATCCGCACCTCTGCAGTGTCCGGGACCTGCTTTATGCATACAACCATATTCATGCTGTCTTCCTCCGAATGACGGCCGATCGTCTCTGCGGACTATTTGCTGCGGGCGAATTCCTTGATGAGGGCCTGCCCGATGACATTCCTCTGTATCTGATTGGTGCCTTCGTATATCTGGAGGATCTTGGCGTCTCTCATCATCTTCTCGACCGGGTACTCCTTCATATAACCCGAGCCGCCCATGACCTGGACGGCATCCGTCGTGACCTTCATGGCAACGTCGGTGGCGTACAGCTTCGATATCGCAGACTCCTTCGACACGTCCTTGGCTCCGCTGTCGATAAATCGCGCTACCGCATAGACGAGTGCCCGCGCAGCTTCAATCGACGTGGCCATATCAGCCAGCATATGCTGGATCGCCTGGAAGGTTATCACCGGATGACCGAACTGCACCCTCTTTCTGGCGAATTTCACCGCCTCCTCGAAGGCGCCTTGTGCAACTCCCACCCCTTGGGCTCCGACTCCGGTACGGGAGCTGTCGAGGGTCTTCATCGCGACGAGGAACCCCGCCCCGTCCTTGCCGATCAGGTTCTCCCTGGGGACCCTGCAATTGTCAAAGATAAGCTCGGTGGTTGCGGACGCGCGGATGCCCATCTTGTTTTCCTTCTTTCCGAAAGAAAAACCGGGCGTTCCCTTTTCCACGACGAATGCAGATGCTCCCCTCGGCCCTTTGGAGCGGTCGGTTATGGCGATGATCGTATATATTTCCGCCACGCCGCCGTTGGTAATCCATTGCTTTGTCCCGTTTATCACATACTCGTTCCCTTCGAGTCGCGCGGTTGTCTGTGTTCCACCGGCATCACTGCCCGCGTTGGCCTCGGTCAGCCCGAAGGCAACCAGTCTCTTTCCGGCGGCGATATCAGGCAGAAATCTCTTCTTCTGGTCTTCGGTTCCGAAAAGGAGAAGGGGGTATGTCCCCAGGGCATTCGCCGCATATGAGGTGGACACCCCCAGACAGGCCCTGGAGAGTTCCTCCACCGCCACGCAGAGTTCAAGACATCCCTTGCCCAAACCTCCGTATTCTTCAGGTATGAAGAGACCGAAGAGATCAGACTGTGCGATAGTCTTCATGACATCCCAGGGGAACTCACCGGTCTCGTCGAGCTCAGCCCGAACAGGGACGATCTTTTCCTCCGCGATCTGACGCGCGAGATCCCGTATCATCAGCTGCTCTTCGGTTAAAAAATAATCCATCGTCTAACCTCCGGTTTCTTAAACACAATAATAAAGCAACTCTATGTTATGAATGATCATTTTACCAGAACCGGGCATTATTTTGAAAGGAAGAGATGTGAATCTCCGAATCTGCGCCCTGACGGCCGCATCTGCACAATGAAATCTCCCGCACTCTACCCGGCGGAGATATCCTCACTCTTGATTGAACTTCCGGATTCAGTGCCTTCCGAGGTCCGCCGTGCTCGCAGTCACGCCCTTGAGTTTCCCCTTTTTTGCCTTCGCGGACCCCTTGAGGCTCAGGAAGAGGTCATATGCCTGCTTCGGAGTGGCATTTTCATGAACAACCGCCCGCACCGCCTTGATCATCGCAACAGGGGCCTCTGACTGGAATATATTTCTCCCCATGTCAACTCCGGCTGCCCCACGCTTTATGGCTTTATAGGTGAGCTCCAGCGCCTCGGCTTCAGGCAATTTTTTTCCCCCGGCCATGACGAGGGGGACGGGACATGTCTTTACCACCTGCTCGAACCCTTCACAATAGTAGGTCTTTACAAAGTGAGCGCCAAGCTCGGCTGCTATACGGCAGGCGAGCGCAAGATATCTCGCATCCCTGCCCATGCTCTTCCCAACAGCCGTGACAGCGAGAACAGGCATTCCCACCCGGTGCCCTTCATCGATCAGTTTTGTCAGGTTCAGCAGGGTCTCTTTCTGGTTTGCAGAACCGACATAGATCGAAAGGGCAACAGCCGACACATTGAGCCTGATCGCATCCTCCATGGCAACCGTCAGCCCCTCAAAAGAAAGATCTTCATCCAGGATGCTGTTGCCTCCGGACACCCGCAGAACGATCGGGGTCTCTGACGAGGGATCCACGGATGTGCGCACGATCCCCCGAGTCGGCATGAGGGCGTCCGCGTACGGCAGGAGAGGCCGGATCGTCTTGACCGCATCCTCCAGCCCTGTAGTCGGCCCGAGGAAATACCCATGATCCACCGCGAGCATCACCGTCCTTCCATCCGGCTTAATGATCCTTGACAGACGGTTTTTCAGTCCCCAATCCATTATATTCCTCCTTCTTTCGATCGTGGTCTCTATGGTTCAATGATGACTTTTAATGATTCGCCGGCCTCTTCCACAAGGCGGAGCCCCTCAGCCGTCTTTTCAAGCGGCAGGCGATGGGTTATCATCTCCTTGACATTCACCCTGCCCTGCCTGATAAGTTCCAGCGCAAGGGCGTGCTCGCGATAGTCCGCGGCATATGATGAAGTCATGGTTATTTCGTTGCGCCAGAAGATGTCGTTGACCGGCAAGGGCACGCTCACACCGGCCCGCGCGGGTGCGAAGAACAGAATAGTACCGCCCCTGTCGACGGACCGAAAGGCCTGCGCTATCGCTCCCTCGCCGCCGTTTGTCAGGATGACGATATCAGCCAGCCTTCCACACATATTCCTAAACGTGGCCGGGACATCATCTCCGGCAGCGACGGCCGCGTCGGCGCCGAGTCTACTGGCCATGCGCAGCCGATACTCGTTGATGTCTGTCGAGATTACCAGGGACGCACCGAGGGCTTTGGCGAGCATCACATGAAGAAGGCCTGATATGCCGCTGCCGATCACCAGAACGCCTTTGCCTATTCCGGTGCCGGCAATCCGCTGCCCTCGGTAAACGCAGGCCAGAGGCTCTATGAAGGTCCCTTCTTCATAGGTCATCGTTTCAGGCAAAGAGAAAACACCCCTGTCGACATTGACCGGCGGCAGCTTAACGTACTCCGAGAAACCGCCGGGATCGAAATTTGTCGTCCTCAGAGTGTCGCACACGGTTTGATGACCGTTACGGCAGTAATGGCAGGTGTTGCAGGGGACATGATGGGCCGCACACACGCGTTCGCCGATCCGATAAGCGGAGACCCCTTCTCCAACCGCAACGACCTCTCCCGCTACTTCGTGGCCGAGCACCACCGGCCCACGGCCTGCCCGGTACCAGTGCATTACATCGCTGCCGCAGACACCGCTCGCCCGTATGCGTAGCAGTATCTCTCCGCGGCCGACGTCCGGCACCGGCATTTCCTCAATGCGTATGTCGCCGCGGCCGTAATATCTTGCTATCTTCACAAAGGTCTTCCTTTTACTAGCTTGATTGTCACCCGCTTATATCAACGCCGGATATGACCAGGCTCGGGGCACCGATATTGCCGTAAAACCTGAGATCATCTCCGACCGCATCCACCCGGCTGAAAAAATCGAGTATATTTCCGGACACCACCGCTTCTTTGACAGGGTGCCTGATCTCCCCGCCCTCGACCCACATACCCGTGACGCCGACCGAAAATTCCCCTGATATGGGGTTTGCGGTATGCACCCCCATGGCGTCAACAACATACAGCCCCTTATCCACACCCTTAAACAGTCTCCCCCGCGGAACCACATCGCCGCTTGATGCAGCATCGAGAAACAGATTGGTAACCCCGACAGAAGGCAGAGATGAATAGCCGCCCCTGACTGCATTTCCGGTCGAGGCGACAGAATCCTTACGGGCCGTATAGGTGTTGTATAGATAGGCAGCCAAGACCCCTTCACGGATGAGCATCTTTTCCCGGGTCGGCACCCCCTCGGCATCGACAGGACTGCTTCCCACCCTACCCGGCAGAAGTCCGCTGTCGATCATGTTCAGCTTGCTGCTGACGACGGGCTTACCCATCCTTCCCGCGAGGAGCGATTTACCCTTCTGGACGGCCTCAGAAGACAGGGAAGATGCGAAGATACCCAGGAATTCTCCGGTAACGCTATTATCCAGAATGACGTGGGCCTTACACCCGCTGATCTTGGTAGATCCCAACAGCTGGACAGCCCTTTCTGCGGCATTCCCTCCGATCGCGCTAAAGGCGATATCGTCGAGAAGCCTGCTGCTGTCATATTCCCATCCTATCTGGCTTTCACCAGCCTCTTCGGCAACCGCAGTAACCTGGGCAGCGCAGGAGGTAGATTTATAGGATACGTGAACTGACCTGGAGTTGATAATGACCGTTTCGGATACCGCAAAGGACCCCATCGCCTTTCTCACGCGACGAACGCGTCCATCCCGGGCATAAACCGCCTTTTCCATGTCCATGACGCGGCGAATGGCTTCTTCTTCAGCCAGATTCTCAATAGCAGGGTCAAAGACAACAACATGCGCTGCAGATCCGGGGCCGGGGATATCTGTATAAGGGTCTTCATCCGCAGAAACACTGGCGTTCATCGCTTCATCGACCACCCCATCCGCACTTTCTGCCTCAGTTGCGAATGAGAAGCCGAGGCGCCCTCCTTTTGCGACGCGGAGTGAATATCCGGCGCTGCGTGAGGAGGTCAGCGAATCAATAACCTGCTCTTTTACTTCGACAGAGAGGCCGGTAGACGACTTTATGTACACCTCGGCCAGGTCAGCGCCACGTCTGAGCGCCCTCTTGATGAGGTCTTCGGCAAAGCCGGCATCAATCCTCATAGTACGATGCTGAGGCGGTCTCCGATTCCCAGACAGTCACTGCGGCCACCCTGAGATTGTCGTTGTTAATCTTCTTCTTCAGGGTATCGAATATCCATTTCGCGATATTCTCCGAGGAAGGGTTTTTTTCGGTGAAGGGAAACACGTCATTGAGGAACGCATGGTCGAGGGGCGCCACAATTTCACCGGCAATGCTCCTGAGATCATGAAAATCAATCGCTATGTCTATGTCGTTCAGCCTCTCCGCCAGGACGTTTATCTGGACTCGCCAGTTGTGGCCGTGAAGGTTTTCGCATTTACCCTTGTATCCCCGCAGCTGATGGGCGGCGGCAAAACCGACTTCGACGGTCAGTTCATACATTGTCTACCTCCTGATGCAGTTAAGTTCGCTTCTTGAAGACGGAAATATACGGCAGGTTTCTGAATTTATTGTCATAGTCCAGCCCATAGCCCACGACAAATTCATTGGGTATTGAGTAGCCCACATAATCAAGCGGCACCTCAACCTCGCGGCGTTCCTTCTTATCCAGGAAGGTGCAGATACGAAGGCTGCGTGGTTCCTTCATGAGCATACGCTCCCTGATATAATTCAGGGTAATTCCCGTGTCAACGATATCCTCAACAAGAAGAACATCCTTGTCCGTCACGTCCGCCGTGATGTCATGCATGACCTTCACCTCTCCCGAGGTGTTTGACTTCACATAGCTGGAGGCGAGAATGAAGTCGACCATCAGGGGCACGCGGATCATTCTCACGAGGTCGCTGTAAAAGACAAATGCGCCCTTCAAAATACCAACCGCGAGAAGATTCTTGTTTCCATAGTCTGTAGAAATACTGTCCGCAAGATCGCGAACCTTCTTCTGAATTTGGTCAACGGTCAGGAAGGGCCTTCCGACAATCATCCTTGCCTCCTTATATGAATTGGAATATTGTAACGTGGCCATGGATAATTCTCAACCTGATTATGGCGGCGCAGCGGGATGCCACGAGGCATAGTCGGTTGCTCTCGGAAGGGGCCCGACTGAGTTGCGCTGTTGCATATGTCATTGACCCGAGACTCCCAAGAGTGATAACATAGTTAAAAGAAAGGAATGAATCACATGGAAAAAAAGAAATTCGTCTTTATCATAAACCACTCCTTTGACAAGCCTGACACCGCCGCCGGCGCCCTACAGCTCGCGACCAATATGAAGGCCTTCGATGTTGAGCTCGATTTCTTTCTCATCAACGAAGGGGTTCTGCTTGCAAAGAAGGGATTTGCCGAAGGGATAACCTGGCAGAAGAAAGACGGTTTCTCGCCTATAGCTCACCTCCTTAAAACCCTGACTGAAGATTTCGGCGCCAATTTCTATGTATGCGCATCCTGCGTCAAACCCTATGGCCTCGAAGGAGCAGAGCTCATAAGAAACGCCTCGGTCAAACCCGGTTCATTTCTCGGAGAGCTTCTCCTGGAACGGCAAAGTGTCAGTTTCTGATTGCTAGTATCTATCTTTCTGACTCTCCGGACGGCCTCATAGGCCAAGTGCCTTGTAGGCCTCCTGCATGGATTTCTCATGCCCTTTTGACCACGGATAGATATTCCGCCAGTACTCAATTTCGGAGAGAACCTCATAATACACTGGGCTCTACTGGGATTCCTGTGGGTACATGTCCATCTTTCCACAGAAGAACAGTATAGCGATTCTATAATTCTCAAAGTTTCTGAAGCCTCGTGCTGCTGACTTCACCTGCTGAATCTTGCTGTTAA
>JAKAHR010000016.1 GCA_021825365.1 Nitrospirota bacterium | reverse complement strand
AATGCTGCGCTATGGTTCCTTCTGGGTCTCCTGGCCATTACTGCTGCTCCTTTCTTTCCTCTTAGTTTAGAGCAGCTTTACCACTTATGTCCCTGTCCAGTTTTCCCCGGCCAGCGCTCTTTACCCTCGTCAAAGACTAAGTCTTCCTGGGAGGCTGCCCCTTTACGCTTTCTGGGCTTCGGGATCGAGGTGATAAACTCCGCACGGCGGCGGGTATCGATGATTTCCTGAGTGGGCTGGCCGCTGGCGTCGAGTTCCCAGTGACGAGAAGGGTATTCATAAGGGGAATTGAGGATAGGTTTTTCGAAAAAACGGTTATCCATTGCTTCGATACCCCAGGATCGTCCTGCCTGCCTCAGCTATGACACCCCTCCCATATGACGACACATGTTTGACCCACTATTTTATATTTCTGCGCAAACTTTTTAAAGCATAAAATAATAAAGGATTTTTCGTGAGAAAATTGAGTTGATGTCACGAGATTTGTCTGGGTTGAGGCGTTTATAGATTCGCGTCTCTGCGCATCGCGGGGGCGGTCCGATCTTCTTCTCCTATTTTCACCTATTTTTTCACCTATTTTTCAGTGATATGATAAAATAGCTTATGAGGCGGCCATCACGAATATTTAGCCATCCGTTCCTTGTGCAATTCGCAGTTGACAGGGGCAATGTCAAGCTGGACGATGAGACCCTCACTACCCTGGATAAGGAGGTGACGGCTTACGAAGAAGCGAGCCCTTCCGATGTCAGGCAGGCGCTGGTGAACCGCAACGAGATCCTGTCTTCCTACGCCATCTCGCAGGCGGAGCAGTCATCCACCATAACGCCAAAACAGGCTGACGCCATACGCGACAGATACGACGCCGACTCCTCGCTGAAATTCGAGGTCGACACGAGCAAGGGTGTCCAGGGCATAGAGAAGGCCTTCGATAGTCAGGAATTTCTTAACATCCTGCGCACATTCAGGTGGGCGTCGAACCGCGGCATTTCCCGCGCGGAGTTGTCAATGGATCTGCTGGCCGGAATACACGGCATGCTGACGGGTAAGCTCGACGTATTTATCGCTGCCTTCCGTAATGTCGCTCCGGAGGTGGTGGCAACGGCAAAGGCCGGCGAAGGCAAATTCCACCTGTACGGCTCAGGGAAGCCGAGGCAGACCGACTTTGTGATCGTGGGGAACTACCATCCTGTCTCCCACACCCAGATCACAAAGGCGGTGAGGGATGCTATCAGCTTTTACAAAGCTGACCCCTCCTTGGAGAACCTCAACATCTTCACGGCGGCTCTGTATGCCATACACCCCTTCAGCAACGGCAACAAGAGGGTGTGCCGAATACTGGAGCATGCCCTGCTGCGCGATCTGGGGTTCAATAGATCCAATGTCTATGGGCACTCTTATTATTACTTCAAGGAGTTGGGCCGGTTCTACGAAAACCTCACAAGGAGCCTTGACACAAAAAACTTGATCCCGACCGTCAACTTCGCCAGGGAGGCGATATTCTATTCCATGATGTACGTCTACCAGGCAGGCATCAAGAAGAAACGGCGGGAGTTCGTCGTCGCCCTGCAGAAACGCCATGGGGCCAAGACAGATGTGCTGTCGGCTTTCGTTGATAAGAAGGAAGTCGGCTTTGCAGAACTTCGGAAGTCGAATTTCGGGAAGATGACAGAACGGACACTCATAAACCATCTAAACGATTTCGTCCGCGGGGAATACATCCTGAAGCGAAAGGTCGGCAGAGAAACCTTTTATAAGCTGGCTCTGGACCCTGCCGAAGAAAGACGGATGAGGGAAATCGTCCACCTGTGCGAAAAGGAGCTGACATACCTGCCTGCTGAAATGTCGGCCTTTCTCTACCCTCAGTATGAGGCTCCGCATATTCCCGGAGGCTCTGGATAAATGGCGGAAGGATTAGACAACCGCGAATGGCTCCAGTTCGCCGAGGTGCTCACCCTAATCCCTAGATGTATTGCACACGTGAACCAACCAGTCCACGTAGCACGAACCGGCGCGGCAAACGTCGGCTCAAGATTGAAAAGAAGGGGCATACCAAGTATTTTCGAAATCTTCCTAATAACTCTTGGGGACAGTCTGGGGACACAGGTTTGTAGGGTATCACAAAGGCTAACACCTTAATTCTAAAGCGAATTAGTGGCGGGAGCGTGTGGGAATCGAACCCACCCTTCCAGTTTTTGGCCGGAAACAGCGGCTTTGAAGGCCGTGCGGGACACCAGAACCCGATGCGCTCCCTTCGTGACGGGCATCTTGATGATACTCAATTTTTTCGGCCCGCGCAACTTCTTTTGATCCGCCCCGGCGATAACGATATTTCACGCGCTTCCGGCCTGTTCACTTATTCCTTGAATTACCGGCAGTCATTTATTAAGATATTTTAATCAAAAGGAGCCATGGCTCATCCTCTCCTCGATATCCGTGCCGTTACCAAGGCGTTTGAGGCCCTCTCCGGGCTGACGGGGCTCCCTTTTTCCCTGTACGACGACAGGCAGAGGCAGGTGGTTGCTCCCTCCAGGGAGGACCCCCTTTTATCTTTTCTGAAATCCGATCAGAACGGCCAGGGGCTGTATGCCCGGTTCCTCGAAACAAACCTCAGGCTTTCGGCAAAGAGGAACCAGCCGTTCATCTGCAGCAGCTTTACCGGCCAGCATCATGTCTTCATACCCCTCAGCTATAAGGACATGCGGCTCGTGGCGGTCGCCGAGGCATTCTATGCCTCGGCCGACGACTTCAGGAATTTCTTTGTCACCCACACCGGCACCTCCGGCCTCGGGGAAAGGCCGGCAGAGCACTGGCTCACAAACGTCTCGGTCATCCCGTTGCCGGTGATGGAGGGCAAACTGGCCGACATCCGCTCCCTCCTCGAAAATGTCATCGCAGCCGGGTATGAGAAGGGGTATATGGAAAAGAAGTGGCGGTGCTCAAAGACGATCGTGAGCCTCATGGCCAATATCCATACCGACCTCCCGGTCAGGGACATCTACCAGACCCTGGTCGATGCCGTCATCTTCCTCTTCGATGCGGATACCGCCGCCGTGCTGCACAGGAGGAACGGCCACTTCTGCCCCGAGGTCTCGGCAGGAAGGATCAGGGGGTGCGTCCGGGAGATGAAGATCCCGAAGGAGAACCTCTTCCTGTCCGAGGCGGCAGCAACCCGCAAGCCGGTATCCGTGATGGACGGCCACGAACTCCGGTTTGCCGGCTTCCCGGATGAGGTGATCTCCCTGTACCTCTTCCCCATCGCCTCGGGCATCGGTTCCTTCGGCTTCCTGGCTGTCTTCAACTCGCTGCTCGACAGGGAGGCCTTCGGCTCGGTGAACGATCTCTGCATGCTGACTTCCTACCTCTGCGGCGCACGCTCCCTGCGGGAGGAATACGAGAACAAGGCGGACCACCTCGACAACCTGTCGGTGAAGGTGTCGAACCTGTCGGAGCATTACCGGGACCCGCACCGTCTCTACGAGGACATCGTCAATGAGGCTGCCCGGCTCGTTGACGCTGAAAAATGCTCCCTGATGATGCCCGAATACAGCGAAAACATACTCCGGGTCTTTGCGGTCAAGGGGCTAAACCAGTGGCTCATGGGAGACGTGAAGGTCGCGCCGGGCGAGGGGATCGCCGGAACGGTCTACGAAAAGGGAGAACCTCTCCTCATCGACCGGTCTGTCGCCCCGGACAGCCATCTCCTGTCCTCAAAACCGCACTACAAGACCGAATCATCCGTCAGCCTTCCCCTGAAGGTCGCCGACGAGGTGGTGGGCGTCCTCAACCTCTCTGACAAGTTTTCAGGCAAGCCCTTCTCCGACAGGGACGTCGCCGCGCTCAGCCGGTTCGCCTCGCAGGCCGCCCTGCTGGTGAAGCTGTGCGACTGCCACGAGAGGTCGGCGCAGATGAGAGAGCTCTCGATCACCGATCCGCTCACGGGTCTCTTCAACAGGCGGTATTTCACGATCCGTCTCGAGGAGGAATACCAGCGGGCCAGGAGATACGGGCTTTCGATCTCCCTCGCGATGGTGGACATCGACAACTTCAAGCTGTTCAACGACACGGAGGGTCACCCTGCCGGAGATTACCTCCTCAAGGAGGTCTCTTCGATCATGGCCGCCGCGGTGCGGGCGAATGATATCCTCGTCCGGTACGGAGGCGAGGAATTCGTCGTGCTGATGCCGCAGACGACGAAGGCGGAGGCATACCACGTCTCGGAGAGGATCAGGGAGAACATCAAGAGACAGATACATCCGACCTGGAAGAGCTTCCCCAGGAGGCAGATGACGATCTGCAGCGGCATCGCGACCTTTCCCGACAACTGCAGGACAAAGGAAGACCTGGTCAGGTGCGCCGACAAGGCCCTCTACCAGGCGAAGCTCTCCGGCAAGGACTGCACGATGACCTGGGAGGAATCCCCGGACACGCCCTGACCCGCGGGGCATCCGCGGTCAGACGCCTCTGCCTGCCCCGGCCCTTTTCCCTACGCCTTTTTTTCGAGGAGGATCTTGTGCCTGAGGAGGGAAACCTCGCGTATGCTGCCCTCAAAGACCTTCTGCTCGCCGAAGAGGTTCTTCAGGAATATCTTCCCCTCCTCCGGCTTCATGATGTCCACGTTTTCGAGGTACAGCTCCTCGGTCCCGTCTTTATAACAGACGTATGCATTCGCTTCACACATGTTCCATCTCCTTTATCCGGTTGATCAGCAGCTCCACGAGGTGCGGCAGGGGCTCCTTGTTCACCCCCGCTATCTCGATGCCTTCCTGGTTCAGGGGCAGAAGGACCGTCCTGGCGCCGGAGGAGACGACGGCGGACGCCATCTTCGCGGTCACCTCCCCGAGCATCGCGTCGGGGAATGCTATGCTCAGCGGGCCGGCGATGAGGTCCACACGGTCCGCATTCCAGACGATCGCGTTTTCGCCGGTCGCCCCTTTGTTCGCCCGGGATTTCATCATCGCCGTCGTGGCAGCCGCGTTCGTGCCGAGGGCGATGATCTCGATCCTCTCCCCGAACTCCTCGCGGAGCCTCTTGACGATGAGGCTTCCGATGCCTCCGCCCTGTCCGTCTACGACCGCCACCTTCAGCATAGTTGAAGTATAAGGAATCAGCAGGCACGTGTCAAACATCGCGATTTTCCACCCTTTTTATTGACTACTCCCCTGAAATTATCGATAATAGAGGCGACCATGGCTACAAAAAGGGCTCCACGAAAGGATATCGCCATCCTCGGCGGCGGCAGCAGCATCCGCCGTTTTCTCGAATCGTTCTTCAGCGGGAGCCGGGCCTACAAGCCGCATTACTTCAAGGAGGAGGCGGCCTTCCTGCGGCATGTCCATGATACCCCGCCGGCGGCGGTCATCACGACCGAGCCCCACCTGTCGGCCGTTGCCGACAAGATCACCCGGCACCCTGTTATCGCGCTGATCACCGGAGATATCGAGGCCGGCATCGAGGCTGCCATCAACGCGCACGCGAAGTGTTATCTCTACAAGCCCTACTTCAGCCTCGACCTCGAGCACAAGCTCGAGTCGGTCATCCTCGAGAAAGACCTGATCGTCAGGATGGAAAGCGAGCTCAGGGAACTCGAAGAGATCGCCGACCTGACGCGGCTCGTATCGGCCACCCTCGACCCGCGCGAGGTGCTCTACCGGATCGTCAAGAAGATAGCGGACATCATGCCGGTGACGCGGTGCTCCATCATCAAGGTTGACTGGCTCAACCGCTCCGCCTTTGTGGTCGCCAGCTTCGAGGACCCCCGCATCGCGGGCCTGAAGCTGAGTCTCAAGAAGTACCCCGAGATCATCGAGGCGCTCACCTCCAAGAGGGCGGTGGTGATCCACGACATCAACACAGACCCCCTGATGAAGCGCGTGCGGGAGATCATCCTGCCCCTGGGCATCCGGTCGATCCTCGTCATCCCGATCTTCTTCCGGGACCGGGTGATCGGGACCCTCTTCCTCAGGACGTCGCGCTCAAAACACACCTTCAGCCAAAACGAGATCAGGCTCCTCAACACCATCGCCAGCGCCGCTGCAAACTCCCTGCATAACGCCTTCCTCTTCGAGCAGGTGGAAGACGAGAAGTCGCGGCTGGAGAAGCTGGCGATCACCGATTATCTGACCGGCATCTACAATGTCCGGTTCTTCTACCACCGGATCATCGAGGAGTTCAGCCGCTCGCAGCGGTACGGCCTGCCGATCAGCTGCCTCATGGTGGACATCGACCACTTCAAGCGGGTCAATGATATCTACGGCCACCGGATCGGCGACGAGGTGCTCCGTGAATTCGCCATGCTCCTCAAGAAACACACCCGCCAGAGCGATGTGCTCGCCCGCTACGGCGGGGAGGAGTTCATCGTACTGCTTCCCCAGACTGCCCGCGACGGGGCGCTTGCGGAGGCGGAGCGCATCAGGAAGTGCATCAAACAGCACAAGTTCCGGAGCCTGAAGAACAAGGGCGGGGTGACGGTCAGCGGGGGCGTCTCCGCCTTCCCCCATGCCAAGATAAAATCACACGATGATCTCATATCCTTCGCGGACAACGCCCTCTTCACCGCCAAGAACAGGGGCAGGGACCAGGTGGCGGTCTTCGGGGAATAGCCCCGGCCGCCGGCGGTTTCTGCGTGGAGATCATCACCTGCCATATCAACGCTGATTTCGACTCCCTCGCCTCCATGATCGCCGCAAGGAAGCTCTTCCCCGAGGCGGCCGTCGTCTTCCCCGGGTCCCAGGAAAGGAAGGTGCGTGATTTCATCGAGGTCTTCCAGCCGGTCGAGATCACCCGCATCCGGGACATCGACACGGCAGCCGTAACGAGGCTGATCGTCGTCGACGCAAGGCAGCCCGACAGGATCGGCCCCCTCGCCGCGGTGCTTTCGAACAGGAACCTGAAGCTGCATATCTACGATCACCACCCGCTGGAGCCGGGGGACATGCACGGTTCCGTCGAGAAGATCGAGGAGGTCGGAGCCACCGCCACCATCTTCACGGAACTCCTGAAGGCAAAGGGCCTGCACCCCACCCCCATGGAGGCGACGGTCATGGCCCTCGGCATCTACGAGGAGACCGGGTCCCTCCTCTTCCCTTCCACGACAGAACGGGACCTGCTCGCCGTCTCCTATCTGCTGAAGCGCGGCGCGAACCTCAATATCGTATCGAGCTACATGCGGATGGACCTGAACATGGAGGAGCTGTCCCTCCTCAACGAGCTGGTGAAGGCGTCCGCGGAGGTGGTGATCAAGGGCATCCGGATCGTCATCACGAAGGCGACCCGGGAGTCCTATGTCGGCGACGCCGCCCACCTCGCCCACAAGATCATGGACATAGAGGACATCGACGCCGTCTTCCTCATCCTCGACATGGAGGGAAAGATCCTCATCATCGCCCGCAGCAGGGCGCCGGAACTGGATGTGGCGGGGATCATGGCGGAGTTCGGAGGGGGAGGCCATCCCACGGCAGCGGCGGCCACGATCAGGGAGGCCTCCGTGGAGGTCGTCTCCGACAGGCTCCGCCAACTGCTGCCCCCGCACGTGAACCCGGGGAAGGTGGCGGCCGACATCATGACGAGCCCGGTGATCACGATACCCTGGGACAGCACGATCAAGGAGGCCGAGGACAAGCTGACCCGTTACGGCGTGAATGTCCTGCCGATCATCAGGGACGGAAGGTATGCGGGACTCCTCTCGCGGGAGATCGTCGAGAAGGCGCTCTTCCACGGCTTCAGGAAGAACAAGTGCATCGAGTTTTCGACAGCGGAGGCGCTGACGGTCGAGGAGGACACGCCGATACGGGACGTCGAAAAGACGATGATCGAGCAGAACCAGCGGTTCATGCCGGTGCTCAGCGGGGGGGAGATCATCGGCGCGATCACGAGGACCGACCTGCTGCGGGTGCTCTACGAGGACTTTCTGAGAAAGCGCCGCCTCGACAAGGGGGATACGGTCGAGCGGACCTCTCCGGGAAGGAACCTTTCCTCCTGGCTCAGGGAGCGGTTCCCGGACACTATCTACCGCCTCCTCGTCATCGCCGGCGAGACCGCGGACAGCATGGGATTTACCGCCTACCTCGTGGGAGGCTCGGTGCGCGACCTCCTCCTCGGCCATGAGAACCTCGACATCGACATCGTCATCGAGGGCGACGGGATCGCCTTCGCCCGGAAGCTCGCCGTAACGGTCGGGGCGCGCGTGAGGTCGCACGAGCGTTTCGGCACCGCCACCCTGATCTCCAACGGCCTGAAGCTCGATGTTGCCACGGCACGGACGGAATATTATGAATCACCGGCCGCGCTTCCGAAGGTCGAGACATCATCCATCAAGAAAGACCTGTACCGCCGCGACTTCACCATCAACACCCTGGCGGTCAGGCTCAACCCCCGGGACTTCGGGCAGCTCATCGATTTCTTCGGGGGGCAGCGGGACATCAGGGAAAAGACAATCCGGGTGCTGCACAACCTCAGTTACGTCGAAGACCCCACCCGCGCCTTCCGGGCGATCCGCTTTGCCGAGCGCTTCGGTTTTAAACTCAGCAGGCACACGGAAAACCTCATCAAGTCGGCGATCCAGATGAGCCTCTTCGACCGCCTCTCCGGGTCGAGGATCTTCGAGGAGCTGATGATCGCCTTCAACGAGACAAACCCGGTCAAAACCCTCAGGAGGCTCTCGGACCACGGGCTTCTGAAGGTGATCCACAAGAACCTGGTGTTCGATGAGAAACTCGAGGCCGTGCTCTCGTCCCTCTACGAGACGATCGCCTGGTACAACCTCCTGTACCTCGATGCACAGGCCGACACCGGCGTGCTGTACCTGATGGCACTCCTTTCGAACCTCGACGCGCAGGACCTGCCGGAGGCGCTTGCCCGCCTCGATGCGCCGCCCCGGACAAGGGAGATCATCCTGAAGAGCACCGCCGAGCGTGCCCGCATCATCTCCCATCTCCCACTGCAGGACCCTGCGGCCCTGTACCACCTTCTCGCCCCTGTCGAGCTTGAGATCCTCCTCTTTGCGATGGCGGTCTCGCGGGACAGCAGGAGAAAGAAGGGGATATCCCAGTTCCTTATCGAGATGAAGCGGACCAGGCCGCTCCTGCGGGGGAGCGACCTCCTGTCACTGGGCATCCCCCAGGGCCCGGTCTACACGAAGATCCTGAAGGATCTCCTCGACGAGCGGCTGCGGGGCAACCTCAGGACAGCGGAGGACGAACGCAGGTTTGTCAGGGAGCGCTACCTCTCCTCCGCCGATTCTCCGGGCGGCGGCTGACGGTGAAGCCCCGCCTGATCACGCCGCCTTCCTGATCAGGTTCTCGATCCCGATGCGGATCATCATCACGGCTATCGATGCCAGGAGCAGGGCCATGATCTTGGATATCGCCAGGACTCCACCCTCCCCCAGCACCCGGACGATCGAGGGTCCCTTCTTAAAGGAGATCCAGACGATGACGAGGTTGAGCAGGAGGGAAACGATCGTCGCCAGGATGCCCTGGTGCTCGACAAGGACGAGGAGAGTCGTGAGCACCGCCGGCCCGACGATGAGGGGCACGCCGATCGGCACAACGCCCAGTTTGCCTTCAGCCGCTCCTGCAGCCTGCCCGCGGCGGATCAGGTCAAGGATCGCAAAGACGAGGAGCACCAGGCCTCCGGCTATCTTGAAGTCGTCGGCGGTTATCCCCAGGATACGGAAGATCGCCTCCCCTGCCCCGATAAAGGCGAGGCTCACAAAGAGGGCGGTGATGATCGACTCCCTGATCACCGCGTCCTGCCGGCGCTTCTCCATCCCCCGGGTGAGGCTGAGGAACAGGGGCAGAACGGCAAAGATGTCGATCGCCACGAAGAGCGGTATGAAGGCAAGAGGCAGGGCGTTGATGAACCCGGTCATGCTTCATTATAGACCATGGCGGCAGCCGGTCATAGCCATTGACTGGCAGCCGTCCGATCTGATAGGCTAATCGCGAATAACATATTCAGTGTCAGCAGCGGAGGGATTATCATGGACAGCACTCTACGGGACCTTATGAACGCGGCCGCCATCCGGGGAAACAAGTATGTCAAGGGTGAGGTTGGCATGGCGGAACTGCCGCAGAAGATGGCTGAGCTGGGCGTCCTGCTCCTCGAGAAGGCAAAGAAAATTTCGGAACTCGACAACGGCGAGGTGAGGGAGGAGCTCAACGAGATCCAGAACAAGCTCGACGACCTCAGGAGAGCGGTCTTCGCCAACAAGTTCATCCCGCAGTAGTCCGAACACATTCTCCGCTTCACTTCATAAAGGCAGGAGAAGACCCTGCCCGTTCCCTGCCTGCTGACGGAAACGATATGCGGCCTGTGCAGAAACGCAGTTTTCCCTGCACCACCCCGCACGCCGTAACATCCTGAACATTCCCTCAGACCTGACATGAACCCGTCGGCCGGGACTCCCTCGATCCGGCCTTTAACGGGCGTGTCTGCCCTCCGCGTCTCTTCCCGGGCCGTATGACCTGCGTCATAGCAGCCGCGCACCCCCTTCCCTGATAATGGGAGCAAGGTTACAAAAAAGGAGGTGCTTATGAGCAACAGGGCTGCGAGAAATCTTTTCATCTTCGGCAGTCTCTTTTTCTTCGTCATCTTCCTGGCTTTCACCTACGACACCATGGGGAAGCTCGACCAGCGGGCGCCCGAGGTGACAAACGAGGTGAACGCCGGAAAGATGGTCTGGCACAAATATGACTGCATCGGCTGTCATACGATTTTCGGCACAGGGTCGTACTTCGCCCCGGACATGACGAAGGTCTCGGACAGGAAACCCAAGGGATACCTCAAGCAGTTCATCATGGACCCCCGGTCGGTAAACCCTGCCGCTGCCATGCCCAAACTGGGCATCACGTCCGCCGAGGCGGACAACCTTCTCGCCTTCTTCGACTGGATAGCTAAGGTGGATACAAACGGGTGGCCGCCCAAGCCGATCCTCGCCGTTGCAGCGGGCGTCGGAGGCAGGGAGCTCACCGCCGGCCAGAGGGTATACCAATCCCTGGGATGCTCCAATTGCCACGCGATAAACGGCATCGGAGGCACGTCCGGCCCTGATCTCACCCGCGTAGGCAGCAGGAGGGACCGTGCATGGCTCTTCGGCCACTTCAAGGACCCGGGCGAATATGTCCGCAACTCGGCGATGCCGAAGGTCGAGGCCCCGGACGCGGACATCCGGCAACTGACTGATTACATGATTACGCTGAAATAGGAGGTGAATGCCATGAGCATTAAATATCAAAGCCAGAAAATAGCCCAGGATTTCTTCACCTTTGCGGTGGTCCTTTTCCTGGTCCAGGTCGTGGTGGGGCTGGTGGCGTCGCTCCAGTTCCTGTGGCCTGACTTCTTCTTCCTGAAGTTCAACATCGTCAAGACGCTCCATATCAACGCCCTGATCGTCTGGCTCCTTTGCGGGCTGATGGGCGCTACCTACTACGTCATCCCCGAGGAGTCGGAATCAGAGCTCTGGAGCATCCCCCTCGCAAAGCTCCAGTTCTGGGCGACCGTCGTCACGATTACCGCGGTCGTCCTCGGCTATATCTGGGCAGGCATCAATCCCCAGGCCAACGGAACGGTGCTGGGCACGCTCACGCTGAACGAGGGGAGGAAATACATCGAGGCGCCCCGTTGGGCGGATATCCTCATCGTCATCTCGGTCCTCGTCTTCCTCTTCAATTGTTTCATGACGGTGCTCAAGACAAAGAAATGGACCGGCATCCAGGGAGTCCTGCTTGGCGGACTCACCTTCCTCGCCCTCATGTACCTGCCGGGCATGGTCTACATGAAGAGCATGGTAAAGGACCAGTTCTGGTGGTGGTGGGTAGTGCACCTCTGGGTCGAAGGCGCCTGGGAGATCATCGCCGGAGCGCTCCTCGCCTTCATGCTCATGAAGGTGATCGGGGCTCCCAGGCACGCGCTCGAAAAATGGATGTACCTCGAGGTAGGCCTCGTGATGTTCACCGGCATCCTCGGGACGGGCCATCACTACTACTGGATCGGCACGCCGCAGTACTGGCTCTGGATCGGCGGCATTTTCAGTTCCCTTGAGCCCATCCCGCTTCTGGTGATGGTATGGGACGCCTTCAGGACGACGCGCGAGGCGCGTAACGTCACCAACAGGGCGGGGCTCTACTATACAGTCGCCCATGCCATTTTCAACTTCGTCGGCGCGGGGCTCTGGGGGGTGATCCATACCCTCCCGGAGGTGAACAAGTGGACCCACGGGACGCAGATCACCACGGCGCACGGTCATCTCGCCTTCTACGGCGCCTACGTGCTGCTGGTAATGTCGATGATCTACGTGACGCTGCCTGCCATACGGGGCGTGAAGGAATTCAACCCTTCACGGGCGTTTCAGTCCTTCTGGTGGATGACGATCTCGATGGTATTCATCGTCCTCGTCACCACCGGCGCGGGCATGGTACAGACCTACATGGAAAGGCTGATGGGGCTCGACTATGTGACCGTAAAGGCGACGTACAACCTCTGGTTCTGGATCCTCAGGGCGATATTCGGTGTCGGATTCCTCATCGGGGTCGGCATCTTTGTTGTCGACTACTTCAGGCTCGGCAGGGAACCGATGCCGTATGTGAGCCCGGCGCCCGAAAAGGCGTAACCCCTTCCCTTCAGGCGGAGGCGCGGCAACCCTGCGCCTCCGCCGCCTCCATATGACTGGGATGCCGTCTATAAGGAGTACGATCGGCATTTATCGCAAGGGTCGCCTATCTCCCATTTAGTCGAGTTATCTGTAGCGCAGAATAGCCTTTTCGTTGTAATCTACGATACATGAAACTTCGCGAACAAAATAGAGATAAGAGATCGCAGTCCGTCTTTTCTTCTTTCCTGACAGACCGCAACCCAATAGATACGAGGAAGAATGTTTTTTCGCCGGAAATCATATCTGCACTCCATAAGCTGGCGAACGAAGCAGGCATTGAATCCCGTGGCGCTGTTTTCACGCGTCCAGAAGTCGTCAGGTTCATCTTGGATTTGGTTTGCTACACCTCGGATAGGAAGTTGCACCGGAGGAGGATTTTGGAGCCATCTTTCGGCGGCGCTGATTTCCTCCGGGAGATTGTCACTCGTCTCTTTGAATCGTGGAAGTCAGATCCGCACCGGGGGAATATGGTAGATGATCTTCGGGATGCAATCCGTGCAGTTGAACTTCATGAAGAGACATTCACCAAGACACGTCAGGCATTAATTGCCTTGTTGACCAATATACACGTTTCCGAGGAGAACGCCGTTAGCCTCGTAGATAGTTGGCTGGTGAAAGGAGATTATCTTCTTTTACCTTTCAAGGGCGACTTTGACTACGTTGTCGGGAACCCCCCATATGTACGCCAGGACTTGATACCGGAGGCTCTCATATCGGAATACCGTCGTCGTTACAATACAATTTATGACCGTGCGGACTTGTATATCCCATTCATAGAGAAGTCGCTGCTCCTCCTGTCAAAAGGGGGCCGCCTGGGGTTTATTTGCGCTGACCGCTGGATGAAGAACCGTTACGGCGAAAGACTTAGAAACCTTGTTTCGGAACATTTTCATCTTTCGGTTTACATCGACATGTACGGGACTCCGGCTTTCTTAAGCGAAGTGGCCGCCTATCCTGCAATCACAGTTATTGTGAACGAGGGGACAGGGCCCACACGAGCGGCATATCGACCGGAGATAGAGAAATCTGTCCTGAAGAAACTGGCCAAAGACCTGCTTGGAAATACGCCTGTTACTGAAGACACAGGAGTGCGGGTTCTTGCCAAGGTGACGGACGGGCACGAACCTTGGCTACTCGGATCCACAGACCAAGTCAATATCATCAGGAGGCTCGAAAGAGACCTCCCGACAATAGAAGAAGCTGGTTGCCGGATAGGGATTGGCGTGGCAACCGGGGCCGATGGCATCTTCATCGGCAATCCGGACGCACTGGACATTGAGGAGGACAGGAAACTCCCCCTCGTGCAGACACGGGACATACTTACCGGAACTGTGAAATGGCGAGGGCAGGTAGTCGTGAACCCCTTTGAAGACAACGGAACCTTGGTGGATCTGGATAACTATCCGAAACTGGCGAGGTATCTTAGGGCAAAGAAGAAGGACATCAGCAAGCGGCATTGTGCACAAAAGGTGCCTTCCAACTGGTATCGCACCATCGACAGGATATACGCCCCAATAGCAAGAAAACCGAAGCTGCTTATTCCCGATATCAAGGGCGAAGCCCACGTTGTTTATGAATCGGGGAATCTGTATCCCCATCACAATCTTTATTACATAACATCCAAGCACTGGAACCTTCGGGCGCTGCAGGCCGTTTTGCTTTCCGAAGTGACAAGACTGTTCCTGTCAACGTATTCAACGCCTATGAGGGGAGGATATCTCCGTTTTCAGGCCCAGTATCTAAGGCGGCTGCGTATCCCGCTCTGGAAAGATGTGCCAGTAGATTTGAAGAAACAACTGATCGCTGCCGGTAAATCGCGGGACATAAGAGAGTGCAACAGGGCTGCTTTTCTGCTTTATAGACTTACGGAAGACGAACAATCGGCGATAGGAGGGAACGGGGAATAATCATGGCATTGGATCTTGTGGGTTACGAAAAGAAGGCAAAGAAGGCTGTGCGGGCCTTCTGGGGGAACCGCGAAGCGGCCAAGAAGAAGCAGGTGGAATCGGGAAAGGCAGACCAAGGCGAACGTGCTGGGGTCACTGCGGGGAAGAACATGGATGGATTTCTTGCCATCATTCTTGATATCGTCCGCGCAAATGGCCTGGCAAATGCGCAGATATGCCGCAAAAAGGCTGTCCTTACGCTACCGGGTTTCTTCCGGCCGACAAAACTATGGGATGTTCTTGTCCTATATAAAGGTGAATTGATTGCTGCCATAGAATTAAAGAGCCAAACAGGACCATCGTTCGGGAACAACTTCAATAATCGAACGGAAGAGGCAATTGGGACGTCGCATGACTTCTGGACAGCCTACCGTGAAGGGGCTTTCGGAAAACAGCCTATGCCCTTCGTCGGATGGCTAATGCTTGTCGAGGATCATCCCAAGTCCCGTTCGCCGATAAACAGTAGATCGCCTCATTTCCCAATCTTCAAGGAATTCCGGGGCGCTTCATACATCACGAGGTACGACATCCTTTGCCAGAGACTGGTTCAGGAACAGCTATATACGACGGCTGCCGTGGTTACTACACCGCGACGCGCCGTAAGAACAAGGGAATATGGTGGAGTTTCTACGATGACAGACCTGAAGACTTTTGTAACTTCATTTGCGGGGCATATAGCGGCGAGTGCGGCCAGACTTGGATAACCTTCATACGAAAGACCAAGCAACCGTCGCCTTCAGCCGCCGTCCTGATGGTAATGGTATAGACGAGATTGTGGACTCTTCAGGTAAGGTGGTGTCATCCAAAGCAGTTCGGCAAATTTTCTGATGCTGAGATTGAAAGAGTCATAAAAGACTTTAAGGATGAGAACCCCGCAGTAGACATACTTCCTCTCATTAACTTAACCATCAACTAATCGGCAAAATTTATGCCTCCTAGGCCCCGCCTTCATTCAGATGCATATTTCTACCAGAACGCCGTCGCTTTAATCAAGAGAAGTAGTTGCGGAGTATCAGTCAAAGCCAACGGGTATGCCGGCGGGGCTATTGCCCGCAGCTTCGGAACAACCAATCATCCCGTACTTTGCCGAGCCGTGCAGTTCTTCGTCCACCTTCTCCTCAAGGTCCCCTCTTGGGAGGGGCAGGGGGTGGGTTGTATTGCGAGTTCGATATAGCCCATAACTGAAGGGATACAGGCATGACGGGCCTCATAGCAAAAACCATTAACCCGGGGTAAGATGTTTCTGATATGAGGCTCTTTTTTCCAACAGCCGTCTTGCTGCTGATGTTGTTGGCCCCTTCGCCGGCGCCGGCCACGGTGGACTACGCCCGCCAGACCGGCCTTCAGTGCGCCGCCTGCCACGTCGATGCGGGCGGCGGTGGTCCCCTCACCGGGCAAGGCAGTCAGTTCCTGGAAGAGATGAAGGTAAAGGGCCTCTACCGCCCCCTCACCGTAACCCAGCGGGTGGTGCGGCTGCTGATAGGATACGTCCATCTCATGACAGCCATCGCCTGGTTCGGCACGATCCTCTACGTCCATATCCTCCTGAAGCCTGCGTACGCATCAAAGGGCCTGCCGCGGGGCGAACTCTCCCTCGGCTGGATCTCGATCGTCCTCATCCTGGTGAGCGGGGTGCTCCTGACGATCGCGCGTGTGCCGTCGTGGAAGATCTTCTATACCACGCGGTTCGGCGTACTGCTGAGCATCAAGATATTCCTCTTCCTGCTGATGCTCGCCTCGGCGGTCATCGTCACGATGTATATCGGGCCGCGCCTGAGGAGGCAGCGGGGACTTGCAGTCAGCGTCACCGGGGGCGATTGCACACCGGAGGAACTTGCTGCGTACGACGGCAGGGAGGGAAGGCCGGCGCGGGTGGCTTATAAGGGCGTCATCTATGATGTCAGCGACAGCCGCCTCTGGAAAGACGGCTCTCACCTGAAGAAGCACGCAGCAGGCAACGACCTGACCGAGGCGCTCAGGACGGCCCCGCACGGGGAAGAGAAGATCCTGGGGATGCCCGTTGCAGGACGTCTGAAGTCAGGGGGCGGCGCGAAGGCCCGCCCTTTCCACGAGCGGCTCTTTTACTTCTTCGCCTATATGAACCTCTGCCTCACCTTCCTCATCGTCTTCGTCATCGCCCTCTGGAAATGGTGGTAGGAGGGACTGCTGCTCAGCCCTTGCGGGCAGAGTAGATGGTCGCGATGCCGAAGGTCATGGAATGCACGTCCACGTCCGAAAACCCGCAGGTCTCGAGCATCCGCCTGAACTCCCCGGGAGGGGCGAAGGCATGTATCGATTTGGGCAGGTAGTTGTACGGCACCGCGGTCTTGAGCACCTTTGCGGCGATAAAGGGCATGATCCTGAAACAATACACTGAATAAAGTGGCTTCACCCACTGCACTGTCGGAGGCGTGAGTTCAAGGCAGCAGAACCTCCCGCCTCGGCGGAGGACCCTGCATGCCTCGCGCAGGGCGGCGGCGGTGTCGATGATATTCCTCATGCCGAAGGCGACGGTCACCGCATCAAACGAGTCGTCGGGAAAATCGAGGTCTTTTGCATCCGACAGCGTGAGGCTGATATTCGAGCCGTTGCCGTTGAGCTTTGTCCGGGCGATGCCGAGCATCTCCCTGCTGAAGTCGACTCCCCGCACCGACCCGCTCTTTCCCACCTTCCGGGCCAGAAGGAGCGCCAGCTCTCCCGTGCCGGTGCATACGTCGAGTATCTGTTCCCCTCCGCGCAGGTCAAGAAGGGAAACGAGCCTTCTCCGCCAGCTGCGATCGAGGCCGAAACTGAAAAACGTGCTCAGGAAATCGATGTCATGGGCGACGGTGGCAAATATCTCTTTTATAAAGGTGTCCCTGTCGAGCTGCGAAATCGCCTTCATCGTTTCAGTTCCCGTCCTCTTTTCAGGATTTCGTGCTGCACCACTCACATTGTCGCACAAAATGAAGGGTATTACATCGCACTGCCAGGATATTTTTCCTCTGCCGCAAGTTGCGGAAGATCCGGATGTCCGGACCGGACATCTCCCGCACCGGGAATGGACAGACACCCCTGCAGGCGTTGAGAAATCATCTCCGAAAATATGGTATTCTTGCAGAGATATCCATGGAAAAGGAGGTCATATCATGAAAAAAATTTCATCTGTTATCGCCTTCGCGGTGCTCGCTGTCATGCTTATCCCCCTGGCGGCGCAGGCCGATACTGACAAGGAAACCGGCAAGATCAATGACTCGATCGAGGTGATCGAGCAGATCATGGGGATACCCGAAAGCGGCATCCCGCAGGAGATCCTCGCGGAGGCCCAGGGCATCGCCATCATCCCCGGCGTCATCAAGGCGGGCTTCTTCCTCGGCGGCAGGTACGGCACCGGCGTCATGCTCATCCGTAATCCGGAGGGGGTCTGGAGCAGGCCGGCCTTCATCAGCATCGGGGGCGGGAGCATCGGCTGGCAGGTGGGCGTTCAGTCAATCGACATCATCCTCGTCTTCAAGTCACGAAAGGGCGTGGAGAACATGATGCGCGGGAAATTCACCCTTGGTGCGGATGCGGGCGTTGCCGCCGGCCCGGTAGGCAGGAGGGTGGAGGCGGGCACGGACGTGCAGCTCAAGGCAGAGATCGTCTCCTATTCGCGGACCAGGGGGCTCTTTGTCGGCCTGTCCCTTGAGGGGGCCTCCCTGCAGGTGGACGACACCGCCAACGAGATATATTACGGGCGAAAGGCGTCCGAGGTGCGGGACATCTTCATGAGCAAGGAGCTCACCACCCCTGCGTCGGCGGAGAAGCTGCGGCAGGTGTTGAAGAGGTATACAAACGGGAAAGAGGCGCCGGTGAAGGAAACACCGGCAGCGGAGGCTCCGGCAAAAGAAACACCCGCAAAGGAAGCACCGGTAAAGGAGGCGCCTGCAATGGAAACGCCCGTGAAGGAGACACCGGCAAAGGAAGCGCCCGCAACTGACAAGGGGTAATTCCCGCAGGCCTGAGGCAACGGGGAGGAGTACGGGTTACTCCTCCTTTTTTTTCTCCTGCTTCGGCTGGACCCCCGGTATCTTCTTTTCTTCCGCATCCAGCCGCTTCACCTCTTCGTTGAACTTTTTCACCTTTTCATCGAGTTCGGTGTTCCGCTTCTTCAGCTCATCGAACTGCTTGTCCGGCATCCAGTCAGGCGCCTTCTTCAGTTCACCCTGGAGCTTCTCCCGTTCCTGTGCCAGTTTCTCCCGCTCCTTCTGCATCTCCACCTTTTTCTGCTGTATCTGGTCGAACTCCTGCTGGGGGGTCATCGCCGCTCCCTTCCCTGCCGGCTTGTCGGCAGCATCCCCCTTGCCCGGGCCGGACTTGTCCTGGGTGGTGCCGTTGCCCGGGGGTTCCGGGGTTGACCCGCTGTCAGCACTGCCGGCGATCTCCCTGACCCGCTCCACCTCATTCTTCTCCAGCTCAAAGGCCCCGCCCGCCCGGTAGCAGACGAGCGCACCTCCGGACTCCTCGCACCCATCGGCGGTGATCGTCGAGCCGTTCTTCAGATAGATCCTTACGTCGGAAAAGGCGCCGGACGGAAGGACCCATGAGCAGACGACCGCCAGCAGAAACGCTCCGGCATATTTCATCATGATGCATTCCTCCTCGGGTGTTTGATGACCAGGTCGGTGACGGCGGGGGCATCCTTGACTCCTGTCACGACGAGACCGTCAGGCAGGACAAGGGTCGGCGTGCCGGTTATTCCCAGTTCGCCGCCGAGTTTCACGTTCTCATCAACCGTCTTTGCGTCGCAGTCCGGCTTCGGGATCGGTATCTTTTCGAAGTTCTCCTCCAGGAGCCTCAGGGGGCCGGGGCTGCAGAGGATGGACTGCGATTTCCAGTATGCGTCCGGGTGAAACTTCAGGGGCATCAGCTTCAGATAAAAGACGATGTCCTTTCTCTCCGAGAGGATCTTTTTGAGTTCAGCGTGCAGCTTCCCGCAGAAGGGGCAGTCGGGATCAGTAAAGACGATCACCCGGTAGGGCGCCTCCTTGTCCCCCATCACGATGCTGCCGTCAAGGGATATCTTCGAAAGGTCGACATACCGGTCCGGCTGTTTGTTCATGCCGTCCAGGGTCTCCCGGGTCTTGTTGGCAGCGGTGTCCACCTCGAAGATGGAGCCGCCGATCACGTATTTCTTGGAGAAACCCACATAGAGGATCCCCCGGTTGCCCCTGTCCTCGACCGCAACCTCCCAGAGGCCGCGGATCGGGCTCATCCTGATGCCGAGTATCCGGGCGGACGGGGCCTTCATCTTCGAGAGTATCGCCTGCGCCTCCTGCTGATCGAGGCTGTGGCATTTCTGGCAATCCTCCTCACACCCGCCGAAGGGCAGGACGTCAGGTGCCCTCAACAGGAGCACGGCAAAGAAGATACTGCTTACAGAAATCAGGACTATCAGCTGTTTCATACCGTCATTTCTCCACTGCTGCGTTGTATCCGTGCCATGCGTCGCACGGGACGTATCATCACATCACCCCGCGAAGAGGGCATCCCAATCCGCTTCTTCTAGCATACCATCTCTCACCGCTTCACCCGCAAGATGCCCTCCATCTGGCTGATCTTATGGATCAGGCCCTTCAGCTGGGTACTGTCCTTCACCTCGATGATGAAGGTGATGTGCCCCTGCTTCTCCTGGGTGGAGGTCGCCTCGAGATGGTTGATGTTGATATTCAGAGATGATATCAGCGCGCTCAGGTTCGCCAATATCCCCGGCCGGTCGACCGTCTCGACAAAGAGGCGCGCGTAGGCATTCGCATCGGCCGAGGCCTGCCAGTCCACATCCACCAGCCTCGCCTCTTCCAGGGCGAGGCGTTCGAGGTTGGGGCAGTCCTTCCGGTGTATCGTCACGCCCTTGCCGATCGTGACAAAACCGGCGAGCGCGTCTCCGGGGACGGGATAACAGCACTTTGCCGTATGATACAGCACGTTGTCGATCCCCTTGATGCTCACGCCCTTCTGTTCCTTCACCGGCCGGCGGGGCCTGACCGGCTCCTCCTCGACCGCCTTCTCCGGCATGAGACGGTTGACGACCTGGTGGGGGGACATCTTGCCGAAGCCGACGGCGACGTACAGGTCTTCCAGGGAGTTCATTCCCAGCGCCCTGGCCGCCCCGAGGATCTCGTCCGACTTCATGAGGGCGTTGCTCATGTTGTGCTTCCGCAGCTCCGCCTCGAGGAGCCGGATGCCGAGCTCGACGCTCTGCGCCCGCTCCTCCGCCTTTATCCATTGCTTGATCCTCGTCTTCGCCCTTTGGGTGACGACGAACTTCAGCCAGTCCCTGCTCGGCCCGTGCGTCTGGGAGGTGATGATCTCGACCGTATCGCCGTTGCGGAGCTTGTACCGCAAGGGGACGATCTTGCCGTTTATCTTGGCGCCGACGCAGCGGTGGCCCACCTGCGTATGGATGCTGTACGCCAGGTCGACCGGGGTGGCGCCCAGCGGCATCTCCTTGATCTCGCCCTTCGGCGTGAAGACATACACCACCTCGGGCACGACCTCGCCCTTGACCGCCTCGAGGAAGTCCATCGCATCGGGGACATCCTTCTGCACCTGCACGAGGTCCCGCAGCCACGAGATATACTTGCTGCTCTTCTCGTCGATGATGCCGCTCTCCTTGTACTTCCAGTGGGAGGCGATGCCTTCCTCGGCGATGCGGTGCATCTCCTCGGTCCGGATCTGGAACTCAACCCTCTCTCCCTTGGGGCCGATGACGGTGGTATGCAGGGACTGGTAGAGGTTTGACTTGGGCACGCCGATATAGTCCTTGAACCTGCCGGGGATCGGGGTCCACAGGGAATGTATCAGCCCGAGGATCGCGTAACAGTTGGCCTTGCTGTCGGTGAGGATGCGCAGCCCGATGACGTCGTGGACCTGGTCGAAGGTGATGCGCTGTTTCTGCATCTTCTGGTATATCCCGTAGAGGTGCTTGATCCTGCCGGTCACCTTGCCCGGCAGCCCCTGCTCCCTGAGCTTCTGCTCGATCAGGCTGATCACCTCGCGGATGTACCCCTCCTGCTCCTCCTTGCGCTTTGCCACCTTCCGCTGGAGCTCGTCGTACAGGTCGGGCATGATGTATTTGAAGCTGAGGTCTTCCAGTTCGGTCCTCAGCCAGCCGATGCCGAGACGGTTGGCGAGCGGCGCATATATCTCGAGGGTCTCCGAAGCGATCCGCTGCTGCTTGTTTTCCGGGAGGAACTGCAGGGTGCGCATGTTATGCAGGCGGTCGGCGAACTTGATGAGGATGACCCTGACGTCCTCGGACATCGCCAGGAGCATCTTCCGGAAATTCTCCGCCTGCGCCTCCTTCTTCGTCCTGAATTCCACCTTCGAGAGTTTTGTGAGGGACGTGACGATGAAGGCGATCTCGCTGCCGAAGAGGTCCTTCAGCTCCTCCATGGTCGTGCGCGTGTCTTCGATCGTGTCGTGAAGCAGGCCGGCGGAGATGGACGCCACATCCATCTTGATGTCGGCCAGTATCGAGGCGACGGCTAGTGGGTGCTTGATGTAGGGTGAGCCCTCCCCCCTCTTCTGGCTGCAGTGGGCCTCCCGTGAAAAGTGATAGGCCCGCTTCAGGAGCCCCAGGTCCTTCTCCGGACTGTAGGAACGGACCTTCTCCAGCAGGCCGTTCAATGACAGCGACTCAGGCATACCTTATTATACATTTTTGAAAAAATCTTTAGCGACGGGGATTTCGAATCAGATCGGGACTGTTTCTCCAGGCCTGCCCCCAAAAGCGGCCTGCCGCATCCTGCCGGAGTTCCCGCAGGTCACGACACCGTGAAATATACCACCGCGCCTCCGCCGGCAGCTCCCTCCGCCCAGATCCTTCCCCCGTGGCGGCGGACGATCCGCTCGACGATCGACAGGCCAATCCCGGTGCCCTCGTATTCACTGTCACTGTGGAGCCGGTGGAACGGCAGGAACATCTTCTCCGCATACTCCTGATCGAACCCTACGCCGTTGTCCCTCACGTAATAGACGGTCGGGCCGTCCTTCTCATCGGCCCCAAACTCGATCCGGGCGCTCCCGCTCCTGGCGGTGAACTTCCAGGCGTTGTCGAGAAGGTTCGAGAGGACGAGCTCGATCAGCCGCCTGTCGGCGAAGGCGGATACACCCTCCCCGATCCGCACGTCAACCTGCCTGTCCGGATGCGCCTCCCGCAGTTCGGAGATGATCGAGCCCGCCATCGCGCTCAGATCGACATCCGTCCTTTGCACCTCCTGTCTTGAGATCCTCGACAGGTCCAGGAGGGCGTCGATAAGATGACTCATCCTGGCAGAGCCCCGTGCGATGCGGTCGAGGTAGTCCCTTCCCTGGGCGTCGAGTGTGCCGGCATAATCCTCCATGACGATCTTCGTGAACCCCATAATCGAGCGCAGCGGGGCCCTGAGGTCGTGAGAAACGGAGTATACAAAGGATTCAAGCTCCCTGTTGGCGTATTCGAGTTCCACGTTGCGCGCCGCCATGTCTTCGCTTAGCTTCAGGATGTCCGCTTCCGCCCGCTTGCGCTCCTCAACCTCGGTTTCAAGATTACGGTACGATGTCTTCAGCTTCGCGGTCATTGAGTTAAAGGCATCGGAGAGCCCGGCAAATTCATCATCACCCCTGACATCGATCCGGTGATCGAGATTGCCCCTTCCGATCTCCAGAGCGCCATCATGCAGCCTGCGGACGCGGTCCGTAATAGCCCGGCCCATTATCCGGAGGTTGGTTATCGACACCGCGAGCAGGACCACGAGCGCAAGGAAGATGCCCCAGCCCGCCAGTCTGAGGGCAGCAAAGAGGGACTCCCTGCTGGACTCCAGCAATCTGTTCCCGAGCACGATCACCGCGTAGACTCTCATGTTCAACTGGCTGATCAGCCTGTCTTCGGTCTCCCGGGCAAGGCCGGTGGGGATTGCCCGCCGCCTCATCTTTTCCCGGTTTTCGACGATGCCCGCAAAGAGTTTTCCAATGGACTCATGATTCCTGATCATTTCATCAATGGTCTTTTTGTACCTGGGTTCCCGGAAGCGTTTCGACGCCGCATGCAGGAGTCCCCCGATCCGTTCATGTTTGGCATCCCACTGGACCCTCGCCCTCTCATTTTCGTTATGGACATAATCGTTTCGCAGCGCCAGGCGTTCCAGCGCCCCGGCTATTATGTCGTCCGTAATTGCAGAACCCTCGACAGCATCGATGATGCGATAAAGGGCCAGAGACAGCATGCCGACAATGACGAAGACCGTCATGGCCGTTATCACGGTGCTTATTCTCAGCCTTGTCTTGACCTGCATGGATCCTGCCTACCTCAGTATGTTTACCGCTTTGGGTCTGATCGATGCCAGCCCGTCTAGATAGAGAAGGTCGAGGTAGTTGGGCACCTCGGTCCGGCGGGTGAGTCCGTGCCGTATCGCCCAGCGCGATTCGTCCTCCAGCGCCAGCAGGAGCAGCTGGTCGAGCGTCACGCTGAAGGCATTTCCTGCTGATATCTCTCCCACCAGCGCCTCATCCATCTTCCGAAACCCGGCGACAGACCGCAGGGCCTCCGCCGGATTCTGCCCGAAGAATTCCTCCGCCCTGATCAGGCCGCGGAGGACCTTCCTGACCGCGCCGGGGTTATTGCGGATGAATTCCCGGGATGCGGCGACGTTGAAGGTCTGTGTATAGATATCCTCGTCATAAAACATGATGCCCCTGCCCGCCAGTTTCTTCTGCGCCTGGTTCAGATAAGGGGGCCATGCCGAGATGGCGTCAACATCACCGTTCGCCAGGGCCTCCGACATTTCCTCGGGCTTCATGTCGATCAGCCGTGCGTCTCCTCCTGCAATTCCATGGGCAGCCAGGAAGGTATCCGTGAAGAATTCGCCGATGCCGCCGTACGTCACCCCTATCCTCTTCTTCTTCAGATCACCGGGGGTGAGGATGCCCCTGTCCTTTCTTGCGAAGATGGCATTGGTCTTATTGGATGTCTGTATAGTCGCGATGATGGCGATCGGTGCCCCCCTCATGACCGCAAACATGACGGGCGTATCGGCGACGGTCGCAAATTCCGCCTTCCCCTGCAGCACGTCGTCGAGAGCGGCCTTGCCGGTCGAATGAAAGAGCGGCTTCACCTCCAGCCCTTCCTGCCGGAAATATCCCCTGGCCTGGGCGATGTCGGCGAGAAGCGTGTACGGTGGGGTGGCATAGGCGATGGTGACCTTTTCAGGCGGACCGGCGGAGTTGCGGTCAGTCCCGAAGCAGGCCGGAACAGCAACGCAGAGGGTCAGGGCAGAGACGGCGAGCGCCAGCCGGATCAGCACCTGCTTCGAAGGAATACACATTACAGGAATATCGTTATTTTTCACGGAATTCTCCGGAGACTTCTCAGCGGTCCGGTGCACCCTTCGGGAGAAGCAGGTTACGCACGGGGCGCCCGCTCCGGCATGCCTTATTATACATAGTAGAAAAGCCTTTAGCGACAAGGATTATTTCATGCAGGAATTGAGCAATTAAGGTACAATTACGGAGGCTCCCGGGATGCTGCCGCCGGCCGAAAACCCGGCCCTGCCCGGAGAATGCCCTGCGGAGGAAACGAGGAACATGGTGCTGAGGAAGAAAGACGTCTCTCAGATCTGCGACATGCTGTCTGTCATGGCAGGTCCGCTCTCCTTTTCCGGCAGTGACGGCAGGGCACTGCATGCATCGCCGGGATTTGCGGCCGGAGACGGCTGCGCCGGCGCCGACGTCGTGGTTGACGGCAGGACCGTCGGCCGCCTTGCGGGGGCGTCAGGCTCCCTCGCCGCCGCCGCGGCCCTTTTCGGACTCTACCTCCGGGAGATCGTCGAAAAGAAGACGATGATCGAGCATACGCTCCAGAAATACCGCGAGATGAGTTTTCTCGCCGAGATCAACAAGATCATGAGCTCCTCGGTGGATGTGTCCGACATCCTCTGTACCGCCACGGCGCGGGTGCATGAGATCATCCGCGTCGAATCCTGCTCGGTCATGGTGGCGGACTCCAGGACCGGGACGTTCGTGCTCAAGGCGATATCAGGTCGTGCGGTCAACGAGCCCCTCGAGCTGAAGACGATGGAGGGCATCGCCGGCAGGGTGCTCGAAACCGGCCTGCCCATCATCGCCAATGAACCTGCCGAGCATCCGGGATTCGTCAGGACGGGCAGCGTGCTGATCTATTCGCTTCTCTGTCTGCCCCTCAAGGTAAAGGACTCGACGATCGGGATCCTGACGCTGCGGAACAAGGCCGATTCCGTCTTCACGAGCGAAGACGAGGCCCTCCTCAACTCCATGTGCATCGTCATCGCCGAGGTGATCGAAAACGCGCGCCTGATCGAGGAGAAGATCAGGGACGAGAAATTTACGGCCGTGGGCCAGATGGCGGCCGGCATCATCCACGACATAAAAAACCCGATGACCACCATCAAGGGCTTTGCCGGCCTGCTGGGAGACCTGGATTTTACGAAGGACGAGCGCAAGGAATACAGCGGCATGATCATCAAGGAGGTGGACAGGCTGGTCGGCATGGTGGAAGACCTCCTCTCCTTTACCCGGGGTTTCAAGACCCGACTCACGCTGGAGAGGATCGGTGCGGAAGAGTTCATCGGCTCTCTCATCCCGTACATAGAAAAAGACATGGCAGCCAGGGACATCGCGGTCGTCAGGAGGGTGGACTATTCGGGCGACCTGCTGCTCGACGTCGAACGGTTCAAGCGGGTGGTGTTCAATATCGCCGGCAATGCGCGGGAGGAACTCCACAACGGAGGGCGCTTCCTGATATTGCTTCGGCCCTCCGGCCCTGATTCGGAGATGGTCTTCGCGGATACGGGCGGAGGTATCCCGTATGATATCATAGATTCATTGTTCGAGCCGTTCGTCACGAAGGGCAAGAAATCAGGCACCGGCCTCGGCCTCGCCGTCACGAGGAAGATCGTCGAAGAGCACGGCGGCTCGATCAGGGCGGTAAACGGCAACTACTCGGGAGTCGAAGGGTTCAACGGGGCAAACTTCGTCATAACGCTGCCGTTGCGCTGAAGACAGGGACGTGCAGGGGGTTTCATTTCATAAGGAGGAACGATGGACACGGTAAGCGATCTTCTGATAAAGGAAGGCATTGTGAGCGCGGACGTCCTGAACGGCATCAGGACCCGGGCAAAAGGCCGCAGTTTCGTTGTCGAGATATATAACACCCTGGACGTCGACGAAGACAGGATAGTCGACATCTTTGCGGACGGGCTGAAGATCAGGAGGGCCGACCTTTCCGACATCATGCCCGATGCGCTCGGGAAATTCACGAAAGACCACGCGCTCAAATACATGTGCATGCCGTTCGAAAAAGAGGGCAGGAAGGTGAAGGTCGCGATGCTCGACCCGCTCGACATCGGCACCCTGCAGGAGTTCTCCTTCATTACGGGCCTGACCCCGGTTCCGCACGTGACATCGAAGAGCCAGCTGATGGCGGCCATGCAGCGGTGCTTCGACATGAGCACGGACCTCGCCCGGGTGCTGGACAGCGTATCCTCCGGAGCCGTGGCCGAGGTCGAGTTCGTGCAGGACCACGGCGACAAGCGGATCGAGGAGGCGTTCATGACCGGCAAGCGGGAGGAGCTTGACGAGCAGATGCTTGCGCCCGCGATAAAGCTGGTAAACCTCTTCATCAGGGAGGCGCTGGACTGCCGCGCGAGCGACATCCACATAGAGCCCGGCCAGAAGGCGGTTACCGTGCGGTTCAGGATCGACGGCGTCCTGGCGACGCACACCCAGATACCCAAGTGGATGCACTCGGCGATCGCCTCACGGGTAAAGATCATGTCGAAGCTCGACATCAGCAACCGGAAGACCCCGCAGGACGGCGGGATGAAGCTGAAGGTCGGGAATGTCCAGCTCGACGTCAGGGTCTCGACACTTCCCACGCACCTGGGGGAAAAGGTCGTGATGAGGCTCCTGAAGCCGGGCGAAAAGGCGATCGAACTGCCCCTCTCGGGCCTCTCCGGCGCCGACCTGGAAAGGCTCAGGACGGCGATGTCCCGGCCGCAGGGCATGATCCTCATGACAGGCCCCACCGGCAGCGGCAAGACCACCACCCTGCACGGCATGCTGACTGAACTGCGCTCCGAGGGCACCAATATCGTGACGGTGGAGGACCCGGTCGAATACGAACTGGAGGGCATCACCCAGGTGCATGTGAATGAAAAGGCCGGCCTCACCTTTGCCAACGCCCTCCGTTCGATACTCCGGCAGGACCCGGACGTTGTCATGGTGGGCGAGATACGGGACATCGAGACAGCCGACGTCGCCTTCAGGGCGTCCAATACCGGCCATCTAGTCCTCAGCACGCTCCACACAAACGGCACGGCTGCCACGATAACGAGGCTGTACGATATCGGGGTCGAGCCGTACCTCATCTCATCGTCCCTGCACTGCGTCGTCGCCCAGAGGCTGCTCCGGGTGATCTGCCCCCATTGCGCGGTAAAATACGCCCCGGACGAGGACGCCTTCGCCGCCCTGCCCGGCATCGACAGGAAGGCGTCGTTTGTGAGGGGCAAGGGCTGCGCGAAGTGCAACAATACCGGATACCGGGGAAGACTGGCGGTCGTGGAGATCATGGAGATCACCCCTTCCCTCAGGAAACTCATATCAGGCCGCGCCTCTGCCGGCGAACTGCGGGATGCCTCCCGCAAGGAGGGGATGCGCACCCTGTATGAGGCGGCCCTCGAGCATGTCTACAACGGAAAGACCACCATCGATGAGGTGCTCCGGGCGGTGACCGTGGATGACACCCCCGGCGCCTCCTGCCCCAATTGCGGAAGGATGCATGCGGAAGCCGACTGCCCCTATTGCGGGACCATGCCGGAGACCTCCTGCAGGAAGTGCTCTTCCGGCCTCGAGGAGGGATGGGCCTTCTGCCCCTTCTGCGGAAGCCCGCGCGAAAAGGAGAAGGCGCCCGGCGCGGAGGAGAAGGCCAGGGTCCTGATCGTTGATGATGAATTCGGCATCCTGAAGATGGTGGAACTCGCCCTCCGGCCCCTCGACGTCGAGGTGCACACCGCGCAAAACGGCAGGGAGGCTCTTGAGGCGGCCCGGAACATCAACCCCGGCCTCATCATCACGGACATCAACATGCCGGTGATGGACGGGTACGAGCTCATCAGGGAACTCAGAAGCAAGGTCAGCACGATGTTCATCCCCGTGGTGATACTTTCCTCGCGTGATTCGGTCGAGGACAAGCTGAAGGGGTTTACGTTCGGCACCGACGATTACATAACAAAACCGTTCGACTATACCGAGCTGCAGGCCCGGGTGAAGAGACTCATGAAGAGGATGGGAAACTGACGCAGCGGCCTGTTCCGTGAAAACATTATGCAGGGAGAGATGAGATGCCAAAGGTATTGATCGTAGACGACGAACCGCATATACGCATGCTGCTCGAGCAGACGCTCGAAGACCTGGAGGATTCGGGGGTCGATCTCCTGATCGCCGAAGACGGCGAAAAGGCCCTCGAGATCATAAAAGCGGACAAGCCTGATCTGGTGTTCCTCGATGTCATGATGCCCAAGGTAAACGGCTTCGACGTCTGCAGGACGGTCAAGAACGAACTGAACATGCGGGACGTATACATCATCATGCTGACGGCCAAGGGCCAGGAGTTCGACAAGAAGAAAGGGCTGGAGGTCGGTGCCGATATCTACATGACCAAACCCTTCAACCCTGACGAGATTCACGCCAAGACGGTCGAGGTGCTGGGCCTTGAGTGACCGGGCGAAGAAAGCGCGCGGCCACGCCGGGGCGACGACCGGCCTCTTCCTCTCCGGAGCGGACGGCGCGATAAGCAGCGTGCTTGACCTGAAGTCCCTGTCGGCGCGCTTCAGGAAGAGCCTGCCCGTCCGGATCTACGACAACCTGCATAGCTCGGAAAGCATCAACGCGGTCCGGAGCGTCGTGAGGGAGGAGAGGCTCGACTCTGTTGTGCTCGCCGGGGAATCCCCCCTGTTTTACCGTTCGGCCCGAAACGGGGATCTGCTGCTGCGCGTCCTGCAGGAAGAGGGCATGAATGCAAACAGGATAGCGATCGTCAACCTCAAGGAACAGACGGCCCTGCCCCACCGGGCCACGCCCCTCGAGGCGACCAGGAAGGCGTCCGTGCTGATAGCTGTCGGGATCGAGAAGGCGAGGCTCTCCCATGATGTCGGCATGATCGAGGTGGCGCCGAAGAAGACGGTTGCGGTCATCGGCACGACCTCCGGCGGCATCTATGCGGCCCAGAGGCTCCTTGAAAGAGGGTTTCACGTAGCCTTCGTCGACAGGCCGCGGCAGGAGAAAGCGACTCCGGCCTCCGCCGATGCGATGCCGACCCTCGCCTATGTGAAGAACCATCCGCATGCCGTCTTCCATGTCGCGCCCCTTGAGGAGCTGTACGGCTATGCGGGGAATTTCAGGATACACCTGAAGGGGGGCGTCAGGCTGCGGGCAGGCGGAATTATCGTGGCGATCGGAGACGACCTGGCATACACCGGCGAGCTGTACCCTTTCCTGCGGCTCGAGAGGAGCAACGAGGGCCATTTCCGTACGATCTTCTCCGACACGGCGGTGACCGAGACGGTGAACCCGGGCATCTTTCTCATCCCGCACGATACGCCTCCGGCCTCCGTCATCGCCTGCGCCGACTCGGCCGCGCTGTCTTTGGACACGCTCCTGAAGCGCCACTCGATCACCCACGAGCTCTTCGTCTCCGAGGTGAACCAGGAGATCTGCGGCGGCTGCGGCACCTGCATCAAGACCTGCCTTTTCCACGCCGCCGAGCTCGACCCCTCGAGCAAGCTTTCGACAACGAACATCAAGAGGTGCGTCGGCTGCGGCAACTGCGTCTCGGCCTGCCCGACGGGTGCGCGGGACCAGGTGAGCGCCAGCACGGAATACCTCCTTTCGGCGATCAGGATACTGGCTTCCTATAATCCTCCCAACGGCATCAGGCTGTTGTATCTCCTCTGCGAGGGGTGCGGGTACCAGTCGCTGGATTTCGCCGGCAGGGAGGGGATGGAGTATCCGACGAGTGTCATGCCTCTTTCGGTCCGGTGCGCCGGCAGGATCGACACCCAGTTCATTATCGAGGCCTTCAGGGAAGGCTTCAGCGGGGTCGTCATCTGCAAATGCGGGGACGACCGCTGCCTCAACATCGTCGGCAATACGGACCTCGACAGGCGCGCCAACCTGTTCCGCGCGGTCCTCGACAGCAGGGGGATATCGCCCGAGCGCCTCCGCATATTCGGGGTGAGCAACTGCGACGGAAATTCCTGCGTCAGGGGCGCGGTGGATTTCATAGAACATCTCAGGAAGATGGGGAGGGGATGATGAAGAAGCTGCGCGTTGCGACCGGACACCTCCAGGGATGCTTCGGGTGCCATATGGCGATCCTCGACCTGGATGAGGACCTCCTCTCCCTGCTCGATTCGATCGACATCGTCCGCTCGCCGATAAACGACGTGAAGTCCGTGCCGAAGGTCGACCTCGGCATACTCGACGGCGCGCTCTGCAACACGTCGAATGTCGCGGTGGCCAGGGAGTTCAGGAAGAAGGCGGGAAAGATCCTCGCCTTTGGAACATGCGCCGCCTTCGGCGGGATCAACGGCCTGAGGAACCTCTTCAGCCTGGACGACGTGCTGCAGAGGGCGTATGTCGAGACCGAGAGCACGGTGCGCGGCAAGGTCCCGTCGTCTCCGGACATCCCGGCGATGCTTCCGCATGTCAGGGCGGTCCACCAGGAGATAGCCGTTGATTACGAACTGCCCGGCTGCCCCCCTACCCCGAAGATGATCCGTTCGGTCCTGAAGGACATCATCGGCGGGAAGAAGCCGGTCATACCGCAGAAGAACCTCTGCCATGAATGCAACAGGAAACACCAGGAGATGTACGTGCCGAAGAGGGAATTCGTGACGAATGCGGTCCACGCGATCATGGAGCTCGATGTCATCGATCCGGACCGGTGCTTTCTCGAACAGGGACTGATCTGCATGGGCCCCGCCACCCGGGAGGGATGCGAGGCCCGCTGCGTGAAGGGCAACGTTCCGTGCAGGGGGTGCATGGGACCGACGACCGGGGCGCTGGAGCAGGGCGCCAAGATGATCAATGCCCTCGCCTCGATCCTGCCCGCCGGTGCGATGATGTTCATGGAAGACGTGGTGGGCGTCGGGTACCGATATTCGCTGCCGGTATCGATATATCCGTACCGGGAGGAAAAATGATGAAGAAGAAGAAGATAGAGATCGAACCTGTCACCAGGGTCGAAGGCCACGGCAAGGTGACCATCCATCTCGACGACGACGGCCGGGTGTCTGACGCACGTTTCCATGTGACGGAGTTCCGCGGCTTCGAGAAGTTCTGCGAGGGCAGGATGCTCTGGGACATGCCGGTCATCACCACCCGGATCTGCGGGATCTGCCCGGTGAGCCACCACCTTGCCGCTGCCAAGGCATGCGACGACCTGCTCGGCGTCGTCATCCCGCCCGCTGCGAAGAAGCTCCGGGAGCTGATGCATATGGGGCAGATCATCCAGTCCCATGCCCTGCATTTCTTCTTCCTCTCGGCGCCGGACTTCATCCTCGGTCCGGATTCAGACCCCGAGAAGAGGAGCCTCATCGGTCTCTACGAAAAAAACCCCGACCTGGCGAAGAGGGCATTGCGCCTGCGGAAGATAGGCCAGACGATCATCGACAGGGTCGGCGGACGGCCGATACACCCGGTCACCGCCATTCCCGGCGGCATGAGCATGGCGCTTGCGCATGAGGACAGGTTCCACCTCCTCAGGGACGCCGGAGAGGCGGTGTCCCTGTCCGAATCGGCGGTGGACGCCGCGTACGGCATGCTGGAATCGTACGCTGACAAGCTGCCGAGCCTCGGGAATTTCCGCACCAAGCACATGGGCCTCACGAACAGCGGCAGCCTCGAATTCTATGACGGTCCGATCGTCCTGAAGAATGCCGAAAACCGGAAGGTCGCCGAGTTCGCGGGCAGGGACTATCTCGACTATATCGCCGAGCATGTCGAGGATGACACATGGCTCAAATTCCCCTACTACAAGAAAGAGGGGTGGCCGAACGGGATATACCGGGTCGGACCGCTGGCGCGGCTGAATGTCTCCTCCTCCGTCGGCACACCGGCTGCCGCGGAGAGGTTCAGGGTCTTCAGGGCGATGGGCGATACGGTGAATGAAAACCTCTACTACCATGTCGCGCGGATGATCGAAATCCTGTACGCCTCCGAGAGGGCGCGGGAACTCCTGTCCGACGATGAGATCGTTTCAAAGGACGTGCGGATTAAGGCGGAAAGGAAGGCCGGTGAGGGGGTCGGCGTTGTCGAGGCCCCGCGGGGGACCCTTATCCACCACTACCAGGCGGATGACGACGGCCGCGTGACAAAGGCGAATTTTATCGTCGCCACGGCGCATAACAACAGGGCGATCGACCTGTCGGTGAAGGACGTCGCCAGGAAGTACATCAAGGGAGGCAGGGTGAGGGAGGGCATGCTGAACCGGGTCGAGATGGCGATACGGTGCTATGATCCCTGCCTGTCGTGCTCGACCCACGCGGTGGGCAAGATGCCTCTTGAGGTGCGCCTGTATTCAGCCGCGGGTGAATGCATCGATGTACTCAGGAAATATTGATGGGACCGTGCAAACCGGCCGGCGACGCGACAAGGAGCAACGGGGATGGAGCTTGACCTCCTGAGAGACAGGATAAAGCCTGACATAGAGTCGCTCTTCGGGGCGTCGATGGCCAACCTTATCCTGAACAAGGCGAAGATGAAGGTTGCTGCGGAGATCCGGGACTCCGACGAGGAGACGAAATGCAGGACCTTCGTCCAATGTCTCGGCAGGGACGATAAACTGCTCGGCATGTGGGGCAGCCTCGAAGTGCAGGAAAGGGTCTCGAAGTGGCTCAAGTATCTGGGGTCATAGATGGGAAACGATAAAGACAGCCAGACCCTCCAGGACCGCAACCGTGAACTCGAGGCCCGCTGTCGCTCGCTGCAGGACGCCGTCAGGATGCAGGGCCATTTTGCCGATATCGCCCAGATGCTGTCGTCTGCCCTGGACCTGCCGAAACTGGCCTCGTCGATCATCGGCAGGCTGAGGCAGACAACGGGGATCAAGGCCGGAGCGGTCTATCTGCGGGACAACGGCTCCTTCCCGGTCCTGGGGGCGGAGGGGCTGTCTGCCGGTGTTTCCCCTGCCGAAGGCGGCATCGTCGCGGAGGCGGCCGCCGCAAGGGATATGGTCATGAAGGAAGGAGGCGATGTCTCCGGCTTCGGCCTCGATTCCGGCAGGCCCGTCCTGACGCTCGCCGCCTTTCCCTGCATCTACGAGGGGACCGTCAACAGCGTTCTCCTCGTTGCGGACGATACGGCGACGAGCTTCGAGATACTCTCCTTCATCAGCGCCCTCACCCCGAACATCGCCCTCTCGGTGAACAATGCCCTGTCGTACGAGAGGATACGCAAGACGACGCGGGCGCTCGACAACGAAAGAAACAAACTCAATGCGGTCATCACGAACATGACGGACGGCCTCGTCGTCACGTCCGCCGACAAGTCGATCATGCTGGCAAACCCGGCGGTCGAGCGCATGTTCGGGCTGGCGCCGGGGAGCGTCGCCGGAAAGTATATAGCGGACGTCTTCAGGGACATGGACATCAACGGCATGATCGATGCGGTCATCAGGGGCGGCCGTGCGGACATCATCCAGAGGGACTTCCGGCTTTCCGGCCGGGTCTTCCGGGCAAACGCCTACTCCATCAGCAATGAAAGCGAGTTCCTCGGCATCATCACCGTGCTGCGGGACATCACCAAGGAATGGGAAGTCGACCGGATGAAGACGGATTTCATCTCAACGGTCTCACATGAGCTGCGGACGCCGCTGACGTCGGTGCTGGGGTTTGCGAAACTGATCAGGAAGAAGTTCGAAGACGTCATCGCCCCCCTCGTCCGCACGGACGACAAGAAGGCGCTCAGGGCGGTCAGGCAGATAGGCGACAACCTCAGCATCATCGTGTCGGAGGGAGAAAGGCTCACCTCCCTCATCAACGACGTCCTCGACATCGCGAAGATGGAGGCCGGAAAGGTCGACTGGAAGAAGGAGCCGGTGTTCATCGACGAGATCATCCGGCGGGCGACCGCGGCGACCTCATCCCTGTTTCAGCAGAAGGGGCTCCCCCTCTTCACGGACGTCGGCGCGGACCTGGCGCCCGTGACGGGGGACGGCGACCGGCTCATGCAGGTGGTGATCAACCTGTTGTCCAATGCCGTCAAGTTTACGGACGCCGGCTCGATCACCTGCAGCGCCCGGAAAGAGGCGGACGTGATCCGGGTGAGCGTGGCGGACTCGGGCATGGGCATAGACGAAGAAGACCTGCCGAGGGTCTTCGAGAAATTCAAGCAGGTCGGCGATACCCTGACGGACAAGCCGAAAGGCACGGGCCTCGGCCTGCCGATCTGCAAGGAGATCGTCGAACACCACGGCGGCAGGATATGGGCGGAGAGCCGCAGGGGCGGGGGCAGCACCTTCTCCTTCACCCTGCCGGTTGCGATCCCTGAGAGTGTGACCGAGCCGGCATCCGTCGAAAGACTCCTGCGTCATTTTGAAAGCAGTATCCCTGCCGCGGCCGAGGCCGCGGCAGGGGGCAAGAAATGCGTCCTCGTCGTGGACGACGAGGACCATATCCGCAACTTCCTGCGGCAGGTGCTCGAAGAAAACGGCTATGAGGTGACAGAGGCGAAGGACGGTATGCAGGCGATCTCGGAGATCAGGAAGAAGAGGCCGGATATCATCACCCTCGATGTCATGATGCCGGGGATCAGCGGGTTCGATGTCGCAGCCGTGCTCAAAAACAACCCCCTCACCGGCGATATACCGATCATCATCCTCTCGATCGTCGAGGACAAGGACCGCGGCTACCGGCTGGGCATTGACAACTACCTTACCAAGCCGGTCGATACGGTCGAGCTGCTCAGGAGCATCGAGAACCTGCTTTCGAGGGGCACGTCGCGGAAGAAGGTCCTCGTCATCGATGAAGACATATCCACCGTCAGGACGCTGAAGGACGTCCTCGAGACAAAGGGCTACCACATAACCGAGGCATACAGCGGCGAAGAAGGCATCGAAAAGGCGGTAAGCACACGGCCGGACATGGTCATCGTCGATTCCGCCCTTTCGGACCGCCACGATATGGTGAGGACCCTGCGCTTCGAAAAGAGCCTCGAGAACATATTGTTCATCATCATGTCGGAGGCCGGGTCGGAGGAAAAGATCGAAAAGGCCAAGAAGATGATGGGCCTGTAGTCCGCCGGATAACGTTCTGCGGGAAGTCCGTCGGCGGTCGCGCGAACCATGAGAAAAATCGGTGAGGAGGGACAGGGCGTGACCCTTGTTCTCGGCGTAGGCAATCTGTTCAGGAGAGACGACGGCGTGGGGATCCACGTCATACGGCGGCTGGAGGGGGCCGGCCTCCCCTCATCCGTGCGGCTCCTCGACGGGGGCACCGCAGGCCTTGACCTCGTCACCTATCTGGAAGGCGTCGACAGGCTGATCATCGTCGACGCCCTTGTCGGCGACGGGTCTCCCGGAGACATACGGATCATCAGGGAAGAGGAGACGCAGGGCGACCATTTCCTGTCCGGACACCTCGGCAGGGTGGGAGACATACTCGACATGACGGCGGCCCTGTGGAAGAGGCCGGAGACAACGATTATCGGCGTCCTTGCAGCCGATTGCTCGGGGTACGGTGAGTGCCTCACTCCCGGAGTCGTCCCTGCGGTCGAAAAGGCGGTCCGGATAATAGAAGAGATGGTCCGTCCGGAAGCTGCCGACGGACAGGCGGTCTGCTGATGCGGGTCCTGCTGGCAGACGACGATACCTCCATCCAGAAGCTGGCCCGGATAACGCTTGAACGGGTCGGCGGCCACGAGACGCATATCTGCGGTTCCGGCGCCGAGGCGCTCCGCGCGGTCAGCATGTTCAGGCCCGACATCGTCATCCTCGACGTCAACATGCCTGATATGGACGGCATCCAGACCCTGGCCGAGATCCGCAGGCTTCCGGGGATGTCCCGCGTCCCGGTCGTCTTTCTCACGGCGAGCACGGAACAGCATGAGATCGATTCCTATACCAGGCTCGGCGCCTCGGGGGTCATCGCCAAGCCTTTCGATGCGATGACCTTTCCCGGGAAGATCGGGGAGGTCCTGGCGCACCGGGAAAAGGCGCGCGAGGAGGCGGCGGCAAATCTGCAGGCCCTGACAGAGGTGTACGCAGCGGAACTCCCCGCAAAGGTCAGGGAGATAGAGGCGCTCTGGCAAAGGATGCCGGAGGAGGGAGAAGGCGCGCAGGCGAAGGAGATGCTTCTCCTGGTCCATAAGCTGGCCGGCTCGGGCGCGACGTTCGGGTTCCCCGAGGTCAGCGCAGCGGCCCATCTTCTCGAACTCGCCCTCAAGCGAAGCCCTTCCCTGCAGGCCGGTGAAGACCGGCGGCATATCGAAGAACTCGTCAGGGGCCTGGCCGCCGCTGCAGTCGCGCCCCGGCCGGATGACGGTGCAGAGGGAGAGAAGATTGCCTGCGAGGCCCCTGTCCGCAATGCGGACGACGACCGGCTGATCTACCTTGTCGTCGGCGACAGCCCCGCCCTTCAGGGTCTGAGCCAGCAACTGGGGTATTTCGGCTATCGGGTCTGCAGCCTGCGGGCCGACGAACTGAGAGAAGAGGTTGCGCGGAGAGCGCCCGCGGCCATCATTGCGGACATGTCGCTCCGGGCGGACGGGCTGCCGATTGCGGAGATCATCTCCGGCATGGCCGGACGGACGGGCAAGGCGCCGGTCATCTTCCTTTCCGAGACCGAGGATTTCGCCGCGCGCCTGAGCGCGGTGAGGGCCGGAGGCGAGGCCTACTTCACCCGGTCCGTTGATACCAGCAGCCTGATAGACAAACTGGACGCATTGACCGCTCGCAGCGACGAGGACGCCTACCGCATCCTCATCGTCGATGACGACATCACGCTCGCCTCCCGGTATGACCTGATCCTGAAGTCCGCCGGCATGAGGACCGAGATCACCTCCGACCCCCTGCAGATGATGGAGATGCTCTTCGCCTTCAGGCCTGACCTGATCCTGATGGACATGTATATGCCCGACAGCAGCGGCATCGAGCTTTCGAAGGTGATCCGGCAGATGTCGTCCTTTGTCAGCATCCCCATCGTCTTCCTTTCCGCAGAGACGGACGTTGAGAAACAGCTTGCCGCCATGAGCCTCGGGGGCGATGACTTCCTGACCAAGCCGATCAAGGACAGCCATCTCGTCTCTTCGGTCAGGTCCCGGGTGGAGCGTTCGCGGCTGCTGCACTCCTTCATGGTGCGCGACAGCCTCACCGGTCTCCTCAATCATACGAAGGCGAAGGAACAGCTGCAGATGGGGGTCGCCCGGGCCGAACGCGGGAATTCCGGCCTCGCCTATGCGCTGATCGACATCGACCATTTCAAGGCGGTCAATGACACCTACGGCCATGCCACCGGAGACCAGGTCCTGAAGGGCCTCTCCCGGCTCCTGCTGCAGCGGCTGCGCAAGACGGACGTCGTCGGCCGGTACGGCGGGGAGGAGTTCTCCGTCCTGCTTGAAGGGGCCGACAGCGCCGCGGCCAAGGCGATACTGGATACGATCCGGGAGGATTTCTTCAGGATATGCCACCAGTGCCGGGGGCAGGAGTTCTACGTGTCCTTCAGCTGCGGGATCGCGACATTCCCGGAGTACCGCACCGCCGCCGACCTTCACGAGGCGGCCGATGCAGCGTTGTATCGCGCAAAGCGGGAAGGCCGCAACCGCATCTGCCTCGCGGGGTAAGAGGTTAATCGCGACAGGGGGAAGCCTCACGGCTTCGCCCCTCCCCATACTATTTTTCCTCACATCTCCATCGGTCTGACGATCGGCGTGCAAGGACTCTTCCGGCAATCTCCGCTATGATATAATATCGGCCGTGGGCAAGGCGTCGAGGAGAAGAAAGCTCTCACCGCGCGAAGGTTCGGGTGATCAGGGCGGGCAGGAGAAGGGATCGCCTTCTTCTCATGAGCCGTCATCAGTTTCCGGCTCTCCTAAAACCGCATTGCTTGTGAGATGTACCCCCCTTTTCATCCTGCTGCTTCTCTCTTTCGGCGTATACTTCAACTGCCTTTCAGGTGATTTCGTCTATGACGACAGGGACCTGCTGGAGAACCAGTGGTTCAGAGACATGAGGAACATACCGTCTGCTTTTTCGACGAACATATTTGCCGGATCGCATGATGCACAAACCACCTTGAACTACTACCGGCCCCTGTCGGCAATCTTTGGGATCCTTAATTATTCCTTGTTCGGTCTGAAACCGTGGGGTTTTCACCTGGTCAACATGATCTTTCACTGCAGCGTCACGGTCCTCGTATTTCTGGTTGTCCGGAGACTCCTTTCGGGTCAGGAGACCTTGCCTGTCCCTGTTTATCTCTCCCCTCCGTTCATGGCCGCTGCTCTTTTTGCGTTGCATCCCATACACACCGAGGCGGTTGCATGGATATCGGGGCGTGCCGATATATTCTTTTCCTTCTTTTATCTCCTTTCATTTTATCTGTATGTTTTGTATCGGGACGGCGCCGCGGGCGGCTATGCATTGTCCGTGCTTTCCTTTGCGGCAGCGGCCTTTTCCAAGGAGCCAGCCATTACACTTCCCCTTGTCCTGATGGCGTATGATGCCCTGTTTAAGAGGCGGGATGAGACCTCATGGAAGGCTGTGGGGAGATATATTCCCTATGTCGTTGTAGCGGGCATTTATCTTTCAATGAGATATTATGCCCTCGGCGGCCTTGCCCCGACGAAGACCAATGCCCACCTTACCACCTATGAAGCCATCATCAACGTCCTGCCGCTCTTCAAGGACTATCTTGCCGGCCTGCTCTGGCCTTTCCAGCTGAACCTGTTTCACCCTTTCCGTCCCATAGGCTCCTTATTCGGGGCGCAGGGAATTATTTCCGCTATCATTGCCGTCTTATTTCTCGCCGGTGCGGTGACGGCATATAGAATGGACAAGATGGTCCTCTTCAGTCTCCTTCTGGTCGGTATCCCTCTGCTGCCGGCGTTTTATATTAAGGGACTGACGGACCAGCCCTTTGCCGAGAGATACCTCTATCTGCCGTCGGTGGGTTACGTACTTTTCCTGGCGATTTTGTTGTCGCGGGGCAGTGCAAAACTGCTGCGATCAGCGGCGGTCCTTGCGGCAGTATTTACGGTGATAGCGGGGGCATATGCCGTGGGAACCGTAACCAGAAACAATGTCTGGCAGAATAGTTTCAACCTCTGGTCGGATACGGTCAGGAAGGCGCCCGATAATGCTGATGCCCATAATAACCTCGGCATCGCCTACGCATCTCAGGGCATGTGGGACGATGCAGTCGGAGAATTCCGCACGACATTACGGCTGAGGCCCAATGACGTGGAGGCCCATAACAACCTTGGTCTGGCATACTCGTCCCAGAACCTGTGGGATAGCGCCGTTCCTGAATTCCAGCAGGCGATGCGCCTTAACCCCCAATATGCGGAGGCCCATAATAATCTTGGCATTGCGTACGCATCAAAGCGCCTCTGGGAAGAGGCGGTTGTGGAATTCCAGACGGCCTTGCGGCTGAATCCCGATTTCGCCATGGCCCACAGAAACCTCGGTCTTGCTTATGCAGCCCAGGGGCTCCGGGACAGGGCGGCGGCAGAATTCCGGACCGCATTACAGCTCAGTCCGGATGACGATGTGGCACGAAGGCGGCTCATGGAAATCGAGACAGGGCCGCGCTGAAGTTTACGTGTTTGGTGCAGATAATCATCAGACGCCGTGGTGGAAACCAGGAGACAAGAAAAGGGGACAGGTGTCCTCGAGTTGGTCTAATAGCTTCTGGTATTCACCTGTTTTGTCTTGCCCCCATGCTGCCTTCAGCAGAGGCGCGTCAGATTATTCATAGCGCATACGAAAGCGCGTGGTCAGACCACACCGATCATGACGCCCTTATTTCGACAGGCGCTCGATTACCTGACTAGCTGCAGGAAACAACTTCATCAACCGGGCAAGCGGCCCGTCCGCTCTCCGCCGATCTCACTCTATCCTGAGATTACCAAACGTCCCGGACTGCCCACCGCGCACCGGCCAGACATAAGCCACATTGCTCCTGCCATCCACGTCCATGACTCCAGACTCCATAACTACACGCCAGGCGTGCACCGATCCGAACCTGATGGATGCCCAGTAGACAACGAAGACCGGGTTCGGCATCACATTATTAAAGGCATCTCCGTTAGCAGTCCAGTGAGCCGTGCCGGCCGCGTTCGTTATAACAGGTGAAGTGAACCCCTGTTTCCTGCCGCTCTCCACCGCCGCACTCCACTCTGTATCCGTCGGGAGGCGCCAGTCCCCGGCGGTCGAGCCATCGGCCAGACTGCATAGCCCGTTGCCAAGACCGGCCACCCATTTCATGGCGTTATACCAGTTGAGATTGCCGCTTGTTTTTACGATCCCGTTTGAGGTATCCAGACAATTTGCATCCTTGAGCCATATCAGCCCAGTCCTGCAGTCGGTTACCGTTCCATCTCCATTGTCCGAATACCTGAGACTGTTGCATTCGTCGGCTAATGCCACGGCGCAGGACAATAACAGCACAGCTGCTATCATCATATATCTTGATTTCATTTCACATTCCTCCCATCAAACGGACTCTTTCAATCGATCCTTAAACCGCCGAACGTGCCGGTCTGTCCGCCGCGAACAGGCCAAGGCGTAAAATAATTCACGCCGTCCGCCTTATACCAAACGCTGGCAACGCCGTCTGCGTGCCAAACAAAATAAGCCATTGCTTCATTTGTCGCGCTTGTGGTGCTGGTCCAGAAAGTGGAATACACGTCCGTAAACACATTTCCTGCGGTCCACTGCGCAATACCCGCCGCATTGGTAAAAGCCGGATTAGAGTAGCCCAGCTTCCGCGCGCTCTCAGTCATCGCCATAAACTCGGTCCTGGTAGGAAGCCGCCAATGGCCCGCGTGGGAGCCGTCTGTCAGGCCGCAGAGTCCGTTTCCGAGGCCGGCCGTCCACTTCATGGCATCATACCAGGTCAGTCGGCCGGTGGTATTTGCAATGCCGTTTGACTGATCGAAGCAAATTGGAGTCTTCAACCATATCAGCCCGGTCCTGCAGTCGGTCACCGTCCCGTTGCCGTTATCGACATACCTGAGGCCGTTGCATTCGTCGGCATGCGCCGGCGACCAGCAGCAGACCATAAGCACCGCCATGACTATATTCCTGCGGATCATCTCGTCATACCTCCTGTCGCTATCTTTTATTCGACGCTTACGTCGCCGAAGGTCACGAACTGCCTTACCCGCACGGGCCAGACGTAGATCATGCCATTCTTGACGTAGTAATCCACGGAGCCGTTATAGAGACTAACGTACCATGCGCTGGTCTCACTGGTATGTGTCGTAGCCGTCCAGTAGTTGTTATTTAAGACATTGTCGAATAAATTCCCGTTGGACCATTTTGCCGTGCCTGGCGCGTTCGTCAGGATCGGCATCGTAAAGCCCTGTTTCTTCGCGCTTGCGATCATGGCCATCATTTCCGTCTTTGTAGGCAGCCTCCAGTCCCCGGCAAGCGACCCGTCCGACAGGCCGCAGAGTCCATTACCCAGACCCGCCGCCCAGTCCATGGCGGCATACCAGGTCAGTGAGCCTCCGCTCTTGTCCACCCCGTTTACGATATCAAGACAATTGGCGTTCTTCAGCCACGTCAGGCCGGACCTGCAGTCGATCACGGTGCCGTTGCCATTGTCGACGTACCTGAGGCTGTTGCATTCGTCGGCATAGGCAAGAGCCCCGTACAACACCATCACAACCGTTATTGCTATAATTCTGACGGTCATAACACTATCCCTCCCACTTATGATGTGCCGTTCTATTCAACCCTCAAAGTGCCGATTGTGCCCGCCTGCCCTCCTCGAACGGGCCACACGTACATGAGTTCCGATTTAGGCGCGTTACTGACAAGACCGTTATATAAATAAGCATACCCAGCGTAGTCAGGAAGGGCCGCATTGGACGTGGCCGACCAGTAGATGCCATCGGTGGCGATACCGGTAAAGTAATCGCCGGTGGTCCACTGGCCTGTTCCAGCCGCATTCGTAAACGTCGGATTTATAAAGGCTGGATTGCTCAGAAGCAGCTTCCTGGCTGCTTCGAGCATCATCATCCATTCGTACTTCGTCGGGAGCCTCCAATCGCCGGCAGCCGAGCCGTCGGTCAGGCTGCAGAGGCCGTTTCCGAGGCCGGCCACCCATTTCATCGCATTCTGCCAATTAAGCATGCCAACGGGGTTTGGCACCCCATTGGAGGCGACCATACAACTTGCGTTCTTCAGCCAGACCAGACCGGTTCTGCAATCGGTCACCGTCCCGTTGCCGTTGTCAACATACCGAAGGCTGTTGCACTCATCTCCATAAGCCCACGTCCCCAACAAGACTACAGCAATCACTGTTATCATTTTGACAGTCATAGCGCGCTTCCTCCCCTATTTTGAAAAATGCAGACCGTGCAGAAATGGTCTGCCAAGCATAAATCCCGGAAAGTTTCGAAAGGCGTGTGTAGAGGTCCTGCGGTTCTCTGACCGGCCGGCAGGCCAATGGCGGAGCAACAATTCTACCCTCGTCGTAATTCCCCATGTTTCGCCCGTTGAATAAGGCTAATATTGTGACCAGCGGAATGTCAAGAGCTGATTACATGGACAACGCAAAGTAATCTACCCGAAAAAGTAGCCTGTTGTCCCCTTTTCAGTTCCTGTCCCCTTTTCAGTTCCCCAATTTCAGGTTTGCAGCAACGACGATTGCCCAGATCTACAAGTCCCGCTGGCAGATCGAATTATTTTTCAAATGGATCAAGCAGAACCTAAAGATCAAGTCGTTTCTGGGAACCAGCAAGAATGCTGTGATGACTCAAATCTGGGTGGCTATGTGCTACTTTCTGCTTCTGACCTATATTAAGTACCAGACAAAATATGGGGCCTCACTGTTGCAGTTAAGCCGGGTGATTCGAGAAATGCTTTTTGAGAGAAAGGCCCTCATAGATATTTTGACTCTGAAGCTTGATAAACTTAAATTACGAGAAGAAGTGCCCCTTCAGGGCGCTCTGTTTTAACCGGACAGTAATGATAAACAAACAGAAAATTGCCTTCGCCTACTACACACGTCATTCTTCTGTAAAATAATCAGAATCAATTCTCTTTATTTCGTATTTGGCCATTGTAGCTGTTCCGAGATTGTAGTCTATCATTAGCTCGCAGAGAGTGCGACCGTCGATAAGGATGACCTTCGGGTCAATGCTTTCGACGTACCTGATAGCATCGTCGGAAAAGCGGCCTGTTGTGATGAATACCCCTTTCTTTGCTCTTTTGCCGTGAAGGGCTCCGACAAATTTCTGGATTTCTGGACGCCCGACTGTGCCGTCCCACCTTTTTGCTTGCAGATAGATTACGTCTAGTCCAAGCCTGTCTTCTTTTATAATTCCGTCAATGCCTTCGTCTCCGCTTTGCCCAATGGATTTGCCGGCATCGACACGAGAACCGCCATAACCAAGTGCTACCATGATGTCTACCACGAGTCTTTCAAAAAACTGTGGCGAATTGCCTTTTATCTTTTCCAGTATTTCTGCGGCTAAATCGCCTCTTATGTTCTGATATGCTTTTTGAAGTGTCTCTTCTGGCGTTTCAAGCTGTAATGTCTCTTGCTCGGCGCTTTCAGTTGAAGCGGCAGCTTTCATTGTGTGAAATTCAACAAATTCAGGATATTGATTTAGGATCTTTACGTCGATTCGGTCATAGCCTTTCTTGAGGAGATCGAGACCGCGATCTGTGATCCGAAAATATGCCCGCCGGGGCGCTTCAAGAACTTTGGCCTGAACAAAATAACTCTTAGCCCAAGCAACGCGATTGTCATACTTTGTCTGTGCGCCGCTGGGCAGCATTTCTTTTAAGTCTTCTTCAGATAGATTCATATATAGTGCAATTATTTCTCTGGCTTCCTTCATAGAATGTTCTTTACCATCTGCTGCCATTTCGAGTAATGGTTTGAAGAAGGACTGAAAATCAGGAACCGCCATTATTTATCTCCTTAATTTTCCGTAATCTATTCGGGCCAACATTTAAGCTTCTATCTGAAGTCAAGTTGCCAGCAAACCGAGTGGTCGTACCGCGAGCGCAGATTTCAGATAGAAGCAAGTTGAACGAAGCCGCGGGCCTTTCACTATGGCGTTTCAATCCCCCCTCTCCGGCGTATTACCGGTTAAACAGGGGACAATGACGTGGTTGAAAGCAGCTGGTTGACTGGGATTGCCCCGACTCCGGCAATCGCAGCAATTGCCTCGCCCCTGTTTCACACCCAATATACAAAAAGAAGGGCTTTCCGGGCAACAGGAAAGTGTGGCGATAACAGGTAGGTTGTCGCATCTTCCCGGTCTTCAGCCCTTCGATTGCGCGAACTCCCCACGTTTCTAAACGCCGTCACTCAATATCACACACTCGATTTCCCTTACCCTCCGGAAGGCGCTGTCGTTGCAGACGAAGACGGTGGCGCCGCCTGAAACGGCAGAGGCAATCTGTATGGCGTCCGGTGTCTTCAGGTTATGCACGGCCCTCAGCTTTGCCGCAAGGTCGGAGATCTCAAGGTTCAAGGGTATCCAGCTCAGATGGGGATATGTCGTAAACAGGGAATAGAACTTGAGCACAACTTCTTCTTTCTTCAATCTGTAGGGCTGAACGAGCAGCTCAAGCAGTGTCAGGGTGGACGTCGCCGCCTCGATGCGGCCCTCTTCCATATCCCTGAAGATCGAATCGCACGCATCAAAAAAGCGGGGATGGCGCTCTACAAAATAGATGAAAATACTGGTGTCAAGATAAACCCTCCGGTGAGCCTTCAACAGATCCCCGGGGAATTTTTTTACCAAGCCTTGCGTTCCCTCCGAAGATGCGTCTTTGGGTATAGCCCCTTCCCGGAGCCTGCGAGATCGCTCCGGTAGCCCTTCGGTTTAGGCATGATGACGGTAATGTCCCCCTTCACCACGACGATAAGCTCATCGCGGCCTTTGAGCCTCATGGCCTCCCGTGCCTCTTTGGGCAGCACGATCTGATTCTTTGAACTCAGCCTCACGGTCTGCATGGCGACACCCCCTGTTGCTTTACTTTTATCATATATGGTAAAGCGGTGTCAACAGCTGCACAGTCCGTCATGCCGGAGGATCTCCGTCGGGCGGTGAAGTCGTCCCCTACCGGCTCGGCCGCAGGGCCTTCACCACGAGCTGCAGGTACCGGTTGCCGTTCCATTCGTTGAACCCCGGCGTAAAGACGGCATCGACCATGTTGGGCTGGTTCAGGTCGTCGAAGACCCCCCACATGTCGAAGCCGATCGTATCCATCGACTGGGCGAATTTCTTCAGCCGCATCTTCAGGTGGTTGTGGCCCACGGAGCGGGGGTTGACCACCTCCAGCCCCCTCGATCCGAAAAGGGGCTCGGCGTTGCCGTAGCCGAAGGGTTCGAGCATCGCGATCTCCTTCATCAGCGGGTGGGTAATATCGGAGAGTGATATGAGCGCATCGATCTCTATGGTGGGGGTGAGGTCGCGGCCGTCGACGCTCTTTTTCACCAGCTCGTTGATCGCCTTGTGAAAAGTCCGTATGTCGGAGACATGCAGGCGCACCCCGGCGGCCTGCCGGTGGCCTCCGAAGGAAAGGAGGAGATGGCTGCATTCCGCGAGCCCCTTGCAGATGTCAAAGGCGGGGATGCTCCGCGCCGACCCCTTGGCGACCCCGTCCTCCACGGAAAGGATGAACGTGGGACGATAATACTCCTCCGCGATGCGGGAGGCGACTATGCCGAGGACCCCCTGGTGCCAGCCTTCGCCGGCAAGCACGATCGCGCCGTCCACCCCGCCGCCCTCGAGCTTCACCCGCGCCTCCTGGTAGACCAGCTCTTCCGTCGCCTGCCTCTCGGCATTCAGCCGGTCAAGCCAGGCGCTGAGTTCATCGGCCTCGGCATCGTCGGCGGTGAGCAGGAGCCGCACGACGTCTCTGGATTCACCCATCCGGCCCGCGGCATTGATCCTCGGGACCATCGTGTAGGCGAGAAGACCGGACTTCATCTCACGGCCCGAGAGGTTGCAGATATCCCTGAGGGCGCGGAGCCCCGGCCGGCCGGCCGCCTTCATCAGCCGCAACCCCTCCCGCACCAGGACCCTGTTCTCCCCCGCCAGGGGCACCACGTCCGCGACCGTCCCGACCGCCGCAAGGTCGAGGAGCCCGATCGCCGCGTCGACGGGAAAACCGGCAACGCCCGCCAGCGCCAGGGCGTGGACAAGCTTAAAGGCGACACCCGCCCCGGAGAGGCTGGCCACCTCCCCGGCATGGCCGGGCAGTTTCGGATTGATGACGCTCAGGGCCTCCGGGATCACCGCCTCCCCGGCAGGACCCTCCGTCGCGCCGGCGCCCCCGTTATGTCCGTCATCCCTCTTCCGCAGGGGTTCGTGGTGATCGGTGATGATGACGTCGATGCCCGCCCTGCGGGCGGAGGCCGCAGCCTCAAAAGAGGTGATGCCGCAGTCGACCGTTATGATGAGGCGGGCCCCGATCTCCCGGGCGAGGTCCACCGCCTGGGGCGTGAAGCCGTACCCGTGGATCATCCTGACCGGGATGAAATACCGGACATCCAGCCCGGCCCGCTCCAGCGCATGGACGACGATAGCGGTCGCGGTGAGGCCGTCGGCATCATAATCGCCGTGCACCAGCACCCGCTCGTTTCCCTTCAGGGCCGCCTGTATCCGCTCGACCGCGCCGCGCATGCCCGAGATATCGAAAGGGTCCGAAAGGGCGGTGGCCGAGGGGTGCATGAACTCGCGGATCGCCTCGGGTGTCCTGATCCCCCGGTTGATGAGGACCTGCGCGAGGACAGGCGATATGGATGCGGTCTTCGTTATGTAGGAAAGGAACTCGGGATTGGTCTTGTTGATGAACCAGCGCCTATGCATCGCGGAAATCCGGGGACAGGAGGCGGGAAACAGGGAAGGGGCAATCAGGTGAATCCGCTACATCGTCTGTAAAGATGAAGTCACACCCCACGTCGCACTTCCCATTCCCTACTTCCCTGCTCCTGCTTCCCTGTTCACGTTCGTATCTATTTCTTTGCCAACGGCTTCTTCGAAGGCCAGAGGAGAACGACGGGGCTCGCCACGAAGACGGAGGAGTAGGTCCCGATAATCACCCCGACGATCATCGCGAGGCTGAAGTCATGGATCACCTCGCCGCCGAAAAAGAAAAGGGCGATGGAGGTGATCAGGACGGTCATGGACGTGACGATCGTCCGCGAGAGCACCTCGTTGATGCTCAGGTTCATGACCGACTCGACGGAGTCCTTCAGCCGTATCTTGAGGTTTTCCCTGATCCGGTCGAAGACGACGACCGTGTCGGTCAGGGAATAGCCGGCGATCGTCAGCAGGGCGGTGATAAGGATGAGGTTGATCTCCTTGCCGAGGACATAGAATATGCCGAGGACGGCGAGGACGTCGTGGAACGTCGCGATCGTCGCGCCCACGGCAAAATTGAACTTGAACCGGAAGGCAACGTAGACGAGGATGCCGACGACCGAGATGAGGACCGCCTGGGCGGTGTCCACCCGCAGCCTGCTGCCCACCTTGGGGCCGATCACGGTGGTAGAGTCGACGACGTATTTATTGTTCGGCAGTTTCTGGCTGATCGCCAGGGTGATCGCGTCGGAGACCTGTCCCAGCTGCTGCTCGGTCTTCTTCACCCTGATAAGCACCTTGTTGACAGCGGGGAAGTCCTGGAGTTCGGGGTCCCTGATACCGCTTTCCTCAACCGCCTTTCTCACCTCATGCAGGCTCACCGGCTTTTCGAACTTCAGCTGGATGGCGGTGCCGCCGGCAAAGTCGATGCCGAGGTTCGCCCTTCCGTTCGCCACCTGGACGATCGCGATGATGCCGAGGATCGAGAGTATGCCGGAGATGATGAAGGTATACTTCCGTTTCCCCATGAAATCTATGTTGGTATTTTTTATTATTTCTAACATGCTTCCTCCTATATGCTCAGCTTCTTGACATCCCGGCGGGAGTTTATCAGGTCAAAGACCGCCTTCGTGCCGATGAGGGCGGTATAGAGGTTGATGAGAACGCCGAGACTGAGCGTGACGGCAAACCCCTTGATCGGGCCGGTCCCGAACTGGAAGAGCACCGCTGCGGTGATCAGGGTCGTGACGTGGGCATCAAAAATCGTCCAGAACGCCTTGTGGTACCCGGAGTCCACCGCAGACCGGGGCGGCTTGCCGGTCCGTACCTCGTCCCTGATCCTCTCGAACATCAGGACATTGGAGTCCACCGCCATGCCGATCGCCAGGATGATGCCGGCGATGCCCGGCAGCGTGAGGGTGGCGTTCAGCGAAGCCATCGCCCCGAAGAGCAGGACGATGTTGAGCAGCAGGGCGAAGTCGGCGATAACGCCGGAGAGGCGGTAATAGGCGATCATGAAGACAACGACGGCCAGCGTACCGATCAGTCCCGCCCTCGTGCCGGCTGATATCGAGTCCTCGCCGAGGGAAGGGCCAACGGTCACATTCTGGAGCATCTTCAGGGGGGCGGGCAGGGCGCCGGCCTTCAGCACGATGCTCAGGTCCTTCGCCTCCTCCATGCTGAAGCTCCCGGATATCTGGGCATTGCCGCCGCCGATCCTCTCCTGGATCACCGGGGCCGAATAGATGGTCTTGTCGAGGATGATGGCGAGACGCTTCTTCACATTGGCGCCGGTCACCTCCTCAAACAGCTTGCCGCCCTCGGCGTTAAAGGAAATGGACACGTAGGGCTCGCTGAACTTGGTGTCGAGGCTCACCCGCGCCTCGCTCAGGAGGTTGCCCGAGAGAGCGGCCTGCTTCCTGACGAGGACGGGAAATTTCGTGACCACCCCGGTCTCCCGGTTCAGTTTCTTTTCGAAGAGGATCTCGTCGTCGGCAGGGATCTTGTCCCTGAACTGCTCGAGCACCCGCTCCTCATCTCCGGGGCCGACCGACTGGGGAAGCTGCGCAGCGACAGGGGTCTCATCGTCCACCAGCTTGAATTCAAGCTGCGCGGTCTTGCCGACGAGCTCTATCGCCCTTCGGGGGTCCTTGACGCCCGGCAGCTGCACCACGATCTCGTTTTCACCCTGGCGATGGATGGTCGGCTCGGAGACGCCGAACTGGTCTATCCTGTTCCTGATCGTCTCAAGCGCCTGGTCCACGGCGCTGTCTTTGATCCGCGAGGCCTCTTTGCCGGAAATCTTCAGGACCAGACTCTGGCCGGAAGAAGAGGCATCGAGGATAGGGAAGCCCTCTTTCACGATCGTCGCTATCTCCTGGGTCGACGGCGTTATCTCGATGCTGAGTCCGTTGCGCTTCACCTCTGCCTGCAGTTTCTTCTTTTGGAGGGCGTCCCGCAGGAGAAAGATATACCGGTCGATAGAGGTCTCCACCGCCTTGTCCCCTTCAACCTCGAAGACCAGATGCAGACCTCCCTGCAGGTCGAGCCCGAGGATGATGCCCTTGCTCGGCATGTTGTTCTTCCACCAGTCAGGCATCGACTTGAAGAGGGGCGTATTGGGCAAAAAGAATACGATCGCAACAAGAACGGTGAAACCGATAAACAAGAATCTCCAGAGTATGTTTTTCTTCATCTAACCTCCGCTGTATATAAACTCGATGCCGCAGTGATGCTGCAGGACTTCTCTTCCGGTCTTACTCTTCGTCCGACTCCCGCAGGCTGGCTATGTAGGCCTTGCCGTATCGCACGCGGACGTTTTCCGCGATCTTGACGACGACGCTGTTGGTCTTCACCTCTTCGATCACGCCGTACTCGCCGCCGCTGAGGACGACCTTGTCGCCCTTCTTGAGGTTGTCGAGCATCTGCTTGTGCTCTTTGGCCCGCTTCTGCTGAGGCCGGATAAGAAGGAAATAAAAGATGACAAAGATGAGTATGAGAGGCAAGAATCCCATCAATCCGCCGCCCTGTCCTGCGCCGCCCGACTGCGCCGGCCCCATGGCATGAGCTATGTCAGCAAACATTGGCCACCTCCGAAAAAGATTAGTCATCTACTATACTCTGTTTATCGTTTTTCTTTCAAGGGTTACGGAGCCATCTCACTCCCTGTACTGCGCAACCGGTAATCCCGACTTTGTTACGTCGCCAAACTGCGCTATCATGGGAATATCACCAAGGAACCCTACTATGCATACGTGCCCTGCAATCACGCCAAACGCGGATAAAAGATCGGGTGGGCCGACTGTCCCCTGCCCGTCGCCCTGACCCTCATGGCCGTTCGGCGCCTTATCCCCCTGTGCAGGCACTGACCGCGGAACTGGCCGAGAAGAATGCCGAGTTGGAGCGCATGAACAGGCTTTTCGTGGCGAGGGAACTGCGCCAGGTCGAGCTGAAGACACGGATCAGGGAACTCGAAAAACTCCAGCTCAGCGGGGCGGCAGCAGGAGACAACAACGAGACGGGGTAAGGACGGGACAGCGCCGGCGTCGCCGTCGCGGAAGGAGGATCCAACCGTATGAACAGAAGCGTCGCGCTCCTCTTGATCATCGCAACAGGCGTCATCTCTGTCATCTGCCCGCGGGGGCTGACGCCGCCACCGCCCGAGGCTGCCGTATCCCCTGAGTATACGTTTGCGGTCGTCCCCCAGTTCGAGCAGCGGAAACTGTATGCCATATGGAAGCCGATCATCGGGGAACTGGAGCGGCGGACAGGGCTTACCTTCAAACTGGTCACCACACTCAAGATACAGGATTTTGAGCGGGAGTTTCTCAAGGGATTCTTCGACTTCGTCTATATGAACCCGTATCATATCGTAAAGGGATACCCTTCCCCGGGGTACATCCCCCTCGTCTCGGATAATAAGCCCCTGCGCGGAATCCTGGTCGTGCGCAAGGACAGCCCGGTGCAAAACATAGGCGACCTCACCGGCAAGGTTGTTGCCTTCCCTTCACCAAACGCCCTGGGGGCATGTCTGATGATACGGGCCGACCTGGAGCGGCTGCATCATATCACCGTGAAACCCCTGTATGTCAAGACACACAGCTCGGTGTATCTGCATGTCGCCAAGGGTCTTGCCGCCGCCGGCGGAGGGGTCGGGAAGACCCTTCAGGAGCAGAGCGGGGCGATCCGTGATGCCCTCCGCGTCATCTATACCACGCGGGACTTGCAGTCCCACCCTGTCGCCGCGCATCCCCGGGTGCGGAAAGAAGACAGGGAAAAGGTCCGCCAGGCATTTCTTGATATGGGAAACACCCCCGAGGGAAGGGCTTTGCTTTCCCTGGTGCCGATACAGCAAATCGTCCCGGTCACCATGGAAGCCTACCGTCCGATGCTCGGCTGGGGCCTTGAGAACTACTATGACCCGACCTGGAGCGAGGAGTAGCCCTGATGAGCCTGCGGAAGAAAGTGGTGCTGCCCCTTGTATTTTCCGGCACCCTCCTCATCGCCTATCTCTATGGATACTGGATGCCTCACTCCCTCGCCAGGACAGAGGCCGCATACCGCCTGTCCCTTGAACGCCATCTGGACAGTGTGGCGGAGGGACTGATCCCCCTGTTGCTCGCCCACCAGCTTGACGCCCTCTATGAAAATCTCGACGCGCTGGGAACGACAAACAGCGACTGGACGGACATCAGGCTCCTCGATCCGGACGGCAGGTCGCTCTATCCGCTTCTGGACGCGGCGGCATCCCGGCCCCGGCCGGGGCAGGACATCCGCATGCTGGAGCACCGGATCCAGCACCTCGATGCATACCTGGGGAAGCTCATCGTGGGGGTCGACTTCGGGCCGCGGCTGTCCGAGATGAAGAAACGCGAGAAGGAGCTCCTCGCCGCCCTGCTGGTCATCCTGTCGGGCTATATCGTCGCGGTCGCCATCATGGTCGAATGGGTAGTGCGAAGACCGGTCACGCTCCTTGCCCATGCCTCGCGGAGGCTGGCCCGCGGAGAATTCGATGTCAGCCTCCCGAAGGCGGGCAGTGACGAGGTGGGCGTGCTCGTGGACAGTTTTCGCGGCATGCGCGAGGCGATTCGCGACTATCAGTCGGAGTTGCTGCAGAGGAACGAGGCGATTTCAAAATTGTCTCACGCCGTGCAGCAGAGCCCCGTATCCATCGTCATCACCGATACGGACGGCCGGATCGTTTTTGTCAATCCCAAGTTCACCCAGCTCACCGGCTATGCGCCGGAAGAGGTGATGGGACAAAACCCCCGGCTGCTGAAGTCAGGCCTGACCCCTCCGTCGGAATACGAGAGGCTGTGGAAGTGTATTACGTCGGGCGCCGTCTGGCGCGGAGAGTTATGCAACAGGAAGAAGAACGGCGAGCTCTACTGGGAATCGGCATCCATTTCCCCGATCCAGGATGAAAAAGGGGCCATCGCCTACTACCTGGCGGTCAAGGAGGACATCACCGAGCGCAGACAGACAGACGAGGTGCTGCGCGCCAGCGAGCGGAGACTCGCCGAGGCCCAGCGTATCGCGCACGTCGGCAGCTGGGACCTGGACCTCCTCCACAACCGGCTGTCGTGGTCGGATGAAATATACCGCATCTTCGGGTTGGAGCCGCAATCCTTCGGCGCCACCTATGAGGCATTTCTGGAGGCCGTGCATCCCGATGACCGGGAGGCCGTCAACAACGCCTATACCGCCTCTGTACGGGACGCCCTCACCTATGACATCATCCATCGCATCGTCAGACGATCGGACGGAGAAATACGCTACGTACACGAAAAATGCGAGCATGTCAGAAATGCCGGCGGGGAGATAATTCATTCCAGCGGTACGGTGCAGGACATCACCGAGCTCAAGCGCGCCGAGGAGAAGCTGAAGGCAGCGAGTTCCTATAACCGCAGCCTCATCGAGGCGAGTCTTGATCCCCTCGTCACGATCGATGCAAACGGCACGATCACCGACGTCAACGCGGCCACGGAGGAAGTGACCGGCTCCACCCGGGGCGAACTCATCGGCACGAACTTCCTCGACTACTTCACCGAACCGGAGAAGGCACAGGCCGGGTACCAGCAGGTGTTCCGGGAAGGTTTCGTGAGGGACTACCCGCTGGAGATCCGGCACAGGGATGCGCATGTGACGCCCGTGTTGTACAATGCCTCGCTCTTCCGGGATGCAGCGGGGAGCGTCGCCGGCGTGTTTGCCGCGGCCCGCGACGTCACGGAACTCCGGAAGGCGGAACATGAGATCCGGATGCTCAATGAGAGCCTCGAACAAAGGGTCGCCGAGCGCACCGCCGATCTGGAGAAGGCGGGCGGGGAACTCCGGGAGAGCCAGCGGGCCCTGATGAACATCGTGGAAGACCTCAACCAGAAGACCGTGGAGCTGGAGCAGGCCAACAGCAAACTCAAGGAACTCGACCGGCTCAAGTCCATGTTCATCGCCTCCATGAGCCATGAACTGCGGACGCCGCTGAATTCGATCATCGGTTTTTCGAGCATCATCCTCGATGAATGGATCGGCCCCCTCTCGGAGGAGCAGAAGAAGAATCTCGCGACCGTTCTCCGGTCGGGGAAGCACCTCCTTGCCCTCATCAACGACGTCATCGACGTTTCGAAGATCGAGGCCGGGAAGATCGAGGCGATCGGGGAGGATTTCGATCTGCATGACCTGATCGCCGAGGCACTCGCCCTGCTGAAAACGGACATACAGACAAAGGGCCTCGACGTACGGGTCGATTCGCCGCACCTGGCGATGCATACGGACAGACGCAGGCTTTTCCAGTGCCTCGTCAACATCCTGGGCAATGCCGTCAAGTTCACCGATGCGGGCACAATCACCCTGCAGACGGCCCCGGTGCGGAGCAACGACGACGCGGCGGAGCCGGATCTCGCGGAGATAACCGTCACCGACACGGGGATCGGGATCAAAGAGGAAGACCTCCCGAAGCTTTTCGTCGCCTTTACCCGCCTGCCGTCCCCCCTCACCCTGAAGGTCAAGGGGACCGGGCTGGGGCTGTACCTGGTCAGGAAGATCGCCACCGAAATCCTGGGAGGGAAGGTGACCGCCGGAAGCGTCTATGGCGAGGGGAGTTCCTTCCAACTGACTGTCCCCATAACGTTAGCGGCAGGAGAGACACATGAAAAAAGTTTTGGTCATTGAAGACAATGAAGACAACCTTCGGCTCATCACCTTCGCGCTGAACAGGAGCGGTTACGAGGTGATCTCCGCCGTAACGGGAGAGGAAGGCGTGGAACGGGCGCTCGCGGAGGCCCCCTTCTTCATCATCATGGACATAGATCTCCCGGGCATTGACGGACTCGAGGCGACCCGGAGGATACGCCGGTCCCCGATCGACGGGCATATCCCGATAATCGCGATCACGTCATATGCCATGCGCGGCGACATGGAGAAGATACTGGAGGCGGGGTGCAACGGATACTTCGAGAAACCGATCGACCCGCTGAGGATCATGGACGACATACACCGGGTCCTGGGGATACGCTGACATGAAGATACTGATCGTGGACGACAACAGCGACGACAGGAGGCTCCTCCGGTATATCGTCGAGAAGAAGGGCCACGAGGCGGTCGAGGCGGGGGACGGCAGGGAAGGCCTCGAAACAGCGGCCCTTCAGCGGCCCGACATGATCATCTCCGACGCCCTCATGCCGGGGATGGACGGGTTCCAGTTCCTGAGGGCCGTAAAGGAGAATCCTGACCTGAAGACTATCCCGTTCGTCTTCTACTCGGCAACGTACAAGGGATACAAGGACGTCGAGCTCGCCATCTCCCTCGGGGCGGAGGCATACATCCTCAAGCCAAAGGAGCCGGGGGAGCTGTGGGACGAGGTGGAACTCATCATGAAGGAAGGCGCCCGGGTCAAGACCCTTACCCCGGAGATCATCAGGGAAGACGAGGAATACCTGAAGCGCTACAGCCAGGTGGTCGCCGAAAAACTCGAGGAAAAGGTCAGGGAGCTCGAGGAGGCCCTCGATCTGCGCAAGAAGGCCGAGGAGGAGCTCAGGAGGCACGCGGAGGAGATCAATGACCTCTACAACAACGCCCCCTGCGGGTACCACTCGCTCGATACAAACGGGATCTTCGTCCGTATCAACGACACGGAATTGTCCTGGCTGGGGTATGCGCGGGACGAGATCATCGGGAAGAGGAATTTCTCCGACATCATCACGCCGGCAAGCATGAAGGTCTTTCTGAAGCATTATCCGGTATTCAAGGAACGGGGATGGGTGCGCGACCTCGAGTTCGAGATGATACGCAAGGACGGCACGGTCATACCGGTACTTCTGAGCGCCACGGCCATCCGCGATGCGGACGGCAATTTCCTCATGAGCCGCTCCACCGTCTACGACATCGCCGAGCGCAGGCTGCTGGAGGCCCAGCTCCTGCAGGCCCAGAAGATGGAATCCGTCGGTCAGCTGGCGGGAGGGGTTGCCCATGATTTCAACAACATCCTCAGCGCCATCATCGGCTACGGGAATCTGCTCCAGATGAAACTCCGGGAGGATGACCCGCTGAGGAGCTACGTCGATCCCATCCTCACGGCCGCCGACCGGGCCGCCGGCCTGACGAAGAGCCTCCTCGCCTTCAGCAGAAAGCAGGTGATGAAGCTCGGGCCCGTAAGCCTGAATGACCTCATTCGGAAGGTGGAGGCATTCCTGGCACGGCTCATCGGTGAAGACGTGAAGCTCGCGACGATACCGTCGGAGGAAGATCTCACGGTCATGGCCGACGCGGGCCAGATCGAACAGGTGCTGATGAACCTCGCGACCAATGCCCGTGATGCGATGCCCTCCGGAGGGTCCCTGACCATCTCCTGCCGGTCCGTCGACGTGGATGACGCCTGCGCGGCGGCGCACGGCCTTGACGCACCCGGGACCTACGCACTCATTTCGGTAGCGGACACCGGGCAGGGCATGAGCGAAAGGACGAGAGAAAGGATCTTCGAGCCGTTCTTCACCACGAAGGAGGTGGGCAAGGGGACAGGCCTCGGTCTTTCGATCGTATACGGCATCATCAAACAGCACGGCGGGCATATCGACATCGCCAGTGCACCCGGGGCAGGGACGACCTTCGGGATATATATACCGCTGCTCCGGAAGGGAAGCGAAGGCTCCGCGCCCGCGGTCGCTGCGTCTTATCCACGTGGTTCCGCAACGATCCTGCTCGCCGAAGACGACCCGGAGACACGGAGGATGACGCACCTGCTCCTTGAGGAATTCGGCTACCGGGTAATCGAGGCCTGCGACGGGAATGAGGCGATCGAAAAATTCAGGAGCCATGAGGGACAAATCGATCTGATCATCCTCGACGTGATCATGCCGGGCAAGAGCGGCACCGAGGCCTGCGATGAGATACGCAAGACCGCGCCGGACGCCAAGGTCATCTTTATGAGCGGCTATACGCCGGACATAATCAGGGCAAAAGGCATCGCGGAAGAAGAGACGGATTTCCTCTCAAAACCGGTCACCCCGGATGTATTGCTGAAAAAGGTCCGGGAGGTCATCGAACGGGCATGACCGTCTCCGGCCCTGCCAACGGAATGCCGGCGCATTACCATCAAAAGACCGCTGACCAGCTGCTCAGGGAACTGGGATCGTCCGTCAGGGGTTTGTCCTCCGTCGAGGCCGCACAGCGGCTTCGACGGTATGGCCCCAACGCGTTGCGGGAAAAAAGGAAGAAGACACCGCTGCGGATGCTTCTCGGGCAGTTCAGCGACTTCATGATCCTCGTCCTGATCGCCGCTGCCCTTGTCTCCGGGCTGATCGGCGAACTGTCCGACACCGTGGCGATCGTCGTCATCGTCGTGCTGAATGCGGTCATCGGCTTCGTCCAGGAATACCGGGCCGAAAAGGCGATGGCCGCCCTGAAGAAGATGGCAGCGCCCTCTGCCACCGTCGTGCGGGACGGTCTGCCCGAGGTCGTGGCCGCATCCGTGCTTGTCCCGGGCGACGTCGTCATCCTCGACGCAGGCTCCGTTATCCCCGCTGATCTGCGGCTGCTTGAATCAGCACGGCTGAAGATCGAGGAAGCCGCCCTTACCGGCGAATCCGTTCCCGCCGACAAACATGCCGCTGCCCTGGCCGATGAACATCTCCCGCTCGGCGACAGGAAGAACATGGCGTACAAGGGCACCTTCGTCACCTATGGCAGGGGCCTTGGCCTTGTTGCTGCAACAGGGATGGAAACGGAACTCGGCAGGATCGCGGCCCTGCTCCAGGAAGAGGAGGAGGTGAAGACCCCCCTGCAGAGACGGCTTGCCCTTTTCGGCCGGAAGATGGCGTACGCCGTCCTCGTCATCTGCGCCGTTGTCTTCGGCATCGGCGTGATGCGGGGGGAAAGGCCGGTCCTGATGTTTCTGACCGCCATTTCCCTTGCCGTGGCGGCGATACCCGAGGCGCTGCCCGCCGTCATCACCATTTCTCTTGCGCTCGGCGCGAGGAAGCTTATCAGGCAAAACGCCCTCATACGGAGGCTGCCCGCGGTAGAGACGCTCGGCTCGGTCACCTACATCTGCTCGGACAAGACAGGCACCCTGACGCTCAACAAGATGACCGTGGAGCAGATCTATCTCGACGGCAGGATACACACGGACATGCACACGTTCCGGAACGCGGGCAACGGAGCCCCTGGTCTCGCCGCAGCCCCCGAGGACGCACCTGCGGCATCCCTGCTCTTTACCGCACTCGCCCTGAGCAATGACTCCCGGCCGGACGCAGCCGGCAGGGTCTTCGGAGACCCGACAGAGGTCGCACTGTATGGCAGCGCCCGGGATGCGGGGTATGTCAAAGAGGAGCTGGAGAAGGATTTCAGGAGGATCTCCGAACTGCCGTTTGATTCCGACAGGAAATGCATGACAACGGTCCATGCCCTGCCTGACGGCTCCTGCATCTCCTTCACCAAAGGCGCGATCGAGGTCCTCACGGCCAACGCGCCTGACCTCTATTCCGCGCGCGGAGCCGTGGCGCTCGATGCGGACGGGATTCGTGATGTCAACGAGCGCATGTCCGCAGCCGGGCTGAGGGTCCTTGGCTTTGCGATGAGGAAGTGGGACCGCCCCCCTGAAGACATGTCCCCCGGAATCGTGGAGAGGGGCCTCACCCTCCTCGGCCTCGTCGGCATGATGGACCCCCCCCGGGAAGAGGCGGCAGAGGCCGTCGCCCTGTGCCGGGCCGCCGGGATACAGCCGGTGATGATAACCGGAGACCATCCGATCACCGCCCGGGCGGTAGCGGTCAGACTCGGCATCATCGAGGACGGTTCCCGCGCGGTGATCACCGGACGGGAGCTCGAAAGACTTTCAGCGGAGGAGCTGACGGAAAAGGCCGGGAGCCTGCGCGTATATGCGCGCGTTGCGCCTGAGCAGAAGCTGAAGATCGTGCGCGCCCTTCAGGACAGGGGGCAGTTTGTGGCGATGACCGGTGACGGCGTCAACGACGCACCCGCGCTCAAGAGGGCGGACATCGGCGTTGCGATGGGCATTACCGGGACGGATGTCTCGAAAGAGGCCGCGGACATGATCCTCCTGGACGACAATTTCGCCACCATCGTCAAGGCGGTGAAAGAGGGCAGGAAGATCTACGACAATATCAGAAAATTCATCAAATACCTGCTGACCACGAATTCGGGCGAGATATGGACCCTCTTCCTCGCGCCGCTGGTCGGCCTGCCGGTCCCGCTTCTGCCTATCCATATCCTCTGGATCAATCTCGTCACGGACGGCCTCCCGGCGCTCGCCCTTTCCGTTGAACCCGCGGAGGGGGACGTCATGACCAGGCCGCCGAGACATCCGCAGGAGAGTATCTTTGCGCACGGCCTCGGACTGCATGCGGTATGGGTCGGTCTCCTCATGGGCGCGGTCGTCCTGGCTGTCCAGGCGGGGGCAATCACGGCGGGAGACACCCACTGGCAGACGATGGTGTTTACGGTGCTCTGCCTGACGCAGCTCGGCCATGTCCTCGCGATACGGTCGGAAAAGCAATCCCTTTTTACGATAGGGATATTCTCCAACCCCTATCTGCTGGGTGCGGTCGCGCTGACCTTTGGCCTTCAGATGGCGACGGTATACGTACCGGTCCTCAACCCCCTGTTCAAGACGGAAGCCCTGACCCTGCCGGAGCTGTGCGTGACGGTCGCGATGTCGTCCGTCGTCTTTATCGCCGTCGAAATAGAGAAGCTGCTGAAGAGGAGGAAGATCGTGCAGTCCGGCTGAGTATCCTTTCCCTCCGCCTCTGTTACAATATCTCCATGAAGAAGTACTCCATCCACCGGCAGGCCGCCTCTTTCCGGGTGGATTATGAAAAGGACCTCAACCCCGAGCAGTACACCGCCGTGCTGCATGATACGGGACCCGCCCTCGTGCTCGCCGGAGCAGGCACCGGCAAGACGAGGGTCGTGACCTACCGTGTCGCGCGCCTGGCGGAATCGGGGGTCCTGCCTGAAAATATCCTCCTGCTCACCTTCACCAACAAGGCGGCACGCGAGATGATGCGGCGGGCCGAGCAGCTCATCGGCCGCAATATCGCGGGTCTCTACGGCGGCACCTTCCACCATATCGCCAACCTCCTGCTGCGGCAGCACTACCGCCTCGCCGGATACAGGCAGGGGTTTTCGATCCTCGACCGGGAGGACGCGCGGGAGCTCTTCGAGGCGTGCATCGCCGAGGTCTATAAAAAGGACTCCGTGCTGCCCCGGGGCGCGGTGCTCGCGGAGATCAACAGCCTTGCGAAGAACACGGAGGAGGATCTCTCCGGCGTCGTGACCCTGCGCTTCCCCCACTTCGCCGACGCCGTCGACGCCATTTGCAGGATAGCCGCCCTCTACGAGAAGAAGAAGATCGACCTGAACCTCATGGACTTCGACGATCTCCTCGTGCAGTGGAAAAGGGTCTTCGAGGAAAACGAAAATATCAGGGAGTATTACTCGCTCAAGTTCAAATATATCCTCGTGGACGAATACCAGGACACCAACCGCCTGCAGGCGGACATCATCGACCTCACCGCGCGGGGCCACGGCAATCTCATGGCGGTGGGTGACGACGCACAGTCGATCTATTCGTTCAGGGGCGCGGATTTCGAGAATATCCTCCGCTTCCCGAAGCGGTACCCCGAGGCCGGGGTCTACAAGCTCACGACCAATTACCGCTCGACCCCCGAGATCCTCACCCTCGCCAACCGGATCATCGGCCACAACAAGAACCAGTTCACCAAGGAGCTCCATGCGGTGCGGCAGTCCGGCGACCGGCCGGGCCTCGTCGGCCTCAGGGATGTCTTCGAAGAGGCGGAGTACGTTGCATCGATGGTGACGGACATGAACTCCGACGGAAAGGCCTTTGACGAGATCTCCGTCCTCTACCGCTCCCACTACCAGTCGATGCAGGTGCAGATGGAGTTCCAGCGGAGGGGGATACCCTTTGAGATCAGGTCGGGGCTGAAGTTCTTCGAGCAGGCCCACATCAAGGACATCCTTTCCTTCCTCAGGATCATCGTCAACCCCCATGATGAAATCAGCTGGAAGCGGATACTGAAACTCACGAGGGGCGTCGGCAACATAACGGCGGCCAGGATTTGGGAGGTTCTGGGGAAATCCGACGCGCCTCTCGATGCCCTGGCCGGGGTCTCGCGTCTTGTCCCCCGCAAGGCATCGGAGGGCTTCAACCGCTTCCTGGAACTGATCGGGTCTCTCCGGGATGAGCGGTACCTGTCTTCGCCCTCGGCCGCCATCGACTATGCGCTTCACCACGGATACGAGGACCATCTCTATACCACCTATCCAAACGCCGAGATGCGCATCGAGGACATCGAGCAGATGACCCGGTTCGCCCTGCGGTACGACTCGCTGGAGACCTTTCTCAGCGACCTCGCGCTCCAGGGCGTGGCCGAGGCGGAGGCCGAGGCAGCGGAGAGCCCCGAAGGCAGGGTGGTCCTTTCGACGGTGCACCAGGCAAAGGGGCTCGAATGGGGGACGGTCTTCATCATCGGGATGAACGACGGCAGGTTCCCCTCAGCCAAGTCCCTCAGGACGGACGATGAAGAGGAGGAGCGGCGGCTCTTCTATGTGGCGGCAACCCGGGCGAAGGAGGAGCTCTTCCTCTGTTATCCCGTCTCCGCGGAAGACTGGCACAGCCTCGGCCTCCTCCGGCCGTCGCGGTTCCTCAGGGAACTCCCGCCCGATTCCTTTGAGGAGATCACGGTGGAGGATGTATAATAAGAGGGTGCATCCCTCTCCCTGGGAAACAACCCGGAAGAACATAACGCACGTACAGGACCAAAGACATGTCATACATCTCGGCGATTAAAGACGGTTTCAAGCTCGTAAACAGCCGCTGGCAGCTGGTGCTGGTTCAGGTGGGGATGATGTTTTTCAATTGCCTCGGCTTCTTCATCATGGTCGGCATCCCGCTGGGGGTCGCCTTTATCATCTTCGGGCTCGACCTCACCAGCATCGCGGAGATGCGGGATATCTTCGGCATCCTCCGGAACCCCGCTGACCTGATCTCGAAGTATTTCGGCCTCGTCCTGATCATCGTGGCGAGTTTTCTCCTGTACCTGCTCCTCGTGGCGACCGTCGGCCTCTATGTCTTCAGCGGATCGATCGGCATCATCGGCAGGTCGATCACGGAGCCGGCCTTCAGGTTCAGCATGCACGATTTCTTCGGCGAGGCGAGGCGTTTCTTCTTCCCGCTCATGTGGTACACCAGCTTTGCGGGGCTCATCTTCATCGCCATCGCCTTTGGCCTCGGGATCCTGGGGGGCGGCATCGGGATGGTGGTGAACGCGGCCCGGGGTCAGGATTCGACCCTCGCCCTCTTCCTCGGGAGCTTCTTCTACCTGCTGCTGGTGATCGTCGGCCTGGCGATCATCATGGGCGCCCTCTCCGTGACAATCTTCGGCATCGCGGTCCTTTATTTCAGGAGGGCCGGCGCGGTGCGTTCCTTCAACGAGTCCTGCAGGTTCCTCTGGGACCACCAGCACGCCTTCTGGCTGTATGTCATCCTTTTTGTGGGGTATATCCTGGTGAGTTTTCTCGTGATGCTCGTCATCTATCCCTTCAACCTGATCCCTTTTATCGGGCCGGTCATCTCGTTCCCCTTTCAGATCCTCTCGTATATCGTGCAGGGGTATCTCGGCCTGGTGATACTCGCCGCGATCTTCACCTATTATTACGATTCGGAGTTGCGGCCGGCCGCTTCCTCCGGAGCGGCTGCCGGACCTACCGGCCCTGCGTCCACCGGGGGTGAACATACTTCTCCTTCTCCAGATCCAGGGCCCGGGACAGTTCCTCCCCTGTCGGGGCCGAGGGAAGAAGGGTTATAGCAAAGGCCTCTTCGAAGGCGCAGACGACCGCCCCCCTGAAGGCGTCTTCATCGAAGGCGGGGGCGACTTCCCTGACTCCGGCCATGTATCCTCCTTCGTCATCAAGCCTGAAGATCCTGCGCATATCCTCTTTCCGGAAGTCATAGGGGATGGAGCCCTGCTGCAAAAGACCGTCTTCCCACCTCTTCTGGGCCGAGCCGACCACCTTCCTCCTGTCGACAAGTATCTCTCCATAGGAAGAGGACCTGAAGCAGAGCGGGCTGCCCGCGAGCACACTCCCCTTCTCGCGCCGGCTCTTCGCTTCCGCCGGAATGCCGATCTTCGAAAAGGCACGGATAAGCGCCTCGCTGATGAGACGGTAACTATCGAGAAGTCCCCTGGTGAAGGGAGGCGTGTCGGTCCTCACCGAGAAACTGTAGGTAAGCTCCTCTCCGTGGAGTATCGCCCTGCCGCCGGTCGGCCTTCTGACAATCGGGATGCCGCGGCCGCCGCAGTAGTCGGAGTCGATCTCGGATGTCTTTTGAAAACAGCCGAGGCTGACAGACGGCCTGTCCCACCCATAGAGCCGGAGGGTCGGGGGAAGGCCTTCCTTTCTCACGGAAAAGGCGATCGCCTCATCCAGCGCCATGTTCAGCGACGCCCTGCACCTGCCGGATTCGATCAGACGCCACATCGTGACAATACGTTCCCCTTTTGCCGTGGATATAACATGCGGGATAAATCACACTCGCTCGCAAGCCCCGATCCCTGCGTTTCCCGCACTTCCTCTGTCTTCACCTGTCGAAAAATGCGCTGCGCATTTCATGTTTTATGCCGTGCTCCGTGATGCGGTCGTATTCGTCGTTCCTCGCCTTGATCTTCTTCAGTATCTCATGCCCGATCCGTGCCGTCTCCGCCTCGACCGCCTGCCTGATGACATCGTCCGGAGCGCCGGAGGGATCAGCGGGGACGACCAGCTCCCGCAGGGACGAGAGCCTCCGCACCGCCTCGTCCCGGTATGCCGGGTCCCTGATGATCGCCACGTGATCGGCCTCGTGCTCCCGCAGTCCCTTCATGAATTTCTCCCAGAGCGAGCTGTCGTGCCGGCCCAGGGAGACCCCCCCGGCAAGAGACGGCAGGACGACCGTCAGGCGTGATTTGAAATCAATATCCGTCAGCTGCAGCGAGACGCGAAGCAGTCCTCCTTCTTTTCTGCAGGAAGAACGGAACGCATACGACCATCCGGCGCTCCACCGGGTCTGGCCCGCGTACGGCCGGCCCTCCTTGCCGTCAAACGGGCCGAGCCCCGAGGCCGCGGCAACCGCCTCGGAAAAAGTCCTTCCCGTGACCGGATAGTATTCGTACGTGATGCCGTCCCCGGATTCGGTCCTGACAGAAGGGACGAGCACGGAGGAGGCAGTATGGGACCGCTTCGTGCGGTGGGGATTGTCCGTGACGATGAGCGTGCCTTCCTCGTCAAAATACTGATACACGACGGCGGCGGCGGGCGCGGCATACGAGAGAAGTGCCGCCGCAAGAAGGAAGACCGGCAACGCCTTTATTAAACCCATACTACATGATAGTATGTCTTCTGACAGGGCCGCAAGCAACGCGATGATCCTCAGAGAATCTCAGGAGAAGACATCTTGACCGCCGGGCAGGCCTCATCCGGCGGCCGGGATCGCGACGCCGTTCGCACCAGGCTGGTCGAAACCGTGGGGTATCTTTCAGAAACGATCGGGCAGCGGAGCTATCTCGATCTGGACAGCCTCGGCCGCTCGGCAGACTACATCGAGTCCCGCCTCAGGGAGACCGGCTGCCCGGTGAAGCGACAGCCCTTCCCCTATCGGGGAAATATCTACCATAACATCAGCGCCGAGGTCGCCGGAACGGGGGACAGCGGGGAAAAGATGCTGGTGGTGGGTGCCCATTACGATACCGCCCTGTATACCCCCGGCGCAGACGATAATGCCAGCGGCATCGCAGCGCTCCTCGAACTCGCCGGCATGACGGCCCGCTCACCGCTGAAGAGGCCGGTCAGGTTCGTCGCCTTCTGCCTGGAAGAGCCGCCCGCCTACATGACAAAGAGCATGGGAAGCTATTTATACGCACGCTCCCTCAGGGAAGAAGGCATCCCTGTCCTGGGCATGCTTTCCCTCGAGATGCTCGGCTATTACGCGGACGGAAACGGGACCCAGTACTACCCCTCCTCACTCTTCAGACCGTTTTACCCTGACCGTGGAAATTTCATCGCGTTCGTGGGAAACCTCTCGTCCCGGTCCTTTACCCTGCGACTGAAAAAGGCCTTCGCCGCAGCGTCATCCGTGCCGGTCGAATCCCTCAGCGGCATATCGGTCATCCCGGGCGTAGATTTCTCGGACCATCGCAATTTCTGGAAGTTCGGCTTCGCGGCCTGCATGGTGACGGACACCGCCTTCTACCGCAACCCCCACTACCACTCGCCCGGGGACACCGCCGATACCCTTGACTATGACACGATGGCAGCCGTCGTTCAGGGGCTGCACCACGCATTCGCCGGTCTGTAGGGCAGCCTCCCGGCATGGTATAATCCGGCATGTCCTTTATCGCCGACCTCCACATACATTCGCGTTATTCACGGGCGACCAGCGCCGACATGTCTCCTGATGCGCTCTGGCGGTGGGCGCAGCTGAAGGGGATCACGGTCATCGGCACCGGAGACTTCACCCATCCTCTGTGGCTGAAGGAACTCGGGGACAGGCTCGAACCCGCGGGAAACGGACTCCTGCGGCTGAAGGACGCACCGCGGTCCGCCGATGTGCCGGAGTCGTGCAGGGCCGAGGTCTTTTTTCTCCTGTCAGCCGAAATCAGCTGCATCTACCGCAAGGGGGGCAGGACGAGAAAGGTGCATGCCCTCGTCTTCTCGCCCGACTTTCGCGACGTGGCGCGCATCAATGCGGCGCTCTCAAAGATAGGCAACCTCTCCTCTGACGGCAGACCGATCCTGGGACTCGATGCCAGGGAGCTCCTCCGTATCGTCCTGAACGAATCAGAGAACAGCTTCCTCGTCCCTGCCCATGCCTGGACCCCCCACTTCTCGGTATTCGGCGCAGTCTCCGGCTTTGATTCCCTTGAGGAGTGCTTTGACGAACTCACGCCGCACATATTCGCGATCGAGACCGGCCTGTCCTCTGATCCTGCGATGAACCGGAGGCTCTCATCCCTCGACAGGATATCGCTCATATCCAATTCCGATGCCCACTCCCCTGCCAAGATCGGCAGGGAGGCGACTGTCTTTGACACCGGGGTCTCCTTTGACTGGATACGGGAGGCCCTGCGCAGCGGTGATGGTATCGAAGGGACGATCGAGTTTTTCCCGGAGGAGGGCAAGTATCACCATGACGGCCACCGGGCATGCGCCATAAGCCTTTCCCCTGCCGAGACTCGGAGAGCAGGGAACCTCTGTCCTGCCTGCGGCAGGAAGGTGACGGTCGGCGTCTTGCACCGGGTCGAGAAACTGGCGGACCGCCCTGAGGGAAGCCCTGCGGTCGGCGGTCCACCCTTCCGGTCGATCATACCGCTGCAGGAGGTGATAGCCGAGGTCCTCCGGAGGGGCGCTGCCACCAAGGGGGTGGTTGCCGAATATTTCAGACTTCTGGAAGCACTGGGCAGTGAGTTCAGCATCCTCCTCGATGTCCCGCTCGATGCCCTGGCGGCAGAGGGTTCCCCCCGTCTGAAAGAGGCGATCGCCAGGGTGCGGTCGGGCGACGTCCATATCACGCCGGGATTTGACGGCGAGTTCGGCAGGATCCGGATATTCGAAGAGGCCACCCGGAAGAAACCGGCAGGCCGTACGCCTCGCCCCCGGCAATAGACTGCCCCCTTCCCGATTTATGCACCCTTTCAGTCTACATTTGTTATTATTACCAGATAAGACATTGACGGACAGCGGGTGGGAAAAGGCATGGATGTAAAAAGGACGATCAACGACCTTCAGGATTTCTATTCCCTGTCCCTCCGCGGCCTTTTGGGCATGTTCGGGCGGCCCTTCTATTTCAAGGACGCCCTGCTGCAGATGGATTATGCAGGGGCCGGATCAGTCGTGATCGTCGTGATCGTCAACCTGTTTGTCGGCATGGCCCTTTCCCTGCAGCTTGCGGCCGAACTCTCCACCCTCGGCATGAAGATGTACATCGGCATGATCGTCGGGATCTCGGTGGTGAGGGAACTGGGGCCCGTTGTCACGGCGCTCGTCTTCACCGGCAGGGTCGGCGCGGGGATGGCCTCGGAGTTGGGGTCCATGTCACTGGGGCATCAGGTCGATACCATCCGGGTATTCGGACTCGACCCGCTGAAAAAACTGGTCACCCCGCGTATCGTAAGCTCCCTGATCATGCTGCCTGCGCTGACCGTGATCGGCGTGGCCGTCGCCCTCCTGGGGGGCTACTACATCGCCGTCTTCATCAGCCACCAGAGCGGCACGGTCTACTGGAGTTCCATCCGGAAGATCATGACCGTTGAGAACGTCGTCGCAGGCGCGTCGAAGCCTTTCATCTTCGCGTACCTGATCTCCTCCATCTGCTGTTATATGGGGCTTTCGACAAGGGGAGGGTCGGTGGGGCTGCGTCAATCGACAACGAGGGCGGTCGTCCTGTCTATCGTCATGATCATCGTCGCCGACTTCGTGCTGACAAGGATACTCCTGTACCTGCTGGGGTTTTCGGTATGATCAGGTTCGAGGAGGTCAATTTTGCATACGGCGCCCGGTCTGTCCTCAGGTCAGTCAGCCTTTCCGTGGACTTCCCCGAGCGGGTGGCGGTACTCGGCGGCAGCGGGGAGGGGAAGACGACGATACTGAAGCTCGTCCTCGGCCTGATACGGCCGGATAGCGGGAGCATCATCGTCGACGGGGATGACATTTCGCACAAGAGCGAAGGCGAACTGAGGGAAACGCGGATGAAGTTCAGCATCGTCTTCCAGGAAGGCGCTCTCTTTGATTCCCTTGATGTGAAGGAAAATGTTGCATTCTGCCTGCGGGAATACACGGAGATGTCTGAAGACGAGATCGACGCGAGGGTGCGGCACATCCTCTCCTCGGTCGGCGTAGAGCAGGCCCTGGAGCTCATGCCGGAAGAACTCAGCGGCGGCATGCACCGGAGGGTCTCGATAGCCCGCTCGCTGGCGCTGGATACGCCCCGGATGTTCCTCTACGACGAGCCGACAACCGGGCTCGACCCGATCAATGCGGACAACATATGCAGACTGATCGCGGAGCTGTCGAAGGAGGGGAAGGGGTTCATCATGGTCACCCATAAGGTGAGCGACGCGCTGAAGGTTGCGGACAGGTTCATATTTCTCAGGGACGGGTCGCTGTTGTTTGACGGGAACCGGCATGAACTGCTGCACGCCGATCACCCGGATATCAAGCTTTTTATCAACGAGCTCTGCATCCAGGACCCTTCGGGGCTTTGATGGAGCGCGTATGCGGAGGAAGACATGTTTGACCTGAAGAAGCAAGTTAAATGGGCGAAGATAAAGGCCGGCATCATCGTCACGCTCGCCCTGATGATCCTTTTCCTCGGTGTCTTCTTTGCCGGAAGCATCGAGCAAATTCTCAATCCCAAGGTCCACGTGAAGGCGGCGATACGGGACGTCAAGGGGCTGAAGAAAGGCGCCCCTGTCTGGGTATACGGGATCGAGGAAGGATCGGTCAAGGACATCAGTCTCGATCCGCAGTACGGCACCGTCGTGTCCATCTCGATCTACCGGAATGTACTCGGGTATCTGAAGAAGGATGCTACGGCGAGCGTTCTGACGATGGGGCTGCTGGGCGACAAGTACGTCGAACTGAACCCCGGGACAGCGGCGGCGCAGCCCCTTCAGGCGGGCGATGTGATCCGGGGGGTAGCGCAGATCGATCTCAAGGATGTGATGGAGGCGGGCGGGGCCTCCATGGAGAAGATGACCGACTTTATCGAAAAACTCGGGAGGCTGGTCGAGAAGATAGAAAAGAGCAAGGGCACACTCGCACGGTTTCTTGAAGATCCGTCTCTGTATGACAACCTGAAGGAGTCTTCGCGGTATCTTGCCCTTGTTGCAAAGGACATCGACAGCGGCCGGGGCACCTTCGGCCTCCTCGTAAAAGACCCCTCTCTCTATCAACGGTTGTCCTCAACCGCGAATTCCCTTGAGGTCTTCAGCAGAAAGCTGGAAAAAGGGTCAGGGACGATGAACAGACTGATCGAAGACGACCTCCTTTACACCAGACTGGTCGGAGCCGCTTCGTCGGTCGAGGAACTGGGAAAGAAGATGAACAACCCCTCAGGGACATTCGGCCGGCTCATGGAAGACCCCCAGCTGTACGACAACCTCAACGGGGCCTCGCAGCGCATCTCCGCGATTCTGGAGAGGATCGACCGGGGCGAGGGCGCCGCCGGTGTGCTCATCAGGGATGAGGAAGCGGCCAGGGACCTGAAAGAGGCGATCGGGGAACTGAAGAAGCTGACCGAGGACATCCGGGAGCAGCCGCGCAAGTATTTCAAGTTCAGCATCTTTTGACAACATCGGACTCCCGATAGGGTATCCGTTCCGACGGCCCGCCGCTTCATGCCGGCCTTCGCCCCGTGCCACGCGCACCTGAGAAAGGCCTCCCCGGCGCCTCCCACGAATAAACCTGCCATTATATAGAAATAGCTGATGCGCCACAATTACCCATGTAATCCTCCCTGCTGTTGACAATTACATCAACTTCTGTTCATATGAATAGAGAAGCCGCCATGTCTCCGCATGAAAGGATTTGAATCATGGACGATCTGTTGACCATCTTCAAGGCGCTCTCCGAAGAAACGCGGCTCAGGATCCTGAAGCTGCTTGAAAATGGAGAGCTCTGCGTCTGCGATCTGGTGGCCTCTCTGGATATGAGCCAGCCGAAGGTGTCGTTTCACCTGAATGTTCTGAAAGAGTCGGGTCTTATCAGGGACAGAAGACAGGGGAAATGGACGCACTACCGGATCGAGACCGCGGACATGTTCAGGAGGATGCTCCTGCTTTCCGTAGTGGAAAAGATCGACAGGGGAATCGTCGCCGGTGATATCGCGAGGCTTAACGGGTTTATCGGGGCCAAACCTCCGCGGCCGGGGGTCATTCCCCTGAAGAAGTCGGGAGGAAGGTGCGGACGGTGCTGAGGGTAATGTTCCTCTGCACCGGCAACTCCTGCAGGAGCCAGATGGCGGAGGGCTTCGCGCGCGCATTGGGCAAAGGACTTCTCGAGCCCCACAGCGCCGGCCTCATGGCGGCCGGAGTAAATCCTCGCGCCATAGCCGTGATGAGGGAGATGGGGATGGATATCTCCGGACAGAAGTCGAAGGAGATCGAAGCAGACCTGCTAAGGACAATGGACATTGTCATTACACTATGCGGCAACGCGGAGGAGTCCTGCCCGTGGACCCCGCCCGCTATCAAGCGCCTGCACTGGCCGATCAGGGACCCCGTGGGAGCGACCGGAGCGGAAGAGGAAATCATGAATGTATTCAGGAAGGCCCGGGATGAGATAAGAGCAAGAGTTGAGGATTTTATCAGGACCAGAAAGACAGGAGGGGTGTAACCATGGCAGAGGCAGCAGCAAAGAAACTTTCGTTCATCGACCGGCTTCTGACTCTCTGGATATTTATCGCCATGGCCTTTGGCGTTGGTCTGGGATACTTTTTTCCCGGCGTGGAAAAAGTGGTAAATGCCTTCAGCGTCGGCACCACCAATATCCCCATCGCCATAGGGCTTATCCTCATGATGTACCCGCCTCTGGCCAAGGTGCGCTACGAGGATCTGCCCAGGGTCTTCGGAAATGCCAGGATTCTCGCGGTCAGTCTGATCCAGAACTGGATCATCGGGCCGATCGTCATGTTCCTTCTTGCGATTATTCTTCTGCCTGACCATCCGGAGTACATGATAGGAGTGATCCTCGTCGGTCTTGCCCGCTGCATAGCCATGGTACTCGTCTGGAATGACCTTGCCTGCGGCGATTCCGAATATGTCGCCGGGCTGGTCGCCTTCAACGCCCTTTTTCAGGTCATTACCTATTCGGTCTATGCATGGTTCTTCGTGACCGTGCTGCCCCCGCTCTTCGGCCTTTCGGGTGCGGTTGTGCAGGTCAGCATCGGCGAGATCGCAAAGAGCGTCTTTATCTATCTCGGGATCCCCTTTATTGCGGGCATAATCACCCGGTTCACGCTCATCAGACTCAAAGACAAGAAGTGGTATCATGACAAGTTCATTCCGAAGATCAGTCCCCTGACTCTCATCGCACTTCTCTTCACGATCATCGTCATGTTCTCACTCAAGGGCGAATACATCATCAAACTGCCGCTCGATGTCCTACGCATCGCGGTCCCGCTCTTCATCTATTTCGTCTTCATGTTCCTCGTCACGTTCTGGGTGGCAAAAAAGATGGGCGCCGATTATCCCAAGTCCGCCACGCTGAGCTTCACCGCCGCATCAAACGATTTTGAGCTTGCGATAGCCGTCGCTGTCGCGGTGTTCGGCATCGGTTCGGGTGTCGCATTTGCGACGGTAATCGGTCCCCTGGTCGAGGTCCCGGTGCTTATCGGGCTGGTCAATGTCTCCCGGTATTTCCAGCGGAAATTTTATGGGAATCAGCATTGCAGGTCAAAGCTCTGGAGCGAGGTGGATGGCAGGCCGGTCTTCGGCAGGGGCAGGAGGTTGCTGCTTGAGGCGATAGACAGACACGGCTCGATCAACCAGGCCGCACAGTCGATCCATATCTCCTGCCGAAAGGCCTGGGGGTTTATCAAGGCGATGGAGGAGAGGCTCGGATTCAAGCTCATCGAGCGGCAGACAGGGGGCAGAAACGGCGGGGGTGCGACACTTACCCGGGAGGCGAGGGAATTCCTCAGGAAGTATGGGGAGCGTGATAGAGGGATACAGGAGATCGTTGATGAGAAATGCAGGAAGAAAGTCAAGGGCAAAGAATTATAGAGGAGGTCTTTATGTGTGATTCATTACAGGAGAATCATGCCCCCGGGACAAAGAAACTGGCGGTGACCAAGGCCATAGGCACGGTGCTCGCCCATGACATAACCGAGATCCGGCCGGGAGAGTTCAAGGGATGTGCCTTCAGGAAGGGGCATGTCATCAGGCCGGAGGATGTCTGCCACCTGCAGCGGCTGGGCAAGGAGCATCTCTTTGTGCTGCATATCTCGGATGACGAGATGCACGAGGATGAGGCTGCCTATGGCCTTGCACATGCACTCATGGGGGAAGGGGTACGGATAAAGGGGGAGCCCCGGGAGGGCAAGATAACGATCATCGCCGGGACCGACGGGCTCCTGAAGATCGATAAGGACTCTCTCCTTGCCCTCAACATGCTCGGTGATGTCATGTGCGCAACGCTCCACAACAACACCCTGGTGAAAAAGGGTCAGACCGTGGCCGGCACGCGGGCGATACCCCTGGTGGTAAAGAGGGCGGTGGTCGGGGAAGCGGTGAGGATCGCGAAATGTAGGGGCGAGGTTTCCTCGCCCTCATCAGGAAGGCAGGGCGACCCTGCCCCTGCGACAGAAACCGGGGAAATCGAAATCCAGGACCCGAAATCGGGAAGAGAAGAGGTCAGGGGCATCATCGAGGTAAAGGCCTTGAGAAAACCCAGGGCCGGGGTGGTCATCACCGGCAATGAGGTGTACCACGGGAGGATAAAGGACGCCTTCGGACCGATCATCACGGAGAAGGTGAAGGCATACGGGGGCGAGGTTGTCGGGATATACTATGCGCCTGATGATGAATCATCCATCGAGGCACGGCTGAGGGAGTTGATGGATGCCGGCGCTGACCTTCTCATCACGACGGGGGGGATGTCTGTCGACCCTGATGATGTGACGAGGTTCGCGATCAGAAAGCTGGGGGCGGCTGATATCACCTACGGCTCCGCAGTCCTTCCCGGCGCGATGTTCCTGGCTGCATATCTCGGCGATATCCCGATCCTCGGCATACCCGCCTGCGGCATGTACGCAAAGACGACTATCTTCGACCTCGTACTCCCGAGGGTCCTGGCCGGTGAAAAGATCGGGCGGAGGGAACTGGCGGAACTGGGACACGGGGGGCTGTGCATGAAGTGCGGGGTATGCACCTACCCGGTCTGCCCTTTCGGAAAGTAAGGCGACCGGCACATGAGGGGGACACATTCATGGTCCCGGCCCTGCAGGGGTCCTGCTCCGGGCGAGCCAGATCGTGTGGCGGCCCCCGCCTCCGGAACCTCTCGCGCGCACACGGACCTCTTCAACCCTGAAGCCGGCCCGGCTGAGACGTTTGGTGAACGCGCTATCCGGTACGGCTGACCATACAGCCAATACGCCTCCCGGCGTCAGCGCCGTATAGGCTGCCTCCAGCCCGGACGGGGAATAGAGCCAGTCGTTCGCCTTCCGGGTCAGACCGGCGGGGCCATTATCCACGTCCAGGAGTATCATGTCAAAGGCCCCGTGCCCGGTCCGGAGAATCCCGGCAACGTCCGCCTCCTGCACAGTCACCCGGGGATCCTGAAGGGGACGGCCGGCAAGGTCCGCAAGGAACTCTCTGTTCCATTCCACGACCGCCGGCACCAGTTCCGCCACAACCACCCGGCTCCCGGACCCGAGGCGGCGCAGAGCCGCTGCAGCGGTATATCCCATGCCCAGCCCGCCGATCAGGACATGGGCGCGGTCCCGGTCGGCTATCCTTGCACAGGCGAGGTCCGCAAGGGCATCCTCTGATCCGTGTGCACGGCTGTTCATGAGCTCACAGCCGTTCACCCTTATCGAAAACTCCCTGCCCCGCCTGAACAGGCAGAGCTTTTCGCCGCTTCCGGATATCTGCGCACTGCCGAGCAACTCCCAGGGGATCATGACACCTCACTCCGCTACGGTTACGAAAGAAGCCGCCTCGAATGATGATAAAGAGAAAACCACCCTCAGGACCGGACACGCCTCTTCGGATGAACTATGGTAATGGAATCGTCCGGGTCGCCGCAAGCCGAACATCAGGGTCGGCGGCCCTGTGTAAGACATCTCCCCTTCGGCAGGACTTCGATGACGTTCAGGCCTTACAAAATTATAATTTGAGGTTGACAGCCATCGCCATCCTCGGTCAAAATATCGCCCGTATGAGAGTATTCGGCATACTGCTACTGATCGCGATGAGCCTGATGACATTGTCGCCTCTCGCGATTGGAACGTCGTACTCCCCCAAATCGGACATTACGCACATCATCACCCTTGATGTCTGCCACGTCACGGATGGAGCGGGTCCGGCAGGTGCTGAGCTGCCTGCATGTGGTGAAGACACCTTCAGTCTGGTTCGACTGGAATCGCTGCAATTCATCTCTCCGCAGACCTTCCTCGTTCAACTCTTCAATCTGCCCTTTCAGGAAGATCGTCCTCCCCAGGCCTGACTTTCTGCTTCGAAGCCGTCGGGTCACCGTCTTGCGGGGAATACACGGAAAGGTCTTTTATGACCTTTCCCCCGTTAAGCCCGGCTGATTCTTACCGACAGAAGAACGACTTCGAAGCAGGACCTTTTTTCGCCCGGCACTAACGAAACAGGGAGAAACGAAAAGACAAAGGCGCTGACCGCCGAGGGAGATATTCAAAGAATGAAACTGTCAAAGATAATCATCGCATCATCCATTTCAGTACTGGCATTTCTTCTGCAATTACTCATGGTGACGTCCTCATGTGCAGACAGCAGGGAGAGCAAGGCAACCGATGCACCGGCAGCCTATGAACTCGAACCGGTGGTGATCACTGCCCCGGCGATGGAGACACCGCTTGAAGTTCAGTTCGATCCGAAGGCTGCCCAACAGCCGATCCCTCCGCAGGACGGGGCGGCCATACTCAAGACCGTTCCCGGCTTTTCGGTCATACGCAAGGGAGGTACCGACGGCGACCCGGTGTTTCGGGGCATGTCCGGCTCCCGGCTCGGCATCCTCCTCGATGGACAGCAGATCTTCGGCGGATGCGGAGGCCGTATGGACCCTCCCACCGCCTATGTGTATCCTGATTCCTATGATCGCGTGACCGTGCTGAAGGGGCCGCAGAACGTTACCAGCGGTCCGGGCTATTCCGCGGGCGTGGTGCTATTTGAACGGGAGTTCGAACGCTTTGAAAGGCCGGGGATCAGGTTCTACGCAGATGTGGTAGGCGGAAGCTTCGGCCGCCATGACGAAATCGGGGATATTACCGCAGGCAACCAGTCGTTTTATGTCCGGGCGATCGGCACAAACTCCCACTCTGACGACTACAAGGACGGCGACGGCAGGAAGGTCCATTCGAATTACACCCGCTGGAGTCTTAACGGCGCGATCGGCTGGACCCCGGACAAGGATACGCGACTCGAACTGTCGGGCGCAAAGAGCGACGGGAAGGCGGCGTATGCCGACCGCGGGATGGACGGCTCCAAGTTCGCCCGCAACAACGCAGCCCTGAAATTCGAGAAGAAGAACCTTTCGCGCCTGGTCGAGAAGGTGGAGGCCCAGCTGTACTACAACTACGTGGACCATGTGATGGACAACTACAGCCTGCGCACCCCGGGCGCGACCGTGATGGCGATGAACGTGGATCGCCGCACCACCGGCGGCCGTCTGGCCGCGACCCTGGGCCTTGCCGCGCAGACGAAGCTGATCGTGGGCGCTGATGCGAAACAGGAAGTCCACAGCTACCGCGACAGCAAGCTGGGGTTGACGAGCGGAGATGCCGCCACCGCCAACTATCTCGGGAAGGGGAGGATTGAGGACATGCGCCTCGACCAGATCGGGCTGTTCGGCGAATTGGCGCACAGCCTGGCCTCCGGCGACCGGCTGGTCGGCGGCCTGCGCGTCGATCACCACAAGGCCAGGGACGGGCGCTTCTGCATGGGCATCCCCGACGATATTGGGACAGGGTGCGCGGTCGTCAGCGGTCCGATGGCAGCCCCGATGAGCGACACCCACGGCATGACCGACAGAAGGACCCTCCCCTCCGGCTTCATCCGGTACGAGGGCAGCATCAGCAGGAATGTCACCTGGGTTGCGGGTCTCGGACATGGCGAGCGCTTCCCCGATTACTGGGAGCATGGGAAGCTCGATCCCTCCTCCGTGACGTACGCAACGGGCAAGAGCGTATTGATGAACCTAAAGCCGGAGAAGACCACCCAGCTCGATGTCGGAGGAAGCTGGAAGGCGGGCGAATGGTCCGGCTCGCTGTCCGGGTTCTACAACAAGATCGTCGACTATATCCTGATCCGCTGGATGCCGGCGCCAAGCGGCGTTGCCCGCAATATCGACGCCACGACATACGGCTTCGAGGGCGACCTCGCCTACCGGCTGTCGCCGGCCTGGACGGCCACCGCAGCCGTGGCCTACGTCCACGGAAACAACGACACCGATGATAAGCCCCTCGCCCAGCAGCAGCCGCTGGAGTTCCGGCTGGGGGCCCAATACGACAACCATGTCTACTCTTTCGGCGCCCTGTGGAGGATCGTGGCATCACAGGACCGTTTCGACGTGGGATCGGGCAACATCGTCATGAACGGCATGGACATCGGCCAGACCCCCGGGTTCGGCGTCTTCTCCATCAATGCCGGATGGAGGCCGATGAAAAATGCCCTGCTCACCGCCGGCATCGACAACCTTATTGACAAGACCTACGCCGAACACCTGTCGCGCACCGGCGCCGCTGCCCCGGGCTACCTGGTGCCGGCCAACACCCGGATAAACGAGCCGGGCCGCACCTTCTGGGTCAAGGCAACGTACACCTTCTGACAGCCCGGATGAGATCGCATCAGAAAGAGATCGAGCCTTCAGACAGAGGAGAAGGGATGAATTCTCAGGTCAGAGGGTTCCTCTTCTCCTCGGTGATCCATATCGTTGCGCTGTCATTGCTCATCTTTCTGAACGGCCCGCTGGCGCGTCCTGACAAGCCCCTTGTCATCGATTTCAGCATGGACGACACATCGGCAGGAGGCGCCTCAAAAACAGCGTCTGAGCCGAGAAACCGGGAGGTGAAGGTCAGGCAGCCGGAACAGCCCAGGCAGGGGCCTGTTGCGGCAACGCAGGGACCCGTTCCTCTAAAGACCGTTGCGCAGCAGGCTGCGGCGACCAGTGAAAAAACGGCGACGGAGACTCAGGCCCCCGCAACTGCGGGGGGGTCTCCTTTCGCACATCTCCAATCGACGGGCAATAGTTCATCAGTCACAACAAACCCGTCCAGGCCGCAGGGGAATGCCTCTTCTTCACCCGGAAAGGGCGTCTCCGGCGAGGCGATGAAACAGAGCTATCTCAAAGAGCACTTCGCCTATATACGGAGACTCGTCCAGCAGAAGCTGAGCTATCCGAAGATGGCGAGGAAGAGGGGATGGGAGGGGAAGGTGATCGTCTCCTTTGTTGTCTGCATCGACGGGCACGCCAGGGACATTACTATAAGGGAAAGTTCAGGGATCGAGGTGCTCGATAAAAATGCGACCGTGGCCGTTCGGGATGCCTCGCCCTTCCCCAGGCCTCCGATCGAGGCCCAGATGATCATACCGATCAGCTATACCCTCAACTGATACGGCATAAGCCCGCCGATAAGGGTAGTCCACGCCCCCGACCGCCTTCAGGTCTTGAGCGGTAAGCATGACGGAGGTGATGGGGGAGAATAACCAGCCTGTCCCCATTTGCAGGCTCCTTCACCGATAGACCTCGTCATGGCTTCCGATGTCGAGCAGCAGGATCTCCTTTTTTGTGATCACCATGGTCAGAGTAATGCGGTAGTCATCGGTAATGCTTACGGCCTGCATGCCTTTAAGTTTTCCTTCAAGGTGATGACATTTGAGATGGGGCTGAAACGGGTCTTTTTCGAGGTCGCGAAGAACGACGGCTAACTTCTTTTTTAATTCGGGGTGACTCTTTGCAAACTTCTTTGCTTCACGCGTGAAGTGCGAAGTCCAGACAAGCGTGTACATCCTTTCAGTCTTCAAGCTCAAGTTTGCGTATCAGCTCTTCCGCCGTTCCCCGCCAGACCCTCCCTGCCTTCACATCCGCCAGAGATTTGCGTATGCGTTCGCTGAATGCCTCGTCCTCAGCCTCTTTAAGCTCCTGATAACGTGCCTCGGTTATCACGACATACTGCGGCTGGTTGTTCTTGATAACATGAACAGGACCATTCTTGAGCGCTTCATCTACTGCGGAAATTCCTTTCCTCTTGATTTCCTGAGCTGCTATGGTATTCATTTTAGTACTCCTTTTAGTACTTTATCAGATACCATGATATTACCCCAGAAAAGTACTTTATTTCAACCCTCCTTTCCATCGGCCTCACCCAAAGGAGAGGGGAGAGAGACACTGTAGGGGTGCCACTGCATCATGCCTTCAGGTCTTGAGCGGTGAGGATGACGGAGGTGATGGGGGAGAATAACCAGCCTGTCCCCATTTGCAAGCCTGAGTTTAAGAGCAGCAGTAGTCATGAATAAAGTAGCCTTTTCCCTCTATTCTTACCCGCCTTTGTCTGTTCCCTGGCTTCCAATAGGCAGTGGAGGCAACCCAAGCTCCTTTAGAAACTCATTGTGCTTCTGGGTGGCTTGACTAATATTTTTCTCCAAGACAACCAATTCGGTATTGACCGCACTGAGATCGACTTCCTCTTCTGCTTTGGCGATGCTGATATAACGAGAAATGTTGAGGTTATAATCGTTCTTAGCGATTTCATCCATTTCCACACGGCGGGAGTAGCGCTCTTCTTCCGTGCGATGCTGATAGGTGGAGACGATCTTTTCGATGTGCTCAGGCAGCAGGCGATTTTGACGCTTGCCCTTCTCGAAATATTCTGCGGCGTTGATGAACAGCACATCGTCCGGCATTTTGCACTTTTTCAAAACGAGGATGCAAACCGGAATGCCGGTTGAGAAAAACAGGTTTGCAGGCAGGCCGATCACCGTGTCGATATTGCCGTCGTCCAGCAACTTGCGGCGGATTTTCTCCTCTGCGCCGCCACGGAACAGCACGCCATGGGGCAGGATAATAGCCATGGTGCCTTCTTTACCAAGGAAGTGAAAGCCGTGCAGAAGGAACGCAAAATCGGCGGCGGATTTTGGAGCTAACCCGTAGCTCTTGAAGCGAAAGTCCTCACCCATCGACTCACTCGGTTCCCAGCGGTAGCTGAATGGTGGATTGGCGACTACAGCGTCAAAATGGAGTTTCTTAGCGGGGTTTTGCTCGCTAAGGATAGCCCAGTCGTTAAGCAGAGAGTCTCCATGGTGAATCTCGACTTCCGAATCCTTCACTCCGTGCAACAGCATGTTCATTGCGCGCCAGGTTGTAAGTAGTGATGTTCGATTCCTGGCCGTAGATCTTGCCGAGACCGTGCGGACCGAGCTGTTTGCGCACATTGAGCAGCAGGGAGCCAGACCCACAGGCAAAATCCAGCACTTTGTCCAGCTTTTTCTTTTTGCCCGTGGTCGGGTCTTGGCAGTCGAGTGTTACAATCGCGGAAAGGATGCTCGAAATCTGCTGGGGTGTATAAAACTCGCCCGCCTTCTTGCCTGAACCAGCGGCAAACTGGCCGATCAGGTACTCATAGGCATCGCCAAGAATATCGCTACTTGTCGAAAATTTGGCAATGCCCTCGGCGATTTTGGTGATGATGGTACACAGCTTGGCATTACGGTCAGTGTAAAGCTTGCCGAGTTTTTCCGAATCCAGATTTATCTCAGAAAACAAACCCTGGAAGGTGCTTTGAAACGACTCCTCTTCAATGTACTTGAAACATTTGTGCAGCGTTTTCAGTAACTCTTCGTTCTGAGTGCGCGCCAATTCGGCGATACTGCTCCACAAATATTCCGGCTTGATTACATAATGCACCTTGCGGCGCATTTGCACCTCGAAGTCGGTAGCATCTTTTTCGTTGGCCTTGTACCAGATAGCCAAGGGTGACCGCTTTTCGTCGTCTGTTACTTTCGGATAGTCAGCCCCTAACTCCTTCTTGGCGGCGGCTTCGTAGTTATCCGAGAGATAACGCAAGAAGAGGAAGGAGAGCATGTAATCGCGGAAATCGTCCGCGTCCATTGCGCCTCGTAGTTGATTGGCGATGGCCCATAGGGGATGATGTCCCCGTAAATTGTTGAAGTAGGAAGCGACCTCCAATTAGAATTGATCGCCAAACCAAAAACCAAAAGGAGATCGCTTTCTATGAGGAAAAGATACCGGAAGATGCAGAAAAAGGCAAA
>JAKAHR010000042.1 GCA_021825365.1 Nitrospirota bacterium | reverse complement strand
CTTGACGGCCTCGCCGCCTCGGTGATACCCTTTCTCATGGTGGTGTCTCCTTTTCCTTGTTGTTTGGTCGCAACTTGAAAAGGATACACCGCCTTCTATCTATTTACACACTTTTTGATTGTAGCCCGACCAGATCGAAGAAACAGCAAAATGACCTTGAAAAGCTCATCGGTTTAGGGCCAAAGCGGCTTGCTAAGATGCTGCTCGATCGTACAGCCTGGGAAGATGGCACCGCCCATACAGTCGAGCAGGCCCTCGCGGAATCCGACCCTGTAAAGACGGTTGCCAGCAAGGTAAGGAAGGGGCTGGGACAATACACTGATTCGCGGTTTGCCGGAGCGTGGAGCAGGAGTTCTGCGATCAGCAGGGAACTGGACCATCTTCGCGTCCTGATCGTCGATTCTGTTTTGCCCAAGGCCCCCGAGGCGGCAGCCGGACTTCTCGAAAAACTGATCGAACGACACATGCCTGTCTTCAATAACGTCGATGACTCAAACGGCCTGCTGGGCGATGTTTTTCGGCAGGCGGTACGTGACTGGGGGACTGCGTGGGCCGGGATCCCGGACAGAAACAGTAAGCATCTGGCAACCATGATCTTCAAGAAGATCATGTCTAATGACTATGGCATGTATGACAGCATTGTCCCTGCGTTTGGTGCGGCCCTGGGAGAGTCCGGCATCGCGATACTCGAAAAGCTCGTACGGCAGGAACTCTCCCATATACCGCCTGCTCAGCCTGATGAAAATCGCAGAGGGATTGACGAGAACTGGCTTAGGAGGGGGCCGCTCTGCCATACCCTTGAAGAGATCGCTGACCTACGGAACGACCCCGACGGATACATTGAAGCGGTTTCTCTTCTCGGGAGGCCGGAGGCATATGCCGGAGATATAGCTGAGCGTTTAATCAGCGCGAAACGTTTTGAAGAGGCCCTGTCATGGCTCGAAAAGGGTGGCAGGCTTCCCCGCTATGATGCAGCTGACCTGAAAGCCCGATGTCTTATTTCGCTCGGCAGGAAAGAAGAGGCGAGGGAACTGCTCTGGAGGGATTTCATCGAGACCTTATCCGTATCCTCATATGCGGGAGCCATGAAGCTTACGCCTGATAGCGAGCTTGGCACAAGCCGGAGGGCGGCCATAGAAAGAGCAAGACAATACGGTAGCGCACTCACCGCCCTCTCCTTTCTCCTTAAGCAGGGTTTCAAGTCTGAAGCTGCACTATTTGTTCTGGATCGGTGGCAGGAACTGAATGGCGACCATTACCATGCGCTCCGGCCGGCTGCTGAAAGGCTTGAAATCGATTACCCGTTATCAGCGGTGCTGTTACGACGAAGACTGGTGGATGCTATTCTCGCAAAGGGAAATTCAAAATATTATGGATATGCCGTGACCGATCTCAGACAGGCGGATCGCCTCGGCAGAATGGTGCGGGACTGGCAAGCTATCGAAGACCAGAGTCAGTATCTTATTCAGCTAAAGGTGCGGCATGGGAAGAAGAGTGCATTCTGGTCCCGCTATGACGAGGCCAACAGATGAGTGAGAGGAACGAGAGATCGAGACCGCAACTTATTTCCCCGCACGGCGGCTACCGCAGGCTGCGCTCTTACTAGGCGGGACACCGCCCAATTACTCCCATTTGAAAACTGCAGAATGTTTTGCGATAGGTTCGGCACCACTCCGAAACTGCCGAAACAATGACATCTGCTGACTAAAGAATAATCCGCTCTCTCCCCGTATAGACGTTCATCCGGTCTCCCCGCGCGAAACCTATCATTGTCAGGTTGGTCTTCCGGGCGAAGGCAACGGCAAGACTTGTGGGCGCCGCCCGGCTTACCAGCACGGGGATGCCGCACCGGGCGCATTTTGATACGATCTCCGAGGAGAGTCTTCCGCTCGCAAGCAGGATCTTCCCCGCAAAGGGGACACTCTCAAGAAGACATCGACCGATGACCTTGTCTACGGCATTATGCCGTCCTATGTCCTCCGCAAAGCTGATCAGGTGTGTGCCGTCGGTCAGCGCAGCGCTGTGAACTCCTCCGGTGAGCCTGTATGACTCTGATGCAACCTGGAACTCCCGGAAGATCTGTTTGATTGTTTCAATACGGAAGGTTGCTGGGTCCTGTATGGTTTCGTCCGGCGGCCTGCGGCTGATGCTGATCCCTCCTCCACACCCGGATGTGATAATCTGCTCTCCCTGACGGAGTGTGCCGGAGGCCGGTATGTCAACGACGATATCATCGCCGTAATCGATGGTCATCCTCTCCGCACACCATTCGCCTTCCATGAGTCCCTCGCTGTGGATGATGCCGACGACGAGTTCCCTCACCATCAACGGCGTGCAATAGACACTCAGCGCCGGCTTGCTGTTGACGGATATCCTCAGCCTTATTTCGACGGCGATGAGATCGTCCGTGTCAGAGGATGATCCCTCTCTGACCTTGACGATGGGAATCTTTATGTAGGCATCCACCTTATCAGTGTACCAGAGACGGGTGACACCAGTCGACTTGACTTTACCCCCTGAAGACTCTTATTATTTTTGATACGGGGCGTAGCGCAGCCTGGTAGCGCACACGGTTCGGGACCGTGGAGTCGAAGGTTCAAATCCTTTCGCCCCGACCATTTTCCCGCCTGATTTCATCCATTGTTTCCGTCATTACCTCTTGAAAAATGGTTCCGTGGCGGGTTCGTGCAGAGTATGGCGGCTGGTTAGAAAATGACCGGCAGGCGAAGCGTGCTTCTCTGCCGGCCATCCCTCACGCTGCAGGTTCAATACGGACAGCGCAGACCTTGAATTCAGGGATCTTGACGTCAGGGTCAAGGGCGTCGTTGGTGATCACGTTGGCAGCTGCCTCATGGTAATGCATGGGAACAAAGACTGTCCCCGGAGATACCCGCCGGGTGATTCTGGCCCTGATGCGTATCTTCCCCCGCCGGGAGATGACCTTGATGAAGTCGCCGTTTGAAAAGCCCAGCCGATGGCTATCCTCGGGATTTATTTCCACATAGGGCTCTCCTGCGTGTTCCTCGATCGTCTTGACCCGACGGGTCATGGAGCCTGAATGGTATTGGAACAGATTCCTTCCCGTAGTGAGGATGAACGGGAATTCCTTGTCCGTGACCTCAGCCGGGGGATGATAGGAGACCGGGATGAAATTCACCTTCCCCTTGGGGAAGCCGTCCTTGTACAGGTATTCAGTCCCTGGATGCTCCGGAGTCGGACAGGGCCACTGAATGCCCCTGTCTTCGAGTCTCGCGTAGGTTATGCCTCCCATCGCGGGCCAGAGCTGCCGGTATTCTTCGAGCACCTCTTCCGGAGAACGATGCTTCATGGGATACCCCAGACGGCGTGAGATTTCCATGATGACGGAAAGATCGTCCCTGGCCTCACCGGGGGGATTCACCGCCTTGCGCACCCGCTGGACCTTGCGTTCGGTATTGGTGAAGGTGCCGTCTTTTTCAAAGGAGCAGGCGGCAGGAAGCACGACATTCGCCAGCCTGGCGGTCTCGGTCAAGAAGATATCCTGTACAACGAGGAAGTCGAGTCCTTCGAGCGCCTTGATCGTGTGGTGCATGTTCGGGTCGGTGATAATGGGGTTCTCTCCCATGATATACATCGCCTTTATCCGGCCCGCGACAGCAGCATCCATCATCTCTGTTGCGGTAAGCCCCGGCGCCGAAGGAATGGATGCCTCCCAGACAGCCTCGAATTTCTGCCGTATCTCCGGCAGGTCGACCCGCTGATAACCGGGCAGCACATTGGGCATGCAGGCAGCGTCAGACGATCCCTGCACGTTATTCTGTCCCCTCAGGGGATTGATGCCGGTATGTTCCCGTCCGATGTTCCCGGTGAGGGTTGCAAGGTTCGCGATGGCGCGCACATTGTCCGTGCCGCAGGAGTGCTGGGTGATACCCATGGTGTAGAAAATACCGGCCTTTCGTGATCCGCCATACAGCCTGCCCGCCTTTATGATGTCTTCTTTGGGGACGCCGGTGATCTGCTCCACCTGCTCCGGAGCGAACGATTCCAGCGTTTTCTTCCATTCTTCAAAGCCCGCAGTCTTTTCCCTGATAAAGTCGTCATTCTGGAGCCCCTCGGAAACGATGACATGGGCGATGCCGTTGAGCAGGGCTATGTCCGTTCCCGGCCTGATCCGAAGGAAGAGATCGGAGAACTTGACCATCGGCACCTTCCGCGGGTCGGCGAGGATGATCCGTGCACCCCTGCGGTAGGCCTTGATCATCCGGTTTGCGATGACCGGGTGGGATTCCTTGGTGTTCGATCCAATAATGAAAAGGACATCCATGCCCTCGATTTCGCGTATCGAATTAGTCATCGCCCCTGAACCGAAGATCGCGGCCAGACCGGCCACGGTGGGGGAGTGTCAGAGGCGGGCGCAGTGGTCGACGTTGTTCGTGCCGACCCCCGCGCGCATGAACTTCTGGAAGACGTAATTCTCCTCGTTGGTGCACCGGGCCGAAGAAAGTCCGGCGATGGCATCGCTGCCATGCCGCGATTTGATGCCGCCCAGCTGCGACACAATGTAGTCAAGTGCCTCATCCCAGCCCGCCTCGACAAAAGCCCCGTCTCTCCTGATCAGAGGCGAGGTGAGGCGGTCGGGACTTGAGGCGAACTTATAGCCGAACCTGCCCTTGACGCAGAGCCACCCTTCGTTAGCGGTGTCCTCCGCCGAGGTTATGCGGACGATCTCGTTCCTTTTCACATGGACGGTTATGTTGCAGCCAGTGCCGCAGTAAGGGCAGATGGTATCCACTTCCCGGAGGCTGCCACCGGGTCTCCCCTGCAGTTTCCAGGACTTGCCGGTGAGGGCACCGGTCGGGCAGACCGCGACGCACTGGCCGCAGAACTCGCAGTCAAGATCTTCTTCGTAGGTGGTGCAGATCTTGGACTTAAAGCCCCGGTATCCGAAGTCGATCGCCTCTACTCCCTGTATCTCGTCGCAGGCCTTCACGCATCTGCCGCAAAGGATGCATTTTTCGAGGTCGCGTTCGATGAAGGGGTTGCCGTCCCTTGTCGCGTACGTCCGCCGCTCACCGGAGAACTCATTCTCCCTGATACCGTAGGCATAGGCGAGGTCCTGCAGGGTGCAACTACCGGTCTTCTCGCAGACCATGCAGTCATTGGGATGGTCGGAAAGGATGAGTTCAAGCACCAGTTTGCGGATATCCTCGATTGCGTCGGTGGACGTGGCGATCTCCATGCCTTCGGCAACCTGCGTGGTGCAGGAAGCAACCGGCTTGGGCATCCCCTTGATCTCGACGATACAGAGCCTGCAGCCGCCGAAAGGGGTGAGCTTCGGGTGGTGACACAGGGTCGGGATATAGATATCATTTTGCCGTGCAGCCTCAAGGATCGTGCTGCTGCCGGGGACTTCGATTGACCTTCCGTCTATGCGAATCTTTACCATGACTATTCCTTTTCCACGGACTTGAACTTGCATACATCAAAACAGGCCCCGCACCGGATACATTTCCCCGGGTCTATAACATGAGGCTTTTTCTTTTCGCCGGTTATGGCACCGCCGGGGCAGGCCCGCAGGCAGGCACCGCAGCCTCTGCAGAACTTCTCGATGATGCGGTAGCTGAGCATCTCCCTGCAGACCTTTGCCGGGCACTTCTTATCCCGGACGTGAGCAATGAATTCGTCCCTGAAATACCTGATGTTGCTCAGCACGGGGTTAGGGGCTGTCTGTCCGAGACCGCAGAGAGAGGCGGTCTTGATGCCGGCGCTCAATCTTTCAAGGAGCTCGATGTCACCGGTCCTGCCCTCGCCCTTGGTGATCCGGGTGAGGATTTCCAGGAGTCTTTTCGTCCCGACCCTGCACGGAACGCATTTGCCGCAGGATTCGGTCTGGGTGAAATGCACGAAATACTTCGCCATATTCACCATGCAGTCATCCTCGTCGAGGACGATCATGCCGCCTGAGCCGACGATAGAGCCGGCCCTGGCGAGTGAGTCGTAATCAACGTTGAGGTCGAGCATGCTCGCAGGGATGCAGCCTCCGGAGGGGCCGCCGGTCTGGACTGCCTTCAGGTTTTTGTCGTTTTCGATGCCGCCTCCGATCTCATAGATGATCTCTCTCAGGGTAATGCCCATGGGGACCTCGATCAGTCCGGGATTCCTGATCTTGCCGGTCAGGGCGAAGACTTTTGTCCCCTTTGATTTTTCAGTGCCGTAGGATGCGTACCAGGCGCAGCCGTTTCTGATAATATAGGGGATGTTGGCAAGGGTCTCCACGTTGTTGATGACGGTGGGTCTTTGCCAGAGCCCCTTATTCACCGGGAAGGGCGGCTTGGGCCTCGGCATGCCCCGCTGGCCTTCGATAGAGGCGATCAGGGCGGTTTCCTCGCCGCAGACAAAGGCGCCCGCGCCCAGCTTGATCTCAATATCAAAATCCATCGATGTACCGAAGATGCCCTTGCCGAGGAAGCCCCGGTCCGTTGCCTGGTGCAGGGCCAGCTTCAGTCTTTCGACGGCGAGGGGATATTCCGCCCTGATGTACACATATCCCTTGGAAGCCCCGATCGCGTATGCACCAATGATCATTCCCTCTACAACCGAATGCGGGTTGCCTTCTATAACCGCCCTATCCATAAATGCGCCGGGGTCTCCCTCATCGGCATTGCAGATGATATATTTTATGTCTCCTGTGGCGGCTCGCCCCAGTTCCCACTTAAGGCCTGTGGGGAATCCTGCGCCTCCCCTGCCGCGCAATCCTGATGACTTGACCTCATCGATGACGTCCCTGGGGCTCCCGGCGGTAAGGGCCTCACGGGCTGATTCATAGCCTCCTGCAGCGACATATGCATCTATGTCCTCAGGGTCGACTTTGCCGACGTCAGAAAGAACCACCTTGACCTGTTTCTTGTAGAAGGCGCTGAAGGCGTCGTCAACGAGCCACTCGGAAACCGGCTGGCCGCCGCTGATATGCTCTGTGACGATGCGCTCGACCATGTCGGGCTTTATATACTGGTAGGTGGTCTTGGCGCCGTTTGTATGGACCTCGACGAGCACATCCCGTGCGCACAGGCCAAGGCAGCCGACCTGATGAGACGAGCAGTTTTCCCTGACGGATGCCTGGATATTCTTTTCGGAGAGGCATTTCTCAAATTCGTCAAGAACACCTTTCCCCCCGGCAGCGATACCCCCCGGCCCCATGCAGACCCGAACAACGGTGGAGTTACTCATGCTCTTTCTTTCTCAGAGCCCGGATCTCTTTGACAACCGTATCCGAACTCGTCTTTCCCCGAACAGATCCGTTCACGAGAACCACAGGCGCGAAACTGCAGGTTCCCAGGCAGGCGACCTCTTCCAGGGTGAATTCTCCGTCGACGGTAGTGTCATTTTCGGCCGAGAGCTGCAGTTCCCGCTTCAGGCCGTTGATGATCTTATCAGACCCCTTGACATGACAGGCTGTTCCGCAGCAAGCGGTGATCTTGTGCCTGCCGATGGGTTTCAGGCGAAATTGGGCATAAAAAGTCGCCACACCGTAGAAACGGCTGGGGGCGATGTTGAGCTCTTCGGAGAAGAAGGCGACAGCCTCCCTTGGGATGTAGCCGAAAGCTTCCTGGGTCCCCTGAAGGAGGGTGATGATGTTCCCGCCTTTCTTTCTGTGCGCGTCCAGTATCTCGTGAAGGATCTTATTCATGTGCCCTACCTATAAAATAAACTAATGATACCATAAAATATTGTTTTTTTATGCAAGATAAGTATAACAACTAAATATAGTCTAAGCTATATAAATAGGGAAAGGAAACAGATCCATATAACCTGCTGATAGAACATGATAAAGCTAATATGGAGAGAAAGGATGCGACGGAAAAAGGGCTCTTAGGGGCCAAGGCCCCTTAGGCGTTGCCCATTATATAGTCCTTAAGGTAGTGGATCTCTGAGGTGAGTTTGCCCACCTGCGTCTGGATAATGTCTCGCACGGAGAGCATGCCGATGACGTTACCCCCCTCGACAACGGGGAGATGACGGATGTTTTTTTCGATCATGATGGACATGATATCGTTGAGATCGTCATCCATGCGCGCCACGATGAGATTGGTGGTCATTGCATCCTTTACGGCGGTTTCCCGGAAGCTCTTTCCGTCTGTCGTAAGGTAGCACCGGACAACGTCACGTTCCGTAAAGATCCCTGCGGTGTTGCAGTGATCGGTAATCATAATGGCGCTGATCTTTCTGCTGTTCATCACCTTTATCGCATCCTCCACCGAGCTGTTTGCATCAATGGAAACGACGTCCTTCCCCTTCGCTTCGAGCATATTTCTCACCTTCATATTCTACCTCCTGGATGCGCGGTTTTCTCCGTATCGCCCTGGAGATGATACCCTGGCGGCACGTGCAATGTAGAGATTATGTTAGAGGAAATAAGGGGAAAAGTCTTATTGTTTTTTTTTATTTTCGTATTGCTGCCGCAGCCTGCAGGGGGAGTCCCCAGTGTCGCCTGTCCATACGCCGAGGGAGCTGGTATCCGGGGTCATTATATTTTCGGGCTGGAGGATTCGATGTCCGAAATCCGTCATGCGGCACAGGCAGGGAGAGAGGCTGCTATAATACACCAACCATGAGCCGGCTGCGAAAGGTCCTCGACCGATACTACCGAGAATATGATTTTCAGGGAAGGCTGCTTTCCGACCCTATCGCCATTCCTCATCGCTATCGTGAACCCCGCGATATTGAGGTGTCAGGCTTCATAGCCTCATCCTTCGCCTACGGCAAGGTGGATCTATTTCTGCCGGTTGTCAAGCGTATCCTCTCTCCCATGGGGCAAAGCCCCTCCAGATTCCTTGCCGACTTCAGTATCCGTAGACACCGGCGGCTTTTTTCGGGGATCAAGTACCGCTTCAATCAAAACGATGATATCATCGCATTGTTGTATGGGCTGCATGGAATCCTCTCAAAGCACTCGTCACTGGAGTCAGTCTTCATGCAGCATTATCGGAAAGAAGACGAAAGTGTCGAGCAGGGGCTATCCGGACTGATGGCCGCCTTCCTGCAGGAGGATACGACGAAAGTCTACGGTACGAACAGCAGACCGCCCGGCCTGCTGCAGTTCTTCCCCATGCCGGAAAAGGGGAGCGCCTGCAAACGCGCAAACCTCTTTCTCCGCTGGATGGTCCGCGACAGGGATATCGACTTCGGCGTCTGGAAGGGGGTCCCCAGGAACAGGCTGGTGATTCCGCTTGATACGCATATAGCCCACATAGCGACCTGTCTGGGCTTTACGCAAAGGAAAACGCAGGACTGGAAGATGGCTGTCGAGATTACTCAGGCATTACGAGGCCTGGATGCGGACGATCCGCTGAAGTATGATTTTGCCCTCTGTCATCACGGCATAGCGGGACTCTGCAAGGAAGGCAGGAAGACGAACTGCAGGACATGTGTCCTGAAGGGGTTGTAGCGGATTATTCCTTGTCCCTCCTGATGTCAGCCCCGATCTGTACCAGCTTCTGCTCGATCCGTTCATAGCCGCGGTCGAGGTGATATATCCTCCTAATCGTCGTCTCTCCCGCCGCAGCCAGGGCAGCGACGATGAGTGAGGCGCTGGCGCGCAGATCGGTCGCCATGAGCGTCGCCCCCCTGAGTTTCTGAATCCCCTGAACGGTCGCCGTGCTGCCCTCAATGGTGATGTCAGCACCGAGACGACGGAGTTCCGCCACATGCATGAACCGGTTTTCGAAGATGCTTTCGGAAAGCACACTCGTCCCCTCCGCGATGCACATCATCGCCATGAACTGGGCCTGCATATCCGTGGGGAACCCCGGATACGGCATGGTCTTGGCATTTACCGCCCTCAGCCGCTCAGGGCCCGTTACCCGCACCCCCCCGCTGAGGGGCCTGATCCTGATGCCGGTGTCCTTGAGCTTGTTGACGACAGCATCCAGATGCTGCAGATTGCATTTTCTGATCGTGATATCTCCGCCCGTGATGCCGGCTGCGACCATGAACGTGCCGGTCTCGATGCGGTCAGGAATGACTACGTGGCGCAGCGGCCGGAGACCGTTCACCCCTTCGACCTCGATGACGCTCTCACCTGCGCCGGTGATTCGTGCGCCCATGGACTTCAGGGCATCGGCCAGGTCAACGACCTCGGGCTCGCGCGCAGCGTTTTCGATGAGCGTCTTCCCCTCGGCGAGGACAGCAGCCATCATGATGTTTTCAGTCCCGGTGACGGTGGGGATATCGAAATAGACGGACGCGCCCTTCAGGCGTTTCGCCTTTGCTATGACATACCCCGACTCAAGGGTGATGGTCGCGCCCATCTTCTCAAGCCCCATGAGGTGCAAATCAATAGGTCGGGCTCCGATGGCACATCCCCCGGGAAGCGAGACCTTCGCCTTTCCCAGGCGGGCGACGAGGGGGCCCAGGGTGAGGACCGATGCCCGCATGGTGCTGACCAGGTCATAGGGGGCCTCAAAACGGCTGATTTTGGTGCAGTCAAGGATCGCCCGGTTCTTCTCGATATGGAAGCCGGCCCCCAGGTTTGCCAGTAGCCTTCCCATGGTCGAAACATCTTTCAGGTGGGGGATATTTTCGAGGTGATGCTCTCCCGGAGCGAGGATCGAGGCGGCCATGATCGGCAGGGCCGCGTTTTTTGATCCGCTGATCTCTACGGTTCCCTTGAGTCTTTTGCCGCCCGTGATGGTGAGTTTGTCCACGTCTCCTCCCTGCGCTGGTGCACGGATATTGTAAAAGGAACGGGACGGAAAAGAAAAGCAGCTCTCAGCAGAATAAAAAAGGAGAGGGGCAAATGAATGCCCCTCTCCTTGGTGTCGGTACTTCTATTCGGCGTACTTCAGGTCGCCGTCGGTGGCGTCATAGTAAGAGACACGCGCACGGTTTTTCGAATCAACCGTGATCGCGGCATAGATCCCCTGTCCAACCTGGCTGTCGTCAACGACCTTCGCGGTTGCCCAGTCCCAGATATTCTGCACCGCATCATAGAGAATCCCCGTCGCATAATAGACGGTTCCGGCCTTGTAGTAGGCAAGGTGCACCAGGCCCGCCGGGTCGATCACGATGGGATTGGATGTGCGGCTCTGAGAATCATTTGCCACGCGGCTCACTTCGATGATGTCGCGGTGCATCCATGCGTCACCGGAGGCGTTCGTAATGATCCGGATAAAGCGGTGGCCATCGGGATACATGTGGTTGTAAGCAATATATATCTTGCCGTTGTGGATGGCGAGGGATGAGAATTCTCCCACATCCCCGGTGCTGTCGAGGGTCCTGGCGTCAGACCAGGCCCCGGATTTTCCAAAGATGTATTTGAGGTTCCCGTTGTTGATGGAAGAATGGAAGTCGTAATAGCTCATATGTACCACACCCGTGTCGTCCACCTTGATAGACGTATGGGTACCGGGATTATCATCTGCGAACCCATTGTCAACCGTCTCGTTAATCCAGGTGCCGGAGGCATTGGTCGCATATTTCAAGGCAGTATTGGTCACATCATAGTAGCTGATATGAGGTTTGCCGAGCTTGTCGACGGCAATTGCGGTAAACGTGCCGACATCAGCGGCCCCCCCTCCGTTGTCTACGGTCGTTAGAGTCCACGGGCCTGACGGGATGGAAGCTGTCGCATACTTCAGGCCGACCCCCTCGTGATAGTAGGAGATATGAAAATTGCCTGCCGCATCGATCGCGAGAGAGCAGTATCTCCCCGCCCAGTCGGTGACGGCCGGCCCTGCAACGAGAAAGGGGCCGTCAAACGTATATCCATCAATAGTCCCGATCAGATAGAGAGAATGTTTGGTCGTGTTGTAGTAGGTGATATACACCTTGCCGTCGACCGGAGACATGGCGATCGAGTTGAACTGGCCTACATCGTATGTATGGCTGTCGGGAGTTATGTGATAGTTCATGACCGCCTGGCTGGTGGTAAAAGACCAGGAAATGTCGCCCAGTCTGTTTCCGGCCCCGTCCCTGACATTGATAATCTTTGCCGTGTATCGGGTATTGAAGTTCAGGTTAATCGCCGGCGCAAAAGTGGCAACGCTCGTCCCGTTCCCCGTGATAGTCCCGATGACCGGGATATTTCGGTCATTCGTCAGGGTGAAGGAATCGAAATTAACCCCTTCTGAAAAGGTGGCGCTGACTGTCGAGGAGAGCGGGGCGGTTGCGGAACCGTCAGTGGGCGTCTTCGAGACAACAGCCGGAGCGGTGATGTCTTTGTGGCTTGTTCCCCCGCACCCGGCGATGATGCCGGCACACAACAAAATGATGAGGCAATAAGGGATAGTCTTATTCCGAAGCTGGACAACAGGCATGGCTGGTTCCTCCTTAGAACGACTTGGTAACACGTATTTCCAAAACTGCATGATTATAGTCAAGCAGGGGGAATAAGTCAATACTTTTAAGGAGTTTCGTCTCAATGCTCCAGCGCGTTCGCCTCCAGGAAATCGTCTGCCCGACATGCCTTCTGAAGGAGGCAGGACAAAGGTGCAGCATGCCTGTGTTATATTTGTGATGTGAGAGAATTTACCATCTATCAGGATGATGACGATACGTGGGTTGTGGAATGCAGAGAGCTTCCCGGGGTGCGGGCGACCGGCAAGACGCAGGATGAGGCTCTCTCGAAGATAAAGTCAGCGCTTCTTATCTACTACCCCTGCCGGTGCGAGGACTGACTTTTTCCGAAAGACTGCGGAGAATATCCTCTCGACCCCCGCATAATCCTTCGTAAGACCGATCTCCCCGAATCCCTCCTGTGCGGCGATCGCGCGTACCGCGACAGCCTGGTCATATCCCAGTTCGAGCATCACCGTCCCGCCATCCCTGAGGTGAGCCCGAACTCCAGACAAGATGGCGCGGTAATAATGAAGGCCGTCCGGTCCACCGTCGAGGGCATTTCGGGGTTCCCACTGTCGTATCTCCGGCTGCAGGGTATCAATCTCATCCGCGCGGATATAGGGAGGATTGGATATAACCATGTTGAAAACCTTATCTTCCACGTGATCAAACAGCGAGCCTGTCAGGAAGGCAACGTTTGTGATCCCGTTTGCCGATGCGTTCCTTTTAGCGAATCCGATGGCGATTCGCGAGATGTCGGTTCCGACGACAGACGCGGCAGGAAATTCCCTGGCGAGCGCCAGGGCGATGCATCCGGTCCCGGTGCAGAGGTCAAGGATTCGCAGGTCATCTATCGCTGACCTCTTCAGTCTTCTGATCGCCTCCTGCACGAGAAGTTCGGTCTCCGGCCGAGGGATCAAAACGCCCTTGCCGACTGAAATATGAAGGCCGAGGAAGTCAACAGAACCGGCGATATACTGGACCGGCTCGCCCCTGATTCTGCGGCTGACAAGCCTTGTTATCTTCGCCAGCGTCTTTCTGTCGATCACGGGGTTGTGGGAATAAGCGGCGAGACGGTCCATGCCGGATGCGTGAAACACGATCACCTCGGCATCCGCCAGAGGGTCATCAATCCCCGCCTGCTCCAGCCTCTTGGCAGCTGATCCAAGGGCGTCAAGGAGTCTCATGCTGTGTAACTCCCGCGGCCGTAAGGGATTACAGTTCTTTCAGCCGTTCGGAGTTGTAGTACGTATCGAGGCCCTCGACGATCTCGTCAAGCGCTCCTTCGAGCACCTGTTCGAGCTTGTGGAGGGTGAGGCCGATGCGGTGGTCGGTCACACGGTTCTGGGGATAGTTATAGGTCCTGATCCGCTCGCTTCGGTCGCCCGAGCCGACCTGTGATTTCCGCTCCTGGGACCGCTCTTTCTCCTGCCGCTCCAGCTCCAGTTCGTATAGCCGGGACCGGAGCACCTTCATGGCCTTGTCCTTGTTCTTGATCTGCGAGCGCTCATCCTGGCACTGGACGATGAGACCGGTCGGGATATGGACTATCCTGACCGCAGAATAGGTGGTGTTCACTCCCTGCCCGCCCGGTCCGGATGCGCAGAAGGTGTCAACCCGCAGGTCCTTTTCCTCGACCTTGATGTCCACCTCTTCCGCCTCGGGGAGGACGGCGACCGTCGCGGCTGATGTGTGGATCCTCCCCGAGGCCTCGGTGGCCGGTACCCGCTGGACCCGGTGCACGCCGCTTTCATACTTCAGGCGGCTGTAGGCGCCTTTGCCCTGGATCGAGGCGATTACCTCTTTGATACCGCCCAGGCCCGTTGCATTCAGGTTGATGATTTCCACCTTCCATCGCCGCGATTCAGCATACTTGGAATACATCCTGAAGAGGCTGGCGCCGAAGAGTGCCGCTTCCTCTCCGCCGGTGCCCGCCCTGATCTCGAGGATGACGTTGCGTTGGTCGCGGGGGTCGGCGGGCAGCAGCATAAACCGCAGCTCGTTTTCGAGCTCGGACCTCTGCTTCTTCAGCTCCTCGAGCTCAACACGCGCCAACTCCTTGATCTCGCTGTCGCCGCTGCTGAGCAATTCCTCGGTGCTCTCAAGGTCGGCAAGGAGCTTCTTGAATTTCTGTATCTTTTCGATGACAGGGTGCAATTCAGCATGTTCCCGTGAGAACTTCTGGAACTCCGCCTGGATGGAAATGACCTTCGGATCACTCAGCATCGCAGTCAGGTCGTCGTATCTCTTTTCCAGGGCGAGGAGTTTATCGAGCATGCTTTTCCTCGAGGCTCAGTACCTCTTTAAGGGCGCTGATCGCAACCTCCAGTTGGGCGTCGTCCGGTTCCCGTGTGGTGAGGCGCTGAAGGAGGAGTCCGGGCTGGATCATAAGGTTCATGAGGGGATTTTCTTTCCATCTTGCCGACAGTTTCAGCAGTTCGAAAGATGTACCTGCAATAAGGGGTATGAGAACGACCCTGGAGAGGAACTTATGGATGAACGGCCAGTATTGGGGGATGAGGGAGAATACCATGATGCTGACGACCATCACGATCATGAGAAAACTCGTTCCGCAGCGAGGGTGGAGCGGACTGAAGCCCCGGGCATTTTCGACGGTGAGTTCCCTGCCTTCTTCGTAGGCGTGGATCACCTTGTGTTCCGCACCATGATACATGAAGATCCGCGCCATCTCCTTCCACACGCCAATGAGCAGAACATACAGGAGGAAGATGAACACCCGAATCACGCCGTCGGTAAAATTGAAGAGCAGGGAGCTTGTGGATATGTTATGGAAGGCGAGTCCGAGAAGCTTCGTCGCGTACAGGGGAAGGAGGATGAAGAGCCCTATTCCCAGGAGAAATGATACGGCGATTGTCACAGCGATCGAGAACTTGCCGAGGTTCTCCTCGGTTTCCTCTTCATAAGCCTTGTTGGCTGAAAATTCGATAGCCTTGACGCCGAGGATAAGGGCGTGGAAGAGCGCGACAACGCCCCGAATGAGGGGGAACTTAAGAACCCGCGGCAGCGGCCTGAGCTGCTCCTTTTTGAGATGGATGTCGCCCTTCTGGCCCCTCACCGCGACTGTCCAGTTAGAAGGAGATTTCATCATCACGCCTTCTATGACCGCCTGTCCGCCGATATTCTTCATATGCATGTGGTTCCTCTTTGTGGCTGCAACTCCGGCCGTCCGTTCGGCCCGCCCATGTTTTCGGGGTTGAGAATCATGGCGGGTCTGCACAGAAAAAAAACAGGAAACCTTGGGTTTCCTGTTTTTTTATGCACGTCGCTGTCTACTTCTTGGCGTATTTCTTCTTGAACTTCTCGACCCGGCCCTCTGCGTCGACGATCTTCTGCTTGCCGGTAAAGAAGGGATGGCACTTTGAACATATGTCAAGGTGAATTTCCTTTTTTGTCGACCGGGTGACGAAGGTCTCACCGCAGGCGCAACTCACCTTTACTTCCTTGTAATCCGGATGAATGCCTTCTTTCAATGGACTCCTCCTGAAATTGAATATTTCATTGTAAACAATTCGAACGGATTTTGGCAATAGTACCGTCTCCTCTTCAGCCCGAATGTGTATAATGATATCGTAATGACCATGGATGTCACGACCTTGCTCGGGTTTGCAGCAGGCAGTCTCACCACGTTCGCCTACGTGCCGCAGGCGATCAAGATATGGAAGACAAGGTCGACAAAAGATCTATCCCTGGGTATGCTCGCCACGGTCAGCGCCGGGATATTCCTTTGGCTGATATATGGCGTTCTCATAGGGTCGGTGCCGGTGGTCCTCGCCAATGGGGCCAGTTTCGTCATTACTTCGATTGTCCTTCTGCTGAAGATCAGGTTCGGGTAGCCGGCGATAGGCTATCAGCCGGCCGGCACGACAGCCTGTGCCCGTATCCTCACTCTCCTGATGATCTGATGTCAGCCATCGCCTCGCCGGCAAGCATCCTGACAGAAGGATCTGGATCGGCAAGGGCCTCTTCCAGCGCAGTCAGAACGGACTCATCACCAATGATACCCAGGAGGTTTACCGCATCACCCCGGATCACGGGCTCTGCATGATGCAAAAGGGGAAGCAGACCGGGGAGTGCGGAGCGAACGTCAACACCCCCCGTCTTCGCCAGTTCCTCCACGAGGGCCGTGATACCTATGCGGACTCGCAACCTGTTGTCCTGGATCAGCACGCCTATCAGGCTGCAGAGGTTGCCATCGTGTTTGAACATGTCGATGATATTCTCCAGGAAACCTTTCTCCATATAATCGGCTATCATGGCTGGGAATGCCTCTTCCATGCCTTTTCCACTGTCCATGCTGAAATGATACCACAGCCGGCAGGCGGTTATGGTGTATAATAACCGTAAAATCAATGGGTTTCTGGGCAGACATACGAGACGATTTCAGGGCAGTCTTTGAACGGGATCCTGCGGCCAGGAGCAGGATAGAGGTGTTCCTCGCCTATTCCGGGTTTCACGCACTTGTTATGCACCGGGTGAACCACCTCCTCTGGAACGCCGGAATCCCTGTGCTTCCGCGTTTTTTTTCACAGATAGCACGATGGCTGACCGGCATCGAAATTCACCCTGCGGCCATGATAGGGCCCGGCCTGGTGATTGATCACGGCATGGGCGTGGTGATTGGCGAGACAGCCGAGGTCGGCAGGAACTGCCTTCTCTACCAGAATGTCACTCTGGGCGGGACCGGCAAAGAGAAGGGGAAGCGCCATCCGACTCTCAGGGATAATGTTGTCGTGGGTGCCGGTGCGAAGGTTCTGGGGGCCATAACTATCGGGAATAATGTTATTATAGGTGCCAATTCCGTGATCCTGAAACCAGTTCCGGACAATGCAATATGTGTGGGCGTCCCCGGCAGGATCACCAGGAAGAAGATTGTCAGGATGACGACCGAAGAGGGGATGGTCGAGGTGATGGACTATTTCCCCGACCCGACGGTCGAGAAGCTCAAGGAACTGGAGGCGCGCATCCAGGAGTTGGAGAAGAAGATTGAGGGCGCCGGCCGCCCAAAGGAGCGAGGAGGACGGATGAAGATTTACAGTACCTTGACCGGCAAGAAGGAGGAGTTCACGCCTGTTGAGCCGGGCAGGGTGAAGATGTACGCCTGCGGCGTCACCGTATATGACCATTGTCATATAGGCCACGCCCGGTCCGCTGTTGTCTTTGATGTCATGCGGCGGTACCTGAAATTTAAGGGGTATGCATTCACCTATGTGCGCAATTTCACGGACATAGATGACAAGATCATCAACCGGGCGAAGCAGGAAGGCATCTCCTGGAAAGAGGTCGCCGAAAAATATACCGCCTCCTATTACCACGATATGGACAGCCTCGGCGTTGGCCGTGCGGACGTCGAGCCGAAGGCTACCGATCATATAGCAGAGATCATCGCTATCGTCAGGGGGCTGGTCGAAAAGGGGTATGCATATGAGGCCGGCGGCAGTATCTATTTCGAGGTGAGCCGGTTTGCAGACTACGGGAAGCTTTCGAAGCGCGATCTCGATGACATGATGGCCGGGGCCAGGGTCGAGGTGGACGAGAGGAAGCGTAACCCCATGGACTTCGCGCTCTGGAAGGCATCCAAGGAAGGCGAGCCGTCGTGGGATAGCCCTTGGGGCCCTGGACGTCCGGGCTGGCATATTGAGTGCTCTGCGATGTCCCTGAAGCATCTGGGGGAAACCTTTGACATCCACGGCGGGGGGGCTGATCTCATCTTCCCCCACCACGAGAACGAGATCGCCCAATCCGAGGCCTTCACGGGCAAGCCTTTTGTGAAGTACTGGGTACACAATGGCTTTATCACGGTCGACAAGGAAAAGATGTCAAAATCTCTTGGCAACTTCTTCACCATCCAGGAGATCATTGGGAAGTTCGATGCAGAGGTGGTGAGATTCTTTCTCCTTTCCACCCATTACCGGAGTCCCATCGAGTTTTCGGATGAACAGCTCAGGGAGGCCGAGACCTCCATCGACCGCTACTACACCACCGCCATCAGGATAAGGGACTTTCTCGGTGCTGACCAGGCAAAGGAGACGGCCTCTGTTGACGAAAAACCGCTGGGCGAGTTTCTCGAAAAGTTCCGCGGCCGTTTCGGCGAGGCGATGGATGATGATTTCAATACGGCCCTTGCCATAGGCATTATCTTTGAGCTCATCCGCACACTGAACAAGTATCTGGATGGCAAGCCGTCCGGGCAGCAGGCGGTGCGGCTTGTCAAGAATGCTGATGAATTCCTCAGGGAAGCAGGCGATGTCCTTAACATATTCAACCGTACGCCCGAGGAGTGGTACCGGGCGCTTATGGCTGTCAAGCGGGTGGGTCTGACAGAGTCAGATATCCTCGGCCGTATCAGGCAGAGGCAGGAGGCCCGTGAGGGGAAGGACTGGGCAGCGGCAGACAGGATCAGGAAGGAACTGGAAGAACAGGGGATTATCCTTGAAGACAAGAAGAACGGGACCGGCTGGAAAGTCCGGGTCCCCTGAAGAGTGGGTCTACGGCATCAACCCCGTGCTTGAGGCCCTCAGGTCAGGCAGGGGGGTGCGAACAGTTTTTATCTCCCTGTCGCGGAGGCAGCAACTTGCCGGGATTGAGCAGGAGGTCTCATCCAGGGGGATAAGAATCCAAAGAGCTGATCAGGCCTTCTTTGACGGAAGATTTCCCAAGGGACATCAAGGGGTTGCAGCTGTCGTGGAGCCGAGGTCGTATCTGGGGACCGAGGACCTTCTCAGTATACCTGAAGCAAGAAATGAAGTCCCTTTTTATCTGGTCCTGGACTGCATCGAAGACCCGCGGAATTTCGGCGCTATCCTCAGGGTGGCCGATGCCGGCGGGGTTCATGGCGTAGTCATTCAGTCTCATCGGTCTGCGACACTGGGCCCCGAGGCGGTGAAGGCATCTGCCGGTGCTGCCGAATATATGCCCGTGGCGATGGTGAACAACATTAAATATGCGATGAACAGCATGCAGGAAAAGGGCATCAGGGTATTTGGGGCTGAGGCGGGCGCGGGGCAGGCTGTGTGGGATATGGACCTTACTGAGCCCCTGGCCTTTGTCATCGGGTCAGAGGGAAAGGGCATTAGACGGACCGTTAGGGAAGATTGTGACGCCTTGGTAAGCCTCCCCATGCACGGCAGGGTCAATTCCCTGAACGCTTCTGTCGCCGCGGGCATCATCATTTTCGAGGTTATCCGCCAGAGAAGTCGAAAATGAGAGTTATTTTGTGATATAATCCATTATCTTCGTTTCCCCTTGTTTTTTTAACATTGACCGTAGTATAATTATTCCTTTATATTATTTAGTTCTAAAAGGTCAGCGGTGAACTGTTGCCTTTTCAGGAATAGATGCCACCGTAGCTCAGTTGGTAGAGCAGCTGATTTGTAATCAGCGGGTCGGGGGTTCAATTCCTCTCGGTGGCTCCAGAGAGCTGGTTGAGAATTAAGAGGCAGGAAGCGGGATTTTGAGGCCTTCTCATTTCCCGTTTCGAAGTGATTTAGATTGGAGAGGTACCCGAGTGGCCAAAGGGGACGGGCTGTAAACCCGTTGGCTCTGCCTACGGAGGTTCAAATCCTCCCCTCTCCACCAGGACAGGACACAAGGCTGAGAAGGATGGCCTGAAGGATAGGGACGGGAAGGCAGGTTCTTATTTTTCGTTCTCAGCGGTGTTGGTAGGTGCGGGAGTAGCTCAGTGGTAGAGCGTCAGCCTTCCAAGCTGAGGGTCGCGGGTTCGAATCCCGTTTCCCGCTCCAGTTTGGTGATGAGTGATGCGCAGTGAATGAGCAGAGGTGATAAACAGTAAATACTTCCCGCTCTTGCGTATCACGCATTGCGGATAACGGGTTTGCCCATGTAGCTCAGTCGGCAGAGCACATCCTTGGTAAGGATGAGGTCACCAGTTCGATTCTGGTCATGGGCTCCAGTACCGTGACAGCGTATTTATTGGGTCATCCCGGCACTATATAGGAAGGAGGATGCATGGCAAAGGCAAAATTTGAGAGGACGAAACCACACTGCAACGTAGGGACGATCGGTCACGTAGACCACGGCAAGACGACGTTGACGGCGGCGATCACGAAGGTGCTGGCATTTCAGGGGAAGGCG
>JAKAHR010000015.1 GCA_021825365.1 Nitrospirota bacterium | reverse complement strand
TAACAGCAAGATTCAGCAGGTGAAGTCAGCAGCACGAGGCTTCAGAAACTTTGAGAATTATAGAATCGCTATACTGTTCTTCTGTGGAAAGATGGACATGTACCCACAGGAATCCCAGTAGAGCCAATATTTTGAAGACTTGGAGGTCTGGAGGTCTGCGCGAGAAGTCACCAACAGGATCTACGAGGTGAGCTCGGCGGGAGCCTTTTCAAAGGACTACGGCCTTCGGGATCAGATACGCCGCGCCGCTGTTTCCGTCATGTCCAATATTGCCGAGGGTTACGAGCGGGGAGGCAACCCGGAGTTCATCCAATTTCTTTCCATTGCCAAAGGTTCATGCGGAGAAGTGCGTTGCCAGCTCTATGTCGCCTTGGATCAAGGGTACCTCTCGAAGGGGCAGGCCGATCAGATGATTGAATCGCTGAAGCGCCTTTCCGTCATGATCAGCAATTTCATCGAGTATCTGAAGGGCAGCCGATACCAGGGAGTGAAATACAAGAAGGTCTATAAGAGCATGCGGGAAGAGGTTGAAGACCTGAGGCTTGAACTTCTTTTAGTTAGGATGGGGGAGATGAAAAAACTAGGGATGCCAGCATATTTTCGGTATTGGGGAAAGGCGGAGAAAGACGGGCCGGGGTATCATCTCCTGCCGTATCATTGTCTAAATGTGGCGGCGGTGGGGTGGAGCATATGATTTCAGACTATCTATGGGCAAAATATGATCAAGATGATGGTCTGTGGCAGCCAATAATTCTTCATATGTTGGATGTGGCCGCAGTCGCTGGTTTTATTTGGGAGCATAATCTGGCTGATGGACTTCGGAAGCGGCTGGAAAATGTTTTCCCAGCGAATGATATCAAGTCCCTGATCATGTTTTTGGCCGGTGCGCACGATATCGGCAAGGCCAGTCCTGGATTTCAAAAGAAGGTTTGGCGAATAGCTGAATGTTCAGGATTTCTTTACTCTGAGAACGATCGCAATTGCCCACATGGACAGGTGACCGCCGTTGTCTTAAGAGAATTTCTGCCCTCTGCTTTTAGCCTGTTAGGCCAGCTTTCCGGCGGCCACCATGGCGTATTCCCTCGTTCATCACAACTCCAACTCGGCAGAGACTCACTGGGTAACCAGCAATGGCAAAAAGCTCGAACTGAAACATTGAATAAATTCGCGGAGATAATTAGCCTGAATTTCAGGCAACAGCCTATGCTTGAGATAAGCGATCCGCTGGTTGTTCCCGTGCTAGCCGGCTTTATTTCGGTTGTGGACTGGATCGGCTCGAACCGGGATTTCTTCCCGTGCTTTGCGGTGTGCGGCAAGACTGTTGAGATTGATCCTGCCAATTATTGGAAAGAAGCGCAAGACAAAGCGCGGCGGGCGCTGGGTAAACTTGGGTGGTTTCCAGGCGTAACTTTCGATAGAGAAACTTCCTTCCATCAGGTCTTCGCGGCTCTTACCGCCAACTCCCTGCAATCCACGACGATCGAACTCACATCGGGACAAGATACTCCTTACCTTATGATTGTCGAAGCCCCCATGGGGGAGGGTAAGACGGAGGCGGCTCTATACGCGGCGGATCTTGCGATGTGCAGGGGCTTTGCCCGCGGCATGTATATCGCCATGCCCACCCAGGCGACAGGCAATGCGATGTTCAAACGGGTGCTGGATAGCTACCTGCTCAAGCGTGGCCATAAAGGAAAGTTGAACCTCCAACTCGTGCATGGCGATGCGCTTCTGGCGCAAATGGCGGATGTGCAAGAGGGAGAAATCCCGGTTTTCAAACCTGAGAACATTGGCGAGGATGGGGCTGACGTGGAAGCCCAATCGTGGTTCACCGCAAAAAAGCGACCGCTTCTTGCGCCTTTTGGCGTCGGAACGATTGACCAGAGTTTGCTGAGTGTCTTGCAAACCAAACACTGGTTCGTGCGGCTGTTCGGTTTGGCGGGCAAGGTGGTCATTTTCGATGAGGTCCATGCTTATGACGCTTATATGAGCACGATCCTTGAACGGCTGCTGCACTGGCTCGCGGAACTGGATTGCACAGTGATTCTCCTCTCGGCAACACTGCCTGAGGCCAAGCGTAAAGCGCTTGCCAAGGCTTATTCAGGCAGAGATGATACCGAATACAAGCGATATCCGCGAATCACGCTGGCCAAGCCGCGTCATTACCCTCAAGCTCAGGTGGACAGGCCGCCGGTCTGTGCCGAGATACCCACGGGGAAATCGCGCACCATTGATCTGCAATTCTGCGACACCGATTTGGCGGAAATGACTTCAACCTTGGCGGAACGATTGAAGCAAGGCGGATGCGCCACCGTGATCTGCAACACGGTCAATCGCTCTATCGAGGTTTACAAGCATCTTCGAGACACGCTCAAAGACACCGAGTGCATGCTTTTTCATGCCCGGACGCTCCAGATGTGGCGGCGTGAGCGCGAAGAAGAAGTCCTCAGCAAGTACGGTAAACGCGACCCCCAGGAGAAAGACGCGGAAGGACGCTTCATTAATCCCGATCGTCCACATCGCGGCGTGTTGGTTGCGACTCAGATCATTGAGCAGAGTCTTGATCTCGATTTTGATCTCATGGTCTCCGAGATAGCTCCTATTGACCTGTTGCTCCAACGGTCGGGACGCTTGCACCGTCATCCGCGCAAACGTCCGCCCGGCTTGGAAATACCTCGTTTGATCGTTTTATGCGGCGCTGACCGGGAAGGCCCGCCGCCGGAATCTTTTGGAAGGAGCATTGAGTATGTCTACGACCGCTATATTCTTCTGCGGACCTGGCTAGCTCTGCGCGGCCGAAACGAAATTAAGGCACCTGACGAAATCGAGTCGTTGGTGGAGGCCGTTTATGGCGATTCATCCGAGGAAGCTGATGAGTCCTGGCGGATTGCCCTGGAGCAGGCATTTGCAACAATGGAGGGAGAATATTTGGCGTCCAAAACCGTTGCGCGGCAACTGCTCGTTGCGAAGCCGCAGGATCCCGCTGATCTTGTCGAAGAATTCAATAGCCAATTGCTTGATGACGATGATCCCCAGGTCCATAAGGCGGTGAGGGCGGCAACGCGCGATGGCGATCCTTCCATTACTGTCGTCATGCTATCTGCGGATACGGTTCTGACCCCTGAGCCAACGGTTTCCGAGGTTCGCCGCTTGCTGGATAGTTCTGTCAAACTGAGCCATAAAGCGCTGTTCCATGAGTTTCTTCAAAACGGCGAAGCGCCTGCGCAGTGGACGAAGAATGCCCACCTGCGCCACGCACGCCTTCTGCGACTGGATGAGCGGAACTCGGGGCGTGTGGGTGACTATAGACTGACTTTGGATAAACAATTAGGTCTCGTGATTGAGACTGAGGAGGGCTAAAACGTGGCTGAATTTAACCTGATTGATGAAGCGTGGATTCCCTGCATCACCCGTGATGGGAGCAGCAAGGAGTTCGGCATCCGCGATACATTGCTGAAGGCGCATGAACTCCGCGAAATCTGCGATGACTCACCTCTTGTGACGGTGGCCATCCACCGGCTGCTTCTGGCGATTTTATATCGGGCCTTTCAAGGGCCGTCGGGCATGAGCCAATGGAAAGCGCTATACGCCAGTGGGTCATGCAATGGGAACAAAGCAATTACGGATTATCTGGCCAAAGACCAGTGGTATGATCGTTTTTTCCTTTATGATGATGACTACCCATTCCTGCAGGTCGCCAAGCTTGATCTCAACGAACACAAGGGTGATGGCAAAATCAAGACAATCAAGAAGGATAAGTCGGACGGCCTGATGCGTCTCGTTCGCGAAGCACCGGATAAAGGCGGCCGTATTCTTTTTGACCACAGGGTTGGTACTGAACGACCAGAATACGAAGCGAAGCAAATTGTAAAAATGATTCTTGCGGCGCAATCGTACGCAGGCACAGGCGTCGCTTCCGGAGGAGCCATTGCTGGTCAAAAGATTAACCCGACTCCCTGCCAGTTTGCTTCCTGTGTCGATGGGCTGTGCATATGGCTTCAAGGGGAGAACTTATTTCAGACATTGCTCTTAAATCTTGTTCCGATATCCCTCAATGCAAATGATCTGCCGGCATGGGAGGATTCAAATATCGTCGGATCAGTAAAGAACTCATGGAAAAAGCCGATCGCCTTTGCCGGTCCGGTACAGCGATTTGCGCCCCTCAGCAGGTTCATTTGTGTCTTGGATAGGCGTTCGATGTTCTTTACGAACGGTCTGAAGACAACTGCTGATGCCGGGGATCCAATGAAGGCTTATTTGCGAAGCAGCGATAAAGTCCAGTTTACTCCGATTGAACTTCGCAAAGATAAAGCCGCTTGGCGGGATGTGCACTCGTTGTTTTCGCTTGCCTCTACAACTCGGAAACCTCCCGACAGTCTGAACCACGTTGCACGATTGTTCCAGGATGGCACTCTCTCGGCCAAGCCACGTGCAAATGTTGTGGGCCTCGCAACTGCCCAAGGCAAGTCTCTCCTTTGGCGCCACGAGCGTATTCCAGTACCGATTGCTATTCTCGGCTCTGTAGATCTGACTGAGCGGCTCGCCCTACTAATCGCTGAGGCAGAAGCTGTTGGGAATGAACTTTCACGGGGTCTTTTTTGGAGTGCCACGACGAAAAAGACTATTCGTACAGAGCCCGTTGGACGAATACAGATGATCTGCGATTTTGTATTGGCTCCATCGCTCGAACTCAGAGGAAACGGGCTTATTCGTACAGCCGATGGACGTTTCCCAGACGATGCACACAATGCATCTTGTCTTAGCTTGTCGGGCAATCTCGATCCCCGCCCCGCCTACTGGGCGCGGTTGGAAAAGCATTTTTTTGATCTGCTGGAAAATCTGCCGAGCGATTGGGATGGGAGTGTAGGCAATTGGAAACCCGACGATCAACAGATCGCAACACGGACCTGGCGAGACGCTGTAAGGCAGGAGGCGAAGCGAGCGCTTGAAGAGAGCATCCGTTGTCTTGGAGCGACCGCGCGCTCCGTCAGTGCAGTTGCCCGCGTCCAAACTGATTTCAGCGACAACGATTTGAGGCCGCAGCCGCCGAAGGCCAAAACTTCCAACCGGAAATCGAAAGCAGCCAGCAAAGGAGGAAAAAAGAAATGAGTTTGGACGACCGACAAAAAACTTTCATTGGCTATCTGCTTAATCTTGCCAAGGAAGGACAGGAAGACCGGGGTGCGCTGGCCGACCTGCGCAGCGGCCTGGGAAAGGAGCCGGGACAAATGGCCCGCGTGCATAGGCACGTTGTGCCATACCTGCCGGAGCAGCGATACAACGACCGCTGGTACTATGTTGCCGCAACGCTGTTTGGGTCATTTCCGAGGCATCAGAAAGGCCGCTCGCTGGGAGCAGCTTTTCAGCCGTTGCGGTCCAAGAGCGATAGCATGGATACGCGCTTTGTGGCGTTGCTCAACGCTCATCCCGACGACTTGGACGACCATCTGCGCCATGTTGTCAGTTTGCTGAAGGCCAACGATCAACCACTTGACTGGTTTTGCTTTTTAAGCGACCTGCTTCAATGGGACCATCCGGAGGGTCATGTCCAGTTGAAATGGGCGCGTGACTTTTTTTACAAAAACAATAACAGCAGTGGAGGCGATACCTCTCAATCCAGTATAACTTCAGAAGAAAAGGAGATAGAAAGCCATGAATAATTCCGGCGTCAAAATCGAAGCGCATTTGATTCAGAATTTCGCCCCGTCAAACCTCAACCGCGACGACACAGGCCAACCCAAGAGCGCCACCTTCGGAGGATTCCGCAGGGCTCGGGTATCGAGCCAATGCAGCAAAAGAAGCACACGGCGAGAAGGGCCGATGAGTGAACTCCTCGAAAAGTGTGGAGCCTTTCGTACGCGACAACTGATCGTCGAGATTGCCAAGGGAATTGATAAGAAGGATAAACCCGATGACAAAACTATCGAGGTTGTTACCTCTGTGTTCGAGGCCGGTGGGCTGGAGAAGAGTAGTGAGGCATCCAAGAACACAACAACAATTTTGGTATTTCTCGATAAAGAAGCCCTTCCGAAGCTGGTTAGCGTGTTTCGTGAGAATTGGGAGGATTTGACCAAAGAAAACAAGAAAACAGAAGAGGCTTCACGGGATCGAGTGGGACAGATTCTTTTCGAGGCAGTCAAGGCCCCGGATATTGCCCTGTTTGGCCGGATGCTAGAGTTGAAAGATAGCACTCCATTCGGCAAATATAACATGCGAGTCGATGCCGCCTGCCAGGTCGCACATCCACTTTCCACACACAAGGTGGATATGGAGATGGATTTCTACACCGCCGTAGACGATCTGAATCCGGAAAAGGAATCCGGTGCGGGAATGATGGGAGTGGTGGGCTTCAACAGCGCCTGTTATTATCGTTATGCGCTGGTGGATCGCGACCAGCTTGCCCGTAATCTGGTGCGAAAAACTGAACGTAATAACGGCCAATGGGTTCAAAACCTAACGCAAGAGGATTACCTGGGGGCCGACGAGGTCATTAAGGCATTTCTCGAAGCAATGGTTTATGCCATTCCGACCGGAAAACAGAACTCCTTTGCCGCCCAGAATCTCCCGTCTTTCGGTTTGTTCGTCCGGCGTCAAGAAGGCGTGCCCATTTCTCTGGCCAATGCCTTTGCTAAGCCCGTGCGCCCCCAAAAGGACGATGACGATCTTGTCGGCCTGTCTGTAGAGGCACTCACTCGGCATTGGGGTGCCCTGAAAGAAGTCTACGGCGAGCAAGGTGTTAAGAGCATGGCTTGTTTTCATCTTCAACAGGAAGGGCGTTTGAATGGACTCGAGGATGCGAACAAGAAGAGCGTTGAAGAAGCTATTAAGGCCGTTTTGGAGGTTGGAGTGCAGTCATGAGACGGTACTACACATTGCTCTTGCGGCTCGAAGGCCCTATGCAGTCATGGGGTTATCGCAGCCGCTTTGATTACCGCGACACAGCGCTGGAACCGACGCGCAGCGGCGTGATTGGCATGGTCTGCGCCGCCATGGGCATTGCCCGCGGGGAGGAGATCTTGCGATTTGATTCGATTCGCATGGGTGTGCGTGTGGACAAGGAAGGCCGTCCCGAACGTGACTACCATACGGCACTCGACGTCATCAAGGCGGATGGCAAGGGGACAGATACAGTGGTGTCCTACCGTGACTATTTAGCCGATGCCTCATTCACGGTTGGCTTGCAATCAGAGGATTTGCAGATTCTCCAAAACATCGCAGATGCATTGCAATGTCCGAAATGGCCCCTCTTTCTCGGGCGGAAGGCATTTCCACTGGCTGTACCGCCTCTTAAGCCGGGGGAAGTGCCTAAAGAGGGACGTCTGGAAGAACACCTTCTCTCAGACGGCAAGAAAAAACGCGTGGTGTTGGAATCGCTCGACGGTGAGCGAACCCAGCATGACTGGCCGCTCTGCTTTGGCGAGCGGCGCTTCAAACCAAGAACAATGACGACTCGGTTCACAGGAGGGATATGGTCATGAGCGAAGTGACTACCCAATTGTATCTCTCCCGATTGATCTTGAACTTGAATTACAGGCAAGTTCGAAGTGAGCTAGCCCAGCCATACGAAATGCACCGCACCCTCATGCACGCTTTTGAGGGATATACAGTTAATAAAGAGGAAAAATTGCGTGAGAAATGTGGCGTTCTTTTTCGTGCGGATGTGGAAGACCGGAATTGTCGAGCTGTTGTTTATGTCCAATCCATCGTCGAACCTGATTGGTCTTACCTTGATAAGTGTAAAGAATACCTGCTTTACGAAGAGGGTGTTCCAAACCCTGTCTATAAAAATATTGCGGTATCATATCGGGGACTTCGGAACGGACAAACAGTAGTGTTCAGCCTGCGTGCGAATCCCACAAAGCGCATCGCCAAGCCATTAAAGGGTGACGATATGTTGAGGGGCAAGCGTGTGGCGCTTCTTCGTGAGGAGGAACAGGTTGACTGGCTTGTTCGTAAGGGAGATGAACGGGAAAACGGGTGCCCCGGTGGTTTTGAGATTCTCGCCAAGGAAGTCCATGAACAGAATGACGAAATCAGACAGATCGTACATGTAAATACTACTATAGAAGGGAACCAGACAGGATATAAAAAGGACAAGAATGATGAAAAACGTGAACATCGGATGACTCACTTAGCTGTTAGATTCAATGGTCTATTACGGATTACGGATCCCGACGCCTTTCGAGAAACTCTTATCCGCGGCCTCGGCCCCGCCAAAGCCTTCGGCTGCGGCCTGATGCTCGTCAGGCGGATATAGGGCGAAATTGGAGGATTAATGACTGAAACACAGCTGGCAGTTTTTAAGGGCAAAAAGATTCGCAGATATTGGGACGATGATAACGAGAAGTGGTATTTCTCGGTTGTTGATGTAGTGGACATTTTAACAGGAAGTCCGAATCCGAGAAGCTACTGGAAGGTACTGAAAAACAGACTAAAAAAAGAGGGCAGCGAGGTGGTTACAAAATGTAACCACCTGAAAATGCAGGCTGCTGACGGCAAGTTCTATCAGACCGATGCGGCGGACACTGAAGTGATGTTCAGAATCATCCAGACAATTCCCTCACCGAATGCCGAACCCTTTAAATTGTGGCTCGCCCGTGTCGGATACGAGCGAGTTGAAGAAGCCGAAGACCCGGAGATAGCCATGGACCGCGCTATGCAAATGTATATCAAGAAAGGTTATTCTCCGGACTGGGTTAACATGCGCCTGAAAAGCCTGGAGGTCCGCAAGGCGCTCACGGACGAATGGCGCAGACGCGGCATAACGGAGAAGGATGAGTTCGCTACGCTGACAGATGACATCACCTTCGCATGGGCAGGCTTGACCACGAAACAGTACAAAAAGCATAAAGAACTGAAGAAGGCAAATCTTCGCGACAACATGACTAATCTTGAACTGGTCCTGAATATGCTCGCGGAGGCGAGCACGACAGAGATATCAGAGGTCAAGAAGCCTGACACTTTTCACGAAAACCGAAAGGTCGCGCGTGAAGGCGGCGGTGTCGCACGGAAAGCCAGAAAAGAGATTGAGGCGCGAACAGGCAGGAAGGTTGTTTCAAAAGATAACTATCTGACGCCTCCTCAGAACATAAAGAAACTGGGAAAGAAATGAGCGATCCCATTCTCCCTCCGCTAAAGCCCATCCCTATCAAGGACCGCGTCTCAACGATTTTTCTCGAAAAGGGAAATCTTGATGTGCTGGACGGGGCCTTTGTGGTGGTAGACAAGAACGGCGTTCGCACGCACATTCCTGTCGGCGGGGTAGCGTGCCTAATGCTGGAGCCGGGGACGAGGGTATCTCACGCGGCAGTGACACTGGCATCACGAGTTGGCTGTCTTCTCGTCTGGATCGGTGAGGCCGGCGTCAGGCTCTATGCATCCGGCCAGCCCGGAGGAGCGAGGGCCGACAGGCTACTCTATCAGGCTAAGCTTGCCTTGGATGACGAGGCCAGGCTGAAGGTAGTCCGCAAGATGTACGAGATGCGGTTCAAGGAGAAACCTCCGGAGCGGCGGAGCGTAGAGCAGCTGCGCGGCATCGAAGGTGTTCGAGTCAGAAAGATGTACGAGTTACTCGCTCGCCAGTACGGGGTGACATGGAAGGCGCGCAATTATGACTACGCCGACTGGGGAAGCGGAGATATGGCGAATAGGTGCCTAAGTTCTGCTACGGCCTGCCTGTACGGCATCTGCGAGGCCGCTATCCTGGCTGCAGGCTACGCCCCTGCAGTTGGTTTTATCCACACCGGCAAACCGCAGTCTTTCGTTTACGACATCGCGGATATCTTCAAGTTCGAGACAGTGGTACCGGTTGCCTTTAGGATCGCATCTAAGAAGCCGAAAGAGCCTGAACGTGAGGTTCGGCTTGCCTGCCGGGATTCCTTCAGGCAGGCGAGGGTTTTGCATCGCATTATCCCCGCTATCGAAGAGATTCTCGCATCCGGAGGAATTGAGCGGCCGAAGCCGCCTGAGGAATCGGTTGCGCCAGCAATTCCCAATAAGGAGAGTATAGGCGATGCTGGCCATCGTGGTTGAGAACGTGCCGGCCCGGCTGAGAGGGCGTCTTGCGATCTGGCTGCTTGAGGTAAGAGCTGGGGTATATATCGGCCACGTCTCGCGCAGGGTGAGGGAGATGATCTGGAACACGGTGGTAAAGGGCTGTGGTGAGGGCAACGCTGTGATGGCATGGACTACGAACACTGAGTCGGGTTTTGACTTCCTGACGTGGGGTTCCAACAGGCGTGAGCCGGTAGAACTTGATGGGATCAGACTCGTCTCTTTCATGCCCGAAGATCCGGCGCAGCAGAAGGAGCCTTTTTGACCGATTTGGCCGGTAGATTTTTGTTCTTTGAAAACTGACTTATATTTCAGTGGGTTATAAGAAGTATGTTCCCCGCACACGCGGGGATGAACCGTCCCTCATCCTCACATTGGCAGGGTTTATCACATGTTCCCCGCACACGCGGGGATGAACCGGTGCCGACGTTGCCGGTGGCGGATTTGATTTGATGTTCCCCGCACACGCGGGGATGAACCGTAGTTGATTTGCGCCAGATACCAGGTTGACTGATGTTCCCCGCACACGCGGGGATGAACCGGTCGGAGTAAATGCCCCGGTGACTGCCTTGAGATGTTCCCCGCACACGCGGGGATGAACCGTCATCGCGGTAAATGCCGCCTTCACCCTTGAAATGTTCCCCGCACACGCGGGGATGAACCGGCGGAAGTTGTCGGACACTCGCGCTATCACGAATGTTCCCCGCACACGCGGGGATGAACCGCACATCATTCTTGTCGGCGGTTAAAGCTGCATATGTTCCCCGCACACGCGGGGATGAACCGCAACTGCAGGACTCCGTAGAAACCGCTCAATAATGTTCCCCGCACACGCGGGGATGAACCGCAGCATGAAAGCCTCTATCAATCTGTTAATCGATGTTCCCCGCACACGCGGGGATGAACCGTACATTGCCGAATGCCGCAAGCTCGGCAACTCATGTTCCCCGCACACGCGGGGATGAACCGGTCATAGCCACCGCCGGCACCGATTATCTACAATGTTCCCCGCACACGCGGGGATGAACCGCTGCAGGGACTTCTACGGGGGGATTCAGCGGCATGTTCCCCGCACACGCGGGGATGAACCGGTCGCAATAGTCACAGGGCCTGATGGCAACTTATGTTCCCCGCACACGCGGGGATGAACCGCGCCATAGCGAGCTGCTGTTTCAGATCCTGCAATGTTCCCCGCACACGCGGGGATGAACCGATGTGGGAGATATGGGTTACAGACAAACGTATCATGTTCCCCGCACACGCGGGGATGAACCGATGCTGTAAACGTGCCAAAAACGTGCCAAAAAATGTTCCCCGCACACGCGGGGATGAACCGCCCGTCCTGCCGCTGCTAATCCTCTAATAGCTATGTTCCCCGCACACGCGGGGATGAACCGAGAAATAGGAGGCATATCATGGGTTATCTGACATGTTCCCCGCACACGCGGGGATGAACCGATGATCCTGTCAAAAGAGATAGCCCACGGTGGATGTTCCCCGCACACGCGGGGATGAACCGAACCTGTCCCTGTACCAGAAAAAACTTGATCAATGTTCCCCGCACACGCGGGGATGAACCGCGGGGACGCTTAAACTTGCCGAGGATGAAAAAATGTTCCCCGCACACGCGGGGATGAACCGTTGCGGCGCTCGCAGAAATTACAGAAATATATATGTTCCCCGCACACGCGGGGATGAACCGAGGATGAGAAGGTAGATTTGACTTCAGAGCATATGTTCCCCGCACACGCGGGGATGAACCGCGAGGAGCTGAGATCTCCACGGGGTCGTAATCATGTTCCCCGCACACGCGGGGATGAACCGCCTTTCAGGTGGCATTTATAACGATCCCCCGTATGTTCCCCGCACACGCGGGGATGAACCGATCCATGGGTGCGATCTCGTCGACGGCAAATGATGTTCCCCGCACACGCGGGGATGAACCGTCCAGCATGAAGGCCGAGAGGAACCAGCACAGATGTTCCCCGCACACGCGGGGATGAACCGGCATATGAACGGGCCTATCTCGCCCGGAAATAATGTTCCCCGCACACGCGGGGATGAACCGGTATCGTGGACAGCCTCGGCCAACTGGGCTACATGTTCCCCGCACACGCGGGGATGAACCGGCCCCAATGTGGGCGGACGAGACACCCGACATATGTTCCCCGCACACGCGGGGATGAACCGATCGCGGCGATAAATGCCATAACCGCGCTGAGATGTTCCCCGCACACGCGGGGATGAACCGGTAGCTCCGCTTGTGGGCATACTCACGTCCGTATGTTCCCCGCACACGCGGGGATGAACCGATAGACTGGGGCAAGAAGACAGACAAGAAGGAATGTTCCCCGCACACGCGGGGATGAACCGTGATCTGATCCGGCCCCGACGCCGCCTTTAGGATGTTCCCCGCACACGCGGGGATGAACCGTTCCGGGAAGGGCGTTAAGCGTCGCCTCCTTTATGTTCCCCGCACACGCGGGGATGAACCGTGCTAACGCCTCGGACCGGCCATGATGTCGAGATGTTCCCCGCACACGCGGGGATGAACCGTGCAGTTCTTTGAGAACATGAATATCCAAGGAATGTTCCCCGCACACGCGGGGATGAACCGGAGGAATGATGAGGATACCATTAGTTTATTCAATGTTCCCCGCACACGCGGGGATGAACCGTACGCGGCGGGGATAGTCCCTATCCTCGAAAACATGTTCCCCGCACACGCGGGGATGAACCGAGTTCATCGGCTACCGCAAGCGGACCCACGCAATGTTCCCCGCACACGCGGGGATGAACCGGTAGCACGTCACCAGTGCGAGAACTACACAAAATGTTCCCCGCACACGCGGGGATGAACCGTGCTGTGTTTGCGTATACTGTAGTAAATTTCGATGTTCCCCGCACACGCGGGGATGAACCGTGTCGTCACGGCTTCCACGTTGCCCCTGTTGCATGTTCCCCGCACACGCGGGGATGAACCGATACCACGTGGTATCAGGGGATGAAAGGAGAAATGTTCCCCGCACACGCGGGGATGAACCGGCTCCGGTCTCAATGACGTTACCTGGGGCACGATGTTCCCCGCACACGCGGGGATGAACCGAGTATCTCAATCATCACATCTGCAACCCCCTCATGTTCCCCGCACACGCGGGGATGAACCAGGACACATTCCTGATCGTCGCCGGGCATCGCAATGTTCCCCGCACACGCGGGGATGAACCGCTCAAGTATCCCGGACCTGCCCTGATTGAGGAATGTTCCCCGCACACGCGGGGATGAACCGATGAGGGCGACGGCCAGGCCGTGAAATGCTCAATGTTCCCCGCACACGCGGGGATGAACCGACCCTTTACTTCTGGTACAGCACCCTGGGGGAATGTTCCCCGCACACGCGGGGATGAACCGGTATGATAAACCACGGCCCCGGCACCGATTGAATGTTCCCCGCACACGCGGGGATGAACCGGCTCTTCAGGAGGAGAAAAAAGCCGATGCATGATGTTCCCCGCACACGCGGGGATGAACCGAGCAGGGCCATTTGTTCGTCGCGGAGAAATTCATGTTCCCCGCACACGCGGGGATGAACCGTGTCTCGCAGTTTCCAGTCCCGCTCATCATCAATGTTCCCCGCACACGCGGGGATGAACCGGCCCTGGAGGATATTCCCGTTGAGGACGTTGAATGTTCCCCGCACACGCGGGGATGAACCGACCTCGGGAACTTCGGATTCTATCTAAATCGGATGTTCCCCGCACACGCGGGGATGAACCGGCGTTCATCTTCCTCCCGCTGCCGGGCCTCCTATGTTCCCCGCACACGCGGGGATGAACCGTCGGCGCACGCCGCATGGAAACAGATATGCGAATGTTCCCCGCACACGCGGGGATGAACCGCCTCTACGTTGGGCGTGGTGACCACAAACGCTATGTTCCCCGCACACGCGGGGATGAACCGACATATTTCGAACCCCTGAAAAAGTCGGCGCAATGTTCCCCGCACACGCGGGGATGAACCGCTCGATACCACCATGGGCGGCATGTCCTATGCATGTTCCCCGCACACGCGGGGATGAACCGTTGTTTGTGAGGAGTACAAGGACGATTTTATCAATGTTCCCCGCACACGCGGGGATGAACCGGAGGCAACTCTTGCAGATCAGTACCGAACTCTGTGTTCCCCGCACATGCGGGGATGAACCGTGATAATAGTTGCCCATAGCCGGCATTCAATATTGTTCAGAACTATGCCAATAGCCTTGCGAGACAAAAGAGACAGGGGGTTGCTTGCCAAGAGATTTCGGAAAATGAGGCACCCTGCCTTTCTTCCCAGGGAAAAAGTCAGCTGAACAGGAAACGGAAGGAAATGCATACGAATAAGGCAACGGATATCAGGACAAAGAAGACGCTGGAGCCGGACGGCCAGAAGAGACGGACCGGCGCGGTGACCAGTTTTGCCGTAAGGACACTCGCCCACGCAATCAAAAGGAACGTGATAATACCTGTTGCCAGCTCGATCATGGTCAGCCTCGTTGATTACAGACTATATCCCTCGCGACTGCTGATCATCCAACAGATGAAATAAAGGCCCTGGGTGGGGCTCCCCATCACCCACACGCGATCCGCTTCTTGCAAAGCGTCCTACGGCCGGGAGATTCACCGTGTTTCCAGGGCCTCTTGATGCCATTATACCTCCGCCCTTCCCTCTTTACCAGGAAGGAGACACAAAGAAGGCCGATATCAGCCGCACGAATCAGACTCATGATATAATGCAGACATGATCAGCACCGCAATGAAGGGCGCCCTTGTCCCTGTCCTTCTGCCGGCCTGCAGCGTTGCGCTGATGGCCGGCCAGTCAGTCGCCGGAGTCATCCTGCTTCTCTCAGCCTTCGTCGTTCACCGGGTTTGACAGGGAGCTATCGCCCGGCAGGCTGTCAACGTATAGTACGATGCAGCCGCTTCCATTCCGGCCATGAGTTACCTTATTCGATCACCTCCACATAGACGGGGCCGTTGCCCAGGGCAATCACGGCATTTTCCCCGGAAACAGCCACGGTCCAGCTGTGAAAGGCCGACGCATAATCCGTCACTTCCCTGCCGGTGGAGAAGAGGGGCACCGCCTCGGTCACCCGCACTGATGATGCATCGATACCGGATATCGTCACCTGCCTCCCGCAGGGGGCAGTGATGCACTGTATCTCCCTGTCGTCCCACGCGACCCAGACCGGGCCGGTATTCTTGTCAAAGCGGAAGAGGTGCAGGTCGTCCGAATCCAGGAGCGTCGCCACCCTGTCCCAAGCAGAACCCTCCAGCTTCTCCGTCATCTTCTTGTAGCTGTAATACGAAAGCTTCTTCACGCCGAGTCCCAGGTCATACGGGCCCCAGCCGTCGTAGATGAGCCCCGTGAAATCGAAATACCCTCCATCGTACTTGAACCCCTCCATCAGGCCGAAGGCGGGGAATATCTTCTTCACCCCGAAGGAGAGCGGATAGACAAACCGTTTCACGTAATCGAGCGCCTGCTGACGCTCGGTCTGCATTGCATAATCCATGGATGGATTGGCGATGGACGTCGGAGCCGGGTCCCCGTTGTATGAGCCCATCTCGGCTATCCAGAAGGGGATGTCCGGAAACCCGTCCTCTTTCAGCACGGCTTTGATATGCGTATAAACATCCTTTGCGCCCTTATAGTCTCCCGTGGCATTGCCGTACCAGTGAAAGTCCATGATATCCACATACTTGCCGCCGAGCGCGTCGAGGATGGGTCTGTACTGCTTATCGAAGTTCGCTACATACTGATCAACCGGGGGCATGCCGGGGACCCCGCCGATCAGGACCGGGCAGTCCGGACATGCCTCCTTGATCGCGGTATACGTAATGCGCTGAAGGTCTGCAAAACCGGGTTTCAGGCCGTTGGGCTCATTGCCCACCTGCCAATATTTGATGGGATTGACCAGACCGGGCATGTCGTCAATGCCGTCGCCGTCGTAGCGCTCGACGACAGCCCTCACAAAGGCACGATATTTCTGCTCATCAACAGGAAGGTAGGATTTCGGCAGGCAGTAGCCTTCATCGATGTTCCCCTGCGGGGCTATGTTGCCCATGATATGGATGCCTTCGGGCACCGCGCTCCACTGAAGGTCGTAGCGGGAAAAATCATATGCAGCCTTACTCAGGTCAGGCTGGACGATAAACCAAAAGGCATATACGCCCTGCCGGGTCCAGGTCACGCCGATATCCTGGGCGTCGCCATATCCGCTGTTGCTGTAGCCGGGCTTGTACACGCCCGCGGGGTGGAAGCCGAAGGGGCTTGCCGCCAGGTTCACCGGGGAAGGGTTCTTTGCCTCGAAGATATCCCCCAGTTCGGAAGGGGTTACGAATATAATAGGCTGTCCTGCATTCACCCTCTCCTGGATCGCATCCATGAGTTCTGCGAGGCCCTTGCCCTCACCTTCCGCAGGACGCTCCTTCGTAAGACTGAGATCATTCCATACGCCTCCGGAATGCACGACAAAGGCAAAGTAATAGACACGGGAGGCATCATGGTCAGCGGAGCGGGCCGTCAGAGTACGGTCGAGGCGGCCGGCAGCCTCAACAGGGGTTTCGCAGCGCGGCGTATTCCCCGGACACCTTCCGGTAACACTGCCGTTCATGTCGATCTTGATGATGTTCGGGCCGTCGTCGTAGACAGCCCGGTAGACATAATATGCCGGATGGGCATTGGCGATACCGGCTGGTTCATTCCGGATGTGGCCGTCATGGTCTTCAAAGGCGATGCGATATCCGAGCTCATACGCGGCATGATCGATTACATACTCCGCCCGTTCATCCCCCAGGGCCTGCCTTTCGATCTTCCACCCGCCGGTATATGTCTTGCCCGTATTCATCTTTCTGCCGTTGTAGTATGCCTTGTCCGCAAACCCGTGAAGGTCCTGTAACTTTCTCCTGATCCCCTCTTCGGTATGGGGGCTCTGGTACCAGCCGAAACCTGTACCGGAATACATGATGGCATGCCCCTGAATGCCGAACTCGTTCTTTTCAGCAAGAAAATCATACTTGTCGAAGAAGCCGCCTCCATATACAGGGTCAGCGTATGTCTGCCACCATTCACCGGTGGGTTCGATGAAGAGCTTCGGGCTGTCACCGTTTGAGTCCCGGTAAGAACGGAGGATCGTATAGATAAGATCGTTTCCCGCCTTGTCCAGGGAATATGACTGCCGCGCAACTATCCCCGGCATCGGCAGCGCCGCCCTTTGATACCTGAGGGACATGAGGCAGAAGGTGTCTCCCTCCCGGCAGGTTCCGTCTCCCTCCACATGGTTCATCACGACGATATAGACAGGCGGGTTGGCCGAAGGCGCGCTTCCCGCCGCTGATGCGGTCCCCCCGATAAAGACCATCGCGAGCAGCGTCGTAATGACAGTCTGCACTGCAGTTCCAGGTTTCATGACTCCCTCCTTAGGTAACCTTGCCGGTCATTTTTCATATAGGTAGACACTGGCATCGCCGGTCCCGACTTGTTGAGCGCCGCTTTGGCCTGAGAATACCCTGTTTCCACGCACTTCAAGAGAGGGGCGGATCTCCCCTCCGGCTCCGCCCCATGCGACGCTCGTCACTATCTCCTTGAGGAGGAGATTGAGGTCCATATCGAATATCTTGATGACCGCCCTCTGCTCCCCTGTCGGCGGCAAGCCGGTCGCCTGCTTATAGGTCATATAGAAATACGTTCCGTCAGTCCGCAGGCCTGTTATGTAATTCTCCCGGTCATCCGGCTCTGCGGAGATGACCCGCACGTCCTTCGATGCATCAAATGTCCAGTCAGGATTCATCCGTAAGAGGATGATGTCGCACTGCGCCCCGTCGTCGGAGGATTTATTGGCGTCTCCCGCCCCCTGATCCGAGACTGTTGTCGCAAGCGCCATGTAGATGGACCCTGTGCTGTAGAGAAGACTTGTCACCCTTCCGCGGCCGTCGGCAACAGAGGAAAGGTCGAGATCGAACTGACGCACCTGCGCCATCGTGTCTTTGCTGAATTCCCTTACGCGATAGACCGTCTTGCCCGCTGAGGCGATGGTTGACCATATCCTGGTTATCACGAAGACGCTGACAGGTCCGACAAGGGGCGCCGGGTCGTTGATGATCTCATCTCCCTCCGCAAGGGTTGGCAGGGGCCTGCCTGTAGTGATGGGAGATGACGCAGAGGCGATCAGATCAAAGGCATCGTTCAGCGCATACTTAGCGCCGTGCAGAAACGGCGACAGCGGGGCGCTCGTCTCATAGAAGGCGTAGAGGTATCCCCCGTCAGCAGCCACCCGGATGTCCGTGGGACTGCCAAAGGAGGCTGTGGAAGAGACGATCGTTTTTGCGGCAATCTGCGTTGTCATGTCCCTGTCATAGACCTTCACGTCAAATGTCCTGCTCATGCCGCCGATGTGCCCCAGGTAAAGGACAAAGACCCTGTCTGAAGTCGCTACAACCTCGGGTCGCGCCGAGCCCCCTTCCCCGCTCCCGGTGAGGGTGACCTTCTTCACCCTGGTCAGAGAGAGAGGCCGAACAGTCAGCGTCACGATGTCGGTGATGCCGCCTGATGTCGCAGCGACTTTCGTCGTCCCGGAGGCTTTCGCCCTCACCAGTCCCGAGCTGCCGACGGTCGCAACGGATGTGTCGGCCGAAGTCCAGGCAGCCGACGAGGTTATGTCCCGGGTCGAGCCGTCCGAATATGCCCCTGTTGCGGTCAACTGCACGGACGACCCGGCGACGACGCCGGGATCAGCCGGGGTGACGACAATCGTTTGGAGTATCGGTGTTGTCGTGCCGGCGTCGCCCCCCGGCGCAGGGGACGGAGAAACAGGAGTCCCGGATGTGCCTCCCCCGCCGCACGCGAGCAGCGTCGCCAGAGTAGCAGCTGCAACAGCCTTCTTAACCTTCACCGAGGCGCCTTCACCGTAGCTCACCATCAGGTCGCTGATAGGGGTCATGGATACGTCACCTCCATAAACTTGGGGCTGTTTTCTGCCGACAGGACCAGGCTCTGCGCGGGCGTGACCGGGATGGTCGTCCCGTTGATGCCGGTAAGCACAACAGACGCGGGGACACGGGTGAGGTTGATCGTATGGTTCAGCGTCTGGCCGTCCAGGGAGATCTTCCGGCCGCTCACATATTTGAATGGCTTAAAGAAGATATAGAGCTCCTTCTTGCCGGAAGCAAACTTCTCGACCCAAACCTGGTCTTCCCTGTCGAATGCTCCGCTCACCCTTCCGGCATAAGGATAATCCTTCAACTTGGACCACAAGAGCGCCATCGCCTTCACATGCAGGGTCGCCGAGCCGTCCGCGTTCAGCGAACTCAGGCCCGCCTCGCCGCAGGTCGCACCACCGCTGCAACCGGGAGTGCCCGCTGTTCCGCGAATCGCCATCTTGAGAGGAAGAGCGCCGGAGAGCACGTTGATCCCGTTGCTTCGCAGGGTGCGCTTCAGCACAAGTTCCTGGACCACGTAAGCCGCATCGAGCGCGTCGCCCTCGTTGGTGATGGGCTGCCCCGGGGCGGTGATGTTGTCGTGTTCGGTATCGATGATCTTCCGGCCCTGCCACCCGTTGCTATCCATCGCGGCGCGGACCTGAAGAATGCCGGGGACGTTGGCGTACTTGTTCAGGACCGGCGTCATGGTCGGCGGATAGGGGCCGACCAACGCCTGCCCGCCGCGCGCCCGCAGGGCATAGCCGTGAAATGCCCAGAAGTCGAACCTGGCCCCGTTGTTGCCGTCGAGGAAGTATTCGATGACCTCAACGAACGCCCCGTCGCTTCCGGTGGTGCTGTCGACCCAGTACTCGAAGCCCGGGGTGCCGACGGCGATGCCCGGATATTTGCCCTTGATCCGGTCATACGTCTTGTTGGTGAGTTCGACGAGCTGGGCGTTCGTACCCCTCCAGGTGCTCCAGTTATCCGTGCCGGGATGCGGGCTGTTCACCAGCTCTATCATCTGTATGGACGCGGTTGTCCTGTAGCGGCCGACGAACCAGTCCACAAAGTTCACATAGTCGTCAATCAGAGCGGTCGTGATCGTCTGTGACTCATCGATCCTGAGCATGGGGACCATGCTCCAGCCGTTGGCCTGATAGAGGGCAGCCACTTCATCCATGTTGAAGGAATTATTGCATTGGTCAGCCTTGGGCAGACAATATGACGCGGAATAGGTCAGACCGCCATCGGTGGTCGAAAAGAACGCCCGTGAAATGCGCAGTTTGACGTAGTGGGTCTTGAGTGTGCCGTTTATCGCATCCTGCGCTGCCGAGGCGGTTGTCGGCAAGTTGTTCCGGTCGTTTGTATTGACGTTGCCTTCGGTTCCCCAGATAAAGCCATCGGCATCGATGGAATTCGATGATGCGGCAGCCGCTGTCACGGTCAGCATCGTGCTGCCCGAGATACCGCCTGAGGTAGCCGTGATGGTGGCAGAGCCGGCTGAAACCGCTGATGCCAGACCGGCGGTGTCAACGGATGCAACCGCCGTGTCCGACGAACTCCAGAGGACAGACGAAGTCAGGTCCTTCGTGCTGCTGTCCGAATACGTCCCCGTTGCGGCGAACTGCTGCTTTGTCCCTGCCGTGACGCTCGGACCGCCCGGCGTGATTGCAATGGACACGAGTGTCGGAGTCGCCGGGCCGCCATCCGGAGCCGGGGACGGCGATGAGGATGTCCCTGAACCTCCCCCTCCGCATGATGCGCAGGCTATCAGGAAGATGAACCAGCAACCCCGCAAGAACCTCCGTATCCCCATTTCGGCTCCTCTTTTCCGTATCAGGATTTCTTTTTGTCAGTATCCGGAAAGTGTTTTCCGGCTATTCCCTGCCGGGCTGAAGGGGCCGCTCGGGCCTTTCCCGGACCGGCCTGTCGTCATCGCGGCCGGGCCGTCTGTCCCTCGCCTCTGCGATAATCCGTCTGATCTCCATGTCGAATTCCTGCATCACGAGGATAAACTCGGCCTGCTGCCTCACGGTAAGGATCTTCCTGAGATCCGCCCTTTCCTCGTCCCGAATCTTCTGGAGGCTGTCGTGGGCGCGTTCGAGCCGTTCCATCGCAGCCTTGATCTGGGCATCTTTATTGTCCCGTACCGCCTCCCGCAGGACCCTCATGTCCTCACGCACCGCTGACTCGGCCTCGGCGCGGCGCCTGTCGTACTTGTTCAGAAGGGGAAAGAGCTGGGCCGAAGACTTTTCGTCGAGATCCAACGCCTTTGTCAGTCTCCACATGCGGAGGGTCTCGATCCGCTTCCTCACCTTCTCCATCTGCTCCCTGCTGGGGGGCCGCTCACCCTCCCGCGGCTCTGCCCTGCCTTCTGCAGCCGCTCCCAGGAGCAGGATCATCATAACCATAACGGTCATAGCCGGTCTCAACATATCAGCCTCCTTTTTGCTGTTCATCCTGTAACGCCTCATCGAGAAGCTCGACCTCCGCATAATTCAGCGAGACGAGTTCCCGGTGATAGCCCTCTTCAACCATATCCTCCGAGACACCGGCCAGTTCCTCCGGGGCAATCTCCGCATCGATAAGCGGTATGTCCTTGTCCGTAAGCAGGCTGTAGTCCATCATCGCAACCGCAAGCGGGTCGCTGAATAAGGCCTCCTGATACGGCTGTTGCGTTTTTTCGACCGGGCGGGAGACGAGGAGGACGAGCGCTGCCACCGCCGCCGCAGCGGGAAGCGGACCGAGGAAAGACCACCACGAAACGATACGGCGCCGCCGTGCTGCCGGCCTGACCCCTGCAGCCAGGACCTTTTTCGGCAGGGTATTCCAGAAGATATTTCCCGGATCAGGGACCTCGATGCCTCTCAGCCCGGTCAGAAGGGCAAGCTCATCCCGGCATTCAGCGCACTGTTGTGCGTGCTCTTTCACCTCGTCAGCCTCCGGCCCAGCCAGCCGGCCGTCGAGAAGGTCGGGAAACATCTGTCTTATGTCGTCATGCGATCTCATAGCCCTGCTCCGCCAGCATCTCCTTCAGCCTCTTTACCCCGTGATGGTAGCTCGCCTTCACGGCCCCCTCGGTGCAGCCCATCACCCCGGCGGTCTCCGTGCAGCTGAGCCCTTCGTATACCCGCAGGATGATCGACAGGCGCTGCCTCTCCGGCAGACCTTCAAGCGCCTTCTTCACCATCTTTCTCTTCTCCTTTTCGACCATCGAGACAAGCACCCCTGCCTCGTCCCGAACGAGGGAATCCTCGATTTCAATATCGTTGCGCCGTTCGCGTGTCAGGTGGTTGCGGCAGGCATTCATGGCGATCTGGTAGAGCCAGGTCTTAAACAGGCTGCTGCCCTTGAAATCCCGCACCGCTCCGAGGGCATTGATAAAGGTCCTCTGGGTAAGGTCCTTCGACTCCTCGGCGTCGCCCGTGATCCGGTAGACAAAGGCGTATATCTTGCGTTGGTATTTCATGACGAGTTCCTCAAAGGCCTCCTCTTCTCCGGCCCTGTATCGATCGACTGCCCTGCTGTCATCGTCCATCTGTCTTCTTAGACACCCCCCGGCGGAAAAGGTTTAAAGCAAACTTTCTACAGGGTCTTTTCCTGCGTCGCCGCCCTCTTTGGTTTGCACTATTTCGGTTTGCCTTGATTATACCGATAAACGACCCCAAAGGCCCCTTTCGTGGTACAGAAACCGGAGCCGTATCTGTTATAATTCCCTATGTTTGAGGCACTCGTCATGGGAATCGTGCAGGGTCTGACCGAGTTCCTGCCGGTAAGCAGTACCGCTCATCTCATCCTCTTTCCCTGGTTCTTCGGCTGGAAAGGGGAACTGGATTCCCTTTCCTTCGACGTCGCCCTGCACGCAGGCACCCTCGTCGCCCTCCTCATCTGCTTCTGGAGGGACTGGATAGACATGATCTTCAGCAACCGGCGTCTGCTCCTCCTGCTTGTCCTGGCGACGATACCTGCGGGTGTGCTCGGCAAACTCTTCAATGACATAATCGAGGAGAGACTGCGCAGTCCCTTCATCATAAGCTTCTCCCTCGTTGCGATCGGCATATTCATGCTCATCGCCGAGACCGGCCGGAAGCGACGCCCGCTCGACAGCGTTACGACGGGTGATGCGGTCTCGATCGGCCTGTCGCAGGCGGTCGCCCTCATCCCCGGCGTTTCCCGCTCGGGCATCACCATCGCCAGCGGCCTTCTGCGCGGACTTGACAGGGAGTCGGCTGCGCGGTTTTCCTTCCTCCTGTCGACTCCCGTGATCGGAGGGGCGGTCCTTCTCCACCTGAAGAAGATGCTGTCATCCCCGGTGCAGCATGACCTGCGGCTCTTCAGTGTCGGGGTCATCTCCTCTGCGGTGACCGGGTTCATTGCGATCAGGTTCCTGATGGGCTTTCTGCGCCGCCGGGGGCTCCATGTCTTCGCCTATTACCGTTTTGCCCTGGCGGCCGTCATCCTCGCGGGTCTGTGGATGAAGCGATGAAGGTCCTCCGGCAGCAGATCCTTGGCGTCCTTTCGCTCTGTGCGGCAGTATATCTCTGCCTCAGCCTCTACAGCTATTATCGCTGGGACCCCTCCTTCTTCACCTACACGGCAGCCCCTGCCCGCAACATCGGGGGGATAGCCGGCTCGTATCTCTCCGACCTGCTTATGACGGTCACGGGATTCTCCTCCTATGCGGTCCCCTTCTTTCTTCTTGTCTACGGGGCGAGAAGGGTCCTGGCAAAGGAACGGCACATCCTGTATGCGGCCGGATCCCTGCTTCTCATCTTTTCTTCCTCTCTGCTCCTCCACCTGGTGTGGGGGACATTCGGCCTGCACACGGAATCCAGGCCCGGAGGGCTCACCGGCCTTTATATCGGAGGATTCCTCGAACGGTTCTTTTCCCTGCCCGGCGCCTACCTATTGTCCCTTGCACTCTTCTTCACCTCGGCGATTATTTTGATGCCTTTTGCAGGTGTCGCCCTTGGACGAAGACCCGCGACACCCGCACCGGAGACGCCTGCCGGGCCGGAAAAAGGGGTGCTCACTGAAGAGATCCTCATCGGCCAGTCATCAGCCGGCGCAGACCCCGTGCTGCCGCCCGCAGAGGCACCCGAGGCGCCCGTCCCGGCTGAACCCCTGCTGTTCGATCATAAGCCGGCTGCTCCGGAAAGGCCGAGGCCGGCCCCCCGTGCGCCCAGACCGAGGGCGCCGAAGGCCCCTGCCCCCGGCTCAGGGTATGAGATGCCCCCGGTCGACCTTCTGACACTCTATGACACCTCGTCCATCAGGCCCTCCAAGGAAGAGCTGCTGACGAACTCATCCCTTCTCGAGACAAAGCTGGCGGACTTCGACGTCGAGGGAAAGATCACCCATGTCCATGCGGGGCCGGTCGTCACGATGTACGAGTTCGAACCTGCTCCCGGCGTGAAGATTACGAGGGTCGTCTCCCTTGCCGAAGACCTCGCCCTCTCGCTGAAGGCCCAGAGCATGAGGGTCTCCCCGATCTCCGGCAAGTCGACTATCGGCATCGAGGTCCCCAACAGGCAGCGGGAGATCGTTTCGCTGCGGGAGATCATCTCATCCGACGGCTTCAGGAAGAGCCACGCGAAACTCACCCTCGCCCTCGGCAAGGATATCTTCGGCACCCCGGTCGTCGCTGATCTTGCCCGGATGCCCCACCTCCTCGTCGCCGGCTCGACCGGTGCGGGCAAGAGCGTTTCGATCAATTCGATGGTGATGAGCATCCTCTACAATGCAACGCCCGCTGAGGTGAAGATGCTGATGATCGACCCGAAGCTCCTCGAACTCTCGATGTACGAGGACATCCCCCACCTCATCTCTCCGGTCATCACCAACCCCAGGAAGGCGGCCGAGGCGCTCCGGAAGATGGTCATCGAGATGGAGCGGCGGTACCGGCTGCTGGCTGAAAAGGGAGCGCGGAACATCGAGAGTTACAACAACATGGTCTCCGGGGAGACGAGACTGCCCTATGTCGTCGTCTTCATCGACGAACTGGCCGACCTCATGTTCGCCTCTTCAAACGAGGTGGAGGACTCGATCACGCGGCTCGCCCAGATGGCCCGGGCGGCCGGCATCCATCTCATCATCGCGACCCAGCGGCCCTCGGTCGATGTCATCACCGGCCTCATCAAGGCGAACTTTCCTGCCCGGATATCCTTCCAGGTCTTCTCGAAGATCGACTCGCGGACGATCCTCGATACCCAGGGTGCCGAGCAGCTCCTCGGAAAGGGAGACATGCTCCTGATGCTGCCTGGCTCGAAGATCGTGCGCGTCCACGGAGCCCTCGTGACCGAGGACGAGATAACCGAGGTGACCGCATTCATCAAATCCCAGGGCAGACCGGATTATTCGATCTTCGAGGAGATAGCCGTGGCTGAGCCGGTCGATGAGGAGCCCTCCGAGGAGCGCGACGAGATGTATTACAAGGCAGTGGAATTCGCCGAGTCCGTGGGCGAGGTCTCCATCTCCTCTCTCCAGCGGCGGTTCAAGATCGGATACAACCGCGCAGCCCGGATCATGGAGATCATGGAGGACGACGGACTCGTCGGCCCGCCCAAGGGCGCGGGCAAACCACGGGATTACATAGGGAGGCACAATTGAAGTCGGACAACCTGAGTTCCTCGGGGCTCCTGCCCCGCACCCGAAATCTTTGCATGCTGACATTTCTCTTCTTTGCTCTTTGTTCAGGTCTTGCGGCCGGCGCCGACGGCGTTGACCGCATACAGAAGGCCTACGGCAACATACAGGACATGCGGGGCTCCTTCACGCAAAAGAGCGTCATCAGGGACCTCAGGAAGACCGAGACCTATAAGGGCGAGTTCTTCATCAAACCGCCCCTCAGGATGAAGTGGAGCTACAGGGGCAGGGATGCCCAGGACCTGACCATCAATAAAGAGACGGTGCTCATCTATAAAAAGGGCGAGGCACAGGCATATAAGGGGAAATTTGACAGGGCGACCTACGGCCAATCGCCCGTCGCCCTCCTGGGCGGCTTCGGCAACATCAGGGCCGAGTTCGATATCACCGAAAAGGGGGACAGCATCGTCCTGAAACCAAAAAAGCCGATGGGCGCTGTCACGAACATCAGGATTACCCTGTCGGACGGGGATTTTCCGATCCGCTCCTTTGTGATCAACGATACCTATGGAAACGTCATCGAGATAGAACTCAGGGACATCCGGATCAATACCGGCCTGAAGGACTCGCTCTTTGATCTCACCCTTCCCAAAGGGGTGAATGTGCTTGAGCAGTAGCGCAGTGATATACGTTCGCACGAGGTGGTAGCATGCCTTTACACGGCATCCCGGCAAAGGAGTACCTGAACAGGGAGGATGAGCTCGCCTACCTCAGGCGGCTGGCTGATCCCGGAGCCGATGCGCTCGCCCTGAATGTCCTCCTGGTGGGGGCCCGGGGAGCGGGAAAGACCGAGCTTCTGAAACAGCTCTACCAGCGGCTCTTCTGGGAGGGGCAGCAGGTCGTTCCGTTCTACTATTCCTTTAAGACAGCAGCCCTGAAGAGCACGACCTTTGCACGGGATTACTTCTCGCGCTTCATCAGGCAGTATCTCGCCTTCCTGAGGAAGGAACCCCTGCTCATCGATGCTTCAGGCACGCCGCTTCACCGGCTCATGCCGCTGATCTCGTCGCTCGGCCTCAACTGGATGGCAGAGGGCATCGACAATTTTCAGGAAAACGCCGGACAGGGAGATATCTATGGACAGGTATTTTCCGCGATCTCGGCTCCGGCCGGAGCAGCCCAGAGGGGGGGACGCCCGATCCTGGTCATGCTCGATGATTTTACGACAGCGGAAGAACTCCACGAGGCGCGGCGCGGAGACGCATCCGGCCTGACAAGCCTCTTCGAAGAATCCATGAAGAGCAGCCTCTGCCCGCATATCATCACCGGGTCCCCCGCCTCCCGGCTGGAGGCGATCTTTTCCGATCCTTCCCTGTACAAGGGGACCGAGCGGCTTCGTCTCCCTCCCCTTCCGGAAGATATCGCCCATGATCTCTTCGTGTCCCTTCTCGGGAAGGAGATCGCCTGTGACCGCGGGGCCGCCCTCGGACTGATGCGGCGGTTACGGGGCAATCCCCTCTATATCAGGAACATCGCCCGCAGCCTCCGCAAGACGGGGAAAAAGGCGCTTACGGAAAGGGACCTCTCCGAATGCTATGGCGCCGAGGTGTCCGAAGGCGATACCGCCTTCTACTGGTCTTCGGTCTTCAATGACTGCATTCGGGAAAAAGGCCTGAAGAGGCCCGTGCTGAGGCTGTTGATGCACCGCCTGTCCCGGGGCGAATGCGACGGCACGGAACGGCTTTCGCAGGTCCTCGGCATGAGGGAAGGCGACATGGGAAAGGCGCTGGATGTCCTCGACGCGTTCGACCCCGGCCAGGACGGCGATCCCGTGTTCGCGGATTACCTCAGGTCACGGTATCTCAGGGAGGTGGAAGAAAGATCGGCACGGGACATTCAGGCGTGTTTGAGAGAAGAGTACGGGGCAGCCCCCGACCCGTCTGTCTTCGAGATGGTGATCCCCATGGGAGATCAGGCGGAACTGGTCGCAGCGCGTGCGGTCGACCAGATAGGAAAGAATATCCGGCTTGAACCGGACTTTCTGAATTACATACAGATGGCGCTTGTCGAGTGCTGTATCAACGCGACAGAGCACAGCGGCAGTTACGAGAAGAAGATCTACCTGAAGTTCATCACCTCCCCCCAGAGGCTGGAGATCGTCATAGAAAGCAGCGGCAGGCCCTTTTCCCCGGACCTGTTGCAGGAGGTCCCCGTCGAACAGAAACTTGCAGCCGGCCGGAAGAGGGGCTGGGGATTTACGCTCATGCGAAAGATCATGGACGAGGTGAGGGTCGAGCGGATCCACGACAGAACGAGGGTTACGCTCATAAAGAACATCAACAGAAGCGAGGTGCGCAAGTGAATCCGTCGCCTTTTCAGGTAACGTCCCGGCTGGTAAAGGATGTGGCGGTCGTGTATCCGCAGGGGTATCTGAACAACCTTGCAGGGGAAGGCCTCGTCAGCGAGTGCAGCAGGTATGCCCGCACCGGAATAAAAAAGGTCGTCGTGAATTTCGGGAAGACGGACCTCATCAATTCCATCGGCATATCCCTCCTCCTGCATGTCATGGAGGAGTTGCAGGCGGTGGAGGGAACACTCTGTTTTACGGACATGAGCAAGGTACAGGTGGACATCTTCGAGATGCTCGGCCTTTCGAAGTTCTTCCTCTTTTTCCCGGACGAAGACCGGGCGCTGCAGTTCCTGAACGTACGGGAGAGATAGATGGAACTCGGGAAAGCGCTATTCAACATCGCCGCGCTCGCCGACCTGGGGGAGGAGATCACCTCTGAAAAGAATTTCCAGGAAAAACTTCATTCCCTGCTGCATGTCGTCCTCGGCACCTTCCTTGCCAGCAGGGGCGCCGTCACCTGTCAGGACAGGTCAGGAGACACGATGGCCTTCGTCGCCCGCAGGGGCTTCGACGACCTCTCCCCGGCTGCCATCGATCTGGGCCGCATACGGTCTGCAGGCAAGAACGAGCCCTTCCTCAATGCCGATGACGCGGCCCTCGCCGCCGCGGGGGTTGAGGTGGTCACCCCGCTATGGGTAAGGGATGAATTCATCGGAACGATCCTGCTCGGCAGGAAGTTCACTGCTGAGCCGTATTCACGCGAGGACTTCGAACTCCTCCGGGTGATCAGTCACCAGGTCGCCATCACGCTGAATAACCACGCCCTCTTCCTGAACCTCTCCGAACAGCTCAACGACAACCGGAAACTCTACGAGGAGATGCGGCGCATCTACCATGACACGCTTCAGGCCTTTGCAGCCGCCATCGACGCCAAGGACATGTACACCCGCCACCATTCGCAGCGGGTCGCCCGATATGCGTCCGCTATCGCCCGGGAGCTGGGCTGGAGCGACCACGACATCGAGGGGATCTATGTTGCCGGCTTTCTTCACGATGTGGGGAAGCTGGTCATCAGCAATGAGCTCCTGAACAAAAAGACACCCTTCACCGAGGAAGAAAAGGCGGAGATCAGGAGACATTCTCTCGTATCCTACAAGATCATCTCCCAGATCAAATTCCCCTGGAAGGACGTGGAGAAGATCATCAAGCACCACCACGAGCGGCTCGACGGAACCGGGTATCCTGATGCCCTTTCCCGGGACGACCTCAGCGAAGGCGCGAAGATCCTCACGCTGGCCGACTCCTTCGACGCGATGACCTCGGAGCGTGCCTACCGCAGGAAGATGGACCTGCGGTCGGCACTTATCGAGATGAACAGCTGCCTCAACCTCCAGTTCGACGACAAGATCATGCTCGCCTTTTGCAGGGTCCTCGACAAGGAGATCAAGGGGGAGCTGCCGGAACCGGACATCCTCCCGCATCTGGGCAGGGAATCGGACCTGACCGTCATCTCGGCCATGCTCGAAGGGCTGATCGAGGAGCTTTCAGGGCAAAAGGACGGGGGCTGAGTCTCCGGTCATCGAGGACCACCTGCGGCTGCCGGATGAAGGCTGTGTTGGATACGACCATCCCTGACGGAGGGGCGACGCAGCCGGAAGAGACGATCTACCAGATCATCGCGGTCCCGAAGGAGCTTACCCTCTGGATGAAGGCGCCGGGGAATTTCGACTGGCAGCGCGCCGACCTGCGGGGCCTGTTTGATCAGTAATACGTGCCTGTCTTCCTGAAAAAATAGCAGGGCAAAGGTCTCGTTCGGAAAGTAGAGATGTACGACATTTTTCCTGTTGACAGCCGCCGCGACGCTGCGCTATAGTCAACGCAGTTTCTTCATCACTTTTTTCCCGGGGGCAGCGATCGGGTGAATGTCAGGAGACAGAGTTCGGGGCGTTCCAGGACAGCCTTCCATCACCATCCGTTTCCCATCTTTCCCATCCTGCAGATCTTACCGTCCTCAGCCCGTGTCGTCCTTCTCATGAATACACTCCGCCCGGGGGACCGTCCTGCGGACGGGGAAAGGAAAGGCCATTGAAAACTGCATACAACATCGTGGCAGTCTGCCTTGTGACGATCTCTCTTCTCGGCTGTGCGGCAAAATTCAACTCAGTGCAGGTAAAACAGGAGTCCTTTGCAGCGGAAAAGTGTCATACCGTCGGCATCGTTTACTCCAAGACCTTCTTCCAGGAGAGGTTCATGGGGAAATCTATCGGGACGATGCTCCTGTTCGGTCCGCTCCTCGGCTCCGCCCTGTGGCAGGGCACGGGCAATTTCGAGGGCAGGAACACCTTGAGACTCGACAGCAGCGAGTATGAAAAACTCCTGGGCGATTTTGATGTGAGCGACCATTTTATCAGGCAATTCAGCCAGGACATCCACAAAAGCAGGTTGATGAATATTGCGCTCACGGACGATAGCGACGTAGCAGGCAAGGTGATGAAGGCTGCCCAGTCTGAAAGGCCGGAGGCCGAAGAGGCCTTCAGGGATATTTCAGGAAGGGGATACAAATGCCTGGCCGCCTTTAAGGTCTCCTATGGCCTGGGCGCCCGGCAGTGGGGTGAGCAGTTCGGGTTTGCAAAGTCGTACCGCCCCTTTATCAGGGTCATCGGAACGGTGAAGAACGCCGCCAGCGGTGAGATTGTCTGGGCCAATTCTCTCATAAGCTTCGGCAGCAAGAGATATGTCGGCGGCGATGCAAATGCCGACAAGATTGAAGCGGAAGAGCTTCGTTCAGCCTTCAGGGACCTGACCCGGGAATTGATAGGCCTTACCTTTGCGGACTTGAACGGTGAAGAGGTGCCCGCCATGCCGGTCATGGTCGATACGACGCAATCGGATCTGCAATTCTAGGGAGCGGGCGAGCAGACCGAGACAGGCGCAGGCTCCGGGGAAGTCGCTTATCTCCGGGGCTATTCTTCTTCACGACAATCCGGCCCTGCCAGGCCGGCTGACAAGTCTTCCCCTCCCCCTTTATAATAGTTGATGCTCATCCTCGGAATCGACACCTCCTGTGACGACACCTCCGCAGCTATTGTGGAAAACGGCTGCCGTATCATCTCAAACGTCGTATCGAGCCAGTCTGAAATCCACGCCAAGTATGGAGGCATCGTGCCGGAACTCGCCTCGCGCAGGCATATCGAGATGATTATTCCGGTGGTTGATGAGGCGCTCTCACAGGCAGGCGTCCGCCTTGACGATCTTGCGGCAGTCGCTGTGTGTCACGGCCCCGGACTCATCGGCTCGCTGCTGGTGGGATGCTCCTATGCGAAGGCCGCCTGCTACGCCCGCGGGATACCCCTGGTTGCGGTAAACCATCTCGAAGGGCATATCCTTTCAGTCTTCCTCGGTGAATCCGCGCCGGAATTCCCGTTTCTCTCCCTCGTCGTCTCGGGCGGCCACACGTCCCTCTATGTTGCCGAAGACTTCGGCTCCTACCGTGAACTCGGCCGCACCAGGGACGATGCGGCAGGCGAGGCGTACGACAAGGTCTCGAAACTCCTGGGCCTGGGATACCCGGGAGGACCGCTCATCGACAGCCTCGCTGCTATGGGCGATCCGGATGCCCTCGAATTCCCGAGGGCATACCTGCCGGAGAGCCTTGACTTCAGCTTCAGCGGGCTCAAGACATCCGTCCTGAACCACCTGCACCACAGGACGCAGAAGACCGCCTCTGCAGGGCCTCTCCCCCAAAAGGAGGTCCAGGATATCGCCGCCTCCTTCCAGAAGGCGGTCGTGGACGTTCTCGTGAGAAAGACTGAATGGGCGATCAAAAGGCAGGGGGTCAGCCGCGTGTCTCTCGCCGGCGGTGTCTCGGCGAACCGGTCACTGAGAGATCGGATGAAGGCGATGGCCTCTGAGAGGGGGGTAGAGGCATTCATTCCCCCGGTGCCTCTCTGTACGGACAACGCGGCGATGATCGCTGCGGCCGGCTACCATCGTGCACGCAGGAACGAGTACGCAGGGCTTGAACTTAATCCCCGGGCCTATCTGCCGTTATGACCGATCGTATCAGGCCGCGCTGAGCCGATCCCGAAGCGTCTTCATCTCCGTATCGGTGATCTCGACCCTTCGGTAGTCACGGGCGTCTTCCAACTGCATGATAATCTCGCTCACCCGTTGTTTCCAGTCATAGGTGTCGGCAACACCGTAGATAGCCGGCGGCCCGTTGCTCAGCGCCTGTCGAAAGTCTGATGCAGCCTCTTTCCTTCTGCCGACGTAGAAACAGCAGAGGCCGCGCGCAAACATCGCTGCCCTGTGTTCCGGATCGATCTGAAGGGCAGCGGTAAAGTCAGCCTCGGCAAGGTCATAATCCTCCTGTAGAATGTGCGCAGTCCCCCGGTAGTAGTAAGCCGCGGCGTCCCGGCCATTGACCCTCAGGGCGGAATCAAGATCCTCGATCGCCCTCCGCATCTGCCGCGTCATCAGCCATGCCACGCCCCTGCTCACATACGCGATGCCGGGATCATATCCCGCATCAAGGGCCGAGGCAAACCACTTCGTGCTTTCCTCGTATTTCCCGGCCTCAAAGAGGCGCTGCGCGCGTTCGAACTGTTCGTCCTTGTCGCCATGCCCTTTCCAGAGAGAGACGAATATGTCAGAAAACAGAGCTTTCATGATATCTTCACCCCCTTGATCTTCCGAAAGACATGTCTCCTGTAACCACACCAGGGCGTATCCCTGACAGCGATACCGGCAAAGAGAGGGCCTTTGTAGTTCACGTTGCTGATGAAAAAAAAGACCCTCTTGCAGCGACCTTAGGTATAAGCCCCTTTCCCCGTACTTTGATGATAACTCGTCTTACCTTTTTGTCAATACCCCCTGGAAGGCATAGCCGCCATCTGACGTGATGCCAGTCGACCGGGCCTGCTGGCCTGCCGCGTGAATCGGGGACCGATGGTCGGGAGGGATGGGAAATCAGGTAAGAAAATGGCGGAGAGGCAGGGATTTGAACCCTGGGTGCGGGATTAGCGCACACACGATTTCCAGTCGTGCACCTTCGGCCGCTCGGTCACCTCTCCGCAAAAAAATGGACAGGACATATTAACCGATACAACCGGCCTAAAGCAAATGAGACAGGCTGTCGTTTTGCCGTTCCGTCCCGCTCCTTTTTTCCACCCTATCGGCTTCCGGTCAGGGCGGAATCGGTGCTATGAGCGCTTTCTGCTCCGTTTATGACACGAGAAGCATTCGTATTTCGGCGGGTGTTCCTTTTTCAGGGCATCCGGCCTGCCCTCGCCATGACAGTCCATGCATAAGGCAACCTCGTCAGCCACCCGGTGACGGGTGTCAGAAGGTATCTGCGAGTACCGTTTGCCTGATATCGAATACAGAAATCCCACCACGGCGAGCATGAAGACGACAAAGATGATGGTGTTTTTCATGCCTCCATTTTACCATAGCCATGGAGTTGAAAAAAAAGGAGACGCGTCCTGCGCACATCTTCACGCCTCAGCACGAATCTGCTAGACTGAATCACATACCGTGTTCGGGCGCTGATCACGGCGCTGATGCAAGGCCGCATCTTTCGGGAAGAATGAAACAAAGACCCAAACCGCCTGCAGTGCCGTCGGAACGGACCGCAACCGTCCGGCAGGAGATCATCGCCCTCCTCGGGGGACGCTTCCTCTCTCCGCGGGAGATCTCTGCTGAGGTAGGGATTTCCGAGAAAGAGGTGTATGAGCATCTTTATCATATAGAAAAGACGATGAACAGCCGGGAAGGCGCTCTGCTGAGGGAACCGCCTTCATGCCTGAAGTGCGGCTTTGTCTATAAAAAACGAGAGCGCCTGACTAAGCCGGGTAAATGCCCTGTCTGCCGGGCAGAGCATATCACCGACCCCCTCTTTTCGATAAAATATTCCTCAGAATAATCACTACTGCAGGAGTTCTAAACTTGTAACTTTAACTGTTTAGAAATTGCTTGACTTAATATCTATCATTGACTAAAATTTATTTAATGCTAGTATTTTCTAAAGCTGTGCTTATATGCTTGTGACTAGTTGTAGGTTTAGACTAGCGCGCACAGCAAAAAAAGGGCATGAGACTTCAAAGGCATCAGCACGGTCACCCCACTTTCGGATGGCCTGCCGTTGAAGTCGCGTTTACTCCTAATAACTTCTCGTACGATCCTTCCGCTGCTTGCCGCAACAGCGAAGGAAAGAATAGGTGAGTGACCCATGAAAGCAACAATCAGTATGTTTTTGTCAGTTCTTCTCGTCTTTGCAGCCGCCTCCGCTCATTCCGCAACAATCGATCATTCCGACTATATCAAGGGTCCCTTCAGGACGGGAGAGGATGTCACCAAAGCCTGCCTTCAATGTCACGACAAACAGGCAGAGGATTTCCTCCAGACTCCCCATTGGAAATGGAAGGGAGCGCCCAGGACGGTCAAGGGACTCGAAAACAGTAAAGAAGAATACGGCAAAGCAAACCTGTTGAATAATTTCTGCACTGATATAGAGGGAGGCAGCCGCCCCTTCTGCACCAAATGCCACGCCGGTTACGGCTGGACCGACAGCTCCTCGCCCCTCCAGGATAAGACAAAGATTGATTGTCTCGTCTGCCATGCAAAGGCAGGAAACTACAAGAAGTCTCTGGGGGGCTACCCTGACGAGAAGCTGCTCGAAAAAGGCAAAATGGACCTTACCCTGGCGGCAAAGAGCGTCTCCACCCCAAACAGGGACAACTGCGGCGTCTGCCATTTCTTCGGCGGTGGCGGTGATGCGGTGAAGCACGGTGACCTCGATTCCACTCTCAGCAAGCCGAAGAAAGACCACGATGTGCACATGGGCGGCTATGCTGACATGAACTGCCAGTCATGCCACACGGTCAAGGATCATAAGATTGCGGGTGCATCCACCTTTCTGGCTACTAATGACGGTAGGGTAGGTTGCGAGGACTGCCACCGCGATCCGCACAAGGACTCCCCTGAAAACAAGACTCTCGCTAGCCACACAAAGACCGTCGCCTGTCAGACCTGCCACATACCCTACTTTGCAAAGGGGCAGGCGACAAAGATGAGCTGGGATTGGTCTAACGTCGGCAAGGATCTCGAACCGGAGGAGCACTTCGGCAAGGAGACCTATGCAAAGCACAAGGGATCTTTTGTCTGGGATATGAATGTCATCCCCACCTACACGTGGTATAACGGCAAAATAGAGCGATATCTGAAAGGTCAGAAGATTATCGATCCATCTCAAGTGGTCTATCTATCAAGGCCCGTCGGAGATATTCGGGATGCAGGCTCCAAGATCTATCCCTTTAAGGTGCATCGCGGCAAACAGCCGATGGATGCAACCTTCAAGTATCTTTCGATCTTTCAGAATTACGGCGGACTCTGGACCCACTATAACTGGGAGAAGGCCCTCCAGGACGGAGCAAAGGCCTCCGGCCTTCCGTACAGCGGCAAATTTCAGTTCGTTTCAACCGCTTTTTACGGCAGCATCAACCATGAAGTGGCTCCCAGGGATAAGGCACTCAAATGCGGTGACTGCCATTTCGGCGGCAACAAGAGACTTGACTGGAAGAACCTGGGGTATGCCGGCGACCCCATGAAGGTCGGCGGTAGGTTTGATACGGTTGCGGAGAAGACCAGTAAAGCCGCGGGAAGGTCAGCCGGAGGGAAAGATATCGCCCGGCAATAGGGGTGCATCCGGAGAAGAGGCGGCCTGTTGCTGTCTGCCGTTGCTGAAGCGACAGGGGCAATAATCTGTTTTGCGTGATAAACACCGGGACGCGCCTTGAGCCGTCCCAAACCAAGGAGGACTCTATGAACACAGTGAGGTCGATCGCAGCGGTAGTCGTTGCCGCCTTCTGCATCATGATGCTCGCGGGCGTCGTCATCGCAGAAGACAAGATGAACATCAAGGGAAAGATCAAGGAGTATGACCTGGAAAAGAAGACCCTCGTCGTCACCGCAGACGACGGCAAGGACATGACCTTCGTCGTTGAGAACGAAAAGGCGCTCAAGAAACTCGATGACCGTCTCTTCGTGGGCGATGAGGTCAAGATCCGCTACACCGTCAAGGACGGCAAGAACGTCATTAACGGACTGAATGATTTGAAAGGCACAAAACCCGGCTGCTGAGCAGCCGTCATCTGCCGGAGCCGCCTGCGACAGGAGGGTCAGTCAGCAAGCTGATTCCTTCGGAACATCGGCCCGGACATATTACAAAGGAGGTGTTGTATGAGATTCTTTCTTGCAGTGCTCGTTGCTCTGTCTCTGCTCCTGCCCTTGCCTGCGCCGGCAGCAGACCAGTCCGATCTGATGAAGAAGATCGAAGACCTCTCCAGGCAGCTGGATGCCCTCAAGCAGCAGATGCAGGAGATGAAGCAGAAGGAGACGACAAAGGACGAGAGGATCGCCAAGGTCGAGAAGAAGACCCAGGAGGCGACGAAACCCTCATGGCTGCAGATCGGCGGTGATTACCGCGGCAGGTTCGACTACCTGAAGGGGACCACGCACGACTGGTACAGCTTCCAGCAGGTGCTGCCGTACTTCCTGCAGATGCCCGGAGCACAGCTCCCGCAGCTTATCCCCTCCCAGGATTTCAAGAACGACGCACTCATGACCAACCGCTTCGGCATCAATCTCCTGGCGAAGGCGACCGAGGACGTGACCGTCAAGGCGCGACTCCTCATGTACAAGGTCTGGGGACATGAATCCGTCGAGCCGGTAGCAGGCCCCTCGACCGCCTTCTTTGCCGACAAGTTCTTCGTCTTCGACGGCAACGTATCACACATCCCGCAGGACAACATCCTGAGGGTTGACCAGGCCTATGCAACGTGGTCCAATATCGCCGGAGCACCCCTGTGGTTCTCCGTCGGCAGGAGGCCGTCCACCGGCGGCGTGCCGACAAACCTCAGGCAGAACGTCGAGAAGAGCGGCTCAGCCGGCGTCCCCGGCCTGCTCATCGACTACGCCTTTGACGGAGGCACGATCGGTTTCGCTCCGGACATCCAGGCCCTCCCCGGGGCGTACGCAAAGGTCTGCTACGGCAAGGGCTTTGACAGCGGCTTCAGGACGAGCGGCACCGCCAACAGCCTCAATGATGTCAACTTCCTCGGAATCAACGTCGTGCCCTACGATACCGACACCTTCAGGGTCGAGCTGCAGTGGGACCGCGCCTTCGGCATCTTCGCGTTCCCTGAAAACAGGAACGGCTCGAGCCTCGGCTTCGGACCGAACACCAACCTCGGAGACATCGATCAGTTCGGCCTGACCGTCATGGGCAAGATCGAGAAGCTCGGCCCCGGAGACCTGAACCTCTTTGCAGACGGAGCGATCAGCAAGACGCATCCCAATGACAACATGTTCAGCGTCATGACGCCTGGCGGCGCGATGCCGGTTGCAGGACTCCTCTACGACGCGCCGAACTTCGGCGGCGTGAAGGAGAGCAAGACCGGTCAGGCCCTGTACCTCGGCGCACGGTATGATTTCACCAAAACCGGAACCAAGCTGGGGCTGGAATACAACTACGGCTCGAAGAACTGGATAGCCTTTGCGCCCGCTTCTGACGACATGTGGACGAGCAAACTCGGCGCCCACGGCAGTGTCTATGAGGCGTACATCATCCAGGAGATCAAGTCAAAGCCCCTGTCGCGCATGGGCAAGGCCCAGTTCAGGCTGGGGTATCAGTATTACAGCTTCAAGTATACGGGGAGCAACAACTGGGTAGGCGCCCCGAAGAGCATGTCAGACCTGAACAACCCGATGAACGCACAGATGTTCCCGCCACTGAAGAAGGCAAACGATATCTATCTCACCTTCGACGTGACGTTCTAGTCATTCTCCCGGGGGAGGGGCCTCGCCCCTCCCCCTTTTTTCAGACCTTCTTCTCCCGTATCTCACCGATGATCCGGCTGATGTCGTCTTTGCCGAGGCTCTCCTCCTCGATCAGCGCAGCGGCAAGCCGGTCGAGGGCCCCGCGGTTTTCGGTAAGCAGCTCCCGTGTCTTCTTTTCAGCGTCCAGGATGAGCTTCTGTATCTCCTGGTCCATGAGCCAGGCCATCTCTTCGCTGTACCGGCGGGGCTGCGCCAGTTCCCTGCCGAGGAACGGATGCTCCTCGCCCCTGCCGAGGCTGAGCGGGCCGATGCTGTCGTTCATGCCCCACTGGGCCACCATCTTTTCAGCAAGCGAGGTCGCCTCCTTCAGATCGTTCTGCGCCCCGCTGCTCACGTCATTGAAGGCAACCGCCTCCGCGTTCCTCCCGCCCAGGGCGACGCACAGCCTGTTGACGAGGTAGGACTTCGGATAATAATGCCTGTCCTCTTCCGGGAGAAGCTGGGTGACCCCCATCGCCACGCCCCGGGGGATGATGCTCACCTTGTAGATCGGGTCCGTGCCCGGCAGCAGCCATGCCACCAGCGTGTGGCCCGCCTCGTGGTACGCGGTGATCTTCTTCTCCGTCTCGCTGATCGTATCCTCCCGCTCGGCGCCCATCAGGATAACGTCCCGCGCCTCCTCGAAGTCGCTCATCATGATCCTGTCCCTGTTCTTTCTCAGGGCGACAAGGGCCGCCTCGTTCGCGAGGTTTTCAAGGTCAGCGCCCGTCATGCCGGGAGTGCCCTTTGCAAGAACATCCAGATCAACATCATCGGAGAGTATCTTGGTCCTTACGTGAATATCGAGAATCGCCCTCCGCTCCTTCCATCCCGGCCGGTCGATGACAATATGCCTGTCGAACCTTCCCGGCCTGAGGAGCGCGGGATCGAGGACATCCGGCCTGTTCGTGGCAGCCATAACGATCACCTCTTCATGGGGATCGAACCCGTCCATCTCGCTCAAAAGCTGGTTGAGGGTCTGTTCACGCTCGTCATGCCCTCCCCCGAGGCCCGCCCCCCGGGTGCGTCCGACGGAATCGATCTCATCGATGAAGATGATGCTCGGGTGCGAGGCCTTCGCCTTCTGGAACATGTCCCTCACCCGGGAGGCGCCGACGCCGACGAACATCTCGATGAACTCCGACGCGCTGATGCTGTAAAAGGGCACATCCGCCTCGCCCGCGGTCGCCCGGGCAAGAAGCGTCTTGCCGGTGCCCGGAGGCCCGATAAGGAGCACTCCCTTGGGTACCTTGGCGCCGAGCCTCGCAAAGCGCGCCGGCTCCTTGAGGTATTCGATCGTCTCCCTCAGCTCGACCTTCACGCTCGCCATGCCGGCGACGTCCTTGAAGGTGACGCCCGGCTTCTTGGCGTCAAAGAGCTTCGCCTTGCTCGCCCCGAAGGTGAAGAGGCCGCCTGCCCCGCCCTGTATCTGGTGCTGCGCACGTCTCATGACGAACATCCAGACGCCGATGATAAGCACCCACGGGAGAAGACCGAAGACGAACTGCCAGAAAGGGGATCTCTCGTCAGTCGGCTCGACGGTGATGGCTACCTTTTTCTGTTGCAGAAGCGCAAGGAGCGACTCCCCCTGGAAGGAGGGCAGATACGTCCTGAAGACCTGAACGGAAACGGGTTTGCCCTCGCCGGGGACGGGCATGGTGACGGGATTGATAAAGACTCCGCTCACCCGGAGCTTCGCGAGGGAAACGGTCCTGACATTCGAGGCATTCACCTGATCGATGAACTGACTATAGGGGATTTCATATACCGACGGCCCGCCGGGGACCAGATGCTGCATCCACAGGGCGATCGCGATCATGGCGAGCACGGCGATGATCACCGCCCTCCACTGCGGGTTCCTGAACTTGTCCGCCAGACCCTCTTTATCAGCCATGGTTACATTGTAGCATCACAAGGGCAAAAGTTTACCGTCTTCGCAGGACCGCCGGACATGCCGCTCGCATTTACTTTTTTCAGCGATATAATGGAAGCAAGAGAAGCGAACGACATCGGTGGAGAAAGGAATTACCATGGGAAAGATCATCATCGTGGCAGACCTTGGACACTTCCGGGCGTACCGTATTGTGAAGAACCCTTTGGAGAGCCCCCGCATGGAATTGATCGAAAGTTATGATTCGATCGAGGCACACGGCAGATTTGCGGAAAAGCTGACCGACACCGCGGGCAGGTTCGGCATGGGAGGCGGCAGGCATGGGGCTGCGAAAGGATACGGGGAACCCCACAATATGGAAATGGAGATGCAGAAGAAGGTCGTGAAACTCATCGCCGGCGATATCAACGCCATCATAGCGCAGGAAGGCTATCCCGGCTGGTACCTTGCTGCCGAGAAGAAGATACACGGACAGGTGCTTGATAGCCTCAATCCGGACGTAAAGGCAAAGCTCATCAAGAATATAACCTCCAACCTCACGAAGACGAAGGCGCCGGAACTGCTGGAACGGTTTGCATAAAGATGGTCATCGGTGTGCCCCGTGAGGTGAAGAGGGAGGAGTACCGGGTCGGGGTCGTCCCTGCCGGGGTCAGCGACCTCAAGGCCGAGGGGCATACCGTTCTCGTCGAGGCCGGAGCGGGACTGGGGAGCGGTTTTTCCGACGACGAGTACCTCGATGCGGATGCCGACATCGTCGACAGGGATGCGGTCTTCAGGTCATCAGAACTGCTCGTAAAGGTGAAGGAACCCCTGCCGGAGGAGTTCAGCCTCTTCAGGCACGGACAGACCCTCTTCACGTATCTGCATCTTGCCCCCAACCGGGACCTCGCCCGTTTTCTCCTTGACGCCCGCGTTACCGCCATAGGGTATGAGACGATCGAAAAGGACGGGACCCTTCCCCTCCTGGCTCCGATGAGCGAGATAGCCGGCAGGATGGCGCCGATTATGGCCGCATACTACCTGCAGCGGATGCACGGCGGAGAAGGACTGCTTGCAACCGGCGTCGCGGGCGTGCCCCCGGCAAAGGCGGTCATCCTCGGCGGCGGCATCGTCGGCCTGAACGCGGCCAGGGTCTGCCTCGGCCTCGGCATGGAGACGGTGGTGATCAACAAGACGATCGACCGTCTCCAGAAGCTGGACGAGCTCTTCCGTGGGCGGGTGAGGACGATGACCTCCACCGCCCACGCGATCACTGCCGAGATCAGGGATGCCGACATCGTCATCTGCGCCGTCCTCATCCCGGGGGGAAGGACGCCTGTACTGATCAGCCGCGAGATGCTCGGCACCATGAGGAAGGGAAGCGTTATCATCGATATTGCCGTCGACCAGGGCGGATGCGTCGAGACGTCGAGACCGACGACGCATGACGACCCGATCTATACTGTCGACGGCATCATCCATTACGCTGTCGCCAACATGCCCGGCGCCTATCCCCGCACCTCGACGATGGCTCTCACCAACGTCACCCTTCCCTACGTCAAGGCCCTGGCCGGCATGGGAATCGAAAAGGCGCTGAGGGAAGATGCGGTCATCCGGAGCGGACTGAATACCCATGACGGAAAGATAGCCCACAAGACCGTTGCCGAATCATTCCCCGATCTGGCGGCAGCGGGATAATCCCCCCCTCTAGCTTTCCACGCGGAACGACGCGTCTGCTTACCGGCTGTCTACAGCCTGATTCCCGGAACAGCCTGGTACTTGTAGAAGGCGGAGCAACTTCCCTCGGCGCTGACCATGCAGGGCCCGACAGGATGATCAGGAGTACACCCCTTGCCGAAGAGCTTGCACTCAGGGGGGGTCTTCACGCCCTTGAGCACATCGCCGCAGGAGCATGCGGTCGTCTCGGGGATCCGGGCGATCTGCGGATTGTATACTGACCGTATGTCACGGTGACGGTATTTCTCCCGGAGCCTGAGGCCGCTTCCGGGGATCACGCCAATGCCCCGCCATTCGGCATCCTCCTGTTCGAAGAACTCCTCAAGCACCGCGACCGCCCTGGGGTTTCCTTCCTCCCTCACCACGCGGGAATACTGGATCTGAACTGAGGCGACCCCGGCCGCCATCTGCTCCAGGAGCATCCTGATCCCCGAGAGGATGTCCCCTGCATCGAAACCGGTGATGACGGACGGCTTGTGGTAGAGCGACGGGATGAAGGCATAGGGCCGCGCCCCGATGACCGTGCTCACATGCCCGGGGAGGATGAATCCGTCGACCATCACCTCTCCCGAGTCGAGGAGCGCCTTCAGGGCGGGCGGCACGGTCTTGTGGACCGGGTAGATATAGAAATTGGAGATGCCTCTCCGGTCAGCCTCCACGAGAGTCCCGGCTACGGAGGGGGACGTAGTCTCAAAACCGGTCGCGAAGAAGACGACCTTCTTTTCGGGATTGGCTGAGGCGATTGCGAGGGAGTCTAGAGGGGAATAGACGATCCGGATATCGCCGCCTTCAGCCTTTGCGTCGAAGAGGGACCTTTTCGTCCCCGGCACGCGCATCATGTCGCCGAATGTCGTGAGGATGATATCCCCGAAGCGGGTCAGGGCGATCGCCGTCTCCACATCCGTGACAGCCGTGACGCAGACAGGGCAGCCCGGCCCGCTCAGAAGCCTGATCTCCTCCGGCAGGATCGTGCGGAGGCCGTGCCTGAATATCGCCACCGTGTGGGTGCCGCAGACCTCCATGAACCGCACCTGCCTGTTGAGGGATGCGGTAAGCTCGTGTATCCTCCGGATCGTATCCTTCACGCCCCTGCCTTCTTCCCCGCCTTCAGCCTTTCTCTCATTATATATGCCTGGCCGAGGGATATGCCAGCGTCGTTGCACGGGACAACCTCATTCACCAGGACTTTCATCCCCCCTGCCGAAACCCCGTCCATCACCATCCTCGTGAGGAAGGCATTTTGAAACACTCCGCCCGACAGGACCGCTGTCCTGATGTTATGGACTGCGGACAGTTTCTGGACGACCGTCACCACAGCCGAGGCGACGGTGTTGTGGAACTTCGTCGCCATGACCGCCCGGCTGACGCCTGACCGCATGTCGCTGAGCAGGCCGAGGATCGTCATCGAGAAATCAATGCCCATCACCTCCTTGAAACTCACGTCAACCGGGTAGTCGTCATCGAGGTCGTCCAGGACGAGGGACTCAAGGCTGATCGCGGCCTCGCCCTCAAAGGTATTATTCCTGCAGACGCCGATCAGCGCCGAAACCGCGTCGAAGAGCCGGCCGGCGCCGCAGGAGAGCGGCGAGAATTCAGGCATCCCGCAGATCCTGATGACGTTATCCACCGCGTCGCGGCCGAACTGCCCGACAAGTCCCGTCGGCCTCAGATACTCCAGCGCCTCGTCGCCGGCAGCGCTCTTCACATAACTCACCGCAATCTTCCACGGCTCGCGTATCGCCGATTCTCCGCCGGGGAGGGGAACATACTCCAGATGCCCGGCCCGCCTGAACCCATCGAGGTCAGCCACGAGGAACTCGCCTCCCCAGAGCGTTCCGTCATCTCCATACCCGGTGCCGTCGAAGGACACGCCGATCACCTTTTCGGAGACCCCCTTCTCAGCCATCACCGAGGCAATGTGCGCATAGTGGTGCTGGATACCGAACTTCTCGATCCCCTCCTGCCCCAACGCCCAGCGCGTCGACAGGTACGCGGGGTGGAGGTCATGGGCAAGGGCGACAGGCTCCGCCCGATAGACCGCCTTGAGATTCCGGAGGGTCTCCTCGAAAAAGCGGAGGGTCTCGATGTTCTCCATGTCGCCGATATGCTGACTCGGGATGGCGTACCGCCCCCGGGTCAGGGTGAAGGTGTTCTTGAGATCAGCGCCGCAGCCGAGGACATCAGGCCCGTCTCCGGGAAGAAGGACAGGGTCCGGCACATACCCGCGGGAGCGCCTGATAAAGAAGGTCTTTGAGGAAGACAGGGATGATGATGGAGTCGGCCGTACCACGGAATCATCCACCCTCATGAAGATATCCCGGTCATGGTACAGGAATGCGTCCGCCAATCCGGCAAGCCGCTCTTCCGCATCCCTGTTGTGGATGACGATCGGCTCTTCCGAGATATTGCCGCTGGTCATCACCAGGGCATCGAAGTGAGGCGCCTGCAACGGCCCCCCCGCCTCTCCGGGGTGATAGAAGAGCAGATAGTGCAGAGGGACATACGGCAGCATGAAGCCAAGGCAGCGGTTACCAGGCGCCACCTCTCCGAGTGAATCCTGCATCAGCCTCTGCATCAGGACGATCGGCCGCTGTCCTGATAAAAGAAGCGCCTCGTCATCCCGCGTGACATGACAGAACTTCTTCACGGCGGCGATGTCAGGGGCCATGAGACCGAAGGGTTTGTTGTTCTTCCGCTTCCGCTCCCTCAGCCGGCTGACCGCGGCCCTATTCGATGCTTCACAGGCGAGGTGAAACCCGCCCAATCCCTTGACCGCAAGGACCTGCCCTTCCTTCAGCATGCCTATCGCCCTGAATACCGGGTCAGGAGTCCGGATCTCATCCTTGCCGACACTGAGTATCATACGGGGGCCGCAGCGGCCGCATGCGTTTGGTTGCGCGTGAAACCTCCTGTCAACCGGGTCCCGGTACTCCGCCTCACACTGCGGGCACATGGTGAAGACCGCCATCGTCGTATTCTGCCGGTCGTACGGCACGGACCTCGTAATCGAATACCGCGGACCGCAGTTGGTGCAGTTGATAAAGGGGTAGAGGAAGCGGCGGTCCGCCCTGTCGAAGAGCTCGCGGCTGCAGTCTTCGCAGACCGATACGTCCGGCGAGACCAGGGTGAAGCTCCCGCTGTCCCTGCTCTCCCTGATAGAGAAATCGACAAACCCGGCGGATGCGGCCGGCTGGATATCGATGGTCAGTATCTTCGCCAGAGGGGGCGCATCCTTCCGGAGCCTTTCGAGGAATACGTCGAGATTCTCGCCCTCGATCGTGAGGCTCACCCCATCAGACGTGTTGGTTATGAAACCCCGGACCGAAAGCTCCCGCGCGAGATTATAGACAAAGGGCCTGAACCCGACCCCCTGGACTACGCCCGTGATGGAGAGACTCAGACAATTCGGCTGCGCCATATCACTTATTATATCCCAAAGGCCGCCCCCCTCTTCGCCCGTAGCATTAAGATATACTATAACCATGTCAGACTCGTCTCTCATCAATAAAGAACGCCTCGTCCAGACGTTCATCGAACTCGTCAGGATCAACTCCCCTTCCTTTGCGGAAGAAGAGATAGGCTCGTTCCTTGCGGAAAGGCTGGGGCGGCTCGGCTGCAGCGTAGTCAGACAGGACTACGGCAGGTCTTTCAACCTCATCGCCCTCAGGCAGGGGAACCTCCCCGGCTGTCTTCCCCTCATGCTGAGCGGACATATGGACACGGTCGAGCCTACCCGTGGCATCGTCATCCAGTCTGATGACCGTGTGATCAGGTCCACCGGACCGACCGTCCTGGGGGCCGATGACAAGAGCGCCCTCGCCCAGATTATCGAGACGCTCGAGGTGATCAATGAAAAGGGCATCTCCCATGGGGACCTCGAGATCGTACTTTCTTCCGGCGAGGAGAAGGGTCTCGAAGGCGCGAGGAACCTCGATCTGGGGATGATAGAGAGCAGACACGCCCTTGTGCTCGATTCCAGCGGCCCGGTCGGCAGCATCATCGTCGGGGCGCCCACCCATATTGCCTACGAGATGACGATCACGGGAAAGTCCGCACATGCGGGGATAGAACCGGAAAAGGGGAATAGTGCGATACGCGCCGCCGCGCGGATCATATCAGGCATCCCCGACGGCAGGATCGATCCGAAGACGACCGCGAACATCGGCATCATCAGCGGCGGCACTGCCACCAATGTGGTACCCGCAAAGACCGTTATCCACGGAGAGCTGAGAAGCCACGATGCAGAAACCCTGGGGAGCACCAGGGACAGCATCTTCTCAACCGCCCGTCAGATATGCGAGGGGATGGGGGTGAAGATCGATATCGGCGAACAGGAGGAATACCGCACCTTCAGGATCAGCGATGCTGACCCGTTTTTTTTGTTCATGACGGGTGTCTTCCGCTGCTGCGGCATCGAGCCTGCTGCCGCGATATCGGGAGGCGGCTCGGACGCCAATGTATACAACCAGCACGGCATCACCACCCTCAACCTGTCGACAGGCATGCAGAAGGTGCACTCCAGCGAGGAGTTTATCATGAAGGAGGACCTCTGCAGGGGAGCGGCCGTTGTGCTTCAGGCTGTCAAGGACTTTGCGGGCTTTCGGCCGGCCCGCATTCCAGGGGAGGAATGATGACCAGCGACAACAGGCACCGCTGCGGGTGGATGGGCGATGACGTCCTTATGCTGCGCTACCATGATGAGGAATGGGGCATCCCCGTGCATGACGACCGGACATGGTTCGAGTACCTGGTGCTCGATGCCTTTCAGGCGGGTCTGTCATGGAAGACGGTGCTGCATAAGCGGGAGGCATTCAGAGAGGTCTTTTTTGGCTTCGACCCCGGCAAGGTTGCCCGACTGTCAAAGAGACAGTTCGATGCGGCCTGCCTTAACCCCGCCATCATACGCAACCGCCTGAAGATACAGGCAGCGGTGAATAACGCAAAGGCCTTTCTGAAGCTTCAGAAAGAATACGGCTCGTTCGATTCCTTCATCTGGTCCTTTACGCAGGGGAAGACGGTCCATAATGCGTGGAAATCCCTGGATCAGATACCCGCCTCTTCGCCCCTTTCGGATACGGTCAGCCAGGCCCTGAAGCAGCACGGGTTTTCCTTTGTCGGAACGACCATCTGCTACGCCTTCCTCCAGGCAGGAGGAATCGTCAACGATCATCTGAAGAAGTGCTTTCAATACGGGGAATTGAAGAAGCGAAAATCATAACTCCGTGCCTTCCTTCACTCCTTCGTCACTTACTTACAAAATATCCTACCCCGTCCCATCCGCTTAGTTTGATCCTTCTGTTTCCTATCGTCCCTTGCCGGGCTATAATGAGAGAGCCACGCAAAGGAGGCGAAGAATGGACCAGCTTGCGAAGTACACTGACCAGGCATATGCCATGATGCGCATCGTGGCGGGATTTATGTTCTCATTTCACGGGGCCCAAAAGGTTCTCGGCTTTCTGAGCGATTTCCAGCCGCCGGTGGGGTCACAACTCTGGGTGGGCGGGGTTTTAGAGTTGGTCTGCGGCCTGCTGATCATGGTGGGTCTCCGGACCCGCTGGGCGGCCTTCCTTGCCAGCGGTGAGATGGCTGTAGCGTATTTCCAGTTTCACTGGAAGTTCCAGCTCGGCCCCCAATTCTTTCCGACCATAAACAAGGGGGAACTCGCGGCCCTCTATTGTTTCGTCTTTTTCTTTGTCTCCTGCCGCGGCGGTGCGATCTGGTGCATGGATAAGAAATAGCGGCAAACTCCATGTTGTAAGAGTTCGGGAAACGGCCTTTATGGAAAGGATGCATGGGAACAATAATCGGGGCTGTTGCAGGCATAGTCCTCTTTGGTATTTTCGGTCTCCTTCCCGCCTTCCGGTTCGGCGGCTTCCTCGCCCTCTATCTGCTGCATAGAGTCACCGGGAAGTCCGTGGACCCTACCCTGCCGGTCAGGGTATGCATCGCGGCCGGGGCCTTGATAAGCATCCTGTGCGGCGCAGGTATCGCCCTCCTGGCGGGGGCACTGCTCGGCAGCATATTCCTGCTCTGAGGCTGCATCTGTTTTCCCATTTTCCCTATTGACGCGGGCGACGGTTATTACGCATAATTCAGTAACTTATGTTCCAGCCGGGAGGGATCGTGGGGAAAAAGATAGTTCTGGTGGATGACAGCCAGACGTTCCTGATGTACGTCGGGCTCCTGCTCAAGAGGCTGAATTACAAGATCATACCGGCGAGCGACGGTGTGGAATGCCTGAAGCTCCTCAAACTGACCGAGCCTGACGCGATACTCCTTGACCTGCACATGCCCCCCCTCGACGGGTTGAAGATACTCCGGCATATAAAGGATGACCGGCAGACCTCCTCCATCCCCATCATCATGGTCAGCAATGATGCCAGCCCCGAATCGATCAGGAAGTGCATGGACCTCGGGGCGTACGACTACCTCACAAAGCCGCTCAAGATCGACCGCCTCCACAACGTACTGGAGGAGTGCTTCTTTGCGCACCGGGGAACAAACCGGAAGCACCTGCGTGAGAGGTTCATCAGGAAATTGAAGGTCTATTGCGGCGGGAAGGAATGCGAATATTACACGGAAACATTGTCCGAGGGCGGGATATACCTTCGAACGAGGGAACCCCATCCCATCGGCACGGGCCTGGAGATAACCCTGCAGCTCAACGAAACGCATATGCTTCCGGTGAAGGGGACGGTCATCTATACCAAGAGGCTGGATGAAGACTTCATGAACCTGCCGCCGGGCATGGCGGTGCAGTTCAACGGCCTTGCGTCAGGGGATGTGCAGATGCTGAAGAGCTATGTTGCTGACCTGCTCGCCAAGGACATCCTGGACAGCCAGGAAGACCGCGTCATCGAAAAGTAGGCCTCGCACAGTTCTTGATCAGGGGTAAAGATTAAGACAACCCTGCGTCTTGATAAGGACATTCCCCCCGGAATATATGCAGCCATCAATCCCATGCGTCAAGATGTGATTATAGGGGTGCCACGTTAAGGGAACTTCACGTTGACGGGCAGACAGGTAACTGCTACGATGAGGCATACAGGGGAGATCGCGCCGGGACGAAACCCGTACATAAAGAGACGGCCTTGACACCCGCATTTTAAGGAGGAACACCATGTTCAAGTCTATCGGTATGCTGTATAGTCTGCTGACTGCATTACTCATTATCGGTTTTGCATCTCCTGGGACGGCCGTCGAAACGGGCAAAGGACTGGTCGGTGCGTGGATAGTAACCGCCAGTCGCCCGGCCGGCGTGGGAAAGAACCTTCTCACCTTTTCATCGGATGGCACCTTCTTTCGAAGCGGGGATACCCATCCGTTGCTCAGTGGCGGCCATGGCGCCTGGAAGCAGGTTGGCGACAGGGAGTTCGATGCCACCTACATAGCATTTCGCTTCGATCAGGACAGAAAGTGGATCGGAAGCACCAAGACGCGGATACACATTACTTATGGCCCCGGGGACAACGAGTTTTCAGGCATGGCCAAGGTCAGCACACGCGACCTGCAGGACAAGGAGACCGGGACGTCCGACGTGCGTATTGAGGGGAAGCGTATCCAGGTTGAGCCGTTTTGACAGAGCATTTTGCGGCACAACCTCGGCAAGGCGAGATGCAGCGTTGCTCGATCATGCTGAGACAGAAGCACAAGGAGGTGTACAATGGATAGTGGACTGAACCGAAGGGAGTTTCTGAAGTTTACCGCAACAGCGGGCCTGTTTATCGCGGCAGGAGACGGAATAATGGATAGAGCGATGGCGCAGGCTGCCGCGGGTATCACCGAAGTCGATAAATTGACTATTTGGATCCTGGCAGACAACTATTATGACACGAATGAACCGGATACCAAGATCACCAGGCGCTACCGCTCAGTAGCCGGGAAATCAATTCACGCGCAGCACGGACTTTCTTATTATATCGAGACCGTCACTGCCGGGAAGACAAGCTCCTGCATGTTCGATTTCGGACTCGACCCGGCTGATGTGATAGGCAATATCGCCCTGCTGGGGCTTGATATTGGAAAGACAAACGCCTTCAGCCTGAGCCATGGCCATTACGATCACTATACGGGTGCGGTCAGTATCCTCAGGCAGAACCAGTCGCGCATCGCCGCGGGAACGCCGTTTTATGTCGGCGAGGAGGCCTTTGCACGGAGATATACCATGCGCCCCGGAGCGACAGCGCCTACGGACCTTGGACAACTGAGCAGAGAAGATATCGAGGCCCTTGGAGTAAAGGTAGTCGAGGTGAAGACCCCGGTGGAGATCATTCCCGGCGCGTACTCTACAGGATACATAGAGAGGGTCACGAGCTATGAGAAAGTGCCGAAGTCGCAGCAGGTAAAGCGCGGCGACAAGATTGAATCCGACACTTTTCCGGGCGAGCAGGCCCTATTCTTTCACGTTAAGGGAAAAGGCCTGGTCGTCCTTTCCGGCTGTGCGCATTGTGGGATTGTCAACACGGTCAGGCATGCGCAAAAGATTGCCGGCACAGACAAAGTTCATGCGATCATGGGAGGCTTCCATCTTATTGTTGCGAAGCCGGAGCTTATTCAGAGCACCGTTGCCGATATCAAGGCGATGAAGCCCGACCATGTCGTGGGGACCCATTGTACCGGGTTCAGGGCGATGATGGCCTTAAGCAGGGAAATACCGGACGCCTTCACCATCAATACGGCGGGAACAAAGTATACCTTTGGTGCATAGGATTGGACACTGACTCACCAGGGGACGTCGAATACGACTTCCCCTGGTGGGCCTCTGTGCCCTGAGAAGAGATAGGGAAGCACCTTCCGGTTATTTCTGATCATAACCCCTTCCTCGCCCGAAGTTTCTCCAGCGCCCCGCGACGATCCGGCGAGGCACCTCCTTTCCCTTAGGCAAACAAGGACTTGTGTGGTAATCATTACCTATGAGGAAGCGTGAAATCGGGAATTCCGGATTACGAGTTTATCCCCTCGCCTTCGGAGGCAATGTCTTCGGATGGACGGTGGATGAGAAGTCATCGTTCAGGCTCCTCGACGCCTTTTCTGCGGCCGGCCTTAATCTTATCGACACGGCTGATTCATACTCAAAGTGGGTCCCGGGCAACAGGGGCGGCGAATCGGAGACGATCATCGGGAAATGGCTGAAACAGGGCAATAACCGGAAGAAGATGATCATCGCGACGAAGGTCGGAAGCGAGATCGGACCGGGAGAGAAGGGGCTCTCAAAGGCATATATCCTGCGGGCTGCGGAAAGGTCGCTGCAGCGGCTCCAGACGGACTATATCGATCTGTATCAGTCCCACTTCGATGATCCGGATACGCCGATCGAAGAGACCCTGGAGGCGTATGAAATTCTTATCCAACAGGGTAAGGTCAGGGCGATAGGAGCCTCCAATTACACCGCCGAGCGGCTTTCAAAGGCGCTTACGATCAGTACGCAATTCGGATATCCCGGCTATCAGAGTCTCCAGACCCTGTATAATCTCTATGACCGCGAAGACTACGAGACAGAGCTCGCTCCGCTCTGCAAGAAGAAGGGGCTGGCTGTGCTCACGTACTTCTCGCTGGCAAGCGGGTTTCTCACCGGGAAGTATCGGACTGAGGAGAGTCTTGCGGGGAGGGACCGGGCAGAGATGGTCAGACATTATGTAACGGAGAGGGGATTGCGGATTCTCGCCGGACTGGACCAGGTGGCGCGGCAACTGGATTCAAAACCGGCGATTGTTGCGCTCGCCTGGCTGATCGCCCGGCCGGGCATTACCGCGCCGATCGCCAGTGCCACGAACCTGGACCAATTGAACGATCTGCTGGCAGCAACAAGACTGAAGCTGGATCGTTCTTCCAAGAAACTGCTGGACGAGGCAAGCGCCTTCAGGAAATCCGCTTCCCGCAGGCTGAAATAGACGGCACTATTTCTTCATCATTGGTCCGCATTGTCCGACGCTGCCGCGTCTCTTCAGTGATGCCGGGCGAGGATAGCAGTTCTTCGCTCCGGGTCGGAGATCGATTTCGAGAAGTCATCGAGCTTCGACACATGCTCCCTTATCTGCGACAAAATGAAATCCGACTTTACCGCAAAGGGAACAAGCTTGGTGATCATCGCCTGGACTACTACATTGATTTCCGAGTATTCGAGTTCGCAGGCGATTTCGTACGCATCGTCAAGGGTGGTAACATTCTTCAAGTCGAGTTTTTCCCCAAACCGCTGCAGCCCGTCCTTCGCCTTCTTCATGATCGACGGGTCCGCCGGCTCCCGGAGCTGTTGATCCGACAGCCTGTTTCTGATGTCCGTAAGCTCCTGGATGTGGAAGGCCTCATCCCTCATCATGTCTTCCCAGAATCGACTCACCTCGGGGACTGAAGAAAAACTCCGGGCCAGCTCCCTGTAGAAGGCCAGGGCGGCGTCTTCGGCGGCGATCGCCAGAGTGAAAAGATCTGATAGGGTATCAGCAGGTGTCATGTTTGTGTTCAGTCCGGAAAAGTTGTCTGCGTGGCCTCATCATAATGCCCCTGCCCTGGCACTTGATTATTACGAGATGACTATTAATAGAATAACCTTATCAGGGTATGGGCCGGAAAGCAAGGGGGAGGAGGGCGCAATTCGGCCATTGTCTTCACTGCTGATTGGACTGGACTAAACAGCCGCTTTTGCTATAGTAGAATCAATACGATATCGGAGGGACGATGAGGGGCAAAGAAGGACACGGTCATGACACGCCTGAAGGGAGGCTGCGTGCGCTGGACAAGCCAGCCTACCGGCTCTTTGATCAGGGCGGTGTCGAGACGCATTACGCCACCATGCTTGATCATCTCGCACAGTCTGCCGTCGTCCTCTTCGGCGAACTCCACATCGACCCCATCGTCCACTGGCTTCAATTCGAGGTCATAAAGGACCTCTTTTCGCGCGCACGGGAACGGCTGATCATCGGCGCCGAGATGTTCGAGGCTGACGATCAGATCATCCTGGATGAGTACATGGCAGGGACGATAGGCCACGACAACCTCACCGCTGAGGCGAAGGTCTGGGACAACTATAAGACCGATTATCAGCCGATCGTAGAGTTCGCCCATATCCACGGCATCCCGCTTATCGGGACGAACATCCCGAGGCGATATGCGAGGATTGTGGCACGGAGCGGCCTTGGGGCGCTCGAAGGCCTGTCCGATCAGGCGAGACAGTGGATCGCCCCCCTTCCGATCCCGCTTGATCTGAAGAGCCCGAACTACCGTGACCTGCTCGACCTCGGCGCCTCCCACGGCATGGATGCGGAAAACTTCCTTGCCGCCCAGGCGATTAAGGACGCCACGATGGCCCACTTTATTCTCAAAAACCATTCTCCTGAGAAACTCTTTATCCATCTCAACGGCGAATACCATTCACGGAGATACGGTGGCATCTATTGGTACCTCAAGCGGGCGCAGCCGGACCTCGCAATCGTCACGATTACCCCGGTTGAGGCCGGGACGCTCGATTTTATCGACGACTACAGGGATGTCGCCGACTACACACTCGTTATTCCCCAGAGCATGACCAAGACCGGCTGACGGAGGGGGTTTCCTGATGAAAGACGAACAGACGCCCGTTACGGGCAAAGAACAGCGTGAGCGCCTGAGCCCGCAGGGGCAGGGCATCTCCGCCTTCCTCGAGGCTGAGGACCGCGGAGGCGGCAAGGGGTCGGCTAAAGGAGGGATCAGATGGAAAACAGCTGCGTCGCCTCGTACCGGTGCGCGGTGTGGAGGACGAGATCCGAGCTGACGATGTCCCGGTGGGTCTTCAGCGCGACGGCCGGGCTGTTGTTCTGCTCGGAGAGGTGGGAGAGACAGGCCCACCGGAGTCTCTTTCCCTGCCTCAGCAATTCGGCTGACTCATGGTTTGAGATATGTCCGGCATGGCCCCTGATCCGCTTCTTCAGGAAGGCGGGATACGGCCCCTGCATCAGCATCTCCGTATCGTAGTTGCTTTCGAGGAAGACCGCATCGAGGGTGCCGATGGTGTCGCGCAGCTTCGGGAAGAGATGGCCGAGGTCCGTCATGACGCCGAGCCTCCTGGCGCGGCAGGTTACGACGAAGACAGCGCCCTCCTCCGCGTCATGCGGGGTGCGCATCGTCTCGACCGTCACGTCCCCGAAGGACAGCCTGTCGCCGGGCCTGAAGATGCGCACATCAGCGAGCCGGCCGATGTCGCGCAGACCCTCGGCGACCGCCTTTGTCCCGTGCGTCATGTATACCGGGAGCCCGTATTTCCTCTGGTAGACCCCGGCGAACTTCATGTGGTCGGCGTGGTCATGCGAGATGATGACCGCGGAGACGTCCTCCATCCTCCTGCCGAGGGCGGCCAGCCTCCGCTCGGCCTCGATGCCGGTGATGCCGGCATCGAACAGCAGGCCCACCCCGCCGGCCTCGACGAAGATGCAGTTGCCGTTGCTGCCGGACTGGAGCGATGCGGCATGCATGACCGGTCCGCCGCCAAGAGGAAGCACGAGCTGCTCGGCCCTCCCCTTCCCGAGCGCCGCCTGGCGGGGCCTTCTTTCAGCCTTCATCCTTCTCCCTGATGTACGCCACCTTCTCCACGGGCACGACGATCCAGCCCGAGTCGGTCTCGAGGTACACCTCCTCCTCGTTCACCTCCACCAGCTTGCCGAAATAGAGCATTTCCGCCGTCCCCACCTCGACTATCTTTCCGATGAGCTCCGCCAGTTCCGCCACATTCACCTCATGCCTTACGGGGGTTGCCGAGGTTCCGCACGATCTCGGCGCCGATAAGGAATATACTGGAAGAATAAAACATCCAGAGGAGAAAAACAACGATAGCGCTGAGCGACCCGTATATCCTGCCGAAATGTGCGACCGAGACGACATACCAGGTAAAGACGTGCTTGGCGAGTTCGAGGAAGACGACGGTGAAGAGCGCGCCCCGGAAGGCGCTCCAGAGCCGCACCTTCACCCGGGGGAGCAGCTTGTACAGCGCCGTCACCGTCGGGAGCATCAGGATGAAGGGCACGATATAGACGATGATAAACCTCGTCACCCTGCCGACCTGGATGCCGGGGAAGTATTCCCTGAGCGAGGTGAGGAGCTGAACAGCGGAGGAGGCGGCGAAGGACAGGACGAGCAGCACCATGACGAGCGTCACGACGAGCAGCGAGATGAGCACGGAAAAGACAAACCGCCTCTTGTTCCTCACCCTGAAGATGACATTGACCGCATGCTCCATCGAACCAAAGACCTGGTAGGAGAGGAAGCCGTACAGCAGGACGCTCACCTTTCCGATGCCCCGGTAGGAGATGAGTTTCACCAGTTCATGGGTCACCTTGTCGGTGACCGAGGGGAAGATGCTGTCAACGCGGCCGGAGATAAAGGCGTAGAATTCGGGATACCGGCCGAGGAAGTACGCAAAGAGGGTCATGATGAAGAGGAAGAAGGGCACGAGCGCCATCATCGTGAAATACGACATGGAGCCCGCGAGCATCAGTCCGTCGTCCCTGAAAAAATCCAGCAGGCTCCGTCCCAGTAAACGGAACGCCCTCATTCCCTCCGTTTCCTCGCGCGGACATAGATCCTGATCGGCGTGCCGGAGAAGGCGAAGGAATCCCTGAGGCCCTTTTCGATGTGGCGCAGCTGGGACTCCTTGATCGCATCCGGATAATTGGCGAAGATGACAAAGGCAGGGGGCTCGCCCTTCACCTGCGTCATGTAGTAGAGCTTCACCGGACGGCCCTTGCAGAGAGGGACCTGCAGGCCCTCGACAAACTGGCCGAAGAAGCGGTTGAGCTCCCCGGTGGGGATGCGCTTCCGCCTCTCGCCGATGATCGCATCGATGACCGGGAAGACCTTCGTGATCCTCTTCTTCTCGAGGCCCGAGATCGTGATGAAGGGCGCATAGGTCGAAAACCAGACCTTTCTCCTGAGTTCATCCGCCATCGTCTCGAAATACACCTCGCGGTCTTCGACCAGGTCCCATTTGTTGATCAGAAAGATGGCGCCCTTGCCGTACTCCTTCACGATGCCGGCTATCCGCACATCCTGTTCCGTCACCCCTTCGGTGGCGTCAAGCACGACGAGCGCCACATCGCACCGCTCGATGCTCCTGACCGCCCTGACCATCGAAAACCGCTCCGTCGAATAGCCTACTCTCCCCTTCTTCCGGATGCCCGCGGTATCGATGATGAGATACTTCATCCCGTGGTAGCTGCAGAGGCTGTCTACCGAGTCGCGTGTCGTTCCCGGCACCGGGCTGACGAGCATACGCTTCTTGCCGAGCAGGGCATTGACGAGCGTCGATTTTCCGGCGTTCGGCTTTCCCACGACCGCGATCTTCGGATAGTCGACCCTCTCCTCGCTATACTCCGGCAGGAGCTCGTAGAGGCGGTCCATGAACGCATCGACGCCGTGGCCGGTCGCAGCAGAGACGGGCCAGAGCTCCTCGGTGCCGATCGCATAAAAATCATAGATGCGGTCCTCCCTCGTCGGAGCGTCCACCTTGTTAACCGCCCACATGACTTTCTTCCCCGAGGCCCGCAGCAGCCGGGCGAGCTCCTGGTCGGCCGGGGTGAGCCCGTCCTTTCCGTCGAGCAGGTGGATGACGATGTCCCCCTCGTCGACCGCGAAGAGCGCCTGTTCCTTTGCCTGTACAAAAAGGTCCTCAGGAGGGTCCGGATAGAAACCCCCGGTATCCACCACCATAAACTGCTTTCCCTCAAGCTCGGCATCGAGGTAGTTCCGGTCTCTCGTCACCCCCGGAAGGTCCTCGACGATGGCCGCATGCGACCGCGTAATCCTGTTGAAAAGGGTTGATTTGCCTACATTGGGTCTTCCCACAATCACTACGACTGGTTTTGCCATAGCACTTATTGTACACGAATTCCGCGGACAAGACCCGCCTCCGCGGTGGTGCCTGATAAATGAGCATTTTCGAGCAGACTGGGTGAAAACCCCCCGCCAATCCTTGATTACCAGATCACCTGATATCTGCAGCATCGTCTTTTCCGCAGGGTGCGGCCGGAATACGGCCTGTAATGGCCCTCTGGAGGCCGGTCGCCGGACCGGCCGGGCAACCCTGCAGGGAGTTTATTGGCATCATAATTGCTAACCTACTTAAGGGACTACTGTACCATGATCATAAAAACAAAGATTATAACCATCATCGCCCTCACCATCCTGCTTACCGTCGGCGCGACGACTGCCGTCATGGTGAAGATGCAGAACCACAAGATGATCAGCACGAAGCTGGAAGACACCGAGATGCTCTGCAACGTAATCGAGCGCACCACGGAAAACGCGATGATGGAGGGCGACACCGGCGAGGTGCAGAGGATCATCGAAAACGTCGGCAAGACAAAGGAGATCCTGCACCTGAGGATCCTCGCCCCTGACGGCACGATCCTCAAATCCGCGGACAAGGCGGAGATCGGCTCGAAGGTGCCTGACTTCATCAAGTCGTCCTTCAACCTGTCGGAGCAGCGGCCGCAGCTGGTGAACGACACCACCATCAATTACTTCCACACCATCGAGAACAAGACCGGGTGCTACGGCTGCCATGTCAAGAGCAGCGCCATCATCGGGGTCATCCAGATCAAGCACGATATCTCCCGGAACGTGTCGACCTTCCTGTCGCTCAAGCGGCTGCTCATCTTCTCGAATATCTCGATCGTCCTCTTCGTCTCGATGATACTCAGCATCCTCATCACCCATCTCGTCATGAAGCCCCTGCAGCGCCTCCTGGCGACGATCAACGACGTCGAGGGGGGCAACTGGCAGGCAACAGTGAAGATCAACAGCAACGACGAACTCGGCACCATCGGCACCTCGTTCAACAAGATGGTCAGCGAGATCAACAACCTCTACCGGAAGAACATCCACAAGGAGCGGGAGATATCCCGGATCAAGGCCGACCTGGAGCACAAGTACAAGGTGGAGGACCTCAACTCCCAGCTCGAGTTCAAGATCAAGGAGCTCGAGACCGCCAACAAGGCGATCACCTCCCTCTCCCGCGAGGTGAAGAACAAGAACATCCAGCTCGAGAAGGCGGTGGAGAAGCTCAAGAAGATCAACGAGATAGGCCGTATCCTTTCCTCCATTATCGAGACCCACGAGCTGATGAGGATTATCATCCAGACGACCGCGGACCTGCTCAATGCCGACAAGGTAACGCTGCACCTGAGGAACTCCGGCAAGCCGCCGGTGACCATCCGGTACCGCCGCGGCGTCGGCCTCGAACAGGTGGGCGACTTTGCGCTGGAGCTGAGCCAGGAGTTTTCGGACATGTTCACTAACGGCAAGCCGGTCTTCATCCCCTCTCCGGCGGCCGCAGATAACGGCAGCACCGGCGGCGTCCAGATCATCGGCGTCCCCCTCAAGATTAAGGGCAAAATACTCGGCGCGATGCTGCTGGAGAACGGGTCAGGCGGATGCAGCTTCACCGAGGACGAGCTGGAACTGCTGACGACCCTGGCAAACCAGGCGATGGTCGCGATCGAAAACGCCTGGCTCTATGAGAGCGTCAAGAACAACTACTTCGCGACGATACAGTCTCTGGTCAACGCGCTCGAGGCGAGCGACCGTTTCACGAAAGGTCATTCCGAGCGGGTCCGCTACCTCTCCGTCGAACTGGGCAAGTATGTGGGGCTGGATTTCAGGGAGCTCGAGATCCTGGAGCACGCCTCCATACTCCATGATATCGGCAAGATCGGCATCGACAACTTCATCCTCCAGAAACAGGGGAAACTCACCTCAAAGGAATACAGCCTCATCAAGACCCATCCCCTGATCGGGGACGAGATCCTCGGCCCGATCGAGACCCTCGACGGCGTGCGCAAGACGATCATCCAGCACCACGAGCGGTACGACGGCACCGGATATCCCTACGGCCTCCGGGGGGACGAGATCTCGCTGAAGGCGAAGATCCTTTCGGTCGTCGATACCTTCGACGCGATGATGACCGACCGGCCCTACCGCAAGGCCCTCACTCTCACCGAGGCGAAGGACGAGCTCAGGAACAACACCAGAAGCCAGTTCGATCCCTACGTTGTCGAGGCCTTTGTGAACATGCTCGGCACCGGAGGTCCGGAACTCCTCGCCTCAGCCGGATACAGCTTCATGGCAGCCCCCTGCTGATACCCCTTCACTGACGCCATGCCCCCTGCCGGCCTTGTGCGGCCCCCCCGGAATGGGGTATCATGATGCCTACATGCTGCGCAAAAGACTGATAGGCATACTCGCCGCGCTCGCCTTCATCATGCTCACCGGGACAGGAGGCTACGTCGCGATCGAGGGATGGGCGCCGCTCGATGCACTGTACATGACCGTCATCACCCTTTCGTCCGTCGGTTTCATGGAGGTGCATGACCTCTCGGACAAAGGCAGGGTCTTCACCATGGCCCTCATCCTCTGCGGCTCCGGCGTTCTCATCTATGGCATTTCGATTATCACCGCGTTTATAGTAGAAGGCGAACTCACCGACGTGCTGAGGAGGAGAAAGATGCAGAAACGGATCGACCGCCTTGAGGGACATTACATCGTCTGCGGAGCGGACCAGACCGGCAGATACGTTATCGACGAGCTGCTCAGGACGCAAAAGAAATTTTCCGTCATCGACCGGGATGCGGCCAAGATCCGCGAGCTGCTGTCCCGCGACATCCTCTGCGTCGAGGGCGACGCCACGCACGACGCGGTGCTCCTCAACGCCGGCATCCAGCGCGCCGTCGGCTTCGTCACGGCCCTGCACTCCGATGCCGAAAACCTCTTCACGGTCATCACCGCCAGGCGGCTGAACCCCGGGCTCAGGATCATTTCAAAGGCGGTGGATGAGGAGTCGGTGCAGAAGATCAGGAGCGTCGGGGCGGACAGCGTCGTGATGCCGAACTTCATCGGCGGCCTCCGGATGGTATCCGAGATGATCAGACCCTCGGTCGTGAACTTCCTCGATGTCATGCTCCGCGTAAAGGACAGGACGGTCCGGGTCGAGGAAATCGCCCTTGCGGACGCCTCCCCCTTTGCCGGCAGGAAGCTGGGTGAGACGGGAGCACTCGGTGTCGAAGGCGTCACCGTCGTCGCGCTGACCGACAAGGAAGGGGTTTCGTACCACTTCAATCCCCCTCATTCGAGGGTGCTGACCGGCGGGGATATTCTGATCGTGATGGGAGACGTCGAGCGGATTAACGGCCTCAGGCTGAAGGCGCAGTCTCCCTCCTGATCATCCTCCGGCTGTAAGGAAACAGAACTTGCCCGGTAACGTCCTGCAGCAGTATAACAGGCAATCAAACGGGATAGAGGAACATCAGGGTACGTTCTCTTATCAGAAGAAGTTCAGGCCGACCTTGAAGATGCCCTCATCGATCTTCCTGCACCATCTCGCGATCGCCCGCCTGTCGCAATGGCCCATGCCGTCTCCGTCGCCCCTGATCATGAAGGAACTCCCCACGTAGATCTCCCGGTCCGTGACAACCGCTATGCCCGAGCGGCTTATGTCAGCGGTTATGCCGCGGATCACCGCTGTGCCGCCCTGCTCCGGGAGCAGGGAGATGTCGCCGCCCAGAAGCTGGAGCCGGTCTTCCCGTCTCTTCTCGACCACTTCATCCTGTACCGGAAGGTCCATACCCACCCTCTTTTTTTCTTACACTCTAAAGTGTAACCGGTAAAAAAGTCAATACGAATGTGGCTCCGCAGCGTTACTCCAGGCCGGCTGCCGCCTGGAGCTCCTGCAGGACGTCACGGACCAGGCCGAAGGACTCCTGCTTCTCAGGGTCCCTGATGAGGAGTTCAAAGCCGTCCTGCAGGAACCTGATCATGCGCTTCCTGTTCTGGCCGAGGCTGAGGATCTGGGGCGGCTGCACCGGGGTGTCGGAGGAAAAGACGACCTGCACCTTCCCCTTCGTCTCTTTCACCTTCGTCGCGAAGAGCCTGCGGCAGACGACCTTGAGGGTCACGACATCCAGCAGGTTCGACACCTCATGCGGAAGGCTCCCGAAGCGGTCCCGTATCTCGGAGCGGAAACCGGCGATCTCCTTTTCGGTCCGGAGGGCCGCTATCCTGCGATAGAAGCTGAGCCTGAGGGTGACATCCCCGATATAGGACTCGGGGATATAAGCGGCCGTCCTGAGTTCGATCACCGGCTCCCGCTCCTCGGTCACCGTCTCTCCCTTCAGTTCCGCGACCGCCTGCTCGAGCATCTCCATGTACAGATCGAACCCGACCTCGTGGACGTGACCCGACTGCTCATGTCCGAAGACATCACCGGCGCCCCTGATCTCAAGGTCCTTCAGGGCGAGCCTGAATCCCGCGCCGAGGTAACTCATCTCCTGCACCGCCTGTAGCCTCTTCTTCGCCTCATCCGTCAGCACCGATTCCGGCGGTGCGAGAAAGTAGGCGTACCCTTTGGCCGTGCTCCGGCCGACGCGTCCCCGCAGCTGGTAGAGGTCGGCCAGGCCCATGCGGTCTGCCATCGCTATGATGATGGTGTTGGCGCGCGGTATGTCGAGCCCCGCCCCGACGATCGCCGTCGATACGAGGACATTCACCTCGCCCCTGAAGAACCGGTGCATCACCGTCTCGAGCTCCCGCTCCGGCATCTGGCCGTGACCGATCGCCAGGACCGCCTCCGCCACGAGTCCCTGCACCTTTGAGGCGATCTTGTGGATGTCCTGCACCCGGTTGTGGACAAAGAAGACCTGTCCGCTGCGCGAGAGCTCCCGCCGTATCGCCTCCTGGATCACCGCGTCATTGAAGGTGGTCACCACGCTCCTGACCGCAAGCCTCTCCTCCGGCGGGGTCTCGATCACGCTCATCTCCCTGATACCGGAAAGGGCCATGTGGAGGGTGCGGGGTATCGGGGTGGCGGTCAGGGTGAGGACATCGATCGTCCTGCTCAGCTCCTTAATCTTTTCCTTCTGGCCGACGCCGAACCGGTGCTCCTCGTCGACGATGAGCAGCCCGAGACTGCTGAAGGCGACCTTCTTCGCGAGGAGCCCGTGCGTGCCGATAATGATATCGATCTCACCCGCTGCAAGCGCCTTTAAGGTGGCGGTGTTCTCCTTCGCGCTCTTGAACCTGCTGATGAAATCTATCGACACCGGGAAGCCGGAGAAACGCTCGCTGAAGGTGCGGTAGTGCTGTTCCGCGAGGATCGTGGTCGGGACCAGGACAGCCACCTGCCGGTGATCATAGACCGCCTTGAAGGCGGCGCGCATCGCCACCTCGGTCTTGCCGTAGCCGACATCGCCGCAGAGCAGCCGTTCCATCGGCCTCTCCGATTCCATGTCCCGTTTTATGTCCTCTATCGCCTTCAGCTGGTCCGGCGTCTCCTCGTAGGGGAAGAAACTGTCAAACTCACGGTGGAGCTCCGTGTCCGGGCTGAACGTAAAGCCCCGAGCCGACCTCCTGCCTGCGTACAGGCTGAGGAGCCTCTCCGCCATATCGTGGATCTTCTTCCTCGCCTTCTCTTTCCTCCGCTGCCACGTCTTCCCGCCGATCCGGTCCACCTTCGGGACAAAGCCCTCTTCGGCGCGGTATTTTGAAATGGTCTGGATATTTTGCACCGGTACATGGAGCCTGCCGTCGTCGTACTCGATCGTCATCAGTTCGAGTTCAGCGTCGTCCCTCGTCTGTCTCACGACGCCGGCGAACCTGCCGATGCCGTGGTCGCGGTGTACGACAAAGTCTCCGGCAGCAATGTCGTCGAGGGAAAGGAGGAGGTTCGCGAGTTTCGATTTCTTCAGCGGCCGGTGGCCGGACCGCTCCCCGAAGAGTTCCCTCTCGGTGAGGACCGCGAGCCCCTCGATAAAGAGACCCGCGGACAACCCGCCGATCGTGATAAGGATGCGCTCTTCAGAGCCCGCCAGCTCGGCAGCGGAGGCGACCGGCACGATCAGCTCTTCTTCCCTGAGGAGGTCCCGGATCCTTTCCGACTGACCCGAAGAGGATGCGACGATGAGGACCCGGTCCTCCCGGGCAAGCCTGGCGATGCCGGCCGGAAGCTCCTGGATGCCGTGCCTCTCTTCCGGCAGGATGCCGTAGCCCTTGAGGGAACGGACGCCGGCATCAATCTGGCGAGGGGCCTCAGGGGCTTCAGCAGGTCCGTCCGCCAGGAAGGAATACCTCGAAAGGAAGACCGTATTCTCCGGAAGTACGTCATCTCCCGGCTCGGCCACCAGGCTGTAGCACCTCCTGCCCCGTACCAGCAGGGCGGGTGAGTCCTCGACTCCGGCATCCCCGGCAGGAAAGAGGAGGAACTCTTCGATGTCCGCCTTCGACCGCTGCGTCTCGATCTCAAAGGACCGGATACTTTCTATCTCATCGCCGAAGAACTCTATCCTCAACGGGTCTTCCGCGGTGGAGGGAAAGACGTCGATGATCCATTCCCTGCGGCTGTACTGGCCCTTCTCAGCCACCATCGGGGCCTTTGCATATTCCATCGAGACGAGGGCGTCCTCGAGTTCGGGACGGCTCATGATGCCGCCCCTGCGGATCTCGATGATGAGGTCGGACAGCGAAGACTCTGACCAGAGTGGAGCTGAAAGGTTCTTCAGCGAGGTGACGATAGACTCCCCTGTCCCCCGGGAATAGAGGAGCCGCGCCCTCTCGCCCGAGGCCTCCGGGCCGTTGGGGTCGGGGAGAAAAAGCACCCTGCCGCCCCCTGCCAGGGACCTGAAGAAATTGATGTCCCGCGCGAGCGCGAGCGCCCGTGCCTCGTCCTCCTCGACAACCAGGAAGGGCTTCTCATCGAGGCCGAGCAGAAGGGCCGCGGAGGAACCGGTCAGGTTATAGATGCGGGAGGGTTCGGGAAACGGACCGCCGAGGCGACTTCTGACGAGAGAAAGCAGACCCACGCTACGACGAAAGTTTCTGGATCTTCCGGATGAGACCGGTAGTCGAAAAACCCTTCACAAAGGGGAGGCTGCGGGTGTCTTCTACCAGGTCTGATCCGACGATCTCCTCCTTCTTCCAGTCGCCGCCCTTGACGAGGACATCCGGTCTGAGGGCCTTGATAAGGTTATACGGGGTCTTCTCGCTGAAAATGCTTATGTAGTCGACAGCGCACAGGCCGGCAAGCACCGCCGCCCTGCTGCGCTCTGCATTGAGCGGCCTGCCCGGCTTGATGCCGGACACCGAACGGTCCGAGTTCAGGCCGACGATGAGGACATCGCCCAGTTTTTTCGCCTTGTCGAGATAGCGTACATGGCCCACGTGGAGAATGTCGAAACAGCCGTTGGTAAAGACGATTTTTTTGCCCTCTGCGCGCAGACGCTCACACATCTTCCCCAGCTCTCTGCGGTCCTTCAGCTTTTTCATCCTTCGCCCATCTCCCGGAGCAGTGAGGCCGCCTTTTCGAGGATCTGCCGGTCGCCCTTGAAGCTTATCTTCTCGAGAGCCTCCTCGACCGGAAACCATACCGCCTCGTCGACCTCCCGGTCATGCTGGGACGTACTGCCGCTGACATACTCCATCAGGAAGAAATGCACGGTCTTGCGGCACTTGGTATTTTCGCCCTTGATATAGTACCAGTAGGTTATCTCCCCCAGGCCCCCGATGATTTTCCCGGTCAGGCCCGACTCCTCCCTCACCTCCCGGAGGGCGGTCTGTTCCGGGGTCTCTCCCTTGTCGATAATGCCCTTCGGCAGGCACCAGTACCTGCCTTCGCGGACAGAAACAAGGACCACCTCATAGGCTCCATCGAGGCGTCTGAAGATGACACCGCCCGAGGATATCTGTCGCTTGAGGGATGCGGGTTTTGTATTCATGCGTGCGCCCTGCCGTCAGCCTTCGACGGTCAGCTTCTTCATTATATCATGACCGATCTTCAGCGGCTTCATGTCCCTGCCGACGCATCCGAGTTTCACGACGGCGTCGACCAGGTGCGCCCCTTCACTGGTGACGACCCGGTGGCCGACCGTGATGGATGCCGGTCCGATCCTGTCGACGACCGTCTCGATGAGCAGGATGTCCCCGTACCTCCCCGGGGCGCGATACTTCAGCGACGCCTCCGCAACAACGAAGAAGATGCCCTCTTCCATAAGGCGCTTGAGGTCCACTCCCCGCGATTCGAGCAGTTCGGTCCTCGCGCGTTCAAAATACCGGAGATAGTTCGCGTAGTAGACGACGCCGCCGCAGTCCGTGTCTTCATAATAGACCCTGACCCTGAAGACGTCCCCCGTCATGGCAGCGTCTTGCCGGTAACGAGCCTCAGGATATCGTTATACAGGGCGAAGACCATGAGCGTGACGAGGAGGGCGAGGCCGACCCTTTGGGCGATCATCATCACCCTTTCGCTCAGCGGTTTCTTCCTGATCAGTTCGACGACGATGAAGAGCAGGTGCCCGCCGTCGAGGATCGGGATGGGAAGGACGTTCAGCACGCCCAGATTGATGCTGATGACCGCCATGAAGGTGAAAAAGCTGACCGCGCCGTGAGACGCCTGCTGCCCCGCCATCTGGAAGATCATGATCGGTCCCCCGATGGTATCGGCGGGGATGACCCTCTGGATGAGCTTGACGATCGACAGGAAGGTGAGCACCGAGATGTCCCACGTCCTGCCGGCGGCTATCACCACCGAGGAGGCTATCCCCTCCTTCCGCATCTCGGTCTTGCCGGAGGGCGTTATGCCGATGAGGCCGACCTCCTTGTCCTGCCCGAAGATATCCTTCACTTTCTTCCTCTCGGGTGTCACTTCGAGCACCCGGGATGAATCGCCGCGCGTGATCTTTATCGAGAGCTTCCTGCCGGGGCTCTTGTGGATGATCGCCGTCATGTCGTCCCACTGCGTGACCGGCGCGCCGTCGATCGCGACGATCCTGTCTTCCTTCACGATCCCTGCCTGGGCCGCAGGGGAGCCCGCAGTCACCCCTCCCACCTCCGGAAGCAGATACGGGACCCCGCTGAGGAAGATGAAGAAGAAGACGACCCCGGCAAAGACGATGTTGAAAAGCGGGCCTGCAAAGACGATCGCAAACCGCTTCCAGACCGGCTGGTAGTTGAAGGCCCGGTGTTTTTCCGCCTCATCCAGTTCCTCTCCGGGCTCCTCTCCGAGCATCTTGACGTAGCCGCCCAGCGGCACGGCGGAAATAACGTATTCCGTCTCGCCGCGGGTGGTGCCCACCATCCTGGGGCCGAAACCGAGTGAGAACTTCAGCACCTTCACCTTCAGCAGTTTGGCGAGCAGAAAATGCCCCAGTTCATGGACAAAGATGAGGATACCCAGAAGAAGGACGGCATAGATAATCGTCATGGTTGTATCTCCCGTATCAGCCGCCGGGCCGTCTTGCGGGCCCACAGGTCAGCCTGTACAACGGCATCAAGCGATGAAGCGGAGTCAGCGCTGTGGCGGTCGACTGTCTTTTTAATCAATACAGGGATATCGGTAAAACCGATCCTCCCTTCGAGGAAGGCGTTTACCGCCACCTCGTTGGCGGCGTTCAGGACGCCCGGCACCGTGCCCCCCGCCCTGAGCGCATCATACGCATACCCCAGACAGGGGAAGGTCTCGAAGTCAGGCCGGCCGAAGGTGAGTGCGCCGACCAGGTCCAGCTCAAGAGAAGCGATCGGGGTCTCGATCCTCCTCGGATAGGACAGGGCATAGGAGATCGGCCCGCGCATGTCCGGGGTGGACATCTGGGCGAGAAGACTCCTGTCCGTAAATTCCACCATCGAATGGACGATGCTCTGGGGATGTATCAGGACGCCGATCCTGTCAGGCGGCATGCCAAAGAGCCAGTGCGCCTCGATCACCTCGAGCCCTTTGTTCATCAGCGTCGCCGAGTCGACCGTTATCTTCTTCCCCATGCTCCAGTTGGGGTGTTTCAGCGCGTCCTTCGCCTTCACGCGCTTCAGGTCCTTATGCTTCCTGTTCAGGAAGGGGCCGCCCGAGGCGGTGAGGATAATCCGGTTCACTCCCCTCCTGCGGCAGCCTGCGAGGCACTGGAAGACAGCGGAATGCTCGCTGTCGACCGGGATGATCCTTGCGCGGTATTTCTTCGCCTCGCCCATCACCACCTCTCCGGCCATCACCAGCGCCTCCTTGTTGGCGAGGCCGATCGTCTTTCCCGCCCGTATGGCGCTTATGGTAGGCATCAGGCCGGCAGACCCGACGATCGAAGAGATGACGAGATCAGCGGCAGGGTGTGCCGCAACGGAGTCGATGCCGTCCGGCCCCCAGAGGATCTCCGGGCCCTTCACCTTCCTGGCGAGGGCATCCGCAGCCCTCCGGTCGGCTACCGCGACGATCGCGGGGCTGAATGCCTTGATCTGGCGCGCAAGGAGTTCAGTGTTTCTCCCTGCGGTGAGGCCGACGATCCTGAAGGAATCCCCGTTCCGCCCGATCACATCCAGCGCGCTGCAGCCGATAGAGCCGGTGGAACCGAGGACAGTGATTTTTTTCATTATCCTTAATTATACATGAAGGGAAATTCATTGTGCTTCGGAATGCTGAAGGACCCTGAATCCCCCTGATCCGAGAGAGGCGTTACGCGCGCCCCGCAGATGCAGCAGCGCAGGAATAACGGACCAGCCGTCGTACTATCCGGCTCACAATATCCTCATCGTGAGCGCCATCCAGTAGAAGACCGGGCCAGCGAAGAGCGCGCCGTCGAGCTTGTCGAGAATGCCTCCGTGGCCCGGGATAATGCCGCCCGAGTCTTTCGCGCCGGCATCCCTCTTGAACATGGATTCGACAAGGTCGCCGACGATCGTTACAATCCCTACCGCGAGGCCGAGCAGGACAGCGCGCCAGACGGGGATCTGTCCCATAAGTACCGTACGCACCAGGAGCGCACCCAGGCCACCGCCGATTACCGAACCGACCGCGCCTTCGATCGTCTTGTTGGGGCTCACCTCCGGATAAAGCTTCCTCTTACCCATGCCCTTGCCTATGTAATACGCAGCGCTGTCAGCAGCCCAGACGGAGGCATAGAGCAGGATGATAAAGCGCGGCCCGCACCTCAGCAGCTCGACCTGAAAGGATAGCAGGCCCGGTATATAGACCAGCCCCAACACGGTATAGCCGACGTCCATGATCGAACCTGCGGTCTCGCGCCTGCTAAAGAGCCTGATGCCGGCTATCACCATGATCGCCAGCAGGAGGATGTCGGGCCAGTAGCCTCTGCCCCTGAAGAAATGCACGGACAGGAGGACGATGCCGAAGCCGAGCCCCGCAAACCGCATCAGCCCGTCGACGCCGCTCATGGCATAGTACTCCGCCAGCGCGAGCGTCGAAAAGGCGACCAGCAGAAAGAGGACGTACTTCAGCGGCAGGTACATGACGTACAGATAGACGAGGGGAAGGACGATCAGCGCGGTGATGATACGCTTATGATGCATTGGTACGCTCCGGTACGCCCCCGAACCGGCGTTCTCTTCCCTGAAAATCCCGGATCGCCGCGATGAATTCCGTCCGGTCAAAGTCAGGCCAGAGGGTGTCCGTAAAGAACAGCTCGGCATAAGCGCTCTGCCACAGCAGGAAGTTGCTGAGTCTCCGTTCCCCGCTCGTCCTGATGATCAGGTCCGGCGCGGGGAGCCCCGAGGTATCCAGATAATCCGCAAAACGTTCCTCCGTCAGATCACCCGGTACGCCTGAATCCACGAGCTTCCGCACCGCCCTGATGATCTCATTCCTCCCGCCGTAACTGAGAGCCACCACGAGGGTCATTCCGGTGTTCGATGCCGTCTTCGCCTCGGTATCCCTGATGAGCGCCTGGATAGTCTCCGGCAGCCGCCAAAGCTCGCCGATGGACCTGAAGACTATGTTCTGCTTCACCAGGGAGGCGAGTTCCTTCCTGAGGTATAGTTCCAGGAGCTTCATCAGCATCGATACCTCGGAGGAAGGCCGTTGCCAATTTTCAGCGGAGAAGGTGTAGAGCGTCAGGCATTTAATGCCAAGTTCCGCCGACACCTCGATAATCTCCTTCGCCCGCTCGGCGCCGACCCGGTGTCCCTGCGCGCGCGGCAGCCCCCTCAGCTGGGCCCATCTGCCGTTTCCGTCCATGATGACGCCGACATGGACCGGCATATTATCCGACAGGTTCACTCCGCTACCTCCCTTTCAGCGAATAGATGAAGATCATCGTGCCCAGGGGGTTCTCGCCCTTGAGTATGTTTCCGAGCTTCAGTCCCATCATCGGGCTCGTCAGGGCGACCACCCGGTCCCCCCGGAAGGAATAATCGAGGATATTGCCCTTGATTCCCTCGATAAGGACCGACTGCTCCATCGAAAACCCGTTCCACCAATAGGCGCTTACGGATGAGTCCTTGTACCCCAGCCCCTTGGCCACTTCCGTCAGGGCATTCCTCTGCACGGCGAGGACTTCGCGGTGACGCTGGACAAGCCGGTCTTTCACCGACCACTCTCCTGATTCGACGTATGTCGCCGCTGACGGTTTCTTGAAGGTGGTCACGAAACCGCCCGTCCACTTCGCACTCCGCCAGAGCCTGAGTCCCTTGTCGTCGTACAGATTCAGGAACCCTGCATCGTCATAGGCAAAGACAAGTTTTTCCTTCGCTGTACCCTCCAGGAATACAAAGTCGTAGATGTTGATGCCCTTGGGCAGGAGCAGCTTTTCTCCTGCCTTGAATTCTCCCCCGTCCCGGACGATTGAAAAGACGTCTCCCGCAAAACCGTCTGATGCGGAATATGCCTGCCCGATGAGGCCGTTGCCGAACTGCCTGAGGAAGTTCTTCGTCTCCCAGAGCTTCTTGAATTCCGCCCCCTGCAGTTCATAGACCGTCGAAATGACCTGGTCGTCCCTCATCGAGGTCACCACGATCTCGTCCTTGTTGTTGCCGTTGAGATCGACCGTATCGATCCAGATGTGCCGGTCCGAGACGGTGCCCTTGATCTCCCACAGGAGCTTCAGATCAACGCCGGGCGTATACACCCGGATCTGGGTGCCCGTGCTGAGGATGATCTCGTCCCTGCCGTCGCCGTCGACGTCCGCGGAAGCAACGAAGCGGGCGCTGAACGGCAGGTCGAACATCATCACCGCTTCCCCGGTCCGCGGGCTGAAAAATTCCTCTCCTACCTTCAGGTCCTTGATGAAACCGAAATCAACGCGTGCCTCGGTATCCGCAAACCGAAGACCGTCAGACACCCAATAGAGTCTCTCCCGCACGAGGGTGTCCTTTTCAGCCGGCCGGGCTGTCAGTACGAGGGCAACCTCCGTCGTCAGCCTCTTTCCCTCGGCGATGATCCTCGCCTCATCGTCGGTATCGATGTTCGTGTCCACCAGCTCTATCCTGCCCGTCGCCTTCAGTTTCCGGTACAGATCATCCGCGAGGTACCAGTCGATGCTCTTGTCCTGGACGAAGAGCATCCGCACCTTCGTGGCAGGGATGCGCACCTTGTCCCCCTCACGCGCCTCTCCCTCGACGATGGTCCCGGCCGCCTTGCCGCCGGAGACCTCCCGCACCTCCACCTTGCCAACCGTCGTTTCGACCTTGCCGAGGACCTCTTTGGTAACCGGATGGATAAAAGGCGCTCCGTCCCGCAGGACCTTGATTCTCATGCCCTGCTTCATGACGTCCTTATCGGATGACGGCGTAATCGCCACCTGCTTGCCGTCCACCCTGGTTATGCTCCCCGAAAGGGGCGTGAAATATGAAAGGGTGTGATCCTTCAACCTGACCATGGGGTCATCCGCACCCCACGCAGCGGAGACCATAACCAGCAGTGCAGCCAATGCTCCCGTGATACGTCTCATTCCTTGTCCTCCCCGAAACTGATCGTAAACCCGAATTTCTTTCTTCCCTTCTGCAGCGCCATGGGCATCACAAAGAGAAACGCGGTGCCCTGATAGAGGCGTTCGATCCCCTGCTCCGACAGGGAGACCGTCTCTACCGGATAATGCCAGAGGCTGATCTCCTCGCTGAAACGGAAATCCATGACAAGACCGAGGAACCCGTCCTCAATGCCAAACCGCCTCACCCGCTCATGAACCCCCACGCTCCTGACCGCCATCGTCTTCTTGCCCGCCCTGATCAGGACGTGGGGAGAGCCGAGAAAGGAGAGGTTCATCTCGACGCCGAAGAGCCCGGAAAAGCTGCCCTCCAGGAGATAACCGATGCTGAGGCCCGGCTCCTTCGACGTCACGATGGATTTTTCTATCCTCATGGCGGCCTGCCTGATCCTGCCGTCCCGGCAGAGGGCGACGGTCACCGCGTCACGCTTCCTGCAGAAGTCGAGCTCATACGCGTTGTCCATAAAATCGCCCAACTCCTCATATTCAGACCTGAGAAGGTCTTCAACCCCGGTCTCCTCCGGCAAAAAATGGTCAAGGAGGGATGCCCTGCGGTACCCGTCGTACACCAGGTATCGGGAAAGTCCCGACTCCTTCACGGACATCTGGTCGTGGATCGTCCGGGTGGCGACATCCTTATCATCCGGCAGCTGGGCGATCTTCGCATGATAGGCCTCCGGCCTGCGGGAGATTATGTCGCAAACGTTCACCGCCTGGCGGTACAGCGACAGCTCTGTCATGCACCCGCCCTGTTCCGTGACCGCCATGCCGAGATGTTTCGTGGTGATCAGGATATCGTCATGGCCGTCGCAGTCGAAGTCAGACCTCTCGACCCGGGGCAGGCCCTTCAGGACGGAGGCAGCGGCAGCCTCGGCCCTCAGCAGGTGGCGGTAGAGCGATGACCGCAGGTGAGGCAGGTAGAGCCCGCCGAAGATGCCGTGCCAGTAAGCATCGTTGCACTGCCCCCTCCAGAGGTCTTCGAGGATCAGCCGCCCCTTTTTTGCATCAGCCCTGCAGGCCTCGTGCGCCTTTCCGCTGATCAGGGACATCCTCTTCTGGAGGTGGTTCGCCTCCGGGTACTTCACGAGGAACGAACGCCAGATGCTTCCCCTCAGAAGGGACTTCGCCTTATCGCCTGTGGTCCTCTTCATTTCTTCGAGCACGAATTCATATTCAAGCGCCTTTTCCGAAGGCAGGGCCCATTCACCCATCTCCCGGTATGACGCGGTGGGAAGGTATATCCTGCCGAGGGGCTGGAAGCGGTCACGGTACTCCGCGAAAGTCGTTGTCTCGATCCAGTCGGCATGCTCTATCGCGGTGAAGAAGTCCTGCAGCCAGAGGTCTTCGTAGCAATGCTTGTAGGTGTTCGGCCAGACGCCGAATTTCTCGCCGTCATCCGCCATGGTGATCACCGGGTCCCCGCCGAGGAGGTAGATCTCCCTCAGGTAGGACATGATCTCATCGACCGTGCCGAAGGGGATGAGGTAGCGAAGCCTCTCGCTCCCCGGAAATACGGAGATGCTGCGGCCTTCGTCCTCGGTCAGATAGTAGCCGAGGAGGTCCGCATCGTCGAGGCCGGTCAGTTTGAAATGATAATCGTCGATCGGAAGATACTCTATTCCCGCCTTTGCCAGGTACTTCGGCATCTGGGGCTCCCAGACACGCTCGGCAAGCCACATGCCGCGCGGATTGCAGGAGATATGGCGCTTGATGTATTTCGAGAACTCGGTGATCTGCATCACCCGGTCCCTTTCCGGCAGAACGGATATGATCGGCTCATAGAACCCCCCTGACAATATCTCCGCCCTCCCGCCGTTTACGAGGGTCCGTATGATATCGAGGGCCTCGGGATGCCGCTGCTGCATCCAGGTAAAGAGGTGTCCCGAATAATGGAGCACGACCGTAAGGCCCGGATGGTCGAGCAGGGTGCTGAGGAACGGCAGGTATGACTTCCGGTAGCACTCTTCAAGGACATGCTCGAAATTGCCGACAGGCTGATGGTTGTGAAAAGCGAGTATGAGATGGAGTTTTGACATCGTTGCGCGCGATAACAGCCCGTTACCCGGTGCGATTATATGCCGCTTGACCTCCGCCGGAAACTTGATAAATGCCGGAAATATCCGGATAAATTCAGTTATACACTATACCACAAATACGTAGAGCGTATAAAGAAGAAGCCCTCCGGATCAGGCTCAGGGTCCGGGCTTCAGCAGCATGATCGCCGCATGCTCCACCGGCGACTGGTAATAGTCCTTCCTCATGCCGATCACCTCGAAACCGAACCTCCCGTATAGCTGCCGGGCGGCTTCGTTGGAATCCCGCACCTCGAGGTAGATAAAGCGTGCGCCGCCGTCCCGGAGAATGCTGATCGCGTCTTCGATCAGGGCGGAAGCGACACCCAGCCTTCTGAATTCAGGATGGACCGCGAGGTTGTGGATATGCCCCTCGTCGGCTACGAGGTTTGCGCAGAGGTAGCCGACGAGCAGTCTGCCGAGCCTCGCCGCACGGGAGACTGAGCGCGGATTTTTCAGTTCGCCGAAAAAAAGGGCCTCCGACCAGGGAGTCGAACAGGACATCCGCTCGATCTGCACCGCGTCGGGAATATCCTCCTCCGTCATAACGCTGACGGTGATCTCCCCTACTTCTTCCACTTCACCTCAGCCTCCGACCTCCGGATATACTGCGGCACGGCCCCCGCCGGATCGGTGAATTCCGCCCCCCGCGCCTTCGAAAGCCCGAGCATGGCCGCAGCGGCAGGGGACGGCACCATCTTTTCAGGCGGCGCAAAGACCGCCTGATCCCCCATCATCTCCTCGATCTTCTTCCGGTACAGGAGCGCCCCCTCGCCGGCGAAGATGACCGTCTCGTTCAGTCCGCCGAGGAGATCGTCCGGCCCGATCGAACATTCCGCAAGCAGCGTGTCGAATCCTGACCCGTTCCAGCGAAAAACCGCCGCATATACCTCCGCCTTCCGGGCGTCGAGCATCAGGCAGACCGGGTGGCGGCTGAAGGGAAAACTCCAGGCAAACGCCTCGAGGGTCGGCACGCTCACCAGCGGCCTCCCTGTCGCATGGCAGAGCCCCTTGACCGTGCTGAGGCCGATCCGCAGGCCGGTGAAGGATCCGGGGCCGGCGGCGACGGCAAAGACGTCCATGTCGCTGATCGTAAGATCGGATTGGGTGAGCGCATGGTCGATGACCGCCATCAGCCGTTCCGAATGGGTCGTCTTCACATTCAGCCTGACCTCGGCGATCAGGCCGGAGACGGAGTCCACGACCGCAACGCCGCCCAACATCGTGGAGGTCTCTACCGCAAGGATTTTCATAGGGTCTATTATATCTCTTCCTTCCCGAAAGAGGCGACTACAGGACCTTTGCGCCGGCAGGCCGCTTCTGCCAGAAGACCGCTGAGGCGAGGATGCAGATGACCGCGCCGAGGCCGACGGCCCTGGTCGTGCCGAGCACGTCGGCCACAAGCCCCATGATCGCATTGCCGATCGGCGCGATGCCGAGGAAGACGAACGAATAGACGCTCATCACCCTCCCCCGCAGCTCATCCGGCACGGAGACCTGGATATAGCTGTTGGCGACCGCAAGGTAGCTCACCATCCCCCAGCCTCCCGCCATGATGACGATAAGGGAAAGCCAGAAAAGCTTCGAGATCGAGAAGACGAGCAGGGCGAAAGAGAAACACAGGGCAGCCGCCGACATGAACCGCGATTTATTTTCGACATCACCCGCAACGGCGATGCCGAGGGCCGCGGTAAGCGCGCCGATACCGGATGCGCCGACAAGAAATCCGAGCCCGCGCGGCCCGGCGTGGAAGACCTCCGCGCTGAAGACGGGAAGGAGATTGATATAGGGGATGCCGACAAGACTGAATATGGCGATCAGGATGATGACACGGGTAATCTCATCATGCGAACGGATAAACTCCACCCCGCGCAGGACGTCCCGTATCACCCCCTCCGAGGACGCCTTCCTTTCGCCCCTCGTTTCCATCATCCATAGGGCGATGATGACGGCGATGAAGCTCGCCGCGTTGATGAAGAAACAGGCCGGCATTCCCAAATAGGTTATCGAAAGACCGGCGATGACCGGCCCTATAATGCGGGACCCGTTGAATGCGGCCGAGTTGAGGGCGATGGCGTTGACGATATGCCCCCTGCCGACCATCTCGATGAGGAAGGACTGGCGGGTCGGTATATCCACCGCGTTGATCGTGCCGAGGAACGCGGCGAGCAGGGCGACCTGCCAGACGGTGATAACGCCGAGGCTGGTGAGGATGCCCAGGATGAGGGCCGGGAAGATCGAAAGCGTCTGCGTCAGGAGCAGGAGGGTCCGCTTCGGATACCGGTCGGCGATCACGCCGCCGACAAAGGTAAACAGGAGCACGGGCAGCGATGCCGACGCAGCGACAACGCCCAGATAAAAGGGCGACTTCGTCAGGCTGTAAACGAGCCATCCCTGGGCGACGGACTGCATCCATGTCCCTGACAGGGAGATGAGCTGCCCGAACCAGAAGAGTCTGAAGTCCCGGTGGCTGAGTGCGGAAAACCGCTTTGCTTTCATGATCTTTTTATTCTACTGCGTCGTTCATGCAAAAAGGTCCCTTCACCGTCGAAAAGTTTACCCGCTGTTATGTCCCCGGTATGCGTGATCGTAATTGATACTTCCGCCTTATGGGTGCTTTCTATCCATGCCCGACCTCATCAGTCTGCAACCCCATGGTTATTTGCAAATGAGAGTTGTTTATGCTATAAACTCTATCATGATTTCGATGCAGGGAAAACCCGCAAGGGTGATCCTCCTACTGGCGTTCATATTCGCTTTCGTATCGCCCGCCTTCGTCTCAGCAGCGCAACAGAAGGTAAAGGTGGTGGTGAGCATTCCGCCGCTTGCCGACTTCGCGCGCCAGGTAGGGGGCGACAAGGTCGACGTGGTGCTTCTGCTCCCGGCCGGCGCGAGCCCGCACACCTTCGAGCCCTCTCCCCGGGTGATGCAGGAAATTTCCCGTGGCCGCATATTCATCAAGATCGGGGCCGGCCTTGAATTCTGGGCCGATAAGCTCATCGCATCGGCGAACAGGAATATCCTCGTGGTAGATTGTTCGGAAGGGATAGACCTTATTCGCTACGCCGGCCATAATCATGATCACGGGGAACAGGGGGGTGCAGACCCCCACTACTGGCTCGATCCCGTCCTCTGCCTGTCCGTTTTGACCAGGATCGAAGACGCCCTTGTTGCTGCCGATGCAGCCAACGCCTCCCTGTACAGAAAAAATGCCGCCGCATACCGCGACAGGCTTGTTGCCCTTGACCGCGAAATCGCCGGACGCGTCGCTTCCTTCAGACAGAAGGAGTATGTGACCTTCCATTCGGCCTGGAACTATTTCTCCCGCCGGTACGGCCTCACCGTAGCCGGCGTGATCGAAGAAAGCCCGGGCAAGGAGCCCTCGCCAAAACATATCGGCAGGATCCTTGCCGCCGTACGGAAGATGAAGACCCGGGTCGTCTTTGCGGAGCCTCAGTTCAATGCGAAGGTCGCGGAGGCGATCGCGCGCGAAGGGGATGGCCGCGTGCTCTTCCTCGACCCCGAGGGCGGGCTGAAGGGCCGGGAGACGTACATCGATCTCATGCGGTATAACGTCTCGATGATGGAAAAGGCGATGAGATGAGCATCGCGGTGGCGATAGAGAACCTGACGGTCAGGATAAAGGACAAAGAGGTCCTCAAGAACGTCTCCTTCACCCTGGAAGAGGGCCTGTTCCTCGGCATCGTCGGACCCAACGCGGGCGGCAAGACCACCCTCGTCAGGGCGATCCTCGGCCTCGTTCGGCCCGCATCCGGCAGCATCAGGGTCTTCGGCAGATCTCCCGAGGAACACCTGGTGAGGGACGGGGCGTTCGGATATCTCCCCCAGCACCAGAATATTGATCCGGGGTTCCCCGCCTCTGTCAAGGATATCGTCCTCATGGGGAGATACCATGCGGCAGGTCTTTTCCGGTGGCCGGGCAAAAAGGACATGGACAAGGCGCTCCGCAGCCTCGCCGTCATGGGAGTGGAAGACCTCAAGGACGCCCAGTACACCCATCTCTCCGGCGGACAACAGCAGCGGGTATCGATCGCACGCGCCCTGGCAGGCGACCCACGCGTGCTGATCCTGGACGAACCGAGTACCGGCATCGACGTCGTCGGCCAGGAGGATTTCTACCATCTGCTCAAAGGCCTCCAGAAGAAGATGAACCTGACGATCCTGATGGTCTCCCACGACATCGGCACGGTCACCACTTACGTCGACGAGATCGCCTGCCTCAATATCAATCTGTACTATCACGGGAACCCCCTGGGCGCTCTCAATGAAAAGGTCCTCACCTCCCTCTACGGCAAGAACGTCGACCTGCTGCTGCATTCCGACGTTTGCGAGAAATGCGAAAGGCTGCGCTGAGATGATTGAGGCGCTCGGCTCACCCTTTATGCAGAAGGCCTTTGCGGCCGGGATCCTCGTGAGCGTCCTCACCGGCGTCATCTCGGCCTTCGTCGTGCTCAGGAAGATGTCCTTCATCGGCGCGGGCATCTCTCACGCGGCCTTTGGCGGCGTTGCGATCGGTTTCTTTGCGGGCGCCAATCCGCTGTTCACCGCTATCCTGTATTCCGTGGCGGTCGCGATCGGGATCGATTTCACGGTGCGCAGGGGAAGGATATCCGAGGACGTCTCGATCGGGATCTTTTATTCCCTGTCCATGGCGATCGGCATCGCCCTGCTGAGCCTGTCAAGGACCTACAACGTTGATCTCTTCGGATATCTCTTCGGCAACATCCTCGCCATCACGCCGGAAGAGATCGTCCTCACTCTGGTGGTCTCGATCGCGGTGTCCGGCTTTATCATGGCCTTTCTGAAAGAGCTTTTTCTCATCACGTACAACGAGGAACTGGCGAGGGTGAGCGGCATCAGGGTTGACCTTCTCAACATCGTCTTTCTGGTGGCATTGTCCGTGACGATCGTCGTCTCGATCCGCATCGTGGGGATTATCATGGTATCCGCGCTGCTCGTCATCCCCGGGGCGATCGCCCGCCTCTTCGCGCGGGGGCTCCGCGCCATGATCGCCATCTCGTGCATGGCCGGACTCGCCTCGGTGCTCATCGGCCTCGTCGTCTCATATGAATACGACATGGCGCCCGGCGCGGGGATCGTGCTCACCGCCGCCGTGCTCTTCTTCGTACCCCTGATCCTGAAGAAGAGGGCTTGAGGACCATGAACGTCTTCTCCCGCATAGCCGAGCAGCGCATACGCGAGGCGATGGAAAACGGCGAGTTCGACAATCTCGACGGCATGTTCAGGCCCCTCGCCCTCGAAGATGAGTCATGGATACCGGAGGACCTGAGGATCGCCTACCGCGTGCTCAGGAACGCCGGGTGCGTGCCCCCTGAGCTGGAGTTGAGAAAAGAGGTGATCAGCCTGCGGGACCTTATCGCCACCATCGACGACGACCGGGAGAGGATCAGGAAGATACGGGAGCTGAACTTCAAACTGCTGAAACTCAATGAGATGAGAAAACGGCCCCTTGACCTCGACTCCCTGTCCGAATATGGCGAGAAGATCTGCCGCAAGCTGATCCCCTGAGTCGCCTCTTCCGTCCCGGCCTACTCCACGGGCCTTCCGACAAGTGACAGGAATTCATGCCGCGTTGCCGGATTGCTGCGAAAGACACCCAGAAGGGATGAGGTCACCATCATTGAATTCTGCTTCTCGACCCCGCGCATCATCATGCAGAGGTGGCGCGCCTCTATCATGACCCCCACCCCGTCCGCCTTGATCGAGTCGTGGATGGCATAGGCTATCTGTTCCGTCAGCCTCTCCTGGATCTGCAGCCTTCGTGCGTACATGTCGACCAGTCGTGCAAGCTTGCTCACCCCGAAGACCGTGCCGCGGGGGATATAACCGATGTGGCACCTGCCGAAGAAGGGCAGCATGTGGTGTTCGCACATGCTGTAGACCTCGATGTCGCGCAACACGATCATACTCGTCGTCGTCTGCGAGAAGCATGCGCCGTGGATCAGGGACTCGGCATCCTGGCCATACCCGGAGGTGAGAAAACCCAGGGCCTTGGCGATCCTCTGGGGGGTCATCTGCAGCCCCTCCCGCTGCGGGTCTTCCCCTATCTCCTGAAGCAGTTCCCTGACCAGATCTTCAACACGTTTTGTGTTCATGCCCGCGCAACTCCTCTCGCAATTGTTTTGTATAGCCTTCAAGAGGCATCATCTCCCCGACGGATTGCGCCGCCACCTCCCCGATGCGCCGGCCTGATCCCGGCAGCACGAGATGAGGCGACAGTTCCTGAAGGGGGACCGCGACAAAGGCCCTCCTCAGTATCTGCGGGTCCGGAAGCTCGAGGTCGGGCGTCTTCATGATCATATCTCCGTAGAGGATGAGGTCGAGGTCTATGGGGCGCGCCGCGAACCTGTCATCCGTCCGGCTGCGTCCGAGTTCCCCTTCTATCGCCCTCAGCACCGACAGCTTGAACTCCAGGGGCGGGATGTCCGTTTCGATGCCCGCGACGCAGTTATAGTAGTCCGGCTGTTCGGGCCTGCCCTCGGCAGGCGTTCGGTACACGGTAGACAGACCCGTGATGCGAACGTGCGTGCACAAAAGCAGAAGCGCCTTTCTGACGTTTTCAGCCGGTTCCAGGTTCGACCCGATACTCAGGTAAGCCCGGACCATCCTCTCAGCACTCCCGATCCAGGCCGGTTGAGATGACGAAGACGCGACGCATTATCCGCCTGTCTTCCCGCCATGGCGTCATGAATCGGGTGAATCCTTTCGCTTCCGGACGATCTCGACCGCAACACTCCGCGCGAACCGCAGTGCAAGGGGCTTGTCAACGCGGACCGTCACTTCCCGTACGGCCGGAAACTTGAGACAGAGATCCGCTATCGCCCCCGCAAGGGCCTCGATCAGGAAGAAGCGCGAGTCTTCGACCAGCGCCACGATCGCCTTCTTGATCGCCCGGTAGTCGACCGTGTCTTCGAAGCGGTCGCTCCTGCATGCCGTCGAGAGGTCAGCCGAGAGCGCCAGGTTTATCACCACATCCTGTTTATCGCGCCGCTCATCCTCATTGACGCCGATGATGCAGCGCAAGCCCAGGTCAGCGATCAGTATGCGGTCCATCGTCATACTCCATGAGGTGCCGGCCGCCGTCAGCATAGATAATCTGGCCGGTGATAAAATCGCTCTGCAGGAGGAAGAGCATCGCATCCGTGATATCCCGAGTCCCGCCGTGGCGATTGAGCGGCACTGTTTTCGCCAGGCCTTCGAGATAGCCGATATCTTTCCCCGGGGGCGGCAGGATCAGACCCGGCGCCACCGCGTTCACGCTTATGTCAGGGGCAAATTCAATTGCAGTCATCTCCGTGACGAGCCGCAGGGCAAGTTTGCTCAGGATATAGGAAAAATGCCTCCAGTCATATCCGGAGACGCGCGAGTCGAGCACGTTGATGATCTTTCCGCTCTTCGCCAGGCGCGAGAAATCCCTGCTGATGACCAGCGGCGCCCAGGCATTAATCTGCAGGTGTCGCACAGCGCTTGTGAACCCCGCATCCTGGATCGTGTCGGGGACAAAGATGGACGCATTGTTGATCAGGATATCCAGCCGGCCGCTGACACCGAGACTGCGCTCTATCAGGGTGGCGTAGTCAGAGGGGTCTTCGAAGTCAGCGGTGACGATCCACGAATTAACCCCCAGTTTCCCCAGTTCTTCACAGACATGTTCGCAATCGCCGTGAAGGGTCTGGTGGTCGTGAATGACGATATGAACGCCGGCAGCGCCGAGCGCCAGGGCCGCGGCGCGTCCGAGCCTCCTGGCGGCCCCGGTGACGAGGGCGGCCTTGCCGGCCAGTGATCGGGATGTCTCAGCCCTGACGGCCATCATCCGGCAGCACCCGCCCTGATCAACTCGTCGATCGCCGCGGCCAGGGCAAAGTCCCTGCGCGTGAGTCCTCCGGCCTTATGCGTCGTGAGGACGAGGTGCACCCTGTTATAGGAAATGACGATATCCGGATGATGCTCCTGCCTCTCCGCAGCCTCGGCAACCTTATTCACAAAGACCATCGCGTCGCGGAAATCGGGAAACCGGAATTCCCGTTCAATCGCATTCCCGATCATCTTCCATCCGGGGACACGCCGGAGAAGGTCCGCGACCTCTTCTCTTGTCAGGGGTGAGGTTGGCTGCCCTCCGTCAGAGCCTGCTTGTGTCATCATCCTCTCCTCACCGGATGGTGCCCCGCAGATCAGCAGGACGCATGGGTCTCGCCTCGCGGATCAATGCCCTCGCAGCGTCCACCTTGTCCCATACATTGCACATCATGACTCCCCTGACAAAGCCATCCTTCAGATAATAGATGACCCCTGTATCGTTCTCCTTCTGCCAGTCCGCAAAGGTCTCAAGAGCTGCGTCCACCTCACCCACCGCCTCATAACCGAATTCGAAGAGGTCTGAGAAGAAATAGGGCATATAGTGGTAGGGCTCACGAAGGCCCGCCATGTTGCCGCCCGCGTATTTCCCCTGGTTCAGGGCGTTGTCCCAGTGCTCCACGCGCGTCTTCTTTCCGAGCGCCTTATAAGGGAAGAAGGTATTGTCCCCGGCTGCAAAGATATCAGGATCAGATGTCTGGAGGTATTCATTGACCACGATGCCGTTGCCCGTATCGAGCCCGGCCTGTTTTGCCAGCGCCGTGTCAGGAGCTATGCCGATGCCGACAATCAGCATGTCCGATTCGACGGCAACCCCTCCTTCCGTGCGGGTAACGAACCTGTTCCCCTTTTTGGAGAAAGAGGCAGGCCTTTCCCCGGCCATCACGGTGATCCCCTTTTCTTCAAAATTCTTCCGGACCGCCTGCCCCAGGGCTTCCGGCAAGACCCTGCTGCAAAGATGCGCATCCGGGAAGATCATGTACACCTTCACCTTATTTACGGAAAGGGCGGCAGCGATCTCCGAGCCGATGAACCCCCCGCCGATGATTACCGCAGATTTGCCCTCTTCCGCCTCGCTTCGCACCTTCAGGTAATCATCGAGATAGCGGTAATAGCAGATCCCCTCCAGGTCTCCGCCCGGGATGGAGATCGTCCGCGGCCCGCCCCCGGTGGCAAGGAGCAGTTTGCTGTAGCCATAGTCCTTGCCGTCTGCGCCGGTCACGACCTTCCTGCCGGCATCGAGGCGAATAATTGGCGTGTTCAGCACCAGACTTATCCTTGCGCTAACGACCAGATAATGATACCAAGGAAATGAGGAAATAGGGTGACACTCCAAGTTGAGGTAAACGGAAGGAGTGGCATCGATGGAAGCAGCAAAGGGAGTCCAAAGGAGCAGTACAAGGAGA